>CACYHF010000017.1 GCA_902774155.1 uncultured Bacteroidia bacterium | reverse complement strand
GGACCCTGAGGGCCGCCGTTGAACGGGCCCTGGGGACCACCCTGGAACGGGCCTTGAGGGCCGCCCTGGGCCTGCTGGCCAGCCTGGTACATCTTCTCGAAGGCTTTGTTCAGGGCCTCGGAGTAGCGGTCGATATCGGCCAGGTTCTGGGCCTTTACGGCTTCCTTCAGGAGGTTGCAGTTGCTCTCTACCTCGCCCTTGATGTCGGCGGGCACTTTGTCGCCGTTCTCCTTCAGGAATTTTTCGGCCTGGAAGGTGAGGGCGTCGGCGTTGTTGATCTTGTCGATGCGCTCCTTCTCGGCTTTATCGGCGGCTTCGTTGGCCTTGGCTTCGTCCCGCATGCGCTGGATTTCTGCGTCGGACAGGCCGCTGGAGGCCTCGATGCGGATGTGCTGTTCCTTGCCGGTGGCCTTATCCACAGCACTCACGTTCAGGATGCCGTTGGCGTCGATGTCGAAGGTTACTTCGATCTGAGGCACGCCACGGGGTGCCGGAGCAATGCCGTCCAGGTGGAAGATGCCGATCTGCTTGTTGTCCTTGGCCATGGGGCGTTCGCCCTGCAGCACGCGGATTTCCACACCGGGCTGATTATCGGCCGCCGTAGAGAAGATCTGGCTCTTCTTGGCCGGGATGGTGGTGTTGGACTCGATGAGCTTGGTCATCACGCCGCCCAGGGTCTCGATACCCAGGCTCAGCGGGGTCACATCCAGCAGGAGGACATCCTTCACGTCACCTGCCAGCACACCGCCCTGGATGGAAGCGCCGATGGCAACCACTTCGTCGGGGTTCACGCTCTTGTTGGGTTCCTTGCCGAAGAAGTTCTTCACCAGTTCCTGTACGTAAGGGATACGGGTGGAACCACCTACCAGCAGGACTTCGTCAATGTCGGAGGGCTTCAGGTGAGCATCTTCCAAAGCCTTGCGGCAAGGGGCGATGCTGCGCTGGAACAGGGCGTCGGACAACTGCTCGAACTTGGCACGGGTGAGGGTCTTCACCAGGTGCTTGGGCACGCCGTCCACCGGCATGATGTACGGAAGGTTGATTTCCGTGGAAGTCTGGCTGGAGAGCTCGATCTTGGCCTTTTCGGCGGCTTCCTTCAGACGCTGGAGGGCCATCGGGTCTTTCTTGAGGTCGATCCCGCTGTTCTCGGCCGCGAATTCGGAGGCCAGCCAGTCGATGATTACCTGGTCGAAGTCGTCGCCGCCCAGGTGGGTGTCGCCGTTGGTGGAGAGGACCTCGAACACGCCGTCGCCCAGCTGGAGGATGGAGATATCGAAGGTGCCGCCACCCAGGTCATACACGGCCACTTTCATATCCTTTTCCTTCTTGTCCAGACCATAGGCCAGGGCTGCAGCGGTGGGTTCATTGATGATACGTTTCACGTCCAGGCCCGCGATGCGGCCGGCTTCCTTGGTGGCCTGACGCTGAGAGTCGGAGAAGTAGGCGGGAACGGTGATCACAGCCTCCGTCACTTCCTGACGCAGATACTCTTCGGCCGTCTTTTTCATCTTCTGGAGAATCATGGCCGAAATCTCCTGAGGCGTATACAGCTTACCGCTGATATCCACGCGCGGGGTGTTGTTTTCACCACGGACCACCTTGTAAGGGACGCGATTCACTTCCGTGAGTACCTGGTCATAGGTTTCACCCATGAAACGCTTGATAGAGAACACAGTGTTGTTGGGGTTGGTGATGGCCTGGCGCTTGGCCGGAGAGCCGATCTTGCGCTCGCCGCCGTCCGTGAAAGCAACCACGGAAGGGGTGGTGCGCTGCCCCTCGTTGTTGATGATGACAGTAGGCTGATTGCCTTCCATCACTGCGACGCAGGAATTAGTGGTTCCCAAGTCGATGCCGATAATCTTTCCCATAGTATTTCCTTTTTAAATTGTTAGCGTTAAAAAAATGGCGTCACCCCCAGCGGGGCAACGCCTTTTGTTTTATCGAACTTCGTGCCAGCCTTCCTTTGCTGACAAAATGGCAGATTAATTGTCCTAAAAACGCCAGCCGGCCGTCAGGATTATATCCACGAACCTGCTCTGGAAGGCGATTTCCGGCGTGATGACGCTGGTGTCCGGATGCTTGTCCGTGAACGTCTGGTAGGTATAATACTGATAAGGGACGATGTATTCCGTGGGCGAGAACCGTACGCGGGCGGCAGCATCCAGGAAGAAGGAGCCGAACGAATAACCCACACCCAGAGAGGCGCTATGCTTGACCAGGGACCATTTCTCCTGCGGAGTAAGCGGTGTCAGGGACCAGTCTGCCTCCAGCCAGTTCTTCTGTCCATAACTGGTCAGGTTGTATCCGGCACGGATGGACAGGGCAGGAATGGGCTTCACTTCTGCACCCACACGTAACTGATGCGCAAAGCCTAATGCATCCTTGATGTCCAGATTGGCATCTTCCAGATAGCCGGGCGTAGAGCCGGATCCCACTCCGCGGTAACGGATGGATCCGTAATTCACCATTTCATAATCTGCGCTTAGGACGGCCACCTGGCCGAAGCTATACGCGACACCGGCATTCAGGCGCAGAGGCTGTGTCATGCCATAGCTCCAGGAGTCTTCCGGTGTAGTGGACGGGTTGATGGATTTTCCCGTGAGCAGCACCTCTCCGGCATAGGCCTGCCGGGCGGTAAAGCTCATAAGCGTGGGCGACTGGAAAGCGGCTGCCAGACGGAGACCGCCTACGGGACGCCACAGCACGCCAACCTTAACATAAGCACCCGCTCCGCGCAAGGAGTAATTGTGCTTCATCTGGAGGGAATTGAAACGGGCCACCGTTCCATCCGTATAGACGATATCCGGGAAATCGTCCGGATTCTCCGGCATTTCCTGGAAATATTCCGTCATGCCATACAGGACCGTGGTGACACCCACGTTCACGCCCACGTAGAAGATATCATTGTAATTGGCCGCCCAGTTGAACAGGATGTCATACTTGCTGCCGGTGGTCTGCTGTCCGTACTTCTGGAAGAGCGGAGCGGCCAACCAGCAGTTGCCGGCAGCGTCACGCACCTCCGTCACCGCCTGGTAGCGGTTGCCTCCTCCGGGAATTCCGTTGAACATACCGCTGCGATAGCCGGCCATATCAATCCACTTGGGCATATGGGAAAGATCACTGCCATCGTACCACCAGCTCTCGGAGCCCAGCACCGATTCCGTATATCCTTCGGCCGAAGTGGCCAGCGATGCCGCATAAGAGTTGTCATCGTTGACACCGGCACCCACTATCCTGTCTGTGTAATTGTTGGTTGAGTTGACCATCAGGCCGAAAGAGCTTCGCTTCCAACCGGAACGACGGCCGTTGTTCAGGGTGAAGATTACGCCAAAATTAGGAAGCGCAAAACGTCCGTATTGGGTATTCACAACGTCTCCTGTTCCCGTACCACTGGCAAGGCCCGGCGAAAAAACACCGGCAGCCCGTGTGGTGGACAAGGTGAAACCGGGACTGATGACGATCTGGGAATAGCCGGCCACGGCCGATCCGGCCGGATTGAAACCGACGGCACCAGGGTCTCCGCCGATAGCGGTTACGGCATTGCCCATACCCAGGGTACGGGCGGTACCCAGATAATTATTCTCCGTAAAATAACGGGCATCCTGCCAGTCTTGGGCAGACAGGGCAAGCGGTACGACCGCCGCCACGATGAACGTCAATATCCTTTTCATAGTTGCTTTCGATTTGTAGGGTTATCGGCGACCGCCGGAAGAGCGGGAACTGCCGCCACCACCGCCGCCGGAAGAACGGGAACCACCGCCACCGGAATATCCGCCGCCACCGCCGCCGGAATACCCGCCGCCAGATGAACGAACGGTGGAACCGCCGGAATATCCGCCACCGGAAGAACGGGTGGTGCTGCCGGAGGAGCGGGAATAGCTTTCGGAAGAACGGCTTGCGCCACTGCCGCTGGAACGGTTCACGCTACCGCTGGAAGAAGACCGGTAATTGGAACTACCGGAAGAACGGCTCACACCGCCGCTGGAGCGGGTAGTGGAACTGCCGGAAGAACGACTCACGCCACCGCCGCTGGAACGCGTAGTGCTGCCGGAGGAACGGCTGACACCGCTGCTGCCAGTTGCCGGCGCACGGGTAACGGCCGAAGAGCGAGAGGTAACGCCCGAACGGGATGTGACACCGGAGGAGCCGCCGGAGGCACGGCGTGTGGTTACACCTGAACGGCGGGCCGAAGAAGAATTGGCGGCCGACGAAGCGTTGCGGCTGCCCGCATACCGGTTGGACATAATGCTGCGTCCGGAGCGGGACGAACCGCCCAGCGCCCGGGAGCTGCCGGCGTAAGGGACCTTCTTGTTAACAACGTAACCGCCCGGCAGACCGCCACCCCCGCCGTAATAATAAGGGGCATAGTAGCCGTAAGGGCCATGGTGAGGATACCAGGGCGAGTGATAGAACGGGTCGTACCAGAAAGACCAGGCGGCCGAACGGTACCAGGGCGAATAAGGCGTGGGACCATACCAATAGTCCCAATAATCCCAGTACCAGGGATCCCAATGCCAGCCGTAATAATTGCGGTACCAGGCATTGTAATACCAGGGGCTGTACCAGTAAGAAGTGAAGTTCCTCATATACCAGGGGCGGAATGCCCAGGAATACTCATACAGCCAGACCGGGGAATTCACCACCACCAGTTCTGTGCCGGGATTGAACAGAACCTTCTTACCTGCTGGGACCACCAGGGTGTCTCCCTGATTGTTGATGATATAGGCCTGTGAGCCTTTGCTCTCGGCCAGAAGATTATCCATTTCGGCATCCGTCACGGCTACTTCCTTAACCGTGACAGTAGTAGGACGGGAGTAGACACCGTCATCGTAGACCTGTGTCCGGAGCTGGCTCGTGGAAGAGCAACCCAGGGCGACGAAGGCCGCAGCCGCATAGGCCAAAAAACGCTTTTTCATTGTCAGTACCTCCTTTAATCCAATAAAATTAAGTATCTTTGTGCCCGGAACGCCGGGTTAAAAAGGGATTTCTGCAATTTTTATACCTTTTAATCCCCTTTCAACAGACAATATTACGCACAAAAACGAAAAAAAGCAAATACACGTATGGCTAAAGAGGTAACAAAACGCTCCGACAATTACTCCCAGTGGTACAACGACCTGGTTGTAAAGGCCGATCTGGCAGAGCAGTCCGCGGTGCGCGGCTGCATGGTGATCAAGCCCTATGGCTATGCCATCTGGGAAAAGATGCAGCACATCCTGGACGGGATGTTTAAGGAAACCGGTGTGAAGAACGCCTATTTCCCGCTGTTCATCCCCAAGAGTTTCTTCAGCCGGGAGGCGGAGCACGTGGCCGGTTTTGCCAAGGAATGCGCCGTAGTCACCCATCACCGGCTCATGAATGCGCCGGACGGCAACGGTATCGTGGTGGATCCGGACGCCAAACTGGAAGAGGAACTCATCGTTCGTCCCACCTCGGAAACCATCATCTGGAATACCTACAAGAACTGGGTACACAGCTGGCGGGACCTCCCCATCCTGTGCAACCAATGGTGCAACGTGGTGCGCTGGGAAATGCGTACCCGCCTGTTCCTGCGCACGGCCGAATTCCTGTGGCAGGAAGGCCATACCGCTCACGCCACCGCCCAGGAGGCCGAAGCCCGCAAGGAGCAGATGGTGAACGTGTATGCCCGTTTTGCCCGTGAGGTGATGGCCCTGCCCGTGGTGGTGGGTCACAAGAGCCCCGGCGAACGTTTTGCCGGCGCCCTGGACACCATGACCATCGAGGCCCTCATGCAGGACGGAAAGGCCCTGCAGGCCGGTACTTCCCATTTCCTGGGCCAGAATTTCGCCAAGAGCTTCGACGTCACCTTCACCAACCAGGAAGGCAAGCTGGACTATGTCTGGGCCACTTCCTGGGGCGTCAGCACCCGTCTGATGGGCGCGCTCATCATGGCCCACGGCGACGACAACGGCCTGGTACTCCCTCCTGCCCTGGCCCCCATCCAGGTGGTGATGGTTCCCATCTACAAGAGCGAGGAAGAGCACAATGCCGTGTTGGATAAAATGTACGAAGTCAAGAAGGCTCTGGAAGCCAAGGGCCACAGCGTAGAGATCGACGACCGCGACACCCTGCGTCCCGGCTTCAAATTTGCAGAATGGGAGCTCAAGGGCGTTCCGGTGCGCCTGGCCATGGGCCCGCGCGACCTCCAGAACGGCACCGTAGAGGTGGCCCGCCGCGACACCCTGGAAAAGATTTCCGAACCCCTGGAAGGCCTGGAAGACCGTATTATCGGCCTTTTGGACGATATCCAGCAGAACATTTACAACAAGGCCTTGGCTTTCCGCGATGCTTCCATCCGCAAGGTGGACACCTGGGAAGATTTCAAGGTAGAGATTGAGAAAGGCGGTCTCCTGCTTTGCCACTGGGACGGCACGGCCGAAACAGAAGCCAAGATCCAGGAAGAGACCAAAGCCACCATCCGGTGCATCCCCGTGGACAGCGCCGTTTGCATGGAAGAAGGCAAGTGCATCTACACCGGCAAGCCTTCCCACCAGCGGGTACTATTTGCTAGAAGCTACTAACATGAAAAGAATCCTGTTAAGCCTTGGCCTGGCGGCCGTAACCCTCTTCGCGCAAGCACAGAATACGCAGGAAGCTGCGGCTGCGGCAGCTGCGGCGCTCAGTGCGGCGGAAGACAAGCCCGAGGTAGTGGAAAAGCCCAGGTATTGGACCAATTCCATCCACACCAATATCAATTTCGGCCAAACCTACCTGAGCCAGTGGGCGGCAGGCGGTTACAATAATGTGTCCCTGGCCGCCAATGTGGATGCCCGCGCCCATTTTGAAAAAGGGAAGACGCAGGGAACCACCCGTCTGCAATTTGATTACGGTTTTCTCTGGAGCGCCGACAAACCCATTCTCCAGACCAATAAGGACCGGATTTATTTTGAATCCAAGTGGGGCTATCAGACCCCGGTGAAAAACCTGTCCTATTCGGCCAGTCTTGATTTCAAGAACCAGTTCGGCAACAATTACACTTACAAGACGCCGGCCACCACCACGGACGCAGAAGGAAATGTCATCGAACCCACCCGGAAAGACTGGCGGAATGCCCGGGTCCTGAAATCCGGTCACCTCTCCCCCGCTTATCTTAATCTGGGTATCGGTGCCTTGTGGACGCCGGCTCCCTGGTTCTCCCTGAACCTGGCGCCCCTGTCCGGCGGCGGTGTCGTTGTGACCATCCCGGAACTGCGGAAAACCTATGGTATGGATCTGAAGAATCCGGATCTGGACCCCACGGTTGGAGAGAACTACAACTCCTTCCGCTTTGAATTCGGTACCCAGCTCAAGATTGATATGGCGTGGGTCATCAACGACAACTTTTCCTATTCCACCCAGTTTACCGCCTTCTACAATTACCTCACCCCCAAGATGGAACCCCGCATGACCTGGGACAACAAGGTGTTCTGGAAGCTGCGCAAGTTCTTTGCCCTCACCTTGTCCACCAACCTCATTTATGACCCCAGGGTCACCCTCACCAAAGAAGATGGGAGACAGGGTAAAGGCGTGCAGTTCAAAGAGTTTCTGGAATTCGGATTCACTTATTCCATCTCCAAGAAAATGTAAGGAAGATGCTCCTGGTTGCTGTCAGCGGAGGGGTTGATTCCATGTGCCTCGCAGAAAAGGTCCGTCTGGAAGGCGGGCCTTTCGCCATTGCCCACTGCAACTTCGGGCTGCGCGGGGCCGAAAGCGATGCCGATGAAGCGTTCGTGCGCGCGTGGGCATCGGCCAGGGGTATTCCAATTCATGTGAAACAATTTGAAACGCAGGCGTTTGCATCGGCTCAGGGGATTTCCGTGGAAATGGCGGCGCGGCAGCTGCGTTATCATTGGTTCGGGCAGTTGTGCCAGAAATTCGGCTATTCGGCCGTGGCGGTTGCGCACAATGCCAATGACAATGCCGAGACGCTCATTCTCAACTTGTTGCGGGGAACAGGACTCCGGGGCATCGTGGGGATGAAGGCCTCCGGTTTTCTGCCGGATCCCGATTTTGCCCACATCTCCCTGCTGCGGCCGTTGCTGGGCATGACCCGGGAAGACATCGAGGCTTTCGCCCGGGAGCACGGGCTCACCTGGCGCGAAGACAGCAGCAATGCCTCCAATGACTTCAAGCGCAACAAGATCCGGAACCTGGTCTTCCCCGTCTTCCGGGAAATCAATCCCTCTTTTGTCCAGACCCTGAACCGTGACATGGAACGCTTTGCCGAAGAAATCTCTGCAGGAGTATTGTCCTCAGAACCCTTCGTCGCTTCGCTCCTCGTCCCTCCCACCGGCTCCGCCGGCGGGCCCCTCCCTCTAATTCGGCCGAGGGTGGCCAAAGGTTCTGAGGACAACACTCCCTCCGAGAAAGAGTTCGAGGTGACAGAGGAAGCGTGGGACGGGACGCAGCCGGTGAAGCAGCCGGAGGGGGTGCTCATTCTGGATGCTGATAAAGCGGGGGCCGTGGTGGAAGGCCGATGGGAAAGCGGCGACTGGATCCGGCCGCTGGGCGCGCCGGGCCGCAAGAAGATGCAGGACTGGTTTACGGACCACCACATTCCGACCGATGAGAAACCCTTCGTGCCACTCCTGAAAAGCGAAAATGACCCCCACCATGTGCTGGCGGTAATCCCCTATTGCATCGACCACAGCGTCCGGGTCACAAAATCCACCCGCCAAATCCTTCGGATTTCCACAAAAAATTCGTAACTTTGCAGGCTGCCTAAAAAGCAGCTGTATTTTTCTGATACAAAAAACATTACATATGGAAAGAAAAGTTTTACTGATGATCCTGGACGGTTGGGGCGAAGGCCGCCACGACTATTCCAACGCTATCTGGACGATGGGCACCCCCAACATTGACGCCCTTCGGGAAAAGTATCCCTATGGCCACCTGCAGGCCTGCGGCGAATACGTGGGTTTGCCGGACGGCCAGATGGGCAACTCCGAGGTAGGTCATATGAACCTGGGTGCCGGTCGCGTGGTATACCAGGACCTGGTGAAGATCAACATTGCCTGCCGGGAGCACAAGCTGCTGGAGAACAAGGAGATCAAGGCCGCCTACGACTATGTGAAGCAGAGCGGCAAGAAACTGCACCTGATGGGGCTTACCTCGCACGGCGGCGTGCACAGTTCATTGGATCACGTATACGAATTCCTGCGCGTAGCCAAGGAAGAGGGCCTGGACAAAGTTTATGTCCACGCCTTCATGGACGGCCGCGACACAGACCCCCGCAGTGGTCTGGGCTTCGTGAAGGAGCTGGAAGAGAAGATGGCCGAAACCACCGGCAAGGTGGCATCCGTCTGCGGCCGCTTCTACGCCATGGACCGCGACAAACGCTGGGCCCGTGTGAAAGAGGCCTATGACCTGCTGGTGGAAGGCAAGGGCGCCGCATTTGAATCGGCCCAGGAAGGCATCCAGGCCAGCTACGACGCCGAAATCACCGACGAGTTCATCAAGCCCATCGTGGTAACGGAGAACGGCAAGCCCGTGGCCACCATTGAGGAAGGCGACGCCATCATCTTCTACAACTTCCGCAACGACAGAGCCCGCGAACTCACCTCCGTCCTTACGCAGCAGGATATGCCGGAAGAAGGCATGCACACCATTCCGCTCTACTATTGCTGCCTCACCCCCTACGATGCTTCGTTCAAGGGCGTCCATATCCTCTTCGACAAGGAACTGGTGCAGGACACCCTGGGAGAAACCGTTTCCAAGGCCGGCAAGCACCAGCTGCGCATTGCCGAAACCGAGAAATACGCCCACGTGACCTTCTTCTTCAACGGCGGCCGTGAGACCGTGTTCGAGAACGAGGACCGCATCCTGGTGAACAGCCCCAAGGTTCCCACCTATGACCTCCTGCCCCAGATGAGCGCTCCGGAAGTGGCCGAAAAACTCATCGACCAGATCCGCTCCGAGAAACAGGATATGATCATCCTGAACTTCGCCAACGGCGATATGGTGGGCCACACCGGCATCTACAACTCCATCACCCAGGCCGTCACCTGTATTGACAAACTGGTGGGCCGCGTGGTGGAAGAGGCCATCGAGCACAACTACGTGGTGCTCCTCACCGCCGACCATGGCAACGCAGACTTTGCCGTGAACCCCGACGGTACGCCCAACACCGCGCACTCCCTGAACACCGTGCAGTTTGTGGTAATCAACGCCGGGGACGCCGTGAAAACAGTGAAGGATGGCGCCCTGTGCAACGTGGCTCCCACCATCCTGAAACTGATGGGGATTCCTCAGCCCGCCGCCATGACGGCAGAACCTTTGATCTAATGGATTTAACCGCCAAATTTTTAGCCCAACTGCTGAAAGGCACGGTAGAGGGCGATGAGAACGCCAGGGCCACCCAGTTTGCCAAGATTGAACATGGCAAACCGGGAACGCTGAGCTTTTTCGCCAACCCCAAGTACGAGCCCTTCGTCTATACCAGCCAGGCTTCCATTCTCATCGTAAACAAGGATTTCCAACCTAAGCAGCCGGTGACTCCCACGCTGGTGCGCGTGGACAACGCCTATAACGCCATTGCGGAACTCCTCAAATACGTGGCCGAGAAAAAGAAGAAAGCCCGCCGCCACCGCAGCCTCCGGGCCCGATGGTTCCTGAGCACAAAGTTTGGCAAGAAAGTGTACCTGGGCGCCTTCTCCTATGTGGGACGGCACACGGTGATCGGCGACAACACCGTCATCCACGAACAGGTGTTCATCGGCGACAACTGCCGCATCGGCCGGAACTGCATTTTCTATCCCGGCGTGCGCATCTATCCCGGTATGATCATCGGCGACAACGTGATCCTGCACAGCGGCGTGGTCATCGGGGCCGATGGATTCGGCAATGCCCCGCGCCCGGACGGCAGCTGGGAGAAAATCGAGCATCTGGGCAATGTGATTATTGGCAACGATGTAGAGATTGGCGCTAACAGCACCGTAGACCGGGCGCAGATGGAATCCACCATCATCGGCAACGGCGTACGGATTGACAACCTGTGCATGATTGCGCACAACGTGATTATCGGCGACCATACGGCCATGGCGGCCCAGACAGGCATCGCCGGCTCCACGGTAGTGGGCAAATACTGCATTTTCGCCGGCCAGGTGGGCATTGCCGGGCATCTGAAGATTGCCGACCATACCACCGTCCTGGCACAGGGCGGCGTGAGCGGCAACGTCCGCAAGGATGGCCAGGTGCTGCATGGCTCGCCTGCGATCGATGCGCGCCAGTTCATCAAAGCCTATGCCCTTTTCAAACGCGCAGCCACCGAATGAAAATGAACCAGCATACCATCAAGCAGGCATACCACTTCGAGGGCAAGGGGCTCCATACGGGCACCTATGTCCACATGATGCTCCTGCCTGCTCCCGCCAACACCGGTATCCGTTTCCGGCGGATAGACCTTCAGGATAAACCTGTGGTTGAGGCGCTGGCAGAATTTGTCACCAATACCGCCCGCAGCACTACCCTCTCCCATAACGGGGCCGAGGCCGTGACGGTGGAGCACATCCTGAGTGCCCTCATGGGGCTGGGCGTGGACAACGCGCTCATCGAGCTGGACAACCGGGAAGTACCCATCCTGGATGGCAGCGCCCGCCCGTACAGCGAAGCTATCTTGAAGGACGGTCTGGAAGACCAGGGTGTGCCGCGCCGCTTCATCGACATCCCCTATTGCCTGGAAGTTAAGGACCCGCGCAGCGGCTCCTGGGTCCGGATCGAGCCGGCCGATGCCCCCTCGGTCGATGTCACCGTGGACTTCAATTCTCCCGTCCTGGGTATCCAGCGCGCCCACTGGGACCTTCAGACAGACTACGCTACCGAGATTGGCGTATGCCGTACTTTCTGTTTCTTCCGCGAAATTGAAGCGCTGATCAAGAACAACCTCATCAAGGGCGGAGACCTGGACAATGCGCTGGTAGTCACCGACGAAGGTTATATGGGGAATCCCGTACTGCATTTCGCCGACGAATGTGGCCGCCACAAACTGCTGGATCTGCTGGGTGACATACTCCTGGCTGGCGGCTACCTCAACGCCCGGATATCGGCCTATAAAAGCGGCCACACCATTAACACCAAGGCGGCCAAAGCGCTGAGATCCTTGCTTAAATAACACAGTATGAACAAGATTCATCCGCTTGCTTATGTAGACCCCGCGGCCAAGCTGGGGGACAATATTGAGATAGGACCCTTCGCCTATGTAGACGCCAACACCGAGATTGGCGACGGCTGCCGCATCCTGAACGGGGCTTCCGTATACAACCACGTGAAAATGGGCCAGGACTGCACCATCTTCCCGGGGGCCGTGGTGGGGGCCATCCCGCAGGACCTGAAGTTTGAAGGTGAGGAATCCTGGGTGGAGATTGGCGACCGCGTGAATATCCGCGAATGCGCCACCGTGAACCGGGGCACCAAGGCCAGCGGTAAGGGCGTCACACGCATCGGCAGCGACACCCTGATCATGTCCTATGCCCATGTGGCGCACGACTGCCAAATCGGCCGGCATTGCATCATTGTGAGTTACGCGGGCCTGGCCGGCGAAACGGATGTGGACGATTGGGCGGTTTGCGGCGGCAAATCCGGTACCCACCAGTTCTCCCGGATTGGCACCCACGCTTTTGTAGGCGCCTATGCCAAGATTACCAAGGATGTCCCGCCTTATGTCCTGGCCGGTCGCGAGCCCGTTGTATTTGAAGGAGTTAACCGGGTGGGCCTGCTGCGCCGGGGATTCACCGAGGAACAGGTGAACGAAATCAAGGACATCTACGATACCATCTATTTCAAGGGCATGAACGTGAGCCAGGCCGTGGAGTACATCGAAGCGAATTTCCCGGCCACGGAGCAGCGGGATACCATTTTGCGCTTTATCCGCTCATCTAAGCGGGGCATCATTCCCAAGCTGCGTCCCTCCCGCTAGTGCTCCTTTCCACCGCATACTTCCCTCCCCTGGCCTGGTTCGCCCTGGCCGCCAAGGATATGACCCTGTCCCCGGACAGGGTTTTGCCGTCTCTTGTGCTGCTGGAAGCGTGCGAAAACTACCAGAAGCAAAGCTATCGGAACCGCTGTTACATCCTGGCCGGAGACGGTGTGCAGATGCTGCAGGTGCCGGTGGTGCACAGCGTCTCATCGGCCATCCGGAATATCCGCGTGGATTATTCCACCCCCTGGGTGCTGCGCACCGAGCGTGCGCTGGATGCCGCCTACCAGACATCGGCCTACTATGATTATTACCGGGACGACTTGTTCGCGCTTATGGAGGCACAGCCCGCCACCCTATGGGAGCTGAATCTTTCTACCATCCGCTTCCTATTAAATAATATGCGTATCGCGTGCGAGCTGGAGTCCACGCGGGAGTTCTCCCTTCCAGATACCACACTCGAAGACTATCGATTTGTCATTCATCCTAAGAAACCGGATGCTGTTTTGGACTCTCTGGGGCTTGCGCGGCCGTACTACCAGGTTTTCCGGGATCGCATGGGCGGCTTCACGCCCGGGCTGAGCTGTCTGGACCTGCTGTTTAACGAAGGCCCCGACAGCATCTTGTGGCTGAAAGCTCTGTAGCCGCCATTCCGTGGCCACGGCCAGGCTTGGCTGTGACAACTATCTTACTGATTACCAACTTCTTGAATGCTATTCCTCGTTCGATTTTTGAACGAGGAAAATAGCGGAGTATACTGATATTCAATCTGTTAGCTGCCACGGCCAATGGGGCTGCCAGATGACGAAGGGGATCTGTAAGGTGGTCCCGTGGACGTAACATCAAGATTATCAAACGAATAACGATTTGACTCCCCTCTATTTTGGTGGGGAGTCAATTATCTATTATGCTGTGCTTCAAGCGTTTACATCCACGCCTTCGCTTGCTCCTCCCTCCTTTTGCGTTCTTTGTCGCGTTTTCGGCCATTTTCGTGACAAAGACCGTCAAGCTTGACGGCCGAGCGCGCATTTTCGGCCTTTTTTGCGACAAAGACCGTCATCGGCCATTGTTACCTCTCCGCCTCGGCAAGCAGAACGCCGTAGAATGCCCTTTTTGTGCCGAGGCGGCACACCCGGCCAAACCCGGCAGCCCTGTTGCAGAAGTGCCGTAAAATCGCTACATTTGTATGATTAACGAACAGTAATACATGGAACAGAACAAATTGGATGTGGTACTGGGTCTCCAATGGGGAGATGAGGGAAAAGGAAAGGTAGTGGACGTATTAACACCGTCCTACAAAGTGGTGGCCCGTTTCCAGGGTGGCCCCAACGCCGGCCATTCGCTGGTCTTTGACGGAGACAGCTTCGTCCTCCATACGGTTCCTTCCGGCATTTTCCGCGAAGGAACGGTGAATGTGATTGGCAACGGCGTGGTCATCGACCCCGTAATCCTGCTGGAGGAAGTCCACGCCATCGAGCAACGGGTGGGCTCCATCGGCGATAAACTGAAGATTTCCAAACGCGCCCATCTGATCCTTCCCACGCACCGGATGCTGGACGCCGCCAGTGAGGCCGCCAAGGGAAAGTCCAAGATTGGTTCCACGCTCAAGGGCATCGGCCCCACCTATATGGACAAGACGGGCCGAAATGGCCTGCGCGTGGGGGACATCCTTTCCCCGGATTTTAAGGACAAGTACAATGCGCTCAAACAGAAGCATTTCGGTCTTTTGGCACAATATGACTTCCGGTACGACATCACGGAGTATGAGCAACAGTGGTTCCAGGCTGTGGAGCAGCTCAAGCGTTTCCCTTTCATTGACAGCGAAGTCTATATCAACGAGGCCTTAAAAGCCCATGCCCCCATCCTGGCCGAAGGTGCGCAGGGTTCGCTGCTGGATATCGATTTCGGTACCTATCCCTTTGTCACCTCGTCCAATACCTTATCGGCCGGCGTCTGCACCGGACTGGGCGTAGCCCCTTCCCGCGTAGGCCGCGTGTACGGCATCTTCAAGGCCTATTGCACCCGTGTGGGCAGCGGCCCTTTCCCCACGGAGCTCTTTGACGCCGACGGAGAGAAGCTGCGTGCCATCGGCCACGAATACGGCGCCACCACCGGACG
Source organism: uncultured Bacteroidia bacterium (assembly GCA_902774155.1). Lineage (GTDB taxonomy): Bacteria > Bacteroidota > Bacteroidia > Bacteroidales > UBA932 > Cryptobacteroides. Next base: position 29,040 of record CACYHF010000017.1, on the reverse strand, counting down.
GCCCCGCCGCACCGGCTGGCTGGATATGGTGGCCCTCAAATACACCGTGATGATGAACGGCGTCACAGACCTCATTATGATGAAATCCGACGTGATGGACAATTTCGACACCATCAAGGTGGCCGTGGCCTACAAAGACGGAAATCATCTGACGGAGAGTTTCCCCTACGACGGCGGTGCCCACGTGACGCCCGTGTACAAAGAATTCCCCGGCTGGAAAACCCCGCTGAGCAACCTGCGCCGCTACGAGGATTTCCCCGAGGCCTTCAAGGCATACATCCGCTTTATCGAAGCGGAAACGGGTGTTAAGGTCAAAATCGTATCCGTGGGACCGGACCGCGACGCCACCGTAATCCGTTAGGCAATTCCTACGCGGGAGAAAATCTCGTCCACGTTCTTGAAATAGTAGTCCAGCGTGAAGCAGCTGTCCAGCTCTGCGTTGGACAGGAGTCCCATGACGGCGGGAGACGCCTCCAGCAAGATCTTGTAGTCCTTGTTCTGCGTCCAGGCCTCCATGGCGATGGGCTGCACCGTATCGTAAGCCTGCTCGCGGGATAAACCTTTGGCAATGAGGGCGTTCATTACGCGTTGGGCAAAGATGACCCCACGGGTGCGCCAGATGTTGGCCAGCATATTCTCCGGGTACACCACCAGGTTTTCCAGGATGCCCTTGAAGCGCTGGAGCATATAGTCCAGCAGTTCGGTGGCATCCGGCAGCACGATGCGCTCAGTGCTGGAATGGGAGATGTCCCGCTCGTGCCACAGGGCTACGTTCTCATAGGCCGTGGCCATATATCCGCGCATCACGCGCGCGCAGCCGCAAATGTTCTCGCTGGAGATGGGGTTGCGCTTGTGCGGCATGGCGCTGGAGCCCTTCTGCCCCTTTCGGAAGGCTTCTTCGGCCTCACGGACCTCGGTGCGCTGGAGGTTGCGCACTTCGAAGGCCATCTGCTCCAAGGTGGAAGCGATGAGCGCCAGGGTTCCCACGTAACAGGCGTGCCGGTCCCGCTGCAATACCTGCGTGGAAATGCGGGCCGATTCGATGCCCAGTTTCCCGCACACGTAATCCTGAATGAAAGGAGGGATGTTGGCAAAATTGCCCACGGCGCCGCTCATCTTGCCGGCCTCGACACCGGCGGCGGCCGCCTTGAAGCGGGCGAGGTTCCGCTGCATCTCCTCATACCAGAGTGCCCATTTGAGGCCGAAGCTGGTAATGTCGGCGTGGATGCCGTGCGTGCGGCCGATGCAGGGGGTTTCCTTGAACTCCAGGGCGCGGCGGCGCAGCACCTCCAGAAATTCCTCCAGGTCCTGCAGAAGGATGGAGTTGGCCTGCTTGAGCAGATAACCGTTGGCGGTGTCTACCACATCAGTAGAGGTGAGACCGTAGTGCACCCATTTGCGCTCCGGACCCAGGCTTTCGCTCACGGCACGGGTGAAGGCCACCACGTCGTGGCGGGTCTGCTGCTCAATTTCGCCGATACGGGCCACGTCAAAGCGGGCCGATGCCCGGATCTTGTCTACATCTTCGGGGGGAATCACGCCCAGCTTGCTCCAGGCTTCACAGGAGAGGATTTCCACTTCCAGGTAGGCGCCGAACTTGTTTTCCTCGGTCCATACGTCCCGCATTATTTTGCGTGAATAGCGCTCTATCATAGGTATTTACTTTGAAAGGAAGTGCAGGATATTGGCTTCAATACGGGCGGGGATGTCTTCGCACTCCGCCTTTTGGAAGGGCGTGTCGCTCAATTTTTCGTATAGTTCGATATAGCGGTCCGTGATACCGCGGACCACAGCGGGAGTCATCTCAGGCACCTGCTGGTCTTCCTGTCCCTGGAAACCGTTGGCCATAAGCCATTCGCGCACGAACTCCTTGGACAGCTGGCGCGGGTGTTCACCGCGCTCCAGGCGCTCCGCATAGCCCTCGGCAATGAAGTAACGCGACGAATCGGGGGTGTGGATTTCGTCCATCAGCATGATCTGCCCGTCCTTCTTGCCGAACTCATACTTGGTGTCCACCAGGATGAGGCCTTTGCGGGCGGCGATTTCCGTTCCGCGCTGGAACAGGGCCAGGGTGTAGCGCTCCAATTGCTCGTATTCATCGGCCGGGACGATGCCCCGGGCGATGATTTCTTCCCGGGAGATATCCTCGTCATGCCCTTCGGCCGCCTTGGTGGTGGGGGTGATGATGGGCTGGGGGAGTTTCTCGTTCTCGCGCAGGCCGTCGGGGATGGGAACGCCGCAGAGGCTGCGTTTACCGGCCTTGTACTCGCGCCAGGCATGGCCGGCCAGGTAGCCGCGTACCACCATTTCCACCTTGTACGGCTCGCAGCGCCAGCCGATGGTGGCCATAGGGTCTGGCACCGCCACCTTCCAGTTGGGAAGGATATCGGCCGTGAGATCCAGGAACTGGGCGGCCAGCTGATTCAGGACCTGCCCTTTGCAGGGAATGCCTTCCGGGAGTACCACATCGAAGGCGGAAATACGGTCGGTGGCCACCATTACCAGATAACCACTGCTGAGGGTATACACATCGCGTACTTTTCCCGTGTACTTGGACTCTTGACCGGGAAGCTGGAATTGGGTTTTGACAACGGCGTTCATGGGAAATAATGTATCATACAAAGGTACGGCCGTATTCCAATATGTGCAAGTGTTTCCCGGAGAATCTTTATGAACAGACCGGTGTTGACAAAAAAACGGTCGGCGATGTTGTAAGTCTCATGCCATAATTGTAAATTTGCAACTCATTTTTGCAGTGGATTCTTTTCTATGAAAGTAGCGATCATTATGGGTAGCGCCAGTGACTGGGACGTGATGTCCCCCTGTTGCGCTACGCTGGACGATTTCGGCATTCCTTACGAGAAACGCGTGCTCAGCGCGCACCGCAATCCCGGTCCTCTGGCCGATTATGTGGCCTCCCTGCCGGAGAAGGGCTGCCAGATTGTGATCGCCGGTGCCGGCGGGGCCGCCCATCTTCCCGGGGTTATCGCTGCCCTCACCACCCTGCCCGTGATTGGCATCCCGGTGAAGTCCAAGGCGCTCAATGGTCTGGATTCCCTCTTGTCCATCGTCCAAATGCCCTCCGGCATCCCCGTGGCCACCATGGCCATCGATGGCGCCAAGAATGCGGCCCTTTATGCTGTCTCCATCCTGGCCCTGAACGATAAATCGCTGGCGATCAAGCTCCAGCAGTTCCGTAAAGAACAGAGTGACAAGGTACTGAATACTGTGATATAGCCTGCTGCCCACCCCGCCCTGCGTCGGTGGGCAGATTATTTTAATAAAAAGTAGTCCATGGAAAGAGCAAAGAGATTGTTTGTGGAGAAGCGGGAAGCCTTCCGTGTGGAGGCGCAGAGCCTCCTCAGGGATTTCAACGGGAACCTGTCGCTGAACCTGCGCAGCCTACGGCTGGTGAATGTCTACGACCTGTTCGGATTCTCCGATGCCCTGCTGGAACAGTGTCGCTACAGCGTCTTCGGCGAGAAGGCCACTGACCTTGTCTCGGACACCAACCCCGCCGGCAGCAAGTACCTGGCCGTGGAATATCTTCCCGGACAGTTCGACCAGCGTGCTTCATCGGCCCTGGACTGTGTGCACTTGATTGATCCGGACGCGCAGGTGAGCATCAAGAGCGCCCGTCTGCTGCTTTTTGACGAGGACGTTCCGGAGCCGGTGATCCAGCGCATCGCCGCCTATTTCATCAACCCCGTGGAATGCCGCCGCAAGGATATGGGCGTGCTTTCGCTTTCCGAAAAGGCCGATGTGAAACCCTTGGAAGACCTTTCCGGATTCACGGAGATGGAAGAGGGGGCGTACGCCGCCTTCTGCCGCTCGCACGGCCTGGCCATGAACAGCGACGACCTGCGTGAGGTAGTACGCTACTTCCGTGCCGAAGGCCGTGACCCCAGCGAAACCGAACTTCGCATCCTGGATACCTATTGGAGCGATCACTGCCGCCACACCACATTTACCTCCACACTGGAGGAAGTGACAGTGGATGAATCGTTTATCAAAGCCGATATTGAATCCTCCCTTCGCCTGGCAGCGCGTATGCGCAAAGACCTGGGCCGCGAGGCCAAAGCACTGTGCCTGATGGAACTGGCCACCCTGGGCGCCCGCTACCTGAAGGCCAGGGGACTGCTGGAAGACCTGGAACAGAGCGAGGAGAACAACGCCTGCAGCATATTTGTCACAGTGGACGTGGACGGAAAGGACGAGCAGTGGCTCCTGCAGTTCAAGAACGAAACCCACAACCATCCCACGGAAATCGAACCCTTCGGCGGCGCGGCCACCTGCCTGGGTGGCGCCATCCGCGACCCGCTGTCGGGCCGTGCCTATGTTTACCAGGCCATGCGCGTGACCGGCGCCGGTGACATCATGGCCTCTGTGGCCGATACCATCCCGGGCAAACTGCCCCAGCGGATGATTTCCCACAAGGCGGCCGAAGGCTATTCCAGCTACGGTAACCAGATCGGCCTGGCCACCACGCACGTACGCGAGATCTATTCGGAGGGCTATACGGCCAAGCGGATGGAAATCGGCGCCGTGGTGGGTGCCGTGAAGGCATCGGCCGTACGCCGCGAATCCCCGGCCCCCGGGGACGTGATCCTGCTGCTGGGAGGTCGCACCGGCCGGGACGGCATCGGCGGGGCCACGGGCTCGTCCAAACAGCATACCGAGGCCTCCCTGGAGACCTGCGGCAGCGAGGTCCAGAAGGGCAATCCGCCCCAGGAACGCCAGCTGCAGCGCCTGTTCCGGCATCCGGAAGTGACGCGTCTGGTCAAGAAATCCAACGACTTCGGCGCCGGCGGCGTGAGCGTGGCCATCGGCGAGCTGGCTCCCGGCCTGGATATCTGGCTGGACCGCGTGCCCGTGAAATACGCCGGTCTCAACGCCACGGAACTGGCCATCAGCGAGTCTCAGGAGCGCATGGCCGTGGTGGTGGAAGCCCATTCCCGCGCAGCCTTTGAAGCCCTCTGCGCCAACGACAATATAGAGGTGACGCACGTGGCCGATGTCACCGGCAGCGGCCGTATGCGTATGTTCTTCCACGGAAAGAAGGTCTGCGACCTTTCGCGCGAATTCATCGACAGCGCCGGCGCCCCGCATTACGCCAAGGCCGCCATCGGCCCCGTGGAGGAGAAAAATCCCTTTGAACGCAAGCCTGCCGGCTCCACGCTGGAAGAGAAGGTCTGTGCGGTGATGTCGTCGCCCAACGTGGCCTCGCAAAAAGGCCTGGTGGAAATGTTCGACTCCACCATCGGCCGCTCCACGGTGCTCATGCCCTATGGTGGCGAGCGGCAAACGACAGAAACACAGGTGTCTGTGCAAAAGCTGCCGGTGGACGGCTTTACCCATACCGCCAGCGTAATGGCCTTCGGCTATAACCCCGACCTGGCCCTTTGGAGCCCCTATCACAGCGCCGCCTATGCGGTGGTGGAGGCCTGCACCAAGCTGGCCTGCTGCGGGGCCGACTGGTCCCGGATGCGCTTCTCCTACCAGGAATACTTCGAGCGCATGACCTCCGATCCCCACAGCTGGGGAAAGCCCCTGGCCGCGCTGCTGGGTACCCTCAAGATGCAGGAAGCCCTGGGCCTTCCTTCCATCGGCGGCAAGGACTCCATGAGCGGTACTTTCGAGCACATCCATGTGCCGCCCACCCTGGTAGCTTTCGGCATCACCACGGTGGACGCCCGCCAGGTGATTTCGCCGGAATTCAAGCACCCCGGAAACTGCATTTATCTGCTGAAGCATACGCCGAAGGCCGATTATATGCCCGATACTGAACAGCTCAAGGCCCACTGGAACCGCCTGCGTGCGGAAATAGCCGCCGGGAAGGTGGTGTCGGCCTGGTCGCTGAGCTTCGGCGGCGTGGCCGAGGCCCTGGTGAAAATGGCCATGGGCAACGGACTTGGCGTGGATGTGAGCCTGGCGGAAGAGGAGCTTTTCTCCCTGGGTTACGGCTCGGTGGTGTTGGAAACGACGGACCGGCTGGAAGGGGCTCAGCTCCTGGGCCGGGTGACGGAGGACGGTATCCGCATCAACGGCAGTACCCTTTCGCCGGAAATGCTGGAGCAGGCATACGAGGGCCGCTATTTCAAGTTGTATCCGCCGCGGGTGAAACCCGCCTTCGAGGCCCCCGTACCGGCGGTGAAGCCCGTTCCCTTTGACGCAGCCCATCTGGTTTATCCCGGCACGCCGGTGGAGCACCCTGTGGTGTGCCTGCCGGTCTTCCCGGGCACCAACTGCGATTACGACACCGCCAAGGCCTTCCGCTGCGCCGGGGCCCAGGTGCAGCCTTTTGTATTCCGCAACCTGAAGGGTGAAGACGTACTTCGTTCCATTGACGAGCTTTCGGCGCGCATCGACCGTTGTCATATCCTGGCCTTTTGCGGTGGCTTTTCCTCCGGAGACGAACCGGACGGAAGCGGCAAATTCATCGCCAGTGTCATCTGCAACGCCCGGGTGAGCGATGCCATCGGACGGCTGCAGCGGCGCGGAGGCCTTATCCTGGGCATTTGCAACGGCTTCCAGGCCCTGGTCAAGAGCGGCCTCCTGCCGGATGGCAAGGTGGGCAGCGTCACCCCCGATTCTCCCACGCTCTTCCGCAACGATATTAACCGCCACATCTCCCTCATCGCCCGAACGGAGGTCTGTTCCGTGAACAGCCCCTGGCTCTCGGGCCTGTCGGTAGGGGAGCGGCATTCCGTCGCCTTCAGTCACGGCGAGGGCAAGTTCGTGGTCAGTGCGAAGCAGGCCGAAGCGCTCTTTGCCCGCGGCCAGGTGGCATTTCGCTATATAGACAATCCAAACGGGTCCTACTACGACATCGAAGGTATCCTGAGCCCGGACGGACACATCCTGGGCAAGATGGGACATTCGGAGCGCTACGAGGACCAGCTCTACAAGAATATCGGCGGCAACTGCCGTCAGCCCCTGTTTGAAAATGCCGTTCATTATTTCAGAAAAGACCGATGAATAAAGAACTTATCTTCGAAGGAAACGAAAAACGGGTCTATGCTACCGAGGATCCGAACCAGGTCATCTTCCATTACAAGGACGTGGTGGTGGCCTACAACAATGTCAAGCGGGCACGCCTGCGCCGCAAGGGCGTGTACTCCAACCAGATATCGGCCTTTCTGCTGGGCTATCTGAACGACTGCGGCATCCCCACGCACTTCATCCGGCTCCTGGATGAGCGCGAACAGCTGTGCCGCAAGATCGAGCTCATTCCCCTGGAGGTAGTGGTACACAAGCGCATGTGCGGTACCCTGGCCACCAAACTGGGCGTGGAAGACGGTTTCAAACCGGCCAACACCGTCGTGGACCTGTGCTATAACAACGACGAACTGGGCGATCCGTTGGTAAACAGTGACCAGGCCGTGGCCCTGGGCCTGGCCTCCTATGACGACCTGGAACGGATGTTCTCCATTGCCAAGGAGGCAGGGGAACTGCTCTCCCGCTTGCTGGCCAAGGCGGGCATCGAGCTCGTGGACGCCAAATTCGAATTCGGCCGGGCCTCCGACACGGGCGAAATCATCATCTCCGACGAGCTGAGTCCCGACACTTGCCGGATGTGGGATGCCGAAAGCGGAGAGCGCCTGGACAAGGACCGCTTTCGCCTGGACCTGGGGGATGTAATCCCGGCTTATGCAAAAGTACTGGAAAAACTGGAAGCACTTTAATTTATGGGAGTTCTGGCAGCATATGGCGTCAAGGACGTCGCAACGCGGATTTATTATGGACTGCACAACTTGCAGCACCGCGGGCAGGAAGGTGGTGGCATTGCCACCTTCGACGAAGAAGGCCATTATTACCGCTATCGGGGACTGGGCCTTCTGAGTGAGATATTCACGGATGGAGAGGTGACCCGCCTCAAGGGCAGCCTGGGCATGGGCAGCGTGAAGTACGCCAACGCCTCCAAAGGTGGTCTGGATAACGTGGAGCCCCTGTTTTTCCATCACCGCAGTGGCGACTTCGCCGTGGCGGCCGACGGAAACGTGGTGAATTCCCGCCAGATTGTGGCCTATCTGGAAAAACGCGGGACCATTTTCCAGACGGGCACCGACAGCGAACTCCTGGCCCATCTGGTGAAAAAGAACGCCGGGGAAGACCGTATTGTGAATATCGTGAAGGCCCTGAACATGATGGAGGGCGGCTTCGCCGTCGTCATCATGACGCCCAACCGCATCTATGCCGCCCGCGACAAGCACGGCATCAAGCCGCTTTGTATCGGCACCCTGGACGGCGGCTATGTGGTGAGCAGTGAATCCTGCGCCTTCTCCATCATGGGCGCGCAGTTCCTCCGCGACGTGAAGCCCGGCGAGATTGTGTCCCTGGACCGCCACGGCATCCGCAGTACGCTGTACTCCCGCTTCAGCCGTTACCGCATGTGCGCCATGGAGTTCATCTACTTCGCCCGCCCCGACAGCGACATCGACGGCTGCAACGTCCACGCCTACCGAGAGGAAGCCGGCCGGCGCCTGGCGCGCGAATGTCCCGTTGAGGCCGATATGGTGGTGGGTGTGCCCGAATCCAGCCTGAGCGCCGCCATGGGTTACAGCCAGGAGAGCGGAATTCCTTATGAGATGGGCCTGGTGAAGCACAAATATGTGGGCCGCACCTTCATCGAACCCACGCAGGACATGCGCGAACTGGGGGTGAAGATGAAGCTTTCTCCTGTCCAGAGCATCGTGGGCGGCAAACGGATCGTACTGGTGGATGACTCCATCGTGCGTGGTACCACCTCCCTGAAGATTGTGAAGATGTTGCGTGAAGCCGGCGCCACCGAGGTGCACGTGCGCATCGCCAGTCCGATGATGCGCTTCACCTGCCATTATGGCGTAGATACTTCCACGCCCGAAGAACTCCTGTGCTCGCACCGGACGCTGGAAGAGGCCCGGCAGGCCATCGGCGCCGACTCCCTGGGCTACCTGAGCCCCGAAAGCACCCGCGAATCGGCCTTCGGCTGTGCCGATCCCTGCCAGGCCTGCTTCACGGGCGAGTATCCCACCCTCCTGTATGACGATTTAAACGAAAGCGAAGACTGATATGGCAAAATCCTACGAACAGTCCGGCGTGAACCTGGAAGCCGGATACGAAGTGGTCCGGCGCATCAAGCAGCATGTGGCTTCAACCGCCCGTATAGGGTCTATGGGCAACATCGGCTCCTTCGGGGGGATGTTCGACCTCGCCGCCCTGCACATCAAGGAACCGGTGCTGGTGAGCGGTACCGACGGCGTGGGCACCAAACTCAAGATTGCCTTCGCCATGGACAAGCACGACACCATCGGCATCGACGCCGTAGCCATGTGCGTGAACGACGTCCTGGCGCAGGGCGCCGAGCCCCTGTTTTTCCTGGATTACGTGGCCCTGGGGCACAACATTCCCGCCAAGGTGGAGGCCATTGTGGCGGGTGTGGCCGAAGGCTGCCGCCAGGCTGGCTGCGCCCTGGTGGGCGGCGAAACGGCCGAAATGCCCGGTATGTACGCCGACGGCGAATACGACATCGCCGGCTATACCACCGGCGTGGTGGAGAAGGCAAAACTCATTGATGGATCGAAGGTGAAAGTGGGTGACGTGCTGGTGGGCATCGCCTCCAGCGGCGTGCATTCCAACGGCTTCTCCCTGGTGCGCAAGATTGTGGCCGATGCCGGACTGTCCTACCAGGACGAGATTCCCGAATTCGGCGGCCGGAAACTGGGGGACGTGCTCCTGACCCCTACGAAGATTTATGTGAAGCAAATGCTGGATGTCATCCGCCAGTGCGACGTGCACGGCGTGGCACACATCACCGGCGGCGGCTTCGACGAAAACATTCCCCGCGTGCTGCAGTCCGGCCAGGGTCTGGAAATCCGCGAGGGCAGCTGGGAAATCCTGCCGGTGTTCCAGATGTTGGAAAAGTGGGGCGGGGTACCACACCGCGAGATGTTCAACATCTTCAATATGGGCGTGGGCATGATCGCCGTCCTGGATGCCGCCGAGGCACCCAAGGCCATTTCCATTCTGGAAGCCCATGGCGAAAAGGCCACCGTTATCGGCCGCGTCACCGATACCCCCGGAGTTGTCATTCTGAGCGAAGCGAAGAATCTTTAGGTGCCATGAAGAACTTAGCCATATTTGCCTCTGGAACCGGCACCAACTTCGTGGCCATTGCCAAGGCCTGCGAGAGCGGTGTCATCCAGGCCCGGGTGGCCGTGATGGTGTGTGACAAGCCCGGAGCCGCCGTTATCGGGCGCGCGAAGGAAATGGGTATCGAGACCTTTGTCTTCAACCCCAGGGAATACGCCGGAAAGGCGGCCTATGAGACGGAAATCGTGCAACTGCTGGATGCCAGGAAGATTGATCTGGTGTGCCTGGCGGGTTATATGCGCATCGTAGGGGAGACCCTTCTGCGGGCCTATGAAGGCAAGATCATCAACATCCATCCTTCGCTGCTGCCTGCCTTCAAGGGGGCGCATGCCGTGGAGGACGCCGTGGCCTACGGCGTCAAGGTGTACGGCATCACCATCCACTGGGTGAATGCCGACCTGGACGGTGGTCGCATTATCGCCCAGCGCGCCTTCCCCTACGAGGGTTCCGACCCGGCCGAGGTGCACCGTATCGGCCAGAAGATCGAACACGAATTATATGTAGAAACAATAAAAAAGTTATTATGCGAGCGTTAGTTAGTGTATCAGACAAAAACGGCCTGGTGCCCTTTGTGAAGGGGCTTGTAGAGCTGGGCTGGGAGATTATCGCCACCGGCGGCACCCAGAAGCTGCTGGAGAAAGAAGGCGTGAAGACCATCGGCATCAGCGAAGTTACCGGCTTCCCGGAAATCTGTGACGGGCGGGTGAAGACCCTGCATCCCAAGGTGCACGGCGGCATCCTGGCCCGCCGCGACGTGCCGGCCCATATGGAAACCCTGAAGGAGAATGGCATCCAGACCATCGAGCTCGTCTGCGTGAACCTCTATCCCTTCAAGCAGACCATCGCCAAGGAAGGCGTCACCCTGGAGGATGCCATCGAGAACATCGATATCGGCGGCCCTTCCATGGTGCGCAGCGCCGCCAAGAACTGGAAGGATGTTACCATCGTGTGCGATCCGGCCGATTATGACACTGTGCTGGCCGAACTCCGTTCCAATGGTGCCACCAGCCCCGAAACCCGCCTGAAACTGAGCGCCAAGGCTTATACCCATACAGCCGAATACGACGCCTGCATCGCCACTTATATGCGCAAGGCCGCCGGTCTGAACGAGAAACTCTTCCTGGAGTATGATCTCAAGCAGGGTCTCCGCTATGGCGAAAATCCTCACCAGAGCGCTAATTTCTACTCCGCCCTGGAGCCGTCGTCCTTCTCCCTGGCCTTTGCTACGCAGATCCAGGGTAAGGAATTGTCCTACAACAATATCCAGGATGCCAATGCGGCCCTGAACGTGCTGCGTGACTTCGAGGAACCCTTCTGCGTGGCCCTCAAGCATATGAATCCCTGCGGTGCTGCTGTGGGCGCCACCATCGAGGAAGCCTGGCAGGCCGCCTATGAGGCCGACAAGGTGAGCATCTACGGCGGCATCGTAGGCGTGAACCGCACCCTTACCGCAGAGGTGGCCCGAGGTATGAAGCCCATCTTCCTGGAAATTGTGATCGCACCCGACTATACTCCCGAGGCCCTGGAAATCCTGAGCGCCAAGAAGAACCTCCGCGTGATGAAGGTGGATATGACCCGCACGGGCACTCCCGTTCCCCAGTACATCAGCGTCAACGGCGGCCTGCTGGCCCAGCAGCTGGATACCCAGGTGGAGAAAGTAACTCCCGAGATGTGCGTGACCCAGGTGAAGCCCACGGAGGCGCAGCTCTCCGATGCCAACTTCGGCTGGAGAATTGTCAAACACGTGAAATCCAACGCCATCACAGTGGTGAAAGATAACCACACCATTGGCGTGGGCGCCGGACAGACCAACCGTGTGGGGTCGGCCCTCATTGCCCTGGAAGAGGCTAAGAACGCCGGTTTCACCGAGGGACTCGTGCTCGCTTCCGACGGCTTCCTGCCTTTTGACGATACGGTGGCTCTGGCCGCCAAGTATGGTGTCACCACCATCGTGCAGCCCGGTGGCAGCATCCGTGACGAGGATGCCATCAAGAAGGCCGACGAACTGGGCATCACCATGCTCTTCACGGGTGTACGTCATTTTAAACATTAATATATGGGACTTGTTTATCCTCTCCCTTCAGCCCGAACGGCCAGATCTGCCAAGGAAATTAACCTGGAGAACTGCCTGGGAAAAACGGTGCTGGTCATCGGCGGTGGCGGACGGGAACACGCCATCGTGGACGCCTTGAGCCGCAGTCCGCAGGTTAGTATGATTTACTGCGCCCCGGGCAATGCCGGTATCGGAGAGCAGGCCATCAATGTCCCCCTGAAGGATACCGATGTGGAGGGCCTTAAAGCCTTTGCGCTGGAAAACCAGGTGGACCTCACCGTGGTGGGCCCGGAAGCCGCGCTTGCAGCGGGCATCGTGGATGCCTTCCGGGCCGCCGGACTGGCTATTTTCGGTCATACGCAGGCGGCAACCGCCATTGAGAGTTCCAAGGAGTTCGCCAAGGAACTTATGGCCAAGTATGGCATCCCCACGGCCGCATACCGCAGTTTTTCGGAGTATGAGGAGGCGCTGTCTTATGTTTCGGCCCGCCCCTTCCCGGCGGTTTTGAAGTACGACGGGCTGGCTGCCGGCAAGGGTGTGGTCATAGCCCAGGACCTGGACGAGGCGCGCCGCGCACTGGCCGATATGCTGCTGGACCACAGCTTCGGTGAAGGCCGGGTGGTGGTGGAGGATTATCTCACCGGCCCTGAGTTCTCCTTCCTCTGCTTTGTGGATGGTGCGCACGTGTATCCGATGCCGCTTTCCCAGGACCACAAGCGCGCCTATGACGGTGACAAAGGGCCCAACACGGGCGGTATGGGCGCCTATACCGGCCTTCCCTTCATCACGCCCGAAGACCGGGAATTTGCCTACCGGGAAATCATGTGCAAAGCGGCATCGGCCATGGTGGCCGAGGGTATGCCCCTTTCCGGTGTGCTTTACGGCGGCCTTATGAAAACGCCGGAGGGGATTAAGGTAATCGAGTTCAACGCGCGCTTCGGAGACCCGGAGACGGAGGTGGTGCTGCCGCTGCTTAAGAGCGACATTTACGATATCTTTGAAGGTGTGGCAACGGGCCGCGAAGTGGAACAGCCACGCTGGGCCGACGGCGTTACGCTGGGCGTTGTGCTAGCCTCCAAGGGCTACCCTGGCCACTACCAGAAGGGTTTCGATATCAAGGGCTTGGACAAGGTGGATGCGCAGGTGTACCATATGGGAACCGGCATCCGCGACGGCAGGGTTTTTACCAACGGAGGTCGCGTACTGATGGTGGTTTCCGGCGGTACCAACCTGGCCGAAGCCCGGGAAAAAGTCTATCACGAAATCAGTAAAATCCAGTGCGATAACCTCTTTTACCGGAAGGATATCGCACACATCGCTTTTGAATAATGGGAAACATCATTGACGGAAAAGCCTTGAGTCAGGCTGTAAAGGACGAAGTGAAGGCGCAGGTACCCCAGCTGGAAGCCCAGTATGGCCGTAAGCCCTGCCTGGTGGTCATTATCGTGGGGGAAAACCCCGCCAGCCAGGTGTATGTACGCAACAAAGTGAAGGCTGCCGCCTATACGGGCATGGAGTCGCGGCTCATCGAGTTACCGGCCGATATCAGCGAAGATGCGCTGTTGCAGCAGATTGTGGCGCTGAACAATGATCCGCTGGTGGACGGTATCCTGGTGCAGCTGCCCCTGCCCAAGCACATCGACGAAGAGAAAGTCATTGACACCATTGCCCGCGAGAAGGATGTGGATGGTTTCCACCCCGGCAATGTGGCGGGCCTGTGGCTGGGCAAGGAGTGCATCGTTCCTTGCACGCCGGCTGGCATTATGCGTATGCTGGACAGCATCGGCTGCCAGCTCAAGGGCAAGAACGCCGTGGTGGTGGGCCGAAGCAACATTGTGGGAAAACCCGTGGCCAAGCTGCTGCTGGACCGTCACGCTACGGTAACCATCGCCCATTCCCGCACCGCCGACCTGGGCGCCGTATGCCGCACGGCCGATGTCCTGGTGGTGGCGGTAGGCAAGGCCGGCCTTGTGACCGGCGATATGGTCAAACCCGGCGCCGTGGTCATTGACGTGGGTATGAACCGCAATGCCGAAGGCAAGCTCTGCGGCGACGTGGATTTTGCATCGGCCCAGCCCGTGGCCTCCTGGATCACCCCCGTCCCCGGCGGCGTAGGCCCCATGACCATCGCCATGCTTATGCAGAACACCATCCACTGCTTCCTCTCCCGCGAAGGATGACAGGAGCGCAGCAAAGGAGGACAGGCAGGTTAGCCAGAAAAGAAAAGATTTGGCGAATTCAGAAATAATGCGTATATTTGCAAACGTGAACGAGATAGAGGACGGCGGTCCCCTATCTTTTTTTTGGAGATTCTTCGCCCAAAAGGGCACAGAATGACAAGTATATGAAAAAAGAACAGATCACACAGGCCGTGGAGCCGGCCGTGGCGCAAAGAGGTTGCTTCCTGGTGGATGTGACCGTAAGCGCGGAGAATGACATTGAGATTATCCTCGAGAAGGAGCAGGGAGAGGTGGACTGGGAAGACTGTGCAGCCATCGACCAGGTGGTGCACGAGGCCTTCGACCAGGACGTGGAAGACTATGCCCTCACGGTGTCATCGGCCGGCCTGGACCGTCCGTTCAAAGTTCTGAAGCAGTTCCTCAAGGCCGTGGGCAGCCAGGTGGATGTGAAGTTCAAAGGCGGAAAGCGCCTCATCGCCACCCTCCAGGAGGCCGATGAAGACTCCGTCACCCTGCAGTACACTGCCCTGGAAGCCGTGGAAGGAAAAAAGAAGAAGGAAAAAGTAACCCACGAAGACCGTTTCCCGCTGAGCGAAATCAACTCCGTGACGCCGTACATTGATTTTAAATAATAACAATATAACCAATGGCAAAAGAAAAAGAGAAAGAAGTAACCTTGATTGACGCTTTCAAGGACTTCAAGGAAGAAAAGAGCATTGACCGTCCGGTAATGCTGGGTGTGCTGAAGGATGTGTTCCTCACCCAGCTGGCCAAGACCTACGGCAACGCCGACAACTTCGACGTGATCATCAACGTGGACAAGGGAGACTGCGAAATCTACCAGAATTTCGAAGTGGTGGAGGAAGTGGAAGACCCCGTGACCCAAATCACCGTGGACGAAATCAAGGCCGAAACCGGCGACGATGATTATGAAATCGGCGACACCTTTGCCCGCAAGCTTTCTCTGGCTTCCTTCGGCCGCCGCGGCATCCTGAACATCCGCCAGAATCTGCAGGGCCGCATTATGGACATCGAAAAGGCCAACGTGTTCAAGAAGTACAACGAGCGTGTAGGTGAAATCTTCACCGGCGAAGTGTACCAGACCTGGAAGAACGAGGCCCTCATCCTGGACGAGGACGGCAACGAACTCCGTATGCCCAAGAGCGAGCAGATTCCCGGCGAGCGTTTCAAGAAGAGCGACTCCGTACGCGCCATCATCAAGAGCGTGGAGATGAAGAACAACACCACGCCCTACATCGTGCTTTCCCGCACCACCGACAGCTTCCTGGAGAAGCTCTTCGAGATGGAAGTGCCTGAAATCTACGACGGTCTCATCACCGTGAAGAAGGTGGTGCGCATCCCCGGCGAACGTGCCAAGGTAGCTGTTGAGTCCTACGACGACCGCATCGATCCCATCGGCGCCTGCATCGGCGTGAAGGGTTCCCGCATCATGGGCATCGTGCGCGAACTGCGCAACGAGAACATCGACGTGATCCAGTGGAGCAACAACCCGCAGCTTATGATCCAGCGCGCCCTGAATCCGGCCCGTATCTCCCGCATCGATCTGGGCGAAAGCCCCGAAGACAAGATCAAGGTCTATATGCAGGCCGATGAGGTGAAGAAAGGTATCGGCAAAGGCGGCGTGAACATCAAGCTGGCCGGTATGCTGGTGGGCCGTGAGATCGAGGTATGGCGCGAACTTCCGCAGAACGAGGAAGAAGAGGACGACGTCCTGCTGAGCGAGTTCACCGACGTGATCGATCCTTGGGTGATCGAGCGCCTGCAGGCTATCGGCTGCGACACCGCCCGCAGCGTCATGGCCCTGGATCCGCAGGAGATTGCCACCCGAGCCGACCTCGAAGACGAGACCGTGGAAGAAGTCCTGCGCATCCTGCACGAAGAGTTTGAAGACTAACATTTAGAACAAAAAGGGGTTTATATATGGCAGAAATCAGATTATCGAAACTGATTAAACAATTTAACATCGGGTTGGACACCCTGGTGGAGTTCCTCAATTCCAAAGGCGCCGGCATCGAAGACGCCAATCCGAACCTGAAGGTCTCGGACGAATACCTGCCGGAACTGCACAAAAAGTTCGGCAAGGACCTGGAACTGAAGGAAGCCGCTGAAAAAGTGGATGTCAAGCTCACCGAAATCCTGGACAAGGCGTCCCGGAAACAGGACAACGAAGAGGACGAGTTCGAGCCTGAGCGCGTAACCGTGATCAAGAGCAACAACCTGTCCCGCAAGCCCGTGGTGGAACCGGAGCCGGAGCCCATTCCCGAACCCGAACCGGAACCCATTCCGGAACCCGAACCGGAGCCGGAGCCCATTCCGGAACCGGAGCCGGAACCCATCCCCGAACCCGAGCCGGAACCGGAACCCGAACCGGAGCCGGAGCCCGCAGAAGAACCCGAGCCTGTAGTAGAGCCCGAACCGGAACCCGAGGCAGAAGAAACGCCCGCCCAAACCCCTGCGGAAACGCCTTCCACCCAGCCCGGCGACGCTCCCTTCAAGGTGGTGGGCAAGATTGACCTGTCCCAGTTCGATCCCAAACGCACCAAAAAGCGCGAACGCATCAAGAGCAGCGGCTCCCAGAAAGTGGACGTGACCAAGGTGCAGGCCGACAAGACCCCCAAGAAGGCCGACAAGAAGAAGGCCGATACCCCTGCTGCACAACCTGCCAAGGGCCGCAAGAAGGGCGAGCGCTTCAAGCCCGCCATGACCGAGGCCGAGCAGGAAGAAATGCAGAAGGAAATCCAGAAGCAGGTGAAGGAAACCTACGCCAAGATGAACGAAAGCACGCGCAATAACTTCGGCGCCAAGCACCGCAAGGAGAAGCGCGAGATTGCCGCCCTTCGTTCCCAGGAAGAGATGGAAGCCGCCGCCGCAGAGAACAAAGTCCTGAAAGTGACGGAGTTCGTGACGGTGAACGACTTGGCCACCCTCATGAACAACACCCCGGTGGTGAAGGTGATCGGCGCCTGCATGTCCCTGGGCATGATGGTATCCATCAACCAGCGTCTGGATGCCGAAACCCTGGTTCTGGTGGCCGAAGAATTTGGCTACAAGGTGGAATTCGTCACTGCAGAGCTTTCTGAAGAGATCAAGCAGCAGGAACCTGACCGCGAAGAAGACCTGGTGGAACGTCCTCCGGTGATTACCGTGATGGGCCACGTAGACCACGGTAAGACTTCCCTGCTGGACAACATCCGCAACTCCAACGTGATTGCCGGTGAGGCCGGTGGCATTACCCAGCACATCGGTGCGTACAGTGTCACCCTGGACAGCGGCCGTCACATCACCTTCCTGGATACCCCGGGTCACGAGGCCTTCACGGCCATGCGTGCCCGCGGCGCCCAGATGACGGACCTGGCCATCATCATCGTGGCAGCCGACGACGCCGTGATGCCCCAGACCAAGGAAGCCATCGCCCACGCCCAGGCAGCCGGCGTGCCCATGGTCTTCGCCATCAACAAGATTGATAAGCCCGGCGCCAACGCCGACACCATCCGCCGTCAGCTGTCCGAGATGAACATCCTGGTGGAAGACTGGGGCGGCAAGTACCAGTGCCAGGAAATATCGGCCAAAAAAGGTATCAACGTGGACAAACTCCTGGAAAAGGTGCTCTTCGAGACCGACCTCCTGGAACTGAAGGCCAATCCCAACAAGATGGGAAGCGGCGCCGTGATTGAAAGCTCCCTGGACAAAGGCCGCGGCTACCTGGCCACGGTGCTGGTACAGGACGGCACGGTGAACGTGGGCGACGTGATTATCTCCGGCAGCTTCTATGGCCGCGTAAAAGCTATGTACAACGAGCGCGGACAGAAGGTGATGAGCGCCGGTCCTTCTACGCCGGTATCCCTGCTGGGCCTGAACGGTGCCCCCGCCGCCGGTGAGAAGTTCAACATCATGGCCGATGAAAAAGAGGCCAAGAGCATCGCCCAGCGCCGCGAACAGCTCATCCGCATCCAGGGCATCAAGACGCAGAAGCACCTCACCCTGGAGGAAATCGGTCGGCGTATCGCCATCGGCAACTTCAAGGAACTCAACGTTCCCTCATCAAGCTTTCCACCGAGGAAGTGCGCGTGAACGTGATCCACAAGGCCGTGGGCGCCATCAGCGAAAGCGATGTCCTGCTGGCCGAAGCCTCCGACGCCGTGATCATCGGCTTCCAGGTGCGTCCCAGCGCCGAAGCCCGTCGTGCCGCGGAGAAGGAAGGTATTGAAATCCGTCTGTACTCCGTCATTTACGACTGTATCAACGAAGTGAAGGAAGGTATCGAGGGTATGCTGGAGCCGGAGAAGAAGGAGGAAGTGACCGCCACCGCCGAAGTGAAGCAGACCTTCAAGATTTCCAAGGTGGGCACCATCGCCGGCTGTCTGGTGAAGGAAGGCAAGCTCACCAACAAGGCCGATGTGCGCCTGATCCGCGACGGCATCGTAGTGTACACCGGTTCCCTGGCTTCGCTGCAGCGCGGTAAGGACAACGCCAAGGAAGTGCCGGCCGGTATGGAATGCGGCTGCGGCCTGGAGCGCTACAACGACATCCACCCGGGAGACATCATCGAAGCCTTCCAGATTGTGGAGATCAAACGGAGCCTGTAATGCTGATTGTATTGGAAGGACTGGACGGCGCGGGGAAATCCACGCAGGTCCGGAAACTGAAGGAATACCTGACGGAGCGCTGCGGGGAGTTGGAGTACATCCACTTCCCGCGCTACGACGCCCCTGTGTACGGGGATCTCATCAGCCGCTTCCTGCGGGGAGATTTCGGCGCCAATGACGCCGTGCATCCGCAACTGGTGGCCCTTCTGTTCGCAGAGGACCGCCACGGTGCAGCCCCCCTTATCCGGGAAGCGCTGGAAGAAGGGAAAACCGTTCTGCTGGACCGCTACGTCTATTCCAATATTGCATACCAGTGTGCCAAGCTCAAGGATATGGTGGCGCGTAAACGCCTCAGGGATTGGATTTTCAACACGGAATACGGGGATTTTCAACTGCCGGTTCCGGACTTGAATCTCTTCCTGGACGTACCTATCGGCTTTGTGGAACAGAGCCTTTCCCAGGCACGTTCCGGCGCAGACCGCAATTACCTGGGTGGCGCACAGGACATCCACGAAGCTTCCATCGCTTTCCAGCAGGACGTCCGTTCCCTTTACCTGGCCCAGACCCAGCTGGACAAGCGTTTCCTGCGCATCGACTGTGCCGATGAAAACGGCAACATGTTGCCGCCGGATGCTATCTTCCAGCGGGTGCGTGCCAGTATAGATCCCTATCTGCCATGAGAGCCTCTTATCAGCGATTCCGCCGTTTTGCCGCCTTGTTGGTAGGCATTGTTTTCCTGGTATCCGGTCTGCTGAAACTCATCGACCCGGTGGGTACCCAGCTCATCGTCCAGGAATATGCCAAGTTCTTCCGGCTGCCCTTCCTGATGCCCGCCGCCAAGGTGTTGGGCACGTTGCTGGGCCTGCTGGAGTCATTGCTGGGCATCGCGCTGTTCACCGGCGTCCTGCGCAAGCACACGGCCCGCTGCACCTTTATCCTGCTCTCGTTCTTTACGCTCATCACCCTGGTCCTCTGGATCCTCAATCCGTCCATGGACTGCGGCTGCTTCGGCCAGGCCTTCCACCTGACCCACGCCCAGAGTTTCTGGAAAAACGTGATCCTGCTGGGTCTCTCCTTCGTCGCCTTCACCCCGTTCCACGACTTCGGCAAACCCAAACGCAACCGGATTGTGGCTGCTGTGCTGGCCACGGTGTCCGTCCTGTTCGTGCTGGGCTACAGCAATACGCACCTGCCCATCGTGGACTTCACGGAGTTCGACTGGGGCGCCGAATTAATGGCTTCGCTGGACGATGACCTGGCGGCCGATAATCACTACAAGGCGGCCTACGTCTATGAAAAGGACGGCCAGGAGGGCGTTTTTCCCTTGGATTCCCTGCCGGATTCCACCTGGACTTTCGTGAAGGTGGACACCGTTTTCCGCCAGACCACAAGCGTTACGGAAGAGTATCCGGTGCTCAGTTTCCGTGATGCGGAAGGAGAATACCGCGACCGGCTGGCGGCCGAGGGCCGTGCTGTGGTCCTGTCCGTCTATGACCCGGCCACGGTCTCCTGGGACGCTGTCCGTGCGCAATACACCCAGGTACTGGAAGCCGGCGGAATTCCGCTGGTGCTGGTATCGGCCGTTCCCGGGGATGCCACCCTTCCGAAGGACCTGCCGCTCTATTATGCCGATTACAAGACCCTCATCACGTTAAACCGCTCCAACGGCGGCGGCACCTATTTCTGCGAGGGCGAACTGGTGAACAAATGGGACGTGCAGCACGTTCCGGAAAACCTGGCGGCCGATTTCGCCGCCGATCCCGTGGATCTTTCTACCCGTTACATCGTGAAGCGCCGCCTGCGCACGCAGGGGTTCTGCGTGTACTTCGCGGCCATTCTGCTGTTGGCATAAAATAAGCGCCGGCCTTTTCAGGTCGGCGCTTACTGCATTTCAGGATTTAGAACACGTCCGGTTCGTTCTTGGGCGCATCGCTTTCCTCGAAACGGGGTTTGCGGAAGGGATTACCCAGGCGCTTCTCACCATCGCGGCGAGGGCCGCGATCACCACGGTCGTGGCGGTCGTTGCCACCCTTGCGATCGCCGTCCCGGCGGGGTCCGCGGTCACCGCCTTCGCGGCGCGGGCCACGGCCCTTGGGTTCCACGTAGCCTTCGGGCTTCTCCGTAAGAGCGCGCATGGAAAGACGCATCTTGCCGGTCTTGGGATCGATTTCCAGGAGTTTCACATCTACCTCGTCACCTACCTTCAGGACATCTTCCACCTTGTCGGTCTTGGTCCAGGCAATCTCGCTCACGTGGAGGAGGCCTTCCTTACCGGGCAGGATCTCGATGAAGGCGCCGAATTCCAGGATGCTCACCACCTTGCCGTGGTACACCTGGCCGGGTTCGGGAACGGCGCAGATACCTTTGATCTTCTCCAGCGTGGCATCCATGGCAGCCTTGTCGGTGCCGAAGATGTCCACGACACCCTTGGTGGTGCCGTCGCCGTTGTCCACCTCGTCGATGGTGATGGTGGTACCGAATTCCTTCTGCATCCCCTGGATGGTTTCACCACCCTTGCCGATGACGGCGCCGATGAATTCGGCCGGGATCTCGATCTGGACCATACGGGGCACGAAGGGCTTGTAGTCCTCACGAGGCTCGGGGATGGTCTTGAGCATTTCGCCCATGATGTGCAGACGTCCCTGACGGGCCTGCTCCAGGGCCTTCTCGAGCACTTCGTAGGACAGGCCGTCCACCTTGATGTCCATCTGGGTGGCGGTGATACCGTCCTTGGTGCCGGTCACCTTGAAGTCCATGTCGCCCAGGTGATCTTCATCGCCCAGGATGTCGGTGAGGATGGCGTAACGGTCATTAGGACGTTCGGCATCGGTGATCAGGCCCATGGCCACACCGGCCACCGGTTTTTTGATCTTCACGCCGGCGTCCATCAGGGCCAGGCAGCCACCGCAGACGGAGGCCATGGAAGAGGAACCGTTGGATTCCAGGATATCGGAAACTACGCGCACGGCGTAAGGGAATTCAGGGGCGGTGGGGATGACGGGCTTGAGGGCACGCATAGCCAGGTTGCCGTGGCCGATTTCGCGACGGCCGGTACCGCGCTGCGGCTTGGCCTCGCCGGTGGCGAACGGCGGGAAGTTGTAGTGCAGGACAAACTGCTGGTCGTCCTGGATCAGGACTTCGTCCATTTCCTTCATATCCATCTTGGTGCCCAGGGTCACAGAGGCCAGGGACTGGGTTTCACCGCGGGTGAAGATGGCCGATCCGTGGGCGCAGGGCAGGTAATCCACCTCGCACCAGATGGGGCGTACCTCGTTGGTGGCACGGCCGTCCAGGCGCTTGCCCTCGTCCAGGACGAGGTTGCGCACAGCTCCAGGTCTTCCTCGCTGAACTGGGCCTTGAATTCGTCGCGGATGGCGTTGAAGCCGTCTTCGCGCTCGTGCTTGGGCTTGGCGCTCTTGGCCAGCTCATAGCACTTGTTATAGCAAGCCTCGTGTACGGCGGTCTTCAGGGCCTCGTCCTCTTCGTCGTGCGGGTAGTCACGCTTCTGGGCATCGGTGCCCAGCTCATGCATGAGTTCCTTCTGCACGCGGCAATGCTTCTTGATTTCTTCGTGGGCGAACTTGATGGCCTCCAGCATGTCATGCTCGGATACCTCGTTCATTTCGCCTTCCACCATCATGATGTTCTCCTCGGTAGCGGCCACCATCAGGTCCAGATCGGCCCGCTTGTTGTCCTCGAAGCCGGGGTTGATCACGAACTGACCGTCGATGCGGGCTACGCGAACCTCGCTCACAGGACCGCCGAAGGGGAGGTCGCTGCTGGCCAGGGCGGCCGATGCAGCCAGACCGGCCAGGGCATCCGGCTGGATGTCTTTTTCGGCGCTGATGAGCATCACGTTCACAAACACTTCCAGGTGGAAGTCACTGGGCCACAGGGGACGGATGGGACGGTCCACCAGGCGGGCGATGAGCACTTCGTAGTCACTGGGACGGCTCTCGCGCTTGAGGAAACCGCCGGGGAAACGGCCGGCAGCATAGTATTTTTCACGATAATCCACGGTGAGGGGCATAAAGTCCGTACCCTCTTTCACCTCCGTGGCGCAGGTGACGGTGGCCAACAGCATGGTGCCACCCATTTTCACAACGGCAGAACCGGCAGCCTGTTTGGCCAATTTCCCGGTTTCGATCTCGATTACCCGTCCGTCGGGCAGTTCGATGGTCTTTTTGATAATGTTCATTTCTTCTATTATTACGTCTATTTCGTCTGTCCCCCTGTGGGACTGTTTTTTTTCGAAAAAAGGGGGCAGGATGTCCTTGCATCCCAACCCCCGTTTGTTTCCTATCCTGTGGATTATCGGCGGAGACCCAGCTCCTTCACGATAGCCCTGTATCTCTCGATATCGATCTTCTGAAGGTAGTTCAGAAGCTGACGACGCTTACTCACAAGGCGAAGAAGGCTACGACGCGTTGCAACGTCTTTCTTGTTCTTCTTCACATGCTCCGTAAGGTGAGCGATACGGTCAGGAGAGCCGGTGTCCTTATTGGACTTCCCGTACTTCGCGAAAATCTCTTGCTTTTTCTCAGGCTGTAAATATTCTGCCATGATGCAATGAGTTTTTAATTGTTAAAATTTTAGCCTGCAAATGTACGCATTTTATTTGGATTAACCAAATCTTTTCTGTTCAATACACGCCGTTCCCACCGCATCCCAGCCCTTCTTCTCTACGCAAGCTTGCGCCAGGCTTTTATGAACCGGTTACAAATCGGCCGAATCCCGCACCTCCTAGACGCCGGAAGGAGCGGGCCGGGAAACAGGGAAAAGGGCCAGGGCTTCGGGAACAGAGAGGGTATCGCCCACGGAGAAATCCCCGCTGCGGGAGCGGATAAGGCCGCTCAGATGCGCTCCGCTGTCCAGGGCCTCACCCAGATCCCGTGCAAAGGCCCGGATGTAAGTACCCTTGGAACAGGCAATCCGGATCACCGCCTCCGGCAGCCCCAGGGCCGATGTATCTGCCACATGGATACGGGACGACGCGGAGGAGGGGGTATTCTCCCGGAAATCGTCGGCTTTGCCGACCCCTGCCGGAACAAACTCCAGCAGTTCCAACTCGCTGATGCGGATTTTGTTCCGCTGGAGAGTTTCCAGGGCGGCGGCATCGATGGCTTCGGTCTGGCCGCTGCGATATAGTTTCCGGGCCAGTTCATAGGCGCGGACGCCGTCTACGCTTTTGGCACTGAATAGCGGCGCCACCTGCTCCTGTTCCCCCAGGAAGGCAGGGAGGGCGGCGCGGACTGTATCGGCCGTTATATGATTATAGGGGAATTGACGGTCCACCTCCTTTTCCAAATCGTAGGACGGGGTGGTGGCGCCAAAGCGGATGCGCGCGATGTATTCTTTGTCGTGGTCCTGCAGCTGTTGGGCCTGTTTGCAGGCGTTGCCGATGCATACCAACAGCACCCCCGTGGCCAGCGGATCCAACGTGCCAGCGTGCCCCACCTTCAGGTTCTTCTTGCCGAAGTGCCGGATAGCGGCGTACTTGAGTTTACGGATGACATCGGCCGATGTCCAGCGATACGGCTTGTCCACCGGAAGGACGATGCCTTCCGGATAATCGGCGATGTCGCGGGAGAGCACCTGGCCGCAGCGGGGCACAAGGAAACTCATCGGCAGGGCATTTTGTCGATGCGCTTCTGGTGACGGCCGCCCTCGAAGGGGGTGTCCAGCCATTTGCGGACGATGGCGGAAGCTTTGGGATAGCTGATGAAGCGGGCAGGGAGCACCAGTACATTGGCGTTGTTGTGCTGGGCCACCAGCATGCCGATGGGCGTATCCCATGCCAGACCGGCGCGGATGCCCTGATGCTTGTTCAGGGTGATGGCCATGCCATTGCCGGTGCCGCAGAGGGCGATGCCCAAATCCACCTCGCCGCTTTCCACGGCGTTGGCCAGCCTATGGGCATAGTCCGGATAATCTACGCTCTGGGGCGTATCCGTCCCGTAATTCACCACCTGGACGCCGCGCTTTTGCAGCATTTTCATCAGTTTGAACTTATACACAACGCCGGCGTGGTCGTTGCAGATGCCAATCTTAAACATAGGATTTCGTACAAAAATTCTTGCAATATTAGGAATAAAACGCCGCATTTGCAAAAGTGCCGATTTCTGAATAACTTTGAAGTTATGAAAAAACTGTTATTGGTGGCTGTCGGGCTTCTGCTGAGCCTCTCTGCCTTTTCCCAGCAATGGGGTGTGGTCAATATCTCCGTCTGCAACATGCGGAGCACCCCGAATTTCACGGCGGAAATGGTGTCGCAGGCCCTTCTGGGCACGCCCGTGCACGTCCTGGGCATCAGCGACAACGGCAATCCCTGGCCGCAGGTCCAGACGCCCGACGGCTACACCGGCTGGGTGCACTATGCGGCCGTCACCCTCCTCTCGCAGGAGGAATACCACGCCTGGAACGCCGCCCCCAAGGTAGTGGTGACGGCATTGAACACCCTTATTTACCAGAAGGCATCGGCCTGCAGCGAAACGCTTTCGGACGCCGTGGCGGGAGACCGGCTGAAGCAGCTGGGCAGCAGCGGACGCTTCTGGAAAGTGGGCTTCCCGGACGGTCGCGTGGGGTTCATCTCCAAGAAAGACGCGCAGGAGGAAAGCGCCTGGCGCAAGAGGCTGGACAATAGCCCCCAAGCCATTCTGAAAACGGCCAAGAGCATGCTGGGCTTCCCTTACATCTGGGCCGGCATGTCGCCCAAGGGCATGGACTGCAGCGGCTTCGTGCGCACAGTGCTGTTCATGCACGACATCATCATCCCGCGGGACGCCGGGCCGCAGTCGCGGGAAGGAGAACGCATTACGGACAGGGAGAAACTGGAACCTGGGGACCTGGTGTTCTTCGGCCGATGGAAAGAGAACGGACAGCCCGCTGTGGGGCACGTGGGGTTCTATCTGGGGGAAAGCCGCTTCATCCACTCGCTGGGACTGGTGAAAATCGGCAGTTTTGACGCTAAAGACCCTTTGTACGATGCCTTCAACACCGGCCGCTATCTCTTCGGCGGACGCGTCCTCCCCTACGTTAACCAGGATCCGGACCTCACCACCACCCTTACCAATCCTTTCTATGCAGAATAGACGCGACTTTCTGAAAACCACCTCGCTGGCCCTGGCGGGATCGGCCCTGCTGGGCTGCACCGGCGGGCCGCAGCGTTTCCACGTGGGTAAATGCGGCAGCGGCCGCATGCAGCTGCGCTTTTTCCCCTATGAGCTGGAACTGACGCATACCTTCACCGTAGCATCTTATAGCCGGAAAACCACGCCGGATGTGCAGGTGGAAATTGAATATGAGGGGATTATCGGCTACGGAGAAGCCTCCATGCCGCCTTATCTGGGGCAGTCGGTGGCTTCCGTCACCGCGTTTCTGGAGCGGGTGGACCTCTCGCAGTTCCCGGATCCTTTCCAACTGGAAGACATACTGGCCTATGTAGACAGCCTGTCGCCCGGCGATTCCGCTGCCAAGGCGGCCGTGGACATCGCCCTGCACGACTTAGTGGGCAAACTCATCGGCCAACCCTGGTACCGTATCTGGGGCCTGGACCCTGCCAAGGCGCCCTCCACCACTTATACCATCGGCATCGATACGCCGGAAGTAGTGCGGGAGAAAACGCTGGAAGCGGCCGGGCGCTTCAATATCCTGAAGGTGAAAGTGGGCCTGGACAGCGATGTGGAGATGATTGAGACCATCCGCAGCGTCACCGATGTTCCGCTGGCCGTAGATGCCAACCAAGGCTGGAAAGACCGTTCCAAGGCCCTGGACGAGATTCACTGGCTGGCCGAACATGGCGTGGTGATGGTGGAACAGCCCCTTCCTGTGGATCGCCTGGACGACACCGCCTGGCTCACCGAGCGCAGTCCCCTCCCCATCTTCGCCGATGAAAGCGTGCAGCGCCTGCGGGACATCCCCGCCCTGGCGGGCGCCTTCTCCGGCATCAACATCAAACTGATGAAGTGCACCGGAATGCGGGAGGCCTGGAAGATGGTTACCCTCACCCGCGCCCTGGGAATGAGGGTGATGGTGGGCTGCATGACGGAGACCTCCTGTGCCGTATCGGCCGCGGCCCAACTCTCCCCCGCCGTAGATTTCGCCGACCTGGACGGCAACCTCCTCATCTCCAACGACCGATTCCAGGGCGTGCAGGTGGTGGACGGCCGCCTCACGCTTCCTGACCGGCCGGGAATCGGCCTTGTTCCGCTGCAATAATAAGCGTTGTTTTTGTTAATTAAGCAGAATTGTATAATTTTGAATTATAATACTATTTGCAATGGCTACACTCATTTACATTGTTGGCATCGTCCTGGCCGTCCTGGCCGTTCTTGACATCTTCAAGAAACCCATCTCTCCCGTTGGAAAACTCATCTCGGCCGTCCTGGTCCTCCTTACCAGCTGGATTGGCGTGGCCGTTTACTTCCTCTATGCCAAGGATCACCTGGTAGAGTGGTTCAAATAGACCGTAAAGTTGCAAAGTCCGAAATTATTCGTATCTTTGCAACCCCCAAACGGTGAGTTGTCCGAGTGGTTGAAGGAGCCTGCCTCGAAAACAGGTGTACGTGTGAGCGTACCGGGGGTTCGAATCCCTCACTCACCGCATCAAAGCGTCTGCTTCGCAGGCGCTTTTCGCGTTTCGTTCGTGATTCGAACATTCGGCCTATAGCGTGGCAACTAACTCACTGATACTGAGGCGCTTTGCTGAATGTTCTCGTTCGTTTTTTGAACGAGAACTATACTATATCTCGCTGTGATTCAATTACTTAGCTGCCATGAATCTTTGTCCCGGAGATAGGCAGTTGTAACTGCCAAAATGGAGTCGGGCTTACTTTCGTCAGTTGCAACTGATGAATTATATTCTCCTTACTCTCAGCCATTTGTAATTCGCCAGTCGCGATTGGTGATTCTTCCACTGACCTATTTATACACAGATTTGTACACAAATATCCAGTTACTGGCGGCCGCTATCTCAGAATCCTTACCGGACCCAGGAGGCCGGAAGTGGGAAGCGGATCATCCGGAGAATAGAATTCCCAGGACGTTCTGGTGGCACGCTCCTCCATTGGAAGGGCGGAATCTCCGATGAGCCTATTGCCCCAGGAGTTGGTGACTTTGATTTCCAAGGTGTTATCCCCTTCCACAAGGGCCTCGGAGATGTCCATCCTGTAGGGTTCCTTCCACAGGAGACCCAGGGCCTTGCCATTAACGTACACGTGTGCCATATTGCATACCCGTCCAAGATCCAGCACGGTTTCCGCACCACTACGGTCCGGACTCCACTGGAAGGATGTCCGGTAAGTGGCGGTACCGGAGAAGAAGCGGATAAAGGGGTCCCGGGATTCATTCCAGGCACCGGTCAAAGGTATAATCTACGGGCTCCTCCGGATTAATGGCCGGAACAAAGTGGACAGTCCAGGTTGATGAGAACGGAATTTCTTCTGTTACAGGCGCTTTCACGGGAGCTACATAGGAATTGTGTTTCGCCTTTCCTTGTAGTACGACGAACACGGCATCATCCCTTTCCAGCTTGAGATCAACCAACATACGTCCATCCTCAATCCGATAGGAAACATCCTCAACCGTGCCACGGTCGGCCCTCCACACTTTGGGCTCCAAAACTCTCCGTACCGGTCCCTCGGACCAATAATCCCGGAGGCCCAATGTCATATTTTGGGGCCTTGAGCATATATTCGCGATCCAATAAATCTCACCGCCGCCAAGCTTACGGTGGACAAAGGCCACGCTATCCGGGACATTTGACACATCGGCCCTAATTCCTTCCTGCTCAAGAACGGAAATCATCTTCCCGCCTTCCCGGAGGTCGCATACGGGTATTCCAGCCTCCCGTATTGCCTCGATGCGAGAGGTAACCGCATCGGACATTCTCTCTATCCGGCTGTCAATCACCAGCATACGATAACTGGCTCCAGACTTGGAAACAATCCTGCCATCCTTTATCTCGAGCGCGTTCACAAGAGCGTCCCCGTTCACAAAGTCATAGTTCCATCCGGCGGGAATCCCCGGCCTCTCCTGCGCGAACCTTTGCGTAAGATTGGTATCCTCCCCA
>CACYHF010000016.1 GCA_902774155.1 uncultured Bacteroidia bacterium | reverse complement strand
CATCCTGCCACCAAGCAGCCGCTGAAACCCGAAGACCTTTATCCCATCTTCTGTAAGGCCTGCGCCGATCAGGAGCTGAACCAGACCGACGAATGGATCCCCATCCCCGAGGAAGTACGGCAGCAGTATGCCGCCTACCGTTGCACCCCGCTGGTGAGAGCGTATGAGCTGGAAAAAGCCCTGGGTACCCCTGCCCACATCTATTTCAAGAACGAATCCGTATCCCCGGCCGGCAGCCACAAGCTGAACAGCGCCATTGCCCAGGCCTATTATGCCAAGGAACAGGGCATCACCAACCTGACCACGGAAACGGGCGCCGGTCAGTGGGGTGGTGCATTGAGTTATGCCACCAAGAAGTTCGGCATCGATTGCGCCGTCTATATGGTAAAGGTGAGTTACGAACAGAAGCCCTTCCGCCGCAGCATTATGCAGGCTTTTGGCGCGGCCGTGACGCCTTCTCCGTCTATGAGCACCCGCGCCGGTAAGGATATCCTCACCATCAACCCCAACGACCGTGGTTCCCTGGGCTGCGCCATCTCCGAGGCCATCGAACTGGCCATGACCACGCCCAACTGCAAATACGCCCTGGGCTCCGTGCTCAACCACGTGTGTCTGCACCAGACGGTTATCGGCCTGGAAGCCGAGAAACAGATGGCCCTCACCGGCGAGTATCCCGACATTGTGATTGCCTGCTTCGGCGGTGGCTCCAACTTCTGCGGCATTGCCCTGCCTTTCATGCGCCACGTCATCTCCGGCGAGAAAAAGACCCGTTTCATCGCGGCTGAACCGTATTCCTGCCCCAAGCTAACCAAGGGTAAATTCGAATATGACTTCGGCGACGAAGCCGGTATGACCCCCCTCCTGCCGATGTTCACCCTGGGCCACAGCTTCAAGCCCGCCGCTATCCACGCCGGTGGTCTGCGCTACCACGGCGCCGGTGTCATTCTGAGCCAACTTATGAAAGATGGTTATATGGAAGCGGTTGATATCGAGCAGCTGGATTCCTTCAAGGCCGGCGTGCTCTTTGCCCAGACCGAAGGCATCATCCCCGCTCCGGAAAGCTGTCACGCCATTGCCGCCACCATCACTGAAGCCCTAAAGTGCAAGGAAAGCGGCGAGGCCAAGACCATTCTCTTCAACCTCTCCGGTCACGGTTTCGTGGATATGGCCGCCTACGATCAGTATTTCTCCGGCGAAATGCAGAATTACCACGTCTCGGAAGACGATCTGGCCAAGTTCATCAAGAGCGCGGACGCACTGAATCAATAGCGGAGGAAAGGAGTCGGCGGGGGATGCGGGAGAAGACGATGTCGTAGCCCCCGTCTTCACTGCGGGATCCGTCTTCATAGAGGATGCCGATGTCTCCGTTTCGGAAACAAACCATGGTAGAATAAGCAGCTGGACCGCTTTGAATAGTTAAGAAGTCGGTCCAGCTGTTGCCATTATCGCAACTCACGGCCAGGGTGAGACCGGTGCGCCGGTCCTTATCCTTTATATAGGAGTGGATGACCATCCCTTTCCGCCAAAGGAGGATGTCGCCGTTGCAGCTGTTGGCCAGCAGGCCTTCGGAAGGATGTCCCTCTCCCCAGTGCCAGATACCGTCTTCGCCCTTGACGCCCGTGTTGAGGATCCTGGGTCCATAGACGCCGTTGCGGGCGCTGAAGAGCAGGCGCCCGTCGGGGAGCAGCTCCAGCTTGGATTCATCGCCCCGGGGAACAATCGGTTCCGCCTGCATCGTCCAGCTTTGACCTTCGTCCTTCGAGTAGAAAAGGTGCGGCTCCACCGGCCAGGGCCAGGGCATGGGGTCGGGGTAATCCTGCGCCAGCACGCAGGCCACCAGAAGGATGTCGCCATCGGCATCTACGACGCCCTTGCCGGAAGTGACAAAAGCACTGTGGATGTTTTCGGGGAAGGGAATGATGCGGGGCTCGCTCCAGGTGATGCCGCCGTCTTCGCTGGTACTCACCGAAGTATGCTTAAGCCCTCTCCGAAAGCCTTTGGGGCCTTCTCCGCAAGCCATCATGCACAGGATTTTACCGCTGCGGGTAAGGGTGAGCGAAGCGTCGCCGAAACCATAGCCCAGCACCCGGGACGTGTCGCCGCGGGCGATGAAATGCTGTTCGCCCCAGTTTTTTCCGCCATCGGTGCTGCGTTTGGTACTAATATCAATGCTGGTATTGCGGTAGCCCAGGTCGCCGATGTTTTCGTAGCGGCGGTCGGTCACCGCAATGATGTTTCCCTGCTCATCCAGGCACATAGCGGGGATGCGGTAATAGTGGCAATCGTCGCTGTTTTCGGCAAAGACGATGGTCGTTTGGATTTCAGGGGCCGTGCAGGAAGCGGCGCAAAGGACGGCCGCGGCGAAGGCCGATACAACGATTCGGAAGAGGGTGGTACGCATAAAGATAATGCTTAATCCACCAGCACCAGCAGGGCCGATGGATGATTGAAATGGAGAGAAACGATAGGGGAGGACGTGCGGTTGAGCGTGGCTTTCCACCAGGCGTCGAACACCACGTCGTCCAAGGGCCACTCCAATCCCTCTGAACTTACCCGGAGGGAATTGTCGGCACTGAACAGGGAGATTCTGCGGCCTTCACCCAGGTGGAGGTCGCAACTGTTTGTAACGGTGAAAGCGGTCCCGAAATCAGAAACCATACACAGGCGCCGGTCGCCCAGATCGAACTGTCGGGGATAGTCCATCAGGAGTCCCAGGTTGCCGATGGTGTGGTCTTCCCGCAGGCCCGTGGCACCCAGGAAGGTGATTTCCTGCACCTCAGGGTGGTGGGTGAGCACCCAGCGCAGCGCTTTGGTCTGGTCGTTGGTGTCCTGCTCGTTTTCGTGCACCAGCACATCGGCAAAGCGTTCCGCCAGTTCCTGCGGCAGGGAATCCAGATCTCCGACTACGGCCATAGGCCGGGCCGATGGATTGTGCTCCAGTAACTTAGTCAGCGCCCCGTCGCAACACACCACCCCTTCCGCCGAATCCAGCAGATAGACCGGATACGGCTCCGTGGGGAACGCCCCGTTACCTAAAATGACAATGCTATTCATCTTCCTTCGGAGCGGCCTTGGCGATTTCGGCCTTGGAGGTGCCGGGGGTGGTCCTGTAGGAAGTGGGATTGCGGAAGCCCAGCAGGAAGCTGCGGACATCCATCCGCTTCTTGCCGGCCAGTTGCAGGTCTGTGATGGCAATGGCCCCATCCTGCGTGGCCACGGCGAAGTAAGTCTTGCCGTCGCTCAGCACCGTGCCCGGTTCTGCGTGCAGGTCATATCGCATTTCCCCGAAGAACACCTTCAGTTGCACGGCAGGGGCGTCTCCTTCCGGTACCAGTTCCGTATAGGCGCAGGGGAAAGGGGAAAGGCCGCGGATCAGGTTGTAGACGTGCCGGGTGGTGTCGTTCCAGTCGATGTGCTGCAACTCGTGTGTTAGCTTCGGGGCGGGTTTCAGGAGCTCGGAGCCCTGGATGAAGCTGCGCTGTACACGCAGTTCCACGTTCTTCTGGACCAGCCCTTCCACCGTTTCCGCTACCAGCTGCGAACCCAGTTCCATAAGTTTGTCGTGCAGGGTGCCCGCCGTATCCGTGGGCTCTACGCGGCATTCGGAGCGCAGGATGATACCGCCGGTATCGATTCGTTTGTCAATCATAAAGGTGGTCACGCCCGTGATGTTCTCTCCGTTGATCACCGCCCAGTTGATGGGGGCGGCGCCGCGGTACTGCGGCAACAGGGCGGCGTGCAGGTTGAACGTCCCCAGTTTGGGCATACTCCACACTACCTCCGGCAGCATCCGGAAGCCCACCACCACAAAGAGATCGGCCTTCCAGGCGGCCAGGTCTTTCAGGAAATCTTCGTCCTTGAGTTTTTCCGGCTGCAGCAACGGCAGTTCATGCGCAACGGCGTACTTCTTGACGGCCGATTCGTTCATCTTGAGGCCGCGGCCCGAAGGTTTATCCGGCACCGTTACCACGCCTACAATATGATAGCCACCCTTGATGAGGGCATCCAGCGGGCCCACGGAGAACTCCGGCGTGCCCATATAGACGATACGGGTTTTTCTGAACATACGGAAGAATTTGCTTTTTACTCTGCGGAACCCGGATTTCACCAGGTCTATGTTGAAGATACTGGCATCTTTAACGGCCTTGACCGTGAGCCATGTGCCGATGGGCGCCAGCACGAAGGCCGAAATGAATTTGCCCACGAAAGCCGTTGTGCTGCCGTTGTTGGCCAGGCGTTCGCCGGTGATGTCCACCACCCAGTACAGCACGAAGAACAGTAGGGAAATGACCGCCGGAGCGCCCAGTCCGCCTTTTTTGAGGAGGGCTCCTACGGGCGCGCCGATAAAGAAGAGCAGCAGACAGGCCAGCGCCTGGGCGTACTTCTTCCAGATTTCCACGTCCGTGCGGTGGATCAAGTGGGTGTATTCGGCCGAATCCATAATCTGTCCGTTGGCCATACCCTGGATACGCCGGGCGGAACTGATGGCCGCTTCCATACCGTGCTGTTTGTTCAGAAGGGAAGTCCAACGTTTGTCCGACGGGGGATCCAGCAGGGTGGTGGACACGCTACGCCAAGCCGTGTCCAGTTGATTCTGGTAGCCCAAATGAGCCTGATTGCGGAACTCCTCAACGTGTCGGAGGGTGCCCTCGTGGACCAGATTGACAAGGGAATCGTGTCCGTGCTGCAGGCTATTCAGGTTCATCGAACGGACCTGTTCGCCGTAGCGGGCGCTGTCGGAGTGGTGGAAGGCATAGTTTTCCAGCGGAATTACCATTTCCTGGTTGTGGAAGCGGATGCGCTGCAGTGCCAGGGAGGTGTCGCGGTACTGCCGCTTGTTCTCCTCTTGGTAATTCACGCCGTCAAAGAGCTGGAAGGTGAGGTAGTCCTTGGCCTTGGACATCTTGATGATGCCGCTGTCGGCCACGGTGATGCGCGTGTTGCCCTTGCCCGTACTGTGATCGTAAACCAGGATGTTGTACATCATGCCGGTCTTCTTGTCCCGGCGGTCCACCCGCAGGACGTAGCCCTCGATACCGTCGTAGAAGGTTCCGGTGGGGATTTTGATCTCACTCTTGGTGCGGCCGATGTCGTCGCGCATGGTGTAGATCTGGTTGATGGAGTAGGGGACCAGGCGGTCGCCGATATAGAAGGCGCCGATACTGATGAGGATGCTGACGCCAATCATGGGCAGGAGGACACGCATGAGCGAGATGCCCGATGCCTTGATGGCGGTGAGCTCGAAGTGTTCGCCCATATCGCCCAGGGTCATCATGGAGCTCAGGAGGGTGGCCAGCGGAATGGCCAGCGGCAACACCTGACAGCTTCCCCACATCAGGAATTCCAGGATTACCTTGAATTCCAGGCCCTTACCAACCAGTTCATCGATGTACAGCCAAAGGAATTGCATGACCAGTATGAATACCACAATCCCCAGGATCGCCAAAAACGGTCCCACAAAGGATTTCAGTAAGAACTGGTCTAGTTTTTTCATTATGCGGTGGCTACTTCCACTAATTTATCCAGTGCCTGGGACAGGCCTTCCAGGTTGCGGCCGCCGGCGGTGGCCAGACCGGGTTGTCCGCCGCCGCCGCCCTGGATGAACTGGGCGGCCTGACGGATGTCCTTGCCGGCGTTCTTGCCCTTGGCAACCAGGTCGTTGGAGTACATTAGTACCAGGTTGGGCTTGCCGTCGAAGGAGAAGGCGCCGGCCAGCACCAGGTTCTGGGCCTTCTTCTGCAAAAGCAGGGCCATATTACGGACCAGGGCAGGGTCTGCGGAGTTATCGAAGCGCACCACCCGGATGCCGTTGTATTCGACGGCCTGCGTCTCCAGTTTTTCGGCCATGGCAGCCGCTTTCTCGGCGGCGATGGTCTCCAGCTGTTTGCGGGCATCGGCGTTCTCGCTGATCATCTTCTGGATGGCGCCGGTGAGGTCGGGTACGTTGTTGAACAGGCCCTTCAGCGTCTTGAGCATATCTTCCAGCAACTGGATGCCTTCTTCGGCCGATGCACCGGTGACGGCTTCGATGCGGCGTACGCCGGCGGCCACGGCGCTTTCGGCCCGCACTTTGAACAGGCCGATGGTGCCGGTGCTGCGGGTATGCGTACCGCCGCACAGCTCGATGGAGTCTCCGAAGCGCACCACGCGCACTACGTCGCCATACTTTTCGCCGAACAAGGCCATAGCGCCCATCGCGCGGGCTTCGTCCATGCTGGCGTCGCGCTTTTCGCACAGGGGTTCATCGGCCCGGATGAGGGCGTTCACGCGGTTTTCCACGGCGCGGAGTTCCTCGTCGGTCACTTTCTGGAAGTGGGAGAAGTCGAAGCGGAAGTAGTCCGGGCCCACGAAGGAACCCTTCTGTTCCACGTGCGTGCCCAGGATTTCCCGGAGGGCCTGGTGCAGCAGGTGCGTGGCCGTGTGGTTGTTCATAATGCGCTGGCGGCGTTCGCCGTCTACGCAGAGGGTGAAGGGCTGGGTGCCGTCCTCCGGCAGTTTGGCCGCCAGGTGGATGGTGAGGTTGTTCTCCTTCACGGTGTTCAGGATGGCGATCTTTTCGCCGTCGGCGCCGATGATGCAGCCGGTGTCGCCCACCTGACCGCCCATTTCGGCATAGAAAGGCGTGCGGTCGAAGACCAGCTGGAAGTATTCCTTGTTCTTCTGTTTCACGGTGCGCTGGCGCAGCAGGCGGGCGCCTTCCACCTTCAGGGTGTCATAGCCCTCGAACAGGACGTCGTCTTCGGCGAAGACGGTCCAGTCGCCGAACTCGTTGGCGGTGGCGTTGCGGGCGCGCTCCTTCTGCTTCTGGAGTTCCGCGTTGAAGCCTTCCAGGTCTACGCCGTAGCCTTTTTCGGAGGCGATGAGCTGGGTAAGGTCGATGGGGAAGCCGTAGGTGTCGTACAGTACGAAAGCATCCGTACCGGACACCATCTTGGTGGCGGCGTTCTTGGCCATGTTGTCTTCCAGCATGCGGATACCGCGGTCCAGGGTGCGCAGGAAGGCGTTTTCTTCTTCGCGGATCACGTTCTCGATGAGTTTCTGCTGGGCCTTGAGTTCCGGATAGGCCTCGCCCATGTCGTCCACCAGCTGGGGGATGAGGCGGCAGAGGAAGGGCTCGTTAAAGCCCAGGAAGGTGTAGCCGTAGCGCACGGCGCGGCGCAGGATGCGGCGGATCACATAGCCGGCCTTCACGTTGGAAGGCAGCTGGCCGTCGGCGATGGAGAAGGCGATGGCGCGGATGTGGTCGGCAATTACACGCATAGCCACCTGTACATTGCCGCCTTCGGCATATCGATGGCCGGAGAAGGCTTCCACCTGGCCGATGAGGCCGCTGAACACGTCAGTCTCATAGTTGCTCTTCTTGCCCTGCATGATCATGCACAGACGCTCGAAGCCCATACCCGTGTCGATACTCTTGGCGGGGAGGGACTCCAGGTGGCCGTCGGCCTTGCGCTCGTACTGCATGAACACCAGGTTCCAGATTTCGATTACGTCGTCGTTGTCGGTGTTCACCAGCTCGCGGCCGGGGATCTTGGCAATCTCTTCATCGGGGCGGAGGTCGATGTGAATCTCGCTGCAGGGGCCGCAGGGGCCGGTGTCGCCCATTTCCCAGAAATTGTCGTGCTTGTTGCCGGTAAGCACGTGGTCTGCGGGAAGGTGCTTGAGCCACGCGGCTTCGGCCTCCGTGTCTTTTTCGGTGCCGTCCTCGGCCGATCCTTCAAAAACGGTGGCGTACAGCTTGGTCTTGTCTATCTTGTATACCTCCGTGAGCAGTTCCCAGGCCCAGTCGATGGCTTCTTTCTTGAAGTAGTCGCCGAAGCTCCAGTTGCCCAGCATCTCGAACATGGTGTGGTGGCGTCCGTCGTGGCCCACGGCTTCCAGATCGTTGTGCTTGCCGCTCACGCGGAGGCACTTCTGGCTGTCGGCGGCGCGGGGAAACTTGGGCGCACTGTTGCCCAGGAAGATGTCCTTGAACTGGTTCATGCCCGCATTGGTGAACATGAGGGTGGGGTCGTTCTTGATGACCATGGGTGCGGACGGGACCACGGTATGGCCCTTGGAGGCGAAAAATTCCAGAAACTGCTGGCGGATTTCCTTAGCTGTCATATTTATATCCAGGTTATTTCAATATAGCCTACAAAGGTACGTTTTTTCCGCAAAATATCCTATTTTGGCATTTGGGCAGGATTTTTGTTACCTTTGCAAGCTATGACCCCATCGGGCAAAAACATAATCGTACGCCATTATGGTAGCTGGATGTGGCTGCTGGTCGTCCTTTCCGGGGCGGCCCTGTTCCTGTTTTATATGTGGTTCTATGTGTCGGTGCTGGGCTTTGATTTGCCCAAAACCGCCATCCTGAAGCGCCAGAACGCGCATTGGAACACGCGGATGGACCAAATGTCCCAGCAACTGGACCGCTACGACGAACTCCTTTCCATGCTGGAAGTCCGGGACGACCGCATCTACCGCAACGTGTATGGTCTGGACGAGATTCCGCAAGCCGTGCGGCAGAGCGGCTTCGGTGGGGAGAAACGGTATGCCAATCTGGAAGGAACAGGCCTGAAGGAGGTGGTCCGGCGACTGGATGTGCTGGAAAAACGGGCGTATGTACAGTCCAAATCGTTCGATGATATCCGGACCCTGCAGCTTACGGCCGGCGACCTGGCGGCGCATATTCCCTCCATTCCTCCTATGAACACGGACCCCAGCACCTATCGGATGACCAGTCCCTTCGGTTTGCGCGCAGATCCCATCCTGGGTATCGGCAAGCGCCATACCGGCATGGACTTCGCCTGCCCGCCCGGCAATCCGGTATATGCCACCGGCGACGGTACGGTAATCCTGGTGAAGCACGAAAGGGGCGGTTACGGCAACCACATTGAAGTGGACCATGGTTTCGGCTATGTAACCCGTTATGCCCACCTGTCCCGCACCGATGTGGAAGTGGGACAGAAAGTTTCCCGCGGGGATTGCCTGGGCCTGAGCGGACGCAGTGGCCGCATTACCGGACCGCACCTGCATTATGAGGTGATTTACAGGAAGAATTATGTGAATCCGGCCCTTTATATGGACCTCACCATCCCTTCCCAGGACTACTTTGAACTGGTTCGCAAACCGGCCAAGTGATGAAACAGCGTACTCCCATACAGAAGTTTTTGTCCACTCTGCTGCGCTATGTGGTGAGCACGGCGTCGCTGTCGGTAGTGTTCTATATCCTTTTTGCGGTGTTTTTCTCTACTAAGGAGGAGCGTCAGCTGCAGCGGGAAAACAACCTGTACCGGGAACGTTATGCGCAATTGAAGGAGAAGGAGCGTCTTATCGGCGATGTGGTGGAAGGCCTGTTGGACAAGGACGATGCCATCTATGAGGAACTCTTCGAAACACAGGCCCCTTCGCTGGACGCCCTCACCGCGGCCGACCTGATTGCCGAAAGTGACTCATTGTCAGAGAGTTTTTACCTGTCATCGGCCGCCTCCACGGTAGAAAGTACCATGGCCATGGCGGGGAATGTGGACGCCAATTTCGCGGCCATTTTCGGCCTTTTGGAGCAGCGCCGGGACAGTATTCCGCCGCTCACCCTGCCGCTTAAGGATATGTCCTACGTGCAGGCGGGCGCATCGGTAGGGGAGAAGCAGAATCCGGTGTACAAGCTGCCCATGACGCACAAGGGCCTGGACCTGATTGCCGCTCAGGGAACGGACGTCTTTGCAGCGGCCGGAGGCACCGTATCAAAGGTGGTGCGTTCCCGCAGGGGCCTGGGTAACGTAGTGGAAATCAATCATGGAAACGGCTACGCCACGCGCTATTGCCTGCTGGCCGATATCAAAGTTTCGGGCGGGCAGCGGATCCGCCGCGGACAGAAAGTGGGCACGGTGGGCATCTCGTCGTCTTATCCCACCCCGCACCTGCATTTTGAAGTGATATATAAAGGCGAAATCAAGGATCCGGTGAACTACCTCTTCGCCTCCCTCTCTCCGGAAGAGTATTCCCGCCTGGTCTTTATGACCACCGTCACCTCGCAGTCCCTGGACTAGTAACCGCCCCGCTCCATTTCCCGGCGGAGGTCCTTTTTCTTGATGGTTTCGCGCTTGTCGTACTCTTTCTTACCCTTGGCCAGGGCGATTACCAGCTTGGCAAAACCGTTGTCGGCAATAAAGAGTTTTACGGCTACAATGGTGAGGCCTTTTTGTTTATCGGCCTGCTGCAAGTGCCTGAGTTCCTTGCGGTTAAGCAAGAGGCGGCGATCCCGCACGGGCTCGTGCTGGCCCCAGCTGCCCCAGTGGTACTGGGCGATGTTCATACCCCGCACGAAGAGCTCGTTCCCCACGAAGAAGCAATACGCGTCCTGCAGCGAGCACTTGCCCGCCCGGATGCTCTTGATCTCCGTTCCCACCAGCTGGATGCCGGCGGTATAAGTCTCCAGGAACTCGTAATCAAACGAGGCCCTGCGGTTCTTGATCTGTATGCTGCTCTTGGCTTTGGGCATAAGACTGCAAAGATAATACAAAAAAGGTAGATTGTTCTAGATTCTCCGTCTTTATTACGGGTATGGAACGGAGAAGGATACAAAAGTTGCCGTACGTGTTTTCCAGATAGGGGATAGTCACATCAGAATACTCTTTTTCCGGTTTTGTCAATGTAATGCCACTTGCCGTTCTCTTTTACGGCCGCAATGCCTTCCGAAAAACGTCTGGCACTTTCAAACGTCGGAACGATAACGAGCACCCCGGATGCGTTGACAAAGCCGATCTTGTTTCCTATGGTGACGGCGGCCATACCTTCACTGAACGGGGCGGCGCTGTCGAATTGGCAGGGGATGACAAGATCTCCCGATGTGTTCACATACCCGGACCGGCCATTTGTCCGTACGACGGCCAGACCCTCGTGGAAAGGAGAAACACTGTCAAACTTGGGTTCGATGGCAATGGACAGATTCGTGTTCAGGAACCCGCATCTGGCATCTTTCCCTGGCTTGGAAATCTTGAATCCAGCCATCCCCTCGGAGAAATCCTCCAGCTCGGCATATCTCACAGGGGAGAAGGATCCCGCACGGTTGATGAAACCTTTTCGGCCGTTACATTCCACTCTGGCAAGACCGTCGTGAAAAGCGCACGCGTGGTTAAATCCCACCTTGTGGAAAAGATTACTGCTTTTCTTTATAACCGTTTGTCCGGTCCTGTCAATGAACGCATATTTGTCATAGGCTGTCTGAACAACCGCCAGGCCATCGGAGAAGAAACCAGCCTGTTGATAGATGGGTGGGATGACGATGTGGCCTGCCTTGTCCAAATAGCCCCATTTGTCTTTCTGAAGAAAAGGGGCCAGTCCTTCAGAGAAATGCCATATACAGGTGTACTTGGGAGGAATCACCCACGCACCCGAGGGATCGATACAGCCATATTGCCGATAGGGATATTGTCCATTGGAAACGGCGGCAAGGCCTTCCGAGAACCCCATTTGAGAATCATGTCCAAAGATATAACTCCCTTCTTGATTGAAGGTTGGCGGGATTATAAAGTTGCCTTTCCTGTCGAGGAATCCCGTCTTCCCACCCGTAACCACCATGGCAAGCCCTTCGGAGAAATAATCGGCCCATTCCAAATTGTGGGTCGAAGAAATCTCCGTCTGCGGGGCAGGAAGTCCCAGAGCCTGTCCGCATATATGGCAGAACAGGGCTCCGGGAGCATGGTGGGATTCGTGACAATTCGGGCAGGTCATAGGGGAGCGTGGTTAAGTTAAATAGAATCCAGAATGCCGCCGATAATCATAGCCAGGATAGAGATATTAGCGCTCTCCGCAATGAGTACGACCCACCAGGGAAAGAACATGCAAACGAGGCCGACGGCGAGCCAGAACGCCTCCCAGATAAGGGTAACGTTTACAATCTGGTTATAGAGTGAACAGGCCCTGTCTTCGCCCAACTGATGGACGAAATCAATAGAAACCTCAGGGATGTTGAGGGCGATACAGGCGGCGGTAGTCGCAAGCGCAAAGAGGAGAAGGGCCCCCGAAACGAAGCATCCTGGCCAGATGTGGAAGAGGAGAATCAGGACAGCGATGGCAAGTGTGGCGATGGTTGCGAGGATGCATTTGGTCAGCAGCTTTTGCATCCAGTCTCTCTTTACGGGCGGGACAACCCGGGTGATGGTGCCGGAGGATGCGGGAACAAACGGGACAAGACCGTTGTTGTAAGAGGGCCTGATGTTTTCATCGAGAGTGGTTCCGCAAGTGTGGCAGAAATGTGCACCATCGGGAAGGGTCGCTTTGCATTTAGGACAAGTGTTCATAAGACTATCATTTTGAGGGTTAACTTATTTTCGTTCTGTGCCGCAGTTGTAACAATAACGGGATGTGTCAGGATCCAGATAAGGGACTCCGCAAATGGGACAGGCTTTCTTCCAGGCGAAGAGGGCGTGGCGCTTCGGCGGCGGTGGCGCCGTTGTTCGGATCGGCGTATTGGAATGGAATGCGTTCGTCGCTTTCACAATCGGCCTGAGGACATCCATCCACTCACGGGCCGAGGGACGGCTTCTGGCTGCGCCTTCAAAAGCCCGGATGAACAGCTGCTTGATACTATCCGGGAGGTTGTCGTAGCGCTGATGCTGTTGAGGAAGGATGAAGTGTTTACGACTCTTCCCGCAGGCGAACTTCCCGCTATAGATATGCTCCTGGATGGAGGTTCCCTGGTTCATGGCCCCTCCTTTGATTGAATAGCTGAAAGGGTGCGTCCCCGTAAGGACCTGATAGAAGATTACGGCAAGGTTGAAGAGATCGAAGGCGACCGTTTTTTTACCCTGCGGGTTCTTCTGCATCTCGGGAGCGATGTAATTCGGGGTTGTTACCAGGGATTTAAAGCATGTCCTGCCAGAGGAAACCTGCACGGAATTGACATCTACAAGCGAGACGCCGCCATTAAGTGAAATCAAAAAGTTGTCGGGTTTCATGTCAACGATGACATACTTCCCGGTTTCGTGAAGACGACTGATAACACTTGCGATATTAAAAAGAATAACGTAGCGATTGCTTGCCGTATGCGTTCCGTCCGGGAAACGAAACTTAACGAAGAGATCCCAGGAGGTATGGTCCAGCTTGCCTATCTCGCGAAGTTTCTTGTAATACTGAGGCGAACGGTCAACCGAAAGACACGTCAGCGGGGCGCTGCCCTCCAATGCGAAATACATCAAAAAACCAACGAAACGGCCGTTGGGCGCATTATATAGGAGAGCGAAAGGATAACAGATCTGAATAAGGCCGCCTGCCCCGTCGTCCAGGTGGAGAGGGCGGTTAGACTTGTCAATCATAAAGAAGAGCTTTTTCTCCAGTTCTTTCTCGTGCTTGTCCAGAAACGCCTTGTTGTAAATCTTGGCGCAGGCTCTTTTATGAACCTCCTTGTTCCCGTAACGGACGGGCCACCAATCCTTACCGGCCAGGCGGAAGACACCGCCCTCGCCACCCGAGCTGATAGGAGTGTCGACAAGCTCCATCATTTCATAGCTTATTTTCCGGTCAGGATGGATGACCTTTCGATACAGTATCATAGTTTTCTTTATTATTTATTGTCTTTTTCCTTTATCGGCGTGAAGCCGATGCAAAGCGTCTTGTCGTCATGCTCGTTCTGCAAGGGGCGATTATAACGGGTGACAATCCTGTACAGGAGTTCAGCGCATTCCTCTTCATCCTGGCAGCCAGAAAGGCGTCCAAGGATGTCATCAAGAGCCGGAACGAATGGATGATTCAGGGGGATATGGCGGAAATCTCCGTCCGGGAGGTCTTCTTTCCTGCTTGTCATCCATAAGCCATTCTCGCAACCGTCGGTCATCATCGCGAATGCGGAAACTGGATTGTCGATGATCATCGTTTCCGGCACAGGAACACCAGACAGGGTGAGCCCGGGGGCAAGAACATCGTTGGTGACGAAGACGGTCTGGTTGGCTTCAGCTCCTTTGTGGGGAGTCAGGATGGCCCGCCAGCCATCGTCGGTGAGGATGCCGGCCCGTCCATCTCCCACATGGCCGAAAAGAGATTTACCTGGGCCGATGACAAGGACCATAAGGGTAGCGGCCAGCGAGTCGAAGCTTATGCCTTCATTATTCTTGGCGAAAGCGGCGAGGTCTAATTGGATCAGTTCGACGACTTTCCGGAAGACACCATCCCAGGAACAGACCAGTGAGTCCCATCCGAGTCTCTTGAGCGCGTCTTTTAAATGCTCGGCGCACTTTTCACATACTATCTGGGAACCGGTTTCGGCATTTTCCTTGCTACCGGCCCCGTCTGAAACCACGGCAAGGAACAGGCCTTCATCGAGGGTCTCTATGTGGTGACAGTCTTGGCATGGCGTGCCGTTCTGAAGGTGGCCCCGGCCCTGGATGGAGAGCGCGTTCACGATAAGGGACCCGGTGTTAAGATGACTGCATTTGCGAACATTAGGTTCTATCGCAGCTTTCTCCTCCGGAACGGGAGGGGCCTCCGGGACATCGTCGGCCTTGACGATGTCTCTCCAGCCAGCATAGGTGTTCCTAACGCTGGAGGCCTGCATCAGGACCATGAACAATTCAAAAAGCAGTACGGTGAACAGGTAAACGGGGGTGTTCATATAATATAGTTTTATTCGGTTCAGTATTGGGGGAAGATTTTCCCGGGAGGGCCTATGGGAGGGACCTCCCGGGGAAAAAGAAACTAACGATTAGTTTACAGCAAAGGTCTCGTAAGGATTCTCGAGTGTGACTTCGCTGCCGGGAGCAGCGTTCGCAATAGTACCAAGGCTGTTGGAAAGCCATACGAAGAAGGAACTGATGTGACCATCCTTGATCTTGAAAGCGCGGTTGGAGGCAATCTTGTTGAGCGCATCCATATCGGCATCGTCGCCGATTGCAATGGGGATGATATGAAAGTGCTTTTGGGCGGTGCCTTCCTTCACCAGTTCGATGAGGGGGCTGACATTAGCCTGGCCATCAGTGATAGGAAAGTGGAGAATACACTTGTAAGGGTTGCCATGCTTCTTATAGTAGTCCTTCCTCTCTTCCCCCAGCTGGATTCCCTGACGAACGCCATCGACCAGGTTGGTGCCACCTTCAGCCGTAAGAGTCGGCATCGTAAAGTCCTGCACCAGTGCGGGGTTTTGTTCAACACGGACACGGTGATTGAAGGAAACGATGGCAATTTCAAGCATCTGGGAGAGCCGCTCGTCGGCAAGGATGTCATCGTAAAGCTGCTGGCAACCATCGTTGAGTTGTTTCATCTTGGACTCGCCGCTGGAATCCACGCCACTCATCGAGCCGGAGTGATCCAATTCAAGGATACAGAGGGTCTTCTCCTCGCCGTTTTCAGGGGCATAACCACCTTCCATGATGGTTTCGTTTGCATAATCGTTTTTCATAATACTTTTGTTTTTAGTTGCCAAGCCCCCAAAGGCGTTATGGATAGAAACTGTGGGGCGGGGGGTTAAATCATCTCCACAGGCGTTA
Organism: uncultured Bacteroidia bacterium; assembly: GCA_902774155.1. Taxonomy (GTDB): domain Bacteria; phylum Bacteroidota; class Bacteroidia; order Bacteroidales; family UBA932; genus Cryptobacteroides. The sequence goes on along the minus strand of CACYHF010000016.1, from coordinate 66,927 downwards.
GTCTTTCTAATTTCACCTCCCCCGAAATTCTGGGTGAGATTGTAGTAATTGATGGGTATGGCGGCATCCATCTCTTGGAACAGGACCGAGCCGCAGCCCAGATATTCGAATTTAGGGTTAAGGATATTGGCCCGGTGTCCCGGAGAGTGCATCCATCCTTCTACGACCACCTTGGCGTATTCCAGACAGGTATAAGGACGCATCTCAGATCCATTCAAGTCATAGCAGTGCGGATTTCCGTGGCTGTCGTATCGTACGGTGAAGGTGAGACTTCCTTTGAGTGTCGGGTACTGGGCAAGATTCTCTCCATAGGTCAGGAAACCACCGAAGTTCTTGTCTTTCACTTTATTCAAGCGATCTGTAAGTGTGTGGTAGCGGGAGTCAAAGGGGTTCTCATGGTCGAAGAAATGGTGAAGGCGCATCTGTTCGGAGTGGAGAAGAGCCATCTCGCGGAGCTTGGGATGAAAGGAGAAGGGTTTCAGGCCATGCTTTTTGCGCTGTATGTTGGTCACGGCCAGGATGGCGGCATCCAGGATGGCGGTGTCTGTAAAGGAATCATCGAGACTCCTTTGAAAATCCGGGTTGTTTAAAATGCGCTGTTCCATATTTGTTTAGGGTCTTTCCGAAACGAAGGGTATGCCGTCACTATAAAAGTTGAAGAGGATGGAGTATGTGCCGGTTCCCATGTGATACCAGGTGTTGCGTACGCGCGTCCCTTTCATCTCGACGGAAACATGATGCTTTCCCTCGGTAATTCCCTCTATTGTGGCAGGGGTGATAAGTCCGGTCTTCTTTCCGTCCAGATAGATGCGTGCACCCCGGGGGACCGAGTCAACTTTCAGGATTCCGGTCACAGGCGTAGGCTCCGGCGCTCCGGTCAGGATGTAGTCGTACTTGTTAGGGTCAAGGCGTCGGTTAAACTTCCAGTTGTACTCGGATTCCGTATCTTGGTAAGCATGGAATCCGCCCAGGGAGAATGTATTCGTGCAGCTGCTAAGTCCAATGATGACGGTTACAGCGAAGGCGAAGAATAAAACAAAAGACGGGCATTTCATAGCGGTAATCATTTAATCATTTCAACTATATAGAAATCAAATCTGCAGGAATCTACCGATTCAATAATCTTTTCATACGCATTCGGCCGTTTCCTCGAACTCTTCCGGATAATGTGCTTTCAACCAAGCGGTCCGGTAGCTCAGGAGGGCATAACAAGCAGCGTGGGATTTGTTAAACAGCCGTTGCTTGGCAGAGATCCAGGAAGACCAGAGGGCCTCTAGCGCATCGGGATCTGCTCCTTTCAGGAGTCCCCCTAAAATAAAAACACGATGGTTGTCCTCCAGCTTCCAAAGGTCATTGCGAGCCAAAGCCCTTCGCAGGAAATCCGAGGACTCCGGCGAGAATCCCGCTACTATCTGGGTCATAATCATTACCTGCTCCTGATAGAGGGTGAGACCGTAGGTTTCTGCGAGGATGTCATCCGCCTCGGGGATACCCGTGCCTGGAATTGCTCGTCCTCTTTTTACGGAAACGGCCTTGGGGAAACTGTTCAGGCCAATCTCTTGCCGGAGTGCTTCCACTATCATCAGGTCCTCCAGACGGTCTGGTCTCATGATGCGGAGCATAGTTTTTACATCCGGATCATCACAATGGAAGATCCCGTCCATGTCTCCGCGAGCGTAAAGGGCGAAGGTCTCCGGGTCGTCCTGAGGAATAGCCCTGATGTCAATCTCTTCCCCATAGCGCTCCTTGACAAGACGGAGGCAATAATCCATATGAGTCAGATCCTTCAGGCCGATGATGTCCAAAGGAACCACCCCGGTCCCGTCGCAGTCTGTGGCAGAGAACTGCGAAACCGGGTAGTGTCGTCCGTTAACCTTGTACGTACAGGTGTTAAGGGGTAAGTATTCACAGAGCGGCTTCTGCCCCAGGACAATCCGACAGGCGTGAACAGCCCTTTTGCGGAGGATATCTTGCGGAGGAATGGATCCGTATGCGGTCACGAACCCCACATGATCCTCTCCGTATTTTTGAGAAAGATATTCGAAAACGCGGTGCCAGTCCGACGCGTCTATATCTACGTCTATATCCGGGAAAGACGGAGTTTCAGGGTTTATGAAGCGCTCGAAAAGAAGGCCGTGACGGATGGGGTCCACATCGGTGACGCCGAGGCAGTACAGGATGAGGCTCCCCGGGGAACGCCCGCGACCGGGACCTACGAAAATACCATTTTGGCGAGCCCATTTTACATAGTCCCAGACGATGAGGAAGAGGTCCGTGAAGCCTTCTCTGGAGATGACCTTCAGTTCGTGTTCTAGGCGTTTCTTAACATCTTCCGGGAGACGTTTCCCGTAGATCTTCTTCGCTCCTTTGAAAGCAAGTTGACGAAGGTATCCATCTTTTTTAAGTTCTTTTTTAGGTAGAACGAATTCCGGAAGTTCAATCTCGTTCTGGCGGATATCATAAGTCTCGATTTTCCCGGCCACATCCAAGGTGTTGTCAATGACTTCCGGATGGTCCGGGAAGAGACGACGCATTTCGCTCTCACTTTTCAAGTACTCCTGACCTGTCTGCATCGCGACGTCCTTTTTGTCAACGAAATGAACGTCATTGGTTGCAACAATCTTGACGCTGTGTTTATCGGCCAGGCGGAATAACGCATCGTGGCATTCGTCTTTCTTAGTCCGATGTCTCACGACCTCCAGGTAAAAATCGTCCCCGAAAACAGCTTTATACCATCGGAGGGCTTCTTCTGCGGCATCGGCATCTCCATCGAGAAGACGGGCCGATATTTCGCCATTGAAACAGGCGGAACAGCAGATAAGGCCGTCCCGGAAACGCTGGAGGACTGCACGTCCAATGCAGGGCTCTTCGCGGGTATCTGCATTGCCGATATGCGCCTCGGAAACGATCCTCACAAGGTTCCGGTAGCCATCGAGGTTCTTTGCCAACAGGAGAAGATGCCTCGCCCGGCCATCACTGTCCACCAATATTTCGCAACCGATAATGGGCTTAACAGACGGGTATTGACGTGCCTGCTTCAGGAAGGAGGGAACACCGGCCAGGGAGACGTGGTCGGTGATGGCAATCGCGCTCATACCCAGTTTGTAGGCTTTGCTTAAAAGAGTTTCGTTGGTGCAGGTGGCTTCCAGAAAGGAGTATTCCGTGAGGACATGAAGATGGACAAAGGACATACAGGTGAAATTAAAGGGTTTATGCTGCTGCGGCGATAATCTGCTCTTTGGATTTTTGGCCTTTCATAGGAAAAGAAAGCAGATCTGTTCATTTCTACCAAATATGATACAATCTTATCGTCGAGTTCGAAATCCCATATGCCGACGAGAAAATTTCGTATATTTGCAGTATGTCATCGAGAGTGAGTCCCTATACATATTATGCTTTCATCTGCTACAATAATGTAGATGGAGATTGGGCCGAATGGCTTCAGCGCAGGATAGAGAAGTTCCGGTTTCCGCAGGAGGTTTTGCGATTGCACCCGGAGCTTCCTGAGGTTATCAGCCCGATCTTCATGGATAAGACGGATCTTATAGGCGGAGTTCTTTCTCGAAAAATTAAAGAGGGGTTGGATTCCTCTCGTTCACTTGTCGTCATATGCTCTCCTCACGCCGCTCAAAGCGAGTGGGTTGGGGATGAAGTTCAGCATTTCATCGATGCCGGCAGGGCTGAAGACATCATTCCTTTCATTATCGAAGGAGAACCATACTCGTCGGCCCCCGATAAACAATGTTTCCCACCCCCTCTTCTCGCACTCAAAGGACAGGACGCTGGCATGGGAGGAAAGGAAATAACAGGGATAAGGATCAACGAATCGGGTAGGGACGTTGCCGTGTGCAAGGTCGTAGCGTCTCTATTCCCAAAGATCCAGTTGGACGTGCGGTCTTTATGGGACAGCTACAGGGTACAGGTTGAGACAGAACAGATGGCTCTGAGTGTCGTTGATGGAAAGGTAAAAAAGAGGGATAAGTACTCGGAAGCCCGTCTATACGAGATAGCGTCGGCTGCTGGAGATATAAGGTCAATGTATCAGCTGGCGATCATGGTGTTGGACCAGTCACTCGGAAAACAAGGGCAACCGATTGAAAGAGCCGGAACCGCACCCGACAGGATATTCGACAAGGATTATGCCTTGGGAAGGATGCTGGAAGCGGCGCAAGCGGGCCTGCCGGAAGCTGTATGGTGGATGGCAAGGCACAAGTATACCGGGAACGTTGTCGACAGGGATGTCGACGACGCTTTCCGATGGCTGAACATCCTCACAGACTCGGTCGCGTGTCCTCCCCGCACTTGGTTCCTGATAGGGGAGTGCTATCTGAACGGATACGGAACGGTTGTCAATCTCGATGCTGCCTTGAAAGCTTTCCTCCATTCTTTCGATTGTTCGGGTTTGGATAAGTGGGGCCAAACCGCTCCAGACAGTACTCCCGTGAAGTCGTTCGACTGGTGGAAGAAGAATGGTGGAGAGTTGGGAGGAGCTGACATCCGGACGATAAGGTCCGTTGTTGGGAAATGCTACTATTATGGAAAAGGAGTGGCGAGAGATTTCACCAAGGCGCTCAAGTATCTTCTGCTTTCTGCCAAAGAAGAGGATCGCCTTTTTTTCCCTCCGGACATAGAGGCGGCATTCCTTATAGGGGAAAGCTATTATTACCATCGGGGCACGAAACAAGACATTTCTTCTGCCCTCTTCTGGCTTAAGTACGCGGCTTATTATGGAAGCGTGGAGGCCAAATCCATGCTGGACCGATATGCAAGGAAACACAATTTGGAGATTGATGTTTCAGATGTTTTTGAAGCAGGTGATTGTCCCTAGGATAGGCAGTCCAATATAACAACAAGCAACAAACAGGAAGACATCCCGGTAACCCTGCTTGAAATTATTATTGGTTTGGGAAATAAAACAAATGGCGGCCATCATAGCCGCCAATCTCTTTTCTACATCATCTGCGAAATATTCCGGCAGACGGTATTTGGTCATTAGGTTACTTGTGTCGATTGAGGTTTTTGTAGAGGCTGTCGCGCGTGTTGCGCCTGATGTCTTCCATTCTGGAGCGGCGGTTGCCGTTGTCATGTCTGGTTTCGAAGCGGCTCTCGAAGTGCCCGCGATCTTAATTACGTCCCATAATCTTTTGGTTTTTAACTGTTTAACATTTTGTCTGTTTGAAGCAGTTAAGATCTTCTTTCCTTTCTGCTTTCACACTTATAGAAAGAGGAACCAGACGAATCTACCGACTACCCCCCAAATAATTAACTTGATTGGCTACGATATCAGAACAAATCGGGTTGGTGGCTAGTTTTGATCACCTCTGGAGGGTCGGGCGGGAATTCATATGAATGGCTCGTTTCTTACGACGCCATTACTACTTGCCCAGTGAAGAAAACGTCTTCAAGTGACTAAGGATTGACTCTTTTCCCACTACTGTCAATATAGAAATAATCGGAAGCAATCCGAACGGCCGCCAGTCCTTCATGGAAGGAACAGGCTCCGTCATATATGCAGTCAATGACGATTCGGCCGTTCTTTTCAATATATCCGGCCTTGTCGTTTCTGACGACAACGGCAAGACCTTCGCGGAAGGGAAGGAACCCTTCGCACCCGTCAGGTCTGTTAATAAATTGTCCCTTTTCGTCAATGTACCAGTCCTCGTCTTCCAGATCGGTGACCAGAGCCCGGCCATCCTGGAAATAGCTTCCCCGGACGCGGTGAATGAACGACGTTTCGAAGCAACGTTCCCCGTTTTGGTCAATGAAGAGGGGCCCTTCTTCGTCCAGCACATAAGCTTTTCCCTCCCGGAAGGAAAAGGCGCTGCGGTACTTATGCCTGATAATGGTTCGGCCCTCTTTGTTAATGTATCCCCAACGGTCATCCTCATCCATTACGGCGGCAAGCCCTTCACTGAATGCTTCGGAGAGTTTGTATCGAAAAGGAATGACCACCGTACCCGTCCTGTCGATAAACCCATGCTTCCCATCCTTCGTTACCATAGCCCTTCCTTCAGAGAAGGACTCGGCAAGATCCCAGGCGGCCGGAATTACCATGCGCCCCTTCCTGTCAATGAAACCTCGCTTTTCATTTTGCCAGACATAGGAAAGCCCGTCGTGGAACGCTCCCATTCTGTCATAGTCGTCACATCTCAAGACCCATCGGCCCCGGGTGTCGATGAAACCATACCTGCGGTAGTCTCCTGCAATGGCCCACCCGCCGTGGAAGTCTCCAACGCTGATGAACTGAGGCCGGATAATCGTCTTTCCGGATGTGTCCCGGAACCCCCACAACCCGTTTTCGTAGAATGCGGCCAGCCCTTCGCTGAAAGATGCCAAGGGGGAGCGATGGAGGGTGGGATGCGTCATGTCCGGGTACGGGATTTCCGTCATAGCCTTCAGTAACGATGCCAGGTGGGACATTTGGGCGTCGTCCATAGAACGGATGATTCCACCAGGTTCCAATTCGAATAGGACCCACCCGGAAGGGTCTTCCAGATCAGTCCACACAGCAATGACGACCTTCCCTCTTTCTTGGGCATAGTGCACCCGTTTTCTCATTTCGCTGGAATGAGCCGATGTCTTGGAGAGAATAAAAACAGCCACTCGGCAGCGTCTGAGCGCCTTGATAGCATCATCTTTGTCTTCGTATATGTCATCAACCCTGCTGGAAACGGCCTTGAGGTCTGTTTCCCGGTCAATCATCCGAACGATATCGTTAAAGGCATCCTGGTCTGTATCAAGATATGAAATGAAGATATCTTTCCCGTTTCGGATTTTTCTGGTGCAGTCGGAGAAAAGGTTATGCTTCGCAGGGACGGGCGACTTCAGATCGGCAACGGGTCTGATGCATAGCCCGTTGTATCGGCGGCAAAGGGGCGAATCGCTTTCCAGGCCGAGCGATTCCTGGTTGAAGCACAGGATGTACGCATCACTTTCATCCACGACACAGCCATGGCGATAGGGTGAATGGGTGGACGACCAGAAGAGTCCCGATGAGAGGTCCATCTCGGAGGGTGCCATGTTATGTCCCCACTTCGCCTGCAACCCCGTCAGCGGCAGGAAGATACTGCGGCGATTGATGCGGCTGGTAACCACGCATCCTCTGACATGTTGTCCTCCGAAGGCTTCAAGGGGACCGTCAATATATGTGAATACGCAATTGTCCAGCAGTTCGGCAATCTCTTCCCTTGTGGGCATCCTCCAAGGTTTTTCCCAGGAGCACCGGGCAGCATCATGGGTTTCATCGAGGTTAAGAAGGGAGTCGTCCTCGTTATATTTGGTGTAACGAAGAATGCCATTTCTCTCCACGCAGAGAGCGTAAGACTCCAGGGGAAACGAATCGCGTCTGGATTCCGTTTCGCCCCATGCATAGTAATCGCCGGGAAGGAAGGGGGCATCCGCGCCCATATTGCAGGTGGCCCAAAGGACACTCAAGCCAAGATCAACGCATTTATGACCGTTTATTATATCTGGGGTGGGGGACGAGTTCTCTCGCTTCAAATAAGCGCCGATATCATCCATCATCATCCCCTCTTCCCGCGGGAGATAGTATTTCCCATCATAGAGTGCCCATAGCCAGTCGGGGATCTCGACTTCTTCAGTCTCTAGCAGGAAGACAGTCTTGCCGATATGGAGAGCATAGGTGAGTTCTTTTCTAACGTAAGAAGATTCCAGGGAATTCCTGCTCAATAGACAAACAAGAATCTCACAGGCATCAATCGCAGAAACGATAACTTCCAGGAATTGTCTTCCGCTCTCGATTCCTTCGAGGTCAATCCAGGGGATGACGCCGGTTTTGTCCGTGATATCCGAAACAATCCGGCGGGCATAATCGAGATCCTTTCTGGAATAGCTGATGAAGACCTTGGATTTCATGGAACGTTATAATTCAAGCAAAGATTCATCATAAACGGGGCGAACACAGAGTCCTTTTTCCCGATAGAAAGCCGTCACTTTTATTTCTGATTTGCCGAAAAGCAAACCGGAGGCTATTTTGGTACTCCGAAGGTCCCGAGCCCAGTAAGCCCCATACCGTCCGAAGGTGGGCATAAGGACAGACTCGTATTCCGATTCATTAAAGTTCACCCCGGCAGCCGGGAGGAAGATATGATTTCCGTTGGCCTTGCTCGTGACCCTATACCCGTTCAGGCACGGCTCATCTGATGGATTATTATTGAGGGTTCTCCCGATATTCTCTACCCACTGCCACTCGCAGTTGTCAAGGAGTTCCTGAAACTCATTCCGGGTGGGAAGTCTCCAGGGGGCGCCTAGAGATAGGGTGGCGGGGTCGTCCATCGCCTCGAGGGCAAAGAGTCCGTCTCCATCCATGTTGTATTTCAAGAAAGGAAGTCCGTTGGTCTGCAAAACTCGGTCACCTCTTGAATAATAATCCTTGTTGGTCAGACGATAATCCCGGTAACCATAACTCTTTCTGCTTGATTTCTCGCCCCACGCATAGTAATCCCCGGGAATATCGGGGAAATCCGAACCCAGATTACAAGAAGCCCATTTGACACTTAATGCCATGTCCACGGCAAGAATGGGGGAGTCGCTTCTACTCTGAGCATTCAGCCAAGAGAAGACATTAGAGAGCATTTTCTCCATCTGCAACTCATTATCGATATGGATGCAGTCTGCGGTTCCCAATTGTATTCCAAGCCGACCTTCCAGACGGAAGGAATCCACCTGGACGGGGATTGTCAGGAGGTCGATTTTCGACGCGAGTTCCATTTGATCCGCGAGCCAGGAGGAATCCAGGGCGTTCCGGCTGATGATGGCAAAGAAAAGATGGCAGGATTTAATCTGACGAATGATGTCCTCAGGAATCTCGCCTTGCCGATAATCCTCCGGACAGAGAACACAAACAGGCGTATACCCCGTCTTCTCAGAAAGCAGCGCGGAGAGCCTCTCCGCTTGGGAGATGTCTTTGGCTGCCGCACATATGTAAAGTGAGGATGATTTCTGCATGTGGGGCCTTTTGGGTAAAATGTCACCGACCCTACAAAGCTATCGGAATGTTTCCCACGTTAGTTCCTCACCACAATTTCGGCAGAAGTTATCACTGGGTTCAATGGCTGTGCCGCAGTGAGGACATTTAAACATGCCTTTAATGTTGACAAATCGATATCCCAAGCGCTTGACCAGTTTGAGCGTATTGACAACCATATCCCTATCAGGTTTCTTATCATCGTCAGACAGCATCTCATACGGGACATAAAAATGATTCTTTCCCGGAGTCTCTTTTCCTTCAGAGTCAAGAGGGGCATACCCGATTTCCGGGTTTCTGGTACGCTTCTCCTTCCCCCATACATCATGGGCATTCTCGCAGATTAATTCGACCAAATCTTCCAGATCTTCGCCTATCTGAATGTGTGAGACATCGTATGGCTGCGGGTTATATTCCTCTGGGAATCTCTTTTTGCGAACGATTACTTCATAGTTGCCGGATTCTCCCCATGCAGCCTTGAAGGCATCAAAAGAGTAGTCTACATATTCATCTTTTATTGCAGGATTGAAAACCCGGATGGTCTGATTTTTCTCATCGACGGAGATAACTACGATGGCATGGTTGGGGTTATCTTCCATATTGAAATCCTCAGAAAGAAAGTCCGGTTCTTTTCCCAGTAAGATATCGCCGTTGACTACGACGATGATACTGTGATCTTTCAAATCCTCTTGAAGCTTCTCCATAGAGGCTCCAACGCAACGATTCACCAAGAACCCTTTCTTCTCCAGAAGTTTGCCCATTTTATATAGCGGTGTGCCGGCACCCTCTCTGAGCCAGTAATTGTTCTTGGATTCCTCGGCTAACAAGTCTTCATCTATTGTTATTCCTTCCTTACGAAGAATGTATGCTTCGCACTGAAGGTCACATAAGCCCTGTCCATCATCGGCTGCCAGACTCCCCGCAGGAATGAAGTGCCCATAATCGTTAAGGAGGTCTTCAGTATAATGTAGCCGGCGATGCATGACTGCAATTTTTTCCATTTCCGGGTCAAAGGCGGCCTCTTCGAGTATGCGCAATGTCTCTGTTGGAGAGGTCTGTCCGTTAAGAAATCTTTCCATTCTGTTATCGGAACGGGGTTCGCTGTTATTATTATTGCTCATTTTTCAAATTTTTTAAATTTTTCGTCAACTTTTTCCCTTTCGCTTTCATCCTTCATTTGTTCATGAATCCTCTCATCATAATCGTTATTGATGAAATGCCTTAAGGCTCTGTAGGCTGCAACGACAGTCGTCGAGTTGAATGGTTTGTCCGCGAAGAAGTCGGAAAGAGCTTTCTGATAGACGGGAGTCAGAAGATGGCCATAGACCTTGAAATCTGCCATGCAGGACTTCCGAATGTCCATCAGCGCAACCCGAACCAGTTGACTCCGCGCATTTTGAAGATCCTTGTCAATTCTTGTTGTCGTGCGTGAATACTTGGCGGCAAGGTCTTTCTTAGAAAGCATGTTGATGTGCGCGTCTTTTAAAAGGCTGACATAGTATTCTCCATCTAACAGTTTGCCGGAAGACAAAATAAGCTTAAAGTAGCTTTCCAGCCGCAAGCGCGCTGTTTCTTGATAAGAGAATTCAGAATCATCGTCGGACTCGTCAGGAACATCGAGAGAATAATCAGATGCTTGTTCGCCGTCATCGTCATCGTTGTCTGAGATTTCTGGTGTGAGGGGCTCCACGTCATTCTCCATATCCTCGTTTTTGTCATATTTGACATCCAGAGGAACGATAGTGACAGGTGATGTAATACCTAGAATGTAATTAATCTTTTCCCGGTTACTATTGCAGAAACGCGATGCTACAACAAAAATCCAGGCACCCAGGTTCTCGGCTTTTAATAGCTTCTCGGACTGGTTATACAAGTGCTGCCAAAAGAGGGAAACGAAGGTGTCATATAACTGTTTTTTGATCTCATCCCCCATATAATTCTTCCCCTGGAAACACATTCGTACTGCTTTTTTGCAGCTCCGAGACACACTATTGTCACAAGTGAGCCCGTTCTTTTGCGTGCCATAGAAAAGAATTGTCGTTGCTCTTGAATGAAGAGGGTTCTGTTTATCCAAGAAGGCTTCCAGCAATTTTCTCTCAGTAGAATTCATGCTTTATGTGGTTTTTACAAATATAGGTTTTATTATTGAGATCTACAACTTGAAAAATTAAACTATATTCCCGGGATAGCCGTATTGGGTGCCTATATAGATGTTCTGTTCTGCATCCGGGTGGGAATAACAATAGCGGAAATAACGTGTAACAGCATCATCTGAAGCAATCTCTCCAAATTCTCTTGCCAGACAGCCGTCGTGGTATTTATTCATTTCACCTACCTTACAGCCACACTTCGGACAAAACAAATCATGAAGATAATAATAGAAAGATACTTGTTCTGCGTACTCACTATGAGATGTACACACACCTAAGTCATAAACAGGAGAGGAGAAAAGCCCTCCGGATTGCAACACTTTTCTTGGTCCCAGACGCGGGTTGTTAACATCTGAACCGCATTTTCTACAGTAACAATCATTAAACATTTGTTTTCAATTAAAGGTTAAACGTTCATATGTAAAGAAAGCGCAGTTGGTGAAATCTACCAGTTTTACTGAAAAATTTTCAGATGCCATGATTTTTTTGACTTCAAAGAAACGGGGCAGGTCATCACCCCGTTTCTTTGAACAAAACAAAAAGAGGCAAAAGAAAAAACCGTAGTGCTATTCCTCGCCGGAGGATTCGCCCGTTCCAGGATCGTTGTCGATCGGATCGTTTTCAGGATCAAAATAAGACATGGCTGAATTTATTTAAATGTTAAACATAAACCTGATGGCCTTTGTTTCTGTTGGCCTTCATCTTAATAGAAAGGGTAATCAATACAATCTACCAACTGTTGCAAAAAATTATGTGGAATTGAATCCAATTTTTCGTGTGCTCAAAAGGGGCGCCAGTGAAGAAGGGTTGGCCTTTACGGCTTCCTCCAAATGACTGGTTGAAATGAGTTCATCGGCCAGGGCCGCTGCGATGGCCGCCTCATTCACGATATAAGCTATATCCGAGGATGCATAGCCTTCCGTAAGGTCGGCAAGACATCCGAGGTCGATGTCTTCTTCCTGGGGGCGCCCTTTCAGATGCAGCGCAAACATCTTTTTCCTGGTCTCGACATCAGGGGCGGGAATCTCCACTTTTATATCCATACGCCCCTTGCGCAAGACGGCCGGATCAATCATGTCCATCCGGTTGGTGGTGCCGATGACAAAGATTCCTCTCTTTGCGCAATTATTTAACTGTGAGAGGAACTCGTTCACCTCATCTTCCCGTTGGGAAGCCGAATCAGATCCCCTTGCAGGGACAAAAGAGTCAAATTCATCAAAACAGATAACGGTCGGTGCATCTTGTTCGGCTTTTTTAAAAAGCTCGGCGATTTTCCCCTGTGTCCCGTGCACATAGATGCTCCCGAGATCCGAACCATTAACAAGCAGATAGTGGAAACCGGATTCTTCAGCGAACTTCTGGGCAAAGAAGGTCTTTCCGCAGCCGGGAGGGCCATAAAGAAGCATCCCATTCGGTAGAGAAAGGCGGTACTTCTCGGCCTTTTCCTTGTCCTTCAATACCCAGATAATCCGTTTGTTGAGGCTGTCTTTGAGGTTGTCCATTCCGGCCACGTCCCCAAAGCCTCCTGCTTGCGGGTCTTTGCCGGCCAATCGGGCAAGGGCGTTGAGGTTTTCCTCGTAACGGGTTTTGATCTGTTGAAAATCATTCCAGTATTGTTCCTGGTCCTCTCGCCTGAGGACAGTCATGAAAAGTTGCTCCTCGAGATAAATCTTCATTAGATTGAGGACCTGGATAAACCAAAACTCATCAAGGTCATTCTCGATGGTTTCAACAGTTCCGTCATCATCCGTTTTTTTGACGGCGATGGAAACGATAATCTCCTTCTCGTTTTTGGTTAATGTACATATCGATGAAAAAGATGCAATGATCAGGCGGAGAAGCAAGTCCCTGACCTCCTCAGGTTCATCCTCCATGCAGTCAGGCATCCGGATTGTCCCATACTCTTCCAGTTTTTGAAGGTTAAACTGCGAAAGGTTTTCTTGATAGAACACATTATCCTTTTCGTTCTCTTCGTGAATGGGGCCAAACAGGGCCTCATATTTTTCGATTGCTTCAGCTCCCTTTGTGGTGTCCCGCATTACGTCAAGAATGGAGGACAATCCAAAAACAGACTCGTTCATGGCAGGATGGTTAAAATTCAGTATCCCCAACAGAACGGTCCCCAGGTACAGATTTCGCCCGAGGCTTCGTTCCAGGCAACTATACGGATGCCGTCAGGACTAAAGCAGACCCCGTCTATCGAGGGAACCTTCCAGTGTAGAACCTCCCTCTCGGCACCGTTCCGGGCGTTCCATATCCGGACCGTTCTGTCACCGTGTGCAGAGACCAGCTGTTTCCCATCCGGTGAGAAGGCGGCGTCCAGGAGGGGCACAGGCGGGCTATACAGCCACAGGACCGACCATCTTTTGCCGGCCGATGGATTGATGCCCCAGATCTCCATCGTGCCGTTCTCTGCGTTGACAGCGAGGACCCGTTTCCCGTCCGGACTGTAGGCGTGGGGACTCTTGCTGCCGATGTACTCCAATGTGCCACCATCCTTGCAGGAGACAACCTGAAATCCTTCATCCAGAACAGGGACGCATAGGGTCTTCCAGTCGGGGGAGAGAAGTCCGTTACACATATAAAGGATGTCGGATTCCTCGGAGGAGAGGAGGCTGAGGTCGTCCGTCCGCCAGGTCTTGAAGCCTTCCATATCGGCCGTTCGAATTGTCTTTCCATCAGGATGGAAGACAATCTCGTTGAGAAGGGTCCAGTAAGGCTGGGCCGTTGTGTCGACGGGCTCGGAGACGGCGAGGCATTCCCCGCTCCGGACATCCCACAGGCGAAGCGTCCCGTCCGTAGAGGAGGAAACGGCCTGGCGTCGATCGGGACTCACGCGGAACGCCTGTACAGGTTGCGAATGGCCCTGGAATACGATCTCGGGCGTAGTTTCCTTAAGGTTCAGGAGCCGGAGGCAAGCTCCCGACCGATAGAGAAGGGTCGTGTCATCGATGAGGGCGGCATCCTCGATGGGGGCTTCTGCCCTTAGGAAGGACTGCCTGCGCTGGTCGTTCCGGAGCGGGATGGAATCAAGGATACGCAATTTTTGGCCGAGCTCACGGCAGTTGAAGAAGTAAGCGGCGGCGAGCGCCCCTGCGACGAAAGAGAGAAGCAGGGTGACATAAAAACAGATACGATTGGTTTTTTTCATGGCTCTCAGGTTTGGTTACTTCATTACTTCTCCTTTCTCGTTGAGGATGACCTCCGAGTTGTAGTCAAGGAGGTAGGCCCGGAACATCGTCTTCGAGACAGCGTAGATATTCTTGTAAAGAGGCTCGGTGATGCGCTTGAGGCTCTTGCCCTCTAGGAGGCCGTAGCGTCCTCCAATGCAATAGGCAAACAGGCCGGTACTCACGGTCCTTTCCACATACTGGATGTCGCCGTCCCGCGTCCGGTGGATCTCCTCTTCGTCATAGGTGAGCTCCTTGAGGTCTTCCAAAACGAATGCGTTGATAACAGTGCCGTCGTATCCCATCTGCAGAGTCACGCCTTCGCGAGTCACGATGACGTAATCTTCGTAGGCGCTCACGTAGTCATATTCCGCCGGGATGATCCACTGACCCGAGCGGTCGATGACCCCACACTCACCCTCCCGGTCGGCCACCACACAGTGGCCATTCTTGAAGACGAACGAGGAAAGGGGATTGCCGTGATACGGGAAACGGAAGTCGATAACCACGTCTCCTTGGTGGTCAATGAAGCCGATGTTGCCGTTGCGCTGGACCGCGGCTATCCCTTCGGAGAAGATCCAGGCCCGGCGGTACTGGGCGGGGACGGCAATCTCGCCCGTGTAAACATTATAGTATCCCCGCTTGCCATCGGAACAGAAGACCGCGAGCGAATCCCGGGGGGACGGAGTTGTCCAGTCGATGTTAATGTCCTTGATGGTCACCTTCCCGGTGGCCGTGTTCCGGATGGAGAGCCTGCCGTCCGAGGAGCGGACGGCGACGAGGTCATCGTTGAGGAGGAGGCCGTCTTCGTAGACGTCTTCGGCCTCATCGTAGTGGGCGCAGCTACAAGCTGCAATCATGGTGGCCAGGAAAACTGAAGCCAGAAAAGAAAAGATGTGTTTCATATTCATAGGTTTTAAAGTTTTTTTAAGTAAGCAAGGGAACCTCACGGCTGCCTTGCTGGTCAAAAATAGGAGGTGGAAGAAAAAATTGACTTAATTTCAAGTCTCACTGATAAAGAAAGAGGAATTTCAACAATCTACCACTAATAATGAATTTTTCCTTTTCTGTCCAGGATGACGCGAGAGAACTCGTCTGCAAGCCAGGCTTGGAGAAGGGTTTCTGAAATGGGCTCGATTCCCCGGTAGAGAGCGGCCGTCAAAGGCGCACCTTCTCCGTCCATCAAGCCATACCGCTCCTCCACTTCATAAAGGAACAGGCCGGTCTCTTTATTCTTGAACAGAATGGGACAGACTCCGTCCACGACAAAAGGGTTCGTCACCTTTCCATCGAAACCGTATTGGATGCGTCTTCCTTCGCCGAGTGCGAGGATGCAATCGTCAAGATACACAATGTCCTTGTATTCAGGTGGGATAATCCATTTACCATCCTTGTTGATTACTCCGCATTTGAGATTCTTGTCAGGGACCGGACATCCTCCGTTCCGGAAGACGAAATAATCCAGCGGATGGCCGTAATAGGGGAAGACGCGGTTCCCGAACACAGGCTCTCCCCGCTCGTCCAGGAAGCGGACCTCCCCGTTGTCCTCCACGGCACAAAGGCCCTCATTGAAAGGCCATGCACGGCGGTGTACAGGTGGGATAATCAGTTCCCCGTTCAGGGAATCGAAAAAACCGTACTTCCCATCCTTTCCGCGGAAGAGAATGTCGGGTCCCTGATCCGCGGAAATCTTGTCCCACTCGGGGCTGATGTCCGCAAGGATGCATTTTTTTGTCCCGGTGTGCCATACGCTCACGTTCCCATCTCCAGAAGGAACTACGCGGAGAAAAGGACCGCGAATGAGTTCCATACAGTCAGAACACTCATAGTAACCAGGCTCTCCAGGAATAGGCGCTTCGGGTACTCTGCTGCAGGAAACAGCAAATGCCGAAAGAAAAAGGATAAAAGAAAAACAGGTTTTCATACGCAATGGTTCAGAATTTTGTATCCGAGTTTGATGATAAATTTGAGGGTTTCGGCCGAGGTGAGGCGATCGTACTCTTTCTCCGTATCGGGTAGGTCTTCATAGGGTACGAGATCCGGATGTTTCCTTAGTCGGTCATCCCTGACAGGCCCCCAGGTCCAGCCTTCCCTCATTCTGGCGCGCGCCCAGATATCGTGTGTGTTTTTGGCGAGGGCTTCTGATAATGGCTGGAGTTCTTCAGGAAGACAAATATCGGATGTGTCCACGGGATTCGGGATGTAAGTTTCATTCATGGTTGCAATCGTGTTCTAATCTCCTTTATAAATCTGATTCCTCTTTTCGGTATTGTAACCGTCATTGTAACCTTCGATGTAGGTTTCGAGCACTTTATTGCCATAGATGGCGAATTTTGGGGTCAATCCGGCCCGGGAGTAGTCCTTGTCCCTTCCGGCTCTGGCATCCTTCTTTCCGTCCTCATTACCTCTTTGGTAGTCGTTGCTATTCAAAATACTCATGGTTATTGGTTTTTATGCCTTTCGGCGGTTAAATAATTCATTATGCGCGAGGGCGATTATCCACCCTGTCAAAGGTAAAGGTGTATTTGTCGCCACCATACATCGCCTGCATAATCTCTTCGTAGTGAGACGAGAGGCAGTGTGCGACCTGATAGATGCATATGGTGGCAACTTTCTCGTTGATGGCGCCATCGTCAGCATTGTTTACAAGACGGAAGGTTAATTCGCCGTCTTCGGAATCAATCACGAAGCCTCCAAAAATGGTTTGATAGTTGATGTCATTGATGACCTTGTACATCTTGTCAAGATTCTCTTTCGACACCTTTACGGGGAAGAATCCGATGATAAGAAGAATGTCTCTTTCGTCGTCGGCGATAACTCGGATTTTAAAGTTTGCCTTGTCATCACTCATGAAGAGTTCAAAAGTATCATCTTCATGCGTGTAGTGTAGTTCCCGCGTTTTCAAAGCAGCCTCAACGGCTTTGCAAATTGTGTATTCCATAATCGGTATTTTTAATGAGTTAATGTGTTTGTTCTCGTTTCATCTAAATAGAGAGGGCGGTATTCTCAATCTACCAACTGGGGTATTGATTAGCGAAACAATATTTGTAATTTTGCGCTATGCTAAACAAGACCCAACTGCTACCCGATAGGCCAGGCATTCCGCCGATGGCCAAGATGCCGGAGCCGGAAATCATAGACCCCGCCGCCCTGGCGCAGGCCTATGCCGCCGGGGACATCGACCTCATCTGCGTACTGGGTCCCACGGCCTCCGGCAAGACCAAGTATGCCGTCCAGCTGGCTAAGGCCCTGGGTGGGGCGGAGATCTTATCGGCCGATTCCCGGCAAGTGTATGTGGGTATGGACATCGGCACGGGAAAAGACCTGTGCGAATACGGCGACGTGCCGTATCATCTGATTGACATAGTCCCGGCGGGTGCCAAGTTCAATATTTATCAGTATCAGGTGGCCTTTGCCCAGGCCTGGGCCGATGTCCGCTCCCGCGGGGCCATCCCCATCCTCTGCGGCGGATCGGGTCTGTACATCGAGGCTGTCACGCGCGCGTACAAATTCGAGAAGGAGAACGGACTGTCGGCATCGGCCCTGCCGCAAAAAGTGTATTATATCGGGACGCTGGTTTCCCGGGAGGAACGGGTGGCGCGCATTGACCGGCGGCTGGAAGAACGCCTGCAGGAAGGCCTAGTGGAAGAAATACGCGGTTTGCTGGAAACGGTCCCGGCGCAGGACCTGCTTTACTACGGCCTTGAATATAAGTTTGTTACGCAGTATGTCCTGGGAGAACTCAGCTACGAAGATATGGTCATCGCCCTGGGGAACGCCATCCATCAGTTCGCCAAACGCCAGATGACCTGGTTCCGCGGTATGGAACGTGACGGCATCCGCATCCACTGGGTCAGGCCGTAATTTTTTTTGCAGATTCAAAAAATAACGCTACCTTTGCCGTCCCAAAAATATGTGGATAGATTTGGATTGCTTGCAACCACGTTAAAAAATGCTAAAATTACATTTCATATCAGTGTTTTGTGTTTTTTAGCCTCCGCATATAAGCCCGGGGCTAATTTTTTTGTATATATGGCTAAGAACTATTTGTTTACGAGCGAGTCTGTCAGCGAGGGACATCCCGACAAAGTGGCCGATCAGATCAGCGACGCCATCCTGGATCAGTTCCTGATGCAGGATCCGGAGGCCAAGGTGGCCTGCCTGCTCCACCGGCATGGTGGTGGTGATGGGGGAGGTGAAGGCCGAAGCCTATGTGGACATCCAGAAGACGGTGCGCGACACCATCCGGAAAATCGGCTATACCAAGGCTGAATATATGTTTGACGCTTCCGGCTGCGGCGTGCTGAGCGCCATCCATGAGCAGAGCCCGGATATCAACCGCGGCGTGGAGCGCAGGCACGGAGAGGAGCAGGGTGCCGGCGACCAGGGCATGATGTTCGGCTATGCCTGCCGTGACACGGAGGACTATATGCCCCTGCCGCTGTATCTGAGCCACAAATTGCTGGAAATCCTGGCCGATATCCGCCACAACGAACTGGAACTGATGGTGAAGGTGCACACCATCGTCCTGAGCACCCAGCACGACGAATTCGTGCCGGAGAGCCTGGGCCACATGAGCTATGCCGATGCCGTGGCGCAGTACGGCCACACCAAGGTAGATGCCGCCATGCAGAACAAGATCCGCTTCGATGTGGAGAAGATCGTGATTCCCCGCCTGAAGGCCTCCCTGCCGGAAAAGACGGCCCGCCTCATCCACAGCTTCATCCTGCACGTGAATCCCACGGGCAAGTTCGTGATCGGCGGCCCCCACGGGGATACCGGTCTCACGGGACGCAAGATCATCGTGGATACTTACGGCGGCAAGGGCGCCCACGGCGGCGGAGCCTTCTCCGGAAAGGATCCGTCCAAGGTGGACCGCAGCGCCGCCTACGCCGCCCGTTACATTGCCAAGAACCTGGTGGCCGCCGGTGTGGCGGATGAGTGCCTGGTCCAGCTGGCCTATGCCATCGGCGTGGCCCAGCCCGTGAGCGTTTTCGTGGACACCTACGGCACGGCGCACGCCGGCCTGAGCGATGGCGAAATCGCCGAAAAGGTGCGGACGCTCTTCAACCTGACGCCGGCCGGCATCATCAAAAAGTTCGGCCTGAAAAACCCCATTTATGCCCCCACGGCCGCCTATGGCCACATGGGCCGCAAGCCTTTCCGCAAGACCGTAAAGGTGCAGGGAAAAGAGAAAATCGTGCAGTTCTTCGGCTGGGAATTACTGGACAGCGTTCCGGCCATTAAGAAAGCTTTTAGTTTATAATTAATAGGTGGAAAGACTGTTGATAAAATTAGCGGAATTCTTCAAGGGTTCCGTTTTTTTTATTCCAAAAAAGTTGTACCTTTGCGGCGGCTAGTTGGGACGATAATAAGACGATAATAAGTTATCAATATTTATTCTTATCAAAACCCTTTATGAGAAACGCTTTTAAAAGCCTTCTGCTCGCATTCACTACGCTGATTGCGGGCACTGTCGCCTATGCCCAGGTGACCACCTCCTCCCTCTCCGGACGCGTGGTGGACCAGGCCGGCGAACCTGTCATTGGCGCTGCCGTTGTGGCTTTGCATGAGCCCTCCGGTACTATTTATGGCGCTGTAACCAATGCCGATGGTCGTTATACCATTCAGGGTATGCGTACCGGCGGTCCTTACAAAGTGGAATTCACCTGCCTGGGCTACCAGGATGCCACCTACACCGGTGTCACCCTCCAGCTGGCCGAAACCTTCGCCCTGGATGCCAAGATCGCCGAGTCCACCGAAATGCTGGAAGGTACCATCGTGATCGCTTCCCCTACCTCCAAGTTCAATGCTCAGGAGCGTACGGGCGCTGTGACCAACATCGCCAGCGATCAGATCACCTCCATGCCCACTGTGAACCGCAGCATCACCGACGTTACCCGTCTGTCCCCGTACGGCGGTAACGGTATGAGCTTCGCCGGTTCCGACGGCCGTACTGCCAACTTCACTGTTGACGGTGCCAACTTCAACAACAACTTCGGTCTGTCCGACAAGCTCCCTGGCGGTGGCAACCCCATCTCCATCGACGCCATCGAGGAACTCCAGGTTGTGATCAGCCCTTACGATGTCCGCCAGACCAACTTCATCGGCGGTGGTGTGAACGCCATCACCAAGTCCGGTACCAACACCTTCAAGGGAACGGCTTATATTTATCACAAGAATGAATTCCTGCAGGGTGACACCGTGTACGGTGAGCAGATTGCCGGTGCCCGCGACAAGAACCGCAGCACCACCTACGGCCTCACCTTCGGCGGCCCCATCGTCAAGAACAAGCTCTTCTTCTTCGTGAACGCTGAAATGTCCAAGGTTCCTTCCATCGTGAACCGTTGGAAAGGCTCTGACAACGGCGTGGCCGATGCCGACAACTACATCTCCCGCACCACCAACGCAGACCTGAAAGCCGTTTCCGACTACGTGATGAGCAAGTACGGCTACGACACCGGCTCCTGGACCGACTTCCCCGCCAACGAAAGCAACTACAAGATCCTGGCCCGTCTGGACTGGAACATCACCCAGAAGCACCACCTGGCCCTGCGTTACAACTACACCCTGAACAACGTTTGGAACAGCCCTAACGCTTCTTCCATGGACGGTGGTACCCGTATGAGCGGCGCCCGTATGTCCCAGTACTCCATGTCCTACGCTAACGCCATGTACTCCATGAAGAACGTGGTGAGCACCTGGTCTCTGGATCTGAACAGCCGTCTTACCGACAACATGTCCAACCAGTTCCTGGCCACCTTCTCCTTGCTGAACGATGTCCGTGGCACCAACTCCGAGGAATTCCCCTTCATCGATATCACCAAGGACGGCAACAACTACATCGCCCTGGGTTATGAACTCTTCACCTGGAACAACGCCGTGCACAACACCGTTGCTACCGTAAAGGACGACCTCACCTGGTACTTGGGTGCCCACAAGGTTACCGCCGGTCTGAACCTCGAGTATCAAATGGCCGATAACCAGTACATGCGTAACGGTACCGGTTACTATCGTTACAACTGGGCCGACGGCATGAGCGTGGCCGATATGTTTGCCGGTACTCCGGAAGTGGTCTGCCTTACCTACGGCTATGACGGCGAACAGAAGCCCGCTGCCCGTGTGCAGTTCTACAAGGCCGGCATCTATGCCCAGGACGAGTGGAACGCCACCGACCGCTTCAAACTCACCTACGGCCTGCGTCTGGACGGTCTGTTCTTCAACAACAAAGACCTGATGACCAACAACGCTATCAAGGAACTCACTTATTATCCTCGCGTTTACAACTATCAGGAAACCCATATCGACACCGGTAAGTGGCCCTCCGCTAAAGTGACCGTCTCCCCGCGTATCGGTTTCACCTGGGATGTCCTGGGTAACAAGAGCCTGAAGGTTCGTGGCGGTACCGGTCTGTTCAGCGGCCGTCTGCCGCTGGTGTTCTTCACCAATATGCCCACCAACGGTGGTCTGGTTCAGTACCAGGCACAGATCAACGCCAAGAACGCTGCCGCCCGTGGCTTCACCATGGAAGAATTCGCCGGCGGTCTGGTGACCGACGCCAACGGCAAGGCTACCATCGCCGCCCTCCTGAACAAACTCCAGAGCCTGGGTTATCCCACCACCGTTTCTCCGGAAGACGGTACCGTTCCTTCCGCTGTGAACGCCGTGGATCCCAAGTTCAAGATGCCGCAGGTGTGGAAGTCCTCCCTGGCCATTGACTACACCTTCCCCACTTCCTTCCCGTTCAGCATCACGGCCGAAGGTATCTTCAACAAGACTGTTAACGCTGTCTCCATCTCCGACTGGTCCATCGGTAATGTAGGTGGTTTCGCCCGCTTCAACGGCGCCGACAACCGTCCCATCTATCCCGAAGGCTACCGTTACACCACCAAGGCCTTTGTCCTGGAGAACACCAGCAAGGGTTATGGCTGGAGCGCCAACGTTACCCTCAACATGCAGCCCATCGAGAGCCTGAGCCTCATGGCCGCTTACACCCACACCGTGAACAAGGAAATCACCGGTATGCCCGGCTCCGCAGCTGAGTCTGCCTTCACCTATGTTCCCACTTCCGAAGGTCCTAACTACATCAAACTGCACAACTCCCAGTACGTAACTCCGGACCGTGTCGTTGCTTCCGCTACCCATCACGACAAGTGCGGCAACCACTATTCCCTCATTTATGAAGCCTGGAGAGGTGGTTACAACTACTCCTACATGACCGTGAACGATATGAACGGCGACGGTTACAACTACGACGCTCTCTACATCCCCACGGACGATGAGGTGGCCAGCAACCAGTTCCGCTTCGTCTCCGCCGACGACCGCGACCGCTTCATGGACTATGTGCACAAGGATTCCTATCTGAGCAAGCACCAGGGTGAATATGCCGAAGGTTACAGCCTCTACAGCCCTTGGGTACATCGTCTGGACCTGAGCTACAAACACGACTTCACCGTGAAGATCGGCCAGACCAAGAACACCCTGCAGCTCAGCTTCGACCTCAAGAACCTGCTGAACCTGTTCAACTCCAGTTGGGGTGTGGCCAAGTACCTGAACCCGGCTATCGGTTCCGATGCCCGTATCCTCAAGTATGAGGGTGTGGATGCCCAGGGTTATGCCACCTTCTCCACTCCTTCCTCCATCTCCGGTCAGACCCAGACCTGGACTCCTAACCACGGCCTTGGCCAGTGCTGGTATGCTTCCATCGGTATCAAATATCTGTTCAACTAATCTTTATCGGCTTATCTTATGAAACTCAAGTATATTTTTGCTTCCATCGTTGCAGCCCTCACCCTTGTGGGTTGCCAGAAAGAGGCCGACCACTATCTGGACGAGATCAAGGTTTCCAGCTCTTATGTTGCTCTGAGCACCGGCGTGGGAGCCAACACCTCCATTACGGTTACTGCTACCGATTCCTGGTATGTCTCCGTGGATGAGAAGACCGCCAAGTGGCTCACCGTTTCCCCCACTATGGGTGGTGCCGGTGAAACCAACCTCACTTTCTCCGCTTCCGCTGGCGAAGGCCGTACCGCCGAAATCCAGATCCGCTGCGGTGAAAAGACCCAGCGCATCAATGTGATTCAGGGTGTGGCCACCATTTCCAATGCCACCTGCGCAGAGGTTATCGCCGGCCCCGACTCCAAGACCTACCGCGTATCGGGTGTGTGCACCAGCATTGCCAACACCACTTATGGTAACTGGTATCTGAACGATGGCACCGGTGAGGTGTACATCTATGGTACCCTGGACAAGAACGGCGGCACCAAGAACTTCCTCAGCCTCGGTATCGAGGTGGGTGACGAAATCACCGTAGAAGGTCCCAAGACCACTTACAACGGCACCGTCGAACTGGTGGATGTCACGGTTGTGAAGATCAACAAGTCCCTGATGAAGGTGGAAGAAGTCAAGTATATCAACGAGGATCCCGAGGTTACGGATTGCCTGGATGTTCCCGGTGGATATGTGTCCTTCCTGCTTTCCAACAAGGGCAACGGCTTGTATGTGGACGTTCCCAGCGATGCCGCCGGCTGGCTCAGCATCAATTCCGTGGCCGGTGACGTGGTGATTTTCGCCAACGAAGGTGGTGACCGTGAGACCAATGTTACCTTCCGTACGGTTTCCGGCGGAAAGGATTACACCGCTACCGCTACCATTAAGCAGAAGGGTGCCATCATTGCTTGCTCCGTGGCCGAATTCCTGGCTGCTCCTGTGGGTACGGCACTGTACCGCCTGACGGGCGTTATCACCAGCGTGGCTAACAAGTCCTATGGCAATGTCTATCTGAAGGATTTCTCCGGTGAGGTTTATGTATATGGTATCGGCGCCAAGGGCGACTTCGAGAAGCTCGGTCTCAAGGAAGGTGATGTCGTCACCCTTGTGGGCCAGCGCGGAGAGCACAACGGTTCCGCACAGATGACCAAGGCCCAGTATGAAAGCCATATCCCCGTTGCCACTGTCACGGTAGACGAATTCCTGGCCGCCGCCGAAAGCAAGGAGGTTTGGTACAGGATTACCGGTATTGTGGAGAAACCCACCGAGCCCAACACCAAGTGGGATATCGAAACCTACGGTAACCTGAACCTGCGTGACGAAAGCGGTTCCGTGTATGTTTACGGTGTTTCCACCGGTTGGAACGGTGCTTCGAAGCAGTTCAGCACCCTGGGTGTGAAGGAAGGTGACCGGCTCACCATTATCGGCTATCGTACTTCCTACACCAAGAACGACTATAAGCTCAACCAGGTGGGCGGTGCCGCGTATGTCTCTCATGTTCCGGCCAACTAATCTGCCGGCACAGTTTGAAAGGCGCGACCCTACGGGGCCGCGCTTTTTTTTCATCGGAATCTTTCCTATCTTTGTAAGTTGAGACAAAATAAGAAAGCTTTATGAATTACCGTTATTTCCTTTGTGCTTTCCTGGCTGTGGGCGCCCTGTGCGCCTGCGGCAAGACCAACCCCGACAAGCCCACGCCGGATCCGCCTAAGGACCTGCCGGATGTCATCCTTTCCCAGGACTTTACCAAGGGTCTGGGGGCCTTTAAGGTTCAGGACAAGGACAAAGGTGGTTTCAGTGGCAACATCTGGAAGTACGAATCCGGGAAAAACGCTATGTACGGGGCCCAGGCCTCTGCTTCGGAGGGATCCGGCTCCGCTAATCGTAAAGCCGAAAGCTGGCTCGTATCCCCGGAGATCGACCTCACGGATTACACGGATGCCAACCTGTACTTCGACCATGCCTTCGCTTATGTGAGCAAAGGGGAGCCCAAGGATTATTTCTCCGTGAAGGTTACCTCGGACGATGGCGCCAGCTGGTCCGACAGGGAAGTCCCCAAGTGGCTGGTTTCCCATAGTTATTTCGAACTGGCCCAGTCCGGAAACATCCCCCTGGGCGCCTTCAAGGGCAAGAAAATCAAGATTGCCTTCGTGTATAAGAGCACCACGGAAGTGGCTCCCACCTGGGAGATTGTGAATATGACGGTTGCCGTAACGCGGCAGAATCCTCTTCCGGATGATCAGGGAGACCAGTATACCAGCATTCCCGCCTGGATGGAACTTCCCCAGGTGAAAGATGTATCGGCCTGGCACGCGCACACCACCATCCTTCGTTTCGACCGGGTACGGGACTATTCCTTCTCCTATAACGCACCCTGCCTGGTATCGGACTGGGTGGCTTATCCGCTGTACGACCAGTTCACCAAGAACCGTGTCGACCGCGAGAATTCCAACTGGTTAAAGGATCCCTTCGTGACGGCCAAACAGTCCAACGTGTCTTCCGGCGGCAGTTATGAGTTCTCCACAAAGGGGTATGACCGCGGTCACCAGATCGCCTCGGCCGACCGTGCCGGCGGTGCCATGACCAACCAGCATACCTTCTATACCACCAACGTGACGCCGCAGCTGAAAAAGTTCAATCAGGGCATCTGGAACGAACTGGAAATCGCGGTACGTAATTGGAGCGCATCGTCTAACGGTACCGACACCCTGTATGTGGTAACGGGCTGCATCGCAGACAGCAGCTGCCCCACTGTCAAAGACCATGACGGCAGCGCCGTGGCCGTCCCCAAGGCCTATTATAAGGCCCTGCTTCGCCTTAGCAAGGGCAATTACATCGGGGTGGGCTTCTACCTTGAACACAAGGATTACGACGACCCCAACGGCTACAAGGACTGTGCACTTTCCCTGAAAGAACTGGAGACCAAGACGGGTATGACGTTCTTTGCCAACCTCCCGGCCGATGTGGCCGCCACTGTGAAGGCCGCGAAACCCAAGGATAACAAATTCTGGAATCTGTAAACATGAAACGGATCATCCTCATCCTGGCAGCCCTGGTGCTGCTGCTGCCCACCCAGGCTTGCGCCAAGAAAAAGGGCGGGAAGCACGTGATTGGCTTCTACAACGTGGAGAACCTCTTCGATGTGCTCCACGATGAAGGCAAGAACGACTACGAATACCTCCCGGAAGGCGCCAACGAATGGACGGAAGACAAATATGCCGTGAAACTGAAAAATATCGCGCAGGTACTGGCCGATATCAAGGCCGAAACCGGCGTGTGGCACACGGTGCTGGGTCTGGCGGAGGTGGAAAACCGCCACGTCCTGGAAGACCTGTTGAAGGAACCGGCCGTGGTCAAGGCCAATTATAAGATTGTGCACTATGAGAGCCCGGACCGCCGCGGCATCGACTGCGCCCTGCTGTACAATCCCGCCCGCATGAAGGTGGTGGACAGCGCCTGCCTGCCGTACGATTTCAATACCTCCATTCCCATTACCACCTACAATAAGCAGGAACAGGCCGATTTCCGCACCCGCGACGTCCTGATGGTGCATGGCATCATCGATGGGGAGCATTTTGCCTTCTACGTGTGCCATTTCCCTTCCAGAAGGGGTGACAAGGGGCTGGATCTGCGCGCCCGTGCCGCTGAAATCGTGTATCAGCACACGCAGCTGATGGCGCAGAAATATCCCGGCATCAAGTGCGTAGTAATGGGCGATATGAACGACAATCCCCAGGACGAATCCCTCTCCGGTTATCTGCACGGCCGCCGCACGGTTCAGGAAGTGAAGAAAGGGGATTTCTTCAATCCTTTCTGGGTAATGCTGGACAATGGCATCGGCTCGCTGTATTACCGGGGTAACCCCAATATCTTCGATGACATCCTGGTGAGCGAAACCCTGGTGAATGCCAGGAAAGGCTCCCTCGGGATTGAGAAGCTGGACAATGGCTACTATGGCCGCGTGTTCGAAAAACCCTATATGACCCAGCAGAGCGGCCAGTACAAGGGCACGCCGTTCCGTACCTTCTCCAACGGTAAGTTCATTGCCGGTTATTCGGACCATTATCCTACTTATATCGTTCTGAAGAAACAGTGAGAAAACTGGCGCTGGTATTATTGGGTCTTCTGGCCACTGCCGTGCTGTGGGCACAGGAGGGTGGCGTGAAAGGCCGGGTGCTCTCCAAGATGGGCCGTTATGGCGTGGAGAATGCCCGGGTGTGCCTGTATCAGGGAACGAACCTGGTGGAGGAAACCCGTTCCGACAAAAAAGGTAACTTCCTTATTTCCGGCTTGCCGGAAGGGGATTATACCCTGGTAGTCCTGGCTACGGAGTTTTTGGAGATCCACTTGTCCGTGAATGTACAGGAGGGTAGGGTGAAGAACCTGTTTAATATCATGCTCCAAGCCGTGTACCACGTAGGGACTGACCAGCCGGAGGTCCTGTTCGGGTCCACGGATATCGTCAACAGTCTGGCGCGTCAGGATTTCGCGCAAGCGCGTTACGGTGCGCGGGGTTTGCAGGATCGGGATTATTATCTGGCCGGTGTGCACCTGACCAAGGACGTGGTGGCCCGCAGCGGCCTTTTCGAAGCTTTCCGGGAAAACCGGACGGTGGAAGGTGCGTCCATAGACGATGTTTTCGGCGGTATGAACGGCACCACCAGCATCGACGGTACGGCTGGTTCTTTCCGCAGCGGCCTGCACACCAGCCTGTACACCAACAACGCCCTGGCCCATCTATGGGGGCAGGCATCCTATTCTACCGGCAGCCTCTCGAATGGGTGGGTAGTATCGGCCGATGCCAGTGCCCATACGGCCGATTTGTCCCCGGATCCCTCCGCACAAATCGCCTCCGGCTACCTGGGCGCCGATAAAACCTTCTCCCCGTCCAGTCGTCTCAGCGCCGCTTTTCTGTATACCGCCTCGCCGCTGGCGTTTGTCCGTTATACCTATACCCCGACCCGCCGCACCCGGGCGTTCGTAACCGCCCTGAGTGAGCTCACACGCGGCAGCGAGCAACTGCATCTTTCGGGTGGCGTCAACAGCCAGCTGTCCAAGCACTGGATCCTCCAGGGCGGGGTGGACTCCCAGCTTTCCCTGGTGAATGTGGAGAACCGCCGGCTGGAGGTATGGGCCGGAGCGGCCTACCTGATCCGCCGCTGGTCTTTCCAAATGGCTTTCCAGTCCCAGGCCCAGCGTTTGAGCGGAGCCTCCTGGCTCAACTGGCAGGGGAAGGCCAGTGTCCAGTATTTTGCCGGCAATACGCGCCTGTGGGCCAGTGTGGGCGGTTCCCAGCTTCCCGGAGAGCAGCCGGTCCGCTGGTCCGGAGACCTGAACTGGAGCTACAACAGCAACGGTATCAACGTGCGCGTCACCGCCTATGCCATCACCCGGGAAGACGGATTCAGCTATGGTACGGAACTGGGCTTCAAACTGCCCGTCCTGGTGGTCCCGAACCTTTCCCTGCAAGGCCTGGCCTTTATGGGGAACGGACGTTACCTCTCCGGCGGCCTGTGCTGGAGCAAAGGCGCCAGCTTTGCATCGGCCGATGTCCTGAATACCAATTCGGCGGTATCCCTGCTCTTCAAGGGCGGTCATACCTGGACGCTGGGACGCAGCCTCCTGGGCTTGTCGGCCGGGCTTAAAACCCATTTGTCGGCCGCCTATACGCGCCTTCCGCGCTGGAATTACCTGATTCGTCTAACTTATCGTATATGAAACGTTTATTGATTCTTTTCGCTGCTTTTGCCATGCTTACTGCCTGCAAACAGACCCCCGAGAACATTTTCCTGCAGGAGTGGGATACGCCCTATGGCACCGCTCCTTTCCCGCAGATAACCATGGACCAGTACCGGCCCGCCTTTGATGCCGGCCTGGCCCAGCAGAAAGCCAATATCGAGGCCATCGTGAACAACTCGGAAGCCCCCACTTTCGAGAACACCATCCTGGCTTTTGAAGAAACCTCTCCCATCCTGGAAAAGGTGGAAGGTGTGTTCTTCAACCTGAGCGAGAGTGACTCCACGCCCGAGATGCAGGCCATCGAGGAGGAGGTACAGCCCCTCATCACCGAGGCTTCCAACGAAATTATGATGAACGATGCCCTCTTCGCCCGCGTGAAGGCCGTGTACGAGCAGTCGGAAAGCCTCACCCGTGAGCAGCAGATGGTGGTGAAGAAGATATACGAAAGTTTCCTGCGCAACGGCGTGGGCCTGGAGCCCGAGGCCAAAAAGCGCTTTGCCGAAATCAACGTGCGCCTGGCCACCCTGAGCCAGAAATTCGGCCAGAACCTTTTGGCCGAAAACAACGCCTTCAAGGAGGCCACGGGCATCACCGTGAGCGAATACTACGACTTTATGGGTTCCTGCCCGGACCGCGCCAAGCGCGAAGAGGTGTTCAAGGCCTATTCTTCCCGCGGTAACCACGGCGATGAGCACGACAACAACGCCATCGTGCTGGAGACCCTGCGCCTGCGGGCCGAACTGGCCGAAATCCTGGGTTATCCCAACTTCGCCGCCTATCAGCTTTCCAACAAGATGGCCGGTACGCCCGAGACCGTGGACAACTTCCTGCAGCCCATCATGGATGCCGCGATGCGCGGCGCCAAGGCCCAGATGAAGGAGATGGAGAAAATCGCGGGCCACAAGATCGAGGCCTGGGACTGGAGCTATTATGCCGAACAGCTGCGCGCCCAGAAGTATGCCCTGGACGAAAGCCAGACCAAGCCTTACTTCCAGGCCGACAGCGTGATGAAGGGCGTTTTCACCGCCGCCAGCAAGATCTACGGCCTTCAGTTTGAAGAGGTGACCGGCGAGGTAGAGGTGTATGAGCCCTCCGTGCACGCCTATAAGATTACCGATGCCGACGGCAGCCTGATCGGCATCTTCTATCGCGATTATTTCGTGCGTCCCACCAAGCGCGGCGGCGCCTGGATGAACAACTTCCGCGAGCAGAAAGCCGGTGTGCGGCCCATCATCGTGAACGTGTGCAACTTCCCGGCTCCCGGCACCGATCCTACGGATGCCCAGCCCAGCCTCCTCACCGTGGACAACGTACAGACAGCCTTCCACGAGTTCGGCCACGCCCTTCACGGCTTCCTGAGCCAGTGCCACTATGAGACGGTTTCCGGCACGTCCGTAGCCCGCGACTTTGTGGAAATGTTCTCCCAGTTCAACGAGAACTTCGCCTTCGTGCCCGAAATCCTCACCAACTACGCCAACAACTGCCGCACGGGCGAACCCATCCCGGCCGAACTGGTGGAAAAGGTCCGGAAAGCCCTCACCTTCAACCAGGGCTTTATGACCGGCGAACTGTGCGCTGCCTCCATCCTGGATATGAAGTGGCACGAACTCTCATCGGCCCAGCTGGCCCAGTTTACGGACGCTCAGAGCGTGCGTGACTTCGAGACCAAGGTGTGCGCCGAAATGGGTCTCATCGATGAAATCATCCCGCGCTACCGCACCACGTACTTCAACCATATTATGGGCAGCGGCTACAGCGCCGGCTACTACGGCTACCTCTGGAGCGAGGTCCTGGCCGTGGATGCCTGGGAGAAGTTCAAGGCCGATGGTATCTTCAACAAGGAGACGGCCACCCTTTTCCGCAAGACCTTCCTGGAGCGGGGCGGTTCTGAAGAACCTATGGTGCTGTACAAACAGTTCCGCGGCTCCGAGCCCAATCCGGAAGCCCTCCTCCGTGCCCGTGGTTTGAAATAAAATCATCAGTATATGCGTCCGTTAAAATTTGAACCCATTTTCAAGACCCTGGTCTGGGGTGGCGAAAAGATTGCCCCTTACAAAGGCATTGAAACCGAGCAGAAACACATTGGCGAAAGCTGGGAACTGTCCGGCGTGGCCGGCAACGAGAGCGTGGTGGCCGAAGGCCCGCTGAAGGGCAAGACCATCGCGGAGCTGGTGAAAGAATACAAAGGAGAGTTAGTGGGGGAGCACGTGTATGCGAACACCGGTGACGAATTTCCGCTGCTGATCAAGTTCATCGACGCCCTCACGGACCTGAGCATCCAGGTACACCCCAACGATGAGCTGGCGGCTGTCCGCCATAACGGCTCCAAGGGCAAGACCGAAATGTGGTATGTGGTGGATGCTGCTCCGGGCGCCCATCTGCTTACGGGTCTTACGGAGAAGATTACGCCGGAGCAGTACGCTGCCAAGGTGGCCGACGGCACCATCACCGACGTGCTGGCCCGTTACGACGTGCATCCCGGCGATGTGTTCTTCCTGCCGGCCGGCCGCATCCACGCCATCTGCGGCGGCTGCTTTATTGCAGAGATTCAGCAGACCTCCAATATCACCTACCGTATCTATGACTACGGCCGTCTGGGCCTGGACGGAAAACCCCGCGAAGTGCACACGGAACTGGCCAAGGACGCCATTGACTACACCGTATATCCGGACTACCGTACCCACTATAGTCCGGAACAGGATGAAGAACAGGAAGTGGTCAGTTGCCAGTACTTTACCACCAGCATTTATGACCTCACACTGCCGTATGCCAAGGATTTGAGCGGCATCGATTCGTTTATGGTGGTTATGTGCCTCTCCGGTTCCGGTACCCTTGAGGTAGACGGGGCGGAAGTCCCCGTCCGTCAGGGCGAGACGGTCCTAATACCCGCTACCGCCGACGACATTTGTTTTGTCCCCGACGGCAGCATGAAGGTATTGACTTCGTATATCCGCTAAAATTTTGGGCCAGGTCCGATTTTAGGGTGGGGACCTGGCCCATTAAAACGGCCTTTTACAGGCCTGTAGGGCATTATTGATGGGCTAGGTCTAAGGGTTAAAACCAGACCTGGCCCAAAAACTATTTCTGCAAGCTGTATTCCAGCGTGCCGCCGGCGATGATGTCGGCGTATTCGATGTAGGGCTTGTCGTAGGGCTTGCCGTTCAGTTTCACGGAGGCGATATGGCCGTCCAGGGGACCATCGGCCTTGATGGTAAAGGTGCCGCCGGATACCTGAACGCTCATTTCCGGGAACAGCGGCAGGCCGAACCAGAAGCGCGGGCAGGCAGGTTCCACCTGGTAGAAGCCCATGGCGGAAAGGACGTACCAGGCGCTCATCTGGCCCACATCTTCGTTGCCGGCCAGGCCTTCCACGTCGTTGAAATACATTTCCTCATAGACCTGGTGCAGACGGGCGGCGGCTTTCTCCGGGGCGCCCAGCATGCTGTACAGGTAAATGGTGTGGTGACTTGGTTCGTTGCCGTGGGCATACTGGCCGATCAGGCCGGAGATGTCCGGGCTGGCGTTTTCACCTTCCACGTGGTCCGGAGCCTCAAACAGGCCGTCCAGCTTGGCCAGGGTGGCTTCCTTGGAACCGAAAAGGTTCACCAGTCCGTCCACGTCCTGCGGAACCAGCCACAGGTACTGCCAGCCGGTGCCTTCGGTGTAGTCGGAGGTCTCGTGGCGGCTGTAAATAGGGTCGAAGGGCTCGGTGAACTTGCCGTCCACCTTGCGTCCGCGCATGAACTGCAGTTCCGGATCCCAGAAATGGCGGTAGGAGTGGCTGCGCTCACGGTACTCGGCGGCTACATCGGCCTTGCCCAGGAAGTCGGCGCAGTTGGCCAGAGCGCCGTCGGCGATGGCGTATTCCATGTCGTTGGCCACGGATTCGTGGTACAGGTCGGCCGGGATGTATCCGTACTGCATACGCAGGTCCTGACCGCGGTCCGGGGTGGTGGCCGTAACGGTCATAGCCTCCAGGATTTCTTCATCGGTGAGGCCGGCGCGGAAGCCTTTAACCACGGCATCGGCAAACACAATCAGGCCCGGATTGCCCACCATGCAGTCGGTCTCGTTGCCCATCAGATGCCAGACGGGAAGGTCGCCCTGCTCCTTGTAGATATGGTACAGGGTGGCCACCATGTCGTTCATCTTCTCCGGATGGATCAGGGTCATGAGCGGATGGGCGGCACGGTAGGTGTCCCACAGGGAGAAAGTGGTGTAGTTCTGGAAGTTACCTTGGCGCACGATGTCGTCGGAGCCGCGGTACTGGCCGTCCACGTCGTTGAAGGCCGAAGGGGCGATCATGGTGTGATAAAGGGCAGTGTAGAAGACCGTGCGTTTATCGGCGTCCTCAGTTTTGATCTGGATTTTGCCCAATTCCTTGTTCCAGGCGGTGCGGGCATTTGCCTTGGTGGCCTCGAAGTCCCAGCCGGGCAGCTCGGCGGCCATGTTGGCCTTGGCGCCTTCCACCGAAACGGGGGAGAGGGCCACTTTCACCAGCACCTGTTCGCCCTCGGTAGTGTTACCCAAGGAGAGATATCCGTAGATGGGTTTGAGATTGCGCTGCTCTCTGTCGCTGGCCACATTCTCTTTCACGGAGAAATCTTGGGCCGGACGGGAGAATTCGGCCCAAAAGAAAACCTTTTGGTTCTTGGCCCAGCCGGTGGAGAAGCGGTAGCCACCCAGGGCCTTCACCTGGCCGTTTTCGTCTTTCACCACCTCGAAGTCGGTGTCTGTCACATGGTCCCAGCAGCCGCCGTTCTCCATATCGAAAAGCAGCTTGGCGTCGTCCGAAGCGGGAAAGGTGTAACGGTGGAAGCCCACGCGAGAGGTGGCGGTGAGTTCGGCCACAATGCCGTAGCGCTCCAGCGGAACGCTGTAATAGCCGGGTTCGCACACTTCTTTACTGCGGTCGGCGTAGCTCCAGGCGCCGCTCTGCGGATCACTCTCCGTGCCGCGGGCCGGCGTGGTGGGGCCGATGGTGGGCATCACCGTAATGTCGAAGAGGTCACCGATACCGGTACCGGAAAGATGCATGTGGCTGAATCCGATCACCGTGTTGTCGCTGTCGTGGTAGCCGGAGCACCAGTCCCAGGTTTGCGGGATGCTGGTGGGACCCAGTTGCACCAGGCCGAAAGGCACATTGGCGCCCACAAACACGTGGCCGTGGCCACCGGTGCCGATCTTCGGGTTCACATAGGCCGCATAGTCCTGGGCCTGGGGAGCGCTGCACGCTGCCATTACCAGCGCCGCAAGTGCAAATGCAATTTTCTTCATATTGTGATAGTTACTTTACAAAGTGAAGGACGCCCCAGCGTTCGGGCTGGTGCATGTCAACCATGCCGGTGGGATTCCAGACCCAGTTTTCTTCCGGGCCGCCGGCCTTGAGCCATTCCACGCGCGAGAAGCCGATCTTCCAGTCCATATCCAGCAGCTGATCCACTTTCTGGAAATCTACGGCCAGGGAGGCGATGGGAATGGCCATCTCCACCGTCCAGCCCTGATCTTTGTCAGAGGGATCGTTGAGGGTACCGTTCACATGGACGGCAGTTTTCAGGCCGCGAAGGTCCCAGGGCAGGTAGAACTTGCCTCCGTCGCGGTACGGACGGTCCATCAGGAGGTCCATTACCGTATTCAGGGCGTTGAGCTCGATCTCAAAGTAGAAACGGCAGTCCTGATCCGGATCTATGAACACTTCCCAGTCGTTGTCGTGGTAGATGATGGAATCGTGTTCCGTAAGGCTGGCCGTCACGTTGTCTTCCTCAAGGATACCGGCGATGTATAGGTTTTCGTTGTCCCAGAGCATCTTCATGCGGGTTTGCTTGATGGGCTTGGGTTCGAAGTCCACGCCGCGGATATCGGCGAATAAATCGCTTAACGGGGCGTTTTGCCAGTCGGATTCATCCAGGATGCCGTCGATGAGGATGGGGCCGGTGGCCTTGGGGGCGTTGTAGGTGCGGATGGGCACTTCCGGGACTTCGGCCTTCTTGGGCCCGCAGGCGGCAGCCGCGATGAGGAGGATGGGGATAACGATGCGTTTCATGGTTCAGTGTTTTATGCAGTTTACAAATGTAGCATTTTTAATTGGTATTTCCGTGCGTGGGCGCGTAAAAAGGGCGGCCCTTGGAGAAGGGTCGCCCTTGAAAATGTTAAGATCGCGTCTTAGTTCTGGATAGCCCAGTACAGCGGCGTAATGGTGTTTTCGTTGCTCATACCCATGAGCTGCAGGGCATTCTGATACTGCTCGGGGCTGGCATTCTTGAAGGAGTTCGGGTAGTTCATGCGCTGGGCATAGCAGCCGGGCTTCTGGCCGGTGAGGTAGGCGTTCTTGGCGCCATCCATCAGGTACGGGAAGTCGGTGCTGCTCACAGGCAGCTCCCAGAACGGCAGGCCCAGACGACGGTGGTCGCACCAGTTCTCCTGGGGCAGCCAAGGCGTGTTGGCAATGAACTTCTGGGTGATGATCTTGGTGAGCTGGTCGTTGAGCTTCTTACCCTTGTACAGGAGCTTGTTGGCATCCGGATACTTGTACTCCGTGGTCTTGATGGTGCCCGATACGGGATCCATGTAGTTGATGGTGTAGTTCGCGGGTTCAGCGGTGTGGGTGAACTTCACGGACGTACCAACACGGTTGTAATCCTCAGAGTTGATATAAGCGGAATAGTTGGCGTCGATGTTCAGGTACTCGAAGCTGGCTTTGATACCGTTGTTGTAGGCCTCTTCAGCGCCGATACCGGCATTCCAGCCACGCACGGCGGCTTCGGCCAGGAGGAAGTAGGTCTCCCAAGGGCCGAAGAACACGCGGTATTCCTGGCTGTTGCGGTAGCGTTCGGCCAGGGCCGGGTAGGTCTTGCCGTAGTGCACGCCACCGGCGCTGGAGTTGTCCTGCAGACCGTTGCGGGCGAACTTGTCGTCGCGGCCGTAACCGGCGATAAGTCCGTTCCAGGCATAGGACACATCCACGGTGTTGGCCTGGTTGTCCACGTCGATGACGGTGGTCAGCGGGGCGGTGGAAGCCGGGAAGGTGGCGTAGCCGGTTTCAATGCGGTTGTTGTAGTCGCAGGGGAGGGTGAAGTACACCAGGGCGCGGGGATCCAGCTTGGACGGGATGCCGTCGAAGAAGTAACCCCAGGTGGGGCTGTCGGTGTTCACCTCATACTGGTTTGCGCCGTCCTTGTTCACCATGTGGACGCCCAGGTACTCGTGTGCATCCTTGATGTAGGGGCCATAGGTGGTGGCCACTGCACCGGCGGGAAGTGGAGCGTTCTTGTAGAAACGTTTGCCGGGATCCGTCAGGACATCGGCCACGTTGGCGCCACCCAGGTTGGTGGTGAGGTTGGCGAAGGTGTGGGAGGATTCCTGCCAGTCCCAGGTACGGCTCATCACGCCGGCCAGGTCGTTCCAGGCGTTGCGCTCCTGGATGCGGAAGATACCGTCGATGGTGCGGATACCGGGGCCTGCGGACACGGCTCTCTCAAAGTTGGCCTTGGCCGTTGCGGCGTCCACCTCGGACAGACGCATGGCGCAGCGCATCCACATGGAAATGCCGAAGTTCTTCCACTTGGCGGCATCCAGCAGGTAGGCGGCGTCGGCGTCCTGCTCGGTGGAGGAGGTGCCGGAGTAGTTCAGGTCGATGGCGGGAACGGCTTCGCTGAGCTCGGTCAGCATGAAGTCGTAGCAATCTTTCACGCTCTTGTACTCAGGCGTGTTGGCCTCGAAGTCAAAGGTGAAGGAGCCGAAAGAGTCCACGAACTCGGTCATGAGGTACACTCTCCAGATGCGGGAGAACTGTTTCACGTTGGCAAACAGGCCGGCCTCGTGGTCCCCCAGGTTGCCGCTGGCGATGGCTTCGTCCGCAATCTTGATGGCCAGGTTGGAGGCGTTCACGCAGTTTCGGGTAAGATTGTACAGGCAGCCGGCCCATTCATCGTTGGAGGCACCCACGGAACGGCCGCTGTTCTCGCCGTCCTGACGGGCGATATCGGCCCAGTAGAGGACGAACACACGCTCTGCGTCGTTCGGGTTCTGCTGGTCGGACATGATGGCCTTATTCAGTGCCCAGTAAGGCATCAGGTCGGACGCATTGGCAGCTTTGGGGTTCTTGTTGATCTCGTCGAAATCGGCGCAGGCCACCAAGGTTACCAACCCCGCTGCTAAAGCAAGTATTTTATTCATTTTCATGGTAGTTGCAAAGATTAGAATCCGAAGGATACGTTGAACACATAGGCGCGCGATGTAGGAGCGGCACCATACTCAAAGCCGATGGCGTTGGTGGAAGTTGCGAAGATGGATTCCGGATCCAGGCCGCGCATCTTGCTGTAGATCATCACCACGTTGGTGCAGGAGAAGCCCAGTTTGATGGACTGGAAGAATCCGTTGCCAAGCACCTTCTTGGGAATGCTGTAGGCGATGGAAACGTTACGCAGACGGACGTTGGTGGCGTCGTAGAGGTTCTCCTCGGTGATACCCAGGTTGGAACCGGCGGCACCGGAAACCTGCTTCCAGTATTTCTCACCGGTGGTTTCGGTGGTGTTCACCTTGTAACCGTCGCCATCCTTCTGAACACCGTCAACCAGCATCTTGTCGCGGCCGTCTACCGTCCAGGCGGCAGTACCGGCATATTCCATGGTACCCAGGGTACCGGAGAACATCTTACCGCCGATACGGGCATCTACCTGGAAGCCGATGGTTAGGTCTTTCCAAGTGAAGTTGTTGATCCAGCCCATGTTTGCGATGGGGTTCTGGTTGCCCAGATAGTTGCTGGAACCGTCAGAGGTGGGCAGACCGTCGGAGTTGAGGATGAGCTTGCCGTAGTACGGGCTGGTCTCATCTTCCACGCGGGCGTACTTGGTACCATAGATGTCACCGTATTCGCCACCTACGTGGGCCACGATGCGCAGTTTGTCATAACCGCCCAGGCTGTATTCTTCCACACCGTCGGCCAGAGCCAGAATCTTATTCTTATTGGTGGAGAAGTTCACCGTGGAACGCCAGAGGAAGTCGCGGTTGCGGACGGGTTCGGCGTTCAGCACCACTTCCCAACCCTGGTTTTCAATGTTACCGGCGTTCACCTTCTTGGAGGAGTAGCCGATAGCGGCGATGGGCAGGTTGATGAGCTGGTTGGTAGCATTGGTCTTATACCAGGACACATCCAAGCCCAAACGGCTGTCGAAGAAGCGGATGTCGAAACCGGCTTCCCAGGACTTGATGAGCTCGTTCTTCACGTCGTCGTTGTACAGGGTGCTCTGGGAGTTGATCACCGGCTTGGCGTTGGCGCGGGCGTCGGTGCCCATAGTGTACACGTTGTACAGCTGGTAAGGATCCATGTCATTACCTACTTCAGCGTAGGAGGCGCGGACCTTGGCGAAGGAAAGCCATCCGGGAGTCTGGCCATACTTATTAATCATATCCGTGATCACCCAGGACAGGGAGACGGAAGGATAGAGGTAGGAACGGTTTTTGGCCGACAGGGTGGAGGTCCAGTCGTTACGCAGGGTGGCATCCAGGAAGATCCAGCCGCCATAATTGAGCTGGAGACTGCCGTACAGGGAGTTCATCTTGCGGTGGGAATAGCTCTCACTCACGCTGGGCTTGTCGCTCTTGGCGTTGTTCAGGTCGAACAGGTTGGGGATGAGGAGCTGGCTCTGGCTAGCGCTCATACCGCGGCTTTCGCGGTCCATCAGGTTACCGCCCAGGGAGCCGGAGATACCGAAGTCGCCCCAGAGGTTGTCCTTCTGAGCCTTCAGGAGGAAGGAGAAGTTGTTCTCATAGAAGCGGCTTTCGCCCATGCCGTAGGAACCGGTCACGCTACCGGCGATCTTGTTACCGGCGTAGAACTTGTTCTCAGTCTCGGTGAAGTAGAGGTCGGAACCGGCACGGAGCTCCAGGGACAGCCAGTCGGTGAAGTCGTAGCCCAGGGAGGCGTTCATCAGGAAACGGTTACGGACGTCCTGGTTGGTGCTGTACTTGGCATACCACCAAGGGTTGGAACCCATGCGGTCCTTGTTGCCGAAGAAGAACATCTCGCCGTTGGCGTCCACGGCATCCTTGAAGTCGCGGATGTCCACGGAAACGGGCATGGTGTACATTTTCAGCATGTAGTTGGCGTTCACGTTGGAACCGGAGATAGGACGGTTGTTGGCCTGGGTGCGGATGTACTGGATCTTGGCATCGAAGTGCCACTTGTCGCCCTTGCCGAAGGTGGAGTTGCCACGGAGCATGAAGTTGTTACGGCCCAGGGTGGCGCCGGGAACCTGGCTCACGTCCTTGGTACGGGTCCAGGAGGCGTACACGCCGGTTTTGCCATACTTCTGGGAGAAGGTGGCATTCTCCGTGTCGGTGACACCGAGGTTGAAGAAGCCCTTCACATTGTCGAAGGCTTGCAGCGGGGCGCTGGTGCCGTCCCACTTGGTGACGGTCTGGCCGTTGATTTCGGGACCCCAGCTCTGGGAGTCGGTGTTGTCGAACACGCCCAGGGAGCCCTGGCCGTAGCGGTTCTGCATGGCCGGACGGGTGAATTCGCCGGTGAGGGCAACGGTGCCGGAGATGGTGATACCCAGACCGGGATTCTGTGCACCCTTCTTGGTGGTGATGAGGATAACGCCGTTACCAGCGCGGGAACCGTAGAGGGCGGCTGCGGAAGCACCCTTCAGGACGGTCATGGATTCCACGTCCTCGGGGTTGATGTCCTGCAGGCCGCTACCCATATCGGCCGAAGGATTCCAGAAGTCGTTGTTGTTGGCCCCCACGAAGTTGTCCATGGGAACACCGTCAATCACGATGAGGGGCTGGTTCAGGCCGGTGAGGGAGTTGTTACCACGGAGGACGATACGGGAGGAAGCGCCGGGACCGTTGGAGGAACGGACGATGGAAACGCCGGCCACCTTACCGGTGAGGGCGTTGGCCAGGTTGCTTTCGCGGGCATCCAGGAGGGCGTCGCCCTTCACGTCCTGGAGTGCATAACCCAGCGTCTTCTTTTCACGTGTAATGCCCAGGGCGGTGACTACCGTGCCTTCCAGCATTTCGGAATCCTCTTCCAGGATTACATTCACGGGGCCGCCGTTCCAGGTGATGATCTGGTTGGCATAGCCGATGCAGGAGATTTCCAACCGGTCGCCCTGGTTGACGCCCGGGAGGGTGAAGGAACCGTCGACGTCGGTGATGGCACCGTTCTGGGTTCCCACAATCTGCACTGCCGCACCGATGATTCCCTCACCGGTTGCGTCTTTCACAGTTCCTTTTACCGTGTTCTGTGCCCAGGCGGCCAGGCTGCCCAGCATCAGCACCAGGGTAAGGGATACTCTGATTAAGCTTTTTTTCATGTGCATGTTAGTTAATGGTTAGTGTTAATTGGGTTTAGTAAAAAAGTTTTCAAATATGTGGGATTTTTTGGTTGTATTATCTATTCTTATAGTTACAAGAGGCAAATATAATAAATAATTTATACAAAGGGCAATTCGTTGAGAAAAAGTTAATTTTTCTGGGTACTGAAATAGGATAATTTATCCTCATTCAACAGGATGAAATAAGGCACAATGCTTTATTTGTACTTTTTAATAGCAAAAAAGCCATATAAAAATGCAACTATTTGTGAATAAATAGGAATGACACTATGAAGACTGAATTTTACAGCTATGCCCGGTCGTTGTACAACCGACGTTACCAGGCTCAGGAAATTTCTTTTCACACCTGGTACGGCAGTATGTCCATGTTGGAGAGTTTTCGGCATTTCTGCCAAACGGTCCGGCATCAGCACGCCCTGTCATTACGGGAACTGGACGAGGAACTCATTGAACAGTATAAACTTTACTGCATCCGGAAGGGAAACAAGACTTCTACGGTGAACCGAAAGCTGGTCCCCTTGATTTTCACCTTGAAAGCGGCCGGGAAAGAGGGCCTGGTATCGGCCAAAACGCTTTCCCATCTGGAAAGGTCCTATTATCCGGCGCGTCCCCGAAGGTATGGCCAGGAAGCCGAACGCCTGGCTCCCGATGACCAGGAAGAAATCCATCATCTGAACGACGGACAGCTGATGGCGCTGCTACGTTATTACAAGGAAACCCCGAAAGAAGGCGTCCGAAATGCATTGGACCTGTTTTTCTTCTCTTTTCACGCCTGCGGGCTGCGTATCTCGGATATCATCACGCTGGAGTGGAAACATGTGTGCCGGGAACTGTCCCGCCTGTCCAAAGTATCGTTCAAATCCAAATCGCCCATCACCATCCCGTTGTCGGACCAGGCGTTGGATATTATAGGCCGATGGCATGCGCGGAGGCCATCGGCACGATTCGTATTCGGTCTTTTGGCCGAGGATTTCGACCTCACGGACGATGCCGCCCTGGCACGGGCTATTGACAACAAGAACCGCGCGCTGCGCGGGGTGCTGGGCAGAATCGGACGGCAGTTGGATTTCCCTTTTCCGCTCACCATGCACGTGGCCCGGCACACTTTTGCGGTGAAAGCGCTTAACTCGGCCCAGGTAAACGTTCACCTGATCAGTCGGTTACTGGGACATTCTTCAGTCCTGGTCACGGAGAAGGTCTATGCCCGCTTTCTGCTGCCTACCCTCTCGCACGAAGTGCGGGAAAAACTCTCATTTCCGGAATTGGAAATTGCGCATTTTTAATAAAGAAGTTTTCCTTATTTAAAAAATAAGACTATATTTGTGAACAGAAACTAACCCAAAAAATTAAAAAAATAGACTAAGAACTTCCTATTTATTCACAAATGGGCATTCGCCCCTACCAAAATCTATTATTAACCTTAAAACCAACAATGCACATGAAAAATCTCTTTCTGAGACTTGCCATGACCCTTGCTTTCTTGGCAGCAGGCGTAACGGCCTTCGCCCAGAATACGGTCACTGGTACAGTGAAAGACGCGGCCGGTGAACCTGTCATCGGAGCTTCTGTGTTTGTGCAGGGAACCCAGAATGGTACGGTTACCAATCTGGACGGTTCCTTCACACTCCCCAACGTGCGCCAAGGCGCTGTGCTCGAGGTTTCCTGCATCGGCTACGCCTCCCAGGTAATCACCTGGAACCGCGGTCCCGTGAATGTGATCCTGAGCGAAGACGCCGAGATGCTGGAGGGTACCGTCGTGACGGCTCTCGGTATCAAGCGCTCCACCAAGGCCCTGGGTTATGCAGTGACCGAGCTCAAGAGCGAGGAACTGAACCCCAACCTGATCAACCCCGTATCGGCCCTGCAAGGTAAGGTGGCCGGTGTGGAAATCAACGGATCTGATGGTGGTATGTTCGGTCGTAACAAGATCCTCATCCGTGGTGCTTCCACCCTGGGCAAGAACAACCAGCCCATCTTCGTGGTAGACGGCATCATCCTGGACAACGACGTCACCGACCCCTCCGCCGACTGGGATTCCAACAACCTGGACTATGGTAACCAGCTCAAGAACCTGAACCCGGACGACTTCGCCACCATCTCCGTGCTGAAAGGTGCTGCCGCTACCGCCCTGTACGGTTCCCGCGGTCTGAACGGCGCTGTGATCATCACCACCAAGAGCGGTCGTGGTTCCCGCGGCCTGGGCGTCAGCTTCACCCAGACCCTCGGCTTCGACAAGGTGACTTCCGGCCCCACCTTCAACAATGTCTTCGGTGAAGGTCTGTTTGCCGGTTACGGTGAATACGAGGACGCCGCCTCCCGTTGGGACACCAACCGCCCCAACATCTGGATGGACGGCACCACCGACGTTTTCTCCCTCAAGAAGGTTTACGACACCTATGGCACCGACGGTTGCTCCTTCGGTCTTCCTTTCGCCGCTGTGAAGAACATGGAATGGTACGACGGTACTGTCCGTCCCTACGAAGCCAAAGCCAACAACTTCGTAGACGCCTATAACGTGGGCTTCAACACCAACACCAACATCACGCTGTCCGGTGGCAACGAGAAGAGCTCCATCTACGC
This sequence comes from uncultured Bacteroidia bacterium, assembly GCA_902774155.1. Lineage (GTDB taxonomy): Bacteria > Bacteroidota > Bacteroidia > Bacteroidales > UBA932 > Cryptobacteroides. The sequence goes on along the minus strand of CACYHF010000016.1, from coordinate 24,191 downwards.
TTCCATCTCCGAGAAGTACAGCACCGGTACCCTCCCGAACAACAGCTTCAACCGTTTCAGCACCCTCTTGAAGGCCACGCACAAACTGAACAAGGCCATCGAGGTGGAAGGTTCCGTGAGCTTCACCAATTCCGAGCCCCGCAACGCTCAGCCCAACATCGGTGAAAACTTCATCAGCGGTACCTGGGACCGTACCTACGACGCCAAATACCTGCGCGACAAGTATAAGGGCGACCATGGCGGTCTGGCCCAGATAGCGTACGGCGACAAGTGGGGTTCCATCCCCGGCCGCGGCACCTGGTGGAGCATTTGGGAAAACGAGACCATTCAGAAGGAAACGGTGGTCCGTCCCAACCTCAAGATCACCATCCAGTTCGCTCCCTGGCTCAAGTGGGTCACCGACGGCAGTTTCAACTACTACTACACCCGTCAGGAGAGCAAGAGCCCGGATTCCGGCTATGCCAACTCCAGCGGCGGCGGCTCTTACTCCCTGAGCCAGAACACCAAGGAACAGACCAACATCAACACCAACTTCATTTTCGACTTCAAGATCGGCGAAGACTGGCAGATTGGCGGCTTCCTCCGCGGTGAATACTTCAACAACTACAACTTTGCCGTTTCCACCAGCACCAGCAGCGGTCTCATCGTGCCCAACCGTTATTTCATCGATAACTCCCGCGGCACCAAGAACGGTTCCGGTTCCATCAGCGCCACCAAGCGCATGCTCTCCGTGGTAGCCCAGGCCACTGCCTCCTTCCGCGACCAGGTGTTCCTGGAGGCCACAGGCCGTAACGACTGGACATCGGCCCTCATCTATGCCGATAAACATGGTAACTACTCCTACTTCTATCCTTCCTTCAGTGCTTCCTGGCTGCTGCACGAGACCTTCGACCTGCCGAAGAGCATCTCCTTCTTCAAGCTGCGCGGCTCCATCGCCCAGGTGGGTAACGACACCGATCCGTATATCATCAATACGGCCTACACCGTGTCCCAGCTCAAGAACAACGGCAGCGACAAGTATTACATGACCATCCCTTCGTCTGTATACGACCAGAACCTGAAGCCCGAACGCAAGACATCCTGGGAACTGGGTGTGGACTATCGCATGTTCACCAACCGCATCGGCCTGGACTTCACCTTCTATAAGGAGAACACCCGCGACCAGATCATGAGCGTTTCCCTGCCCGGCGCCTCCGGTGTTTCCAGCGCTTTCATCAATGCCGGTAACATCCAGAACATGGGTATCGAACTGGCCCTGAACACGATCCCTGTGGAAACCAAGGATTTCTCCTGGGATTTGAACTTCACCTGGACCAAGAACTGGTCCAAGATCGTGGAACTGAGCGACCTGGTAGCCAACTACATCAAGCTGCAGGGCGATCCCGACTATGGTAACTACCGTATCGGTTCCGTGGCCAAGGTGGGTGGTACCTATGGTATCCTCATGTCCGATAAGATGCCTTTGAAGGACTACACCTACGACGATAACGGCAATATCACCGGCGGTTCCGGTCTCCCGGTTCTGTACAACTGGCAGACCAACTACGGTACCACCCTCATCCGCCGCAGCGGTAAGGTGGAGGAAATCGGCAACTCCGTGCCCGACTTCCTGGGTTCCCTGCGCACTTCCTTCCGCTTCAAGAGAGTCACCCTTTCTGCTTCCTTCGACGGTCGCTTCGGTGGCTATGTGGCATCCTATCCTTCCCACTATGGTACCGCTTACGGTTACCTGGCCACCGCTCTGAAGGGCTCCGATTCTGCTCACGGCGGTGTCACCTATACTTCCCGTTGGGACGGTCTCACCTACAATGACGGTATTATCCCCGAGGGTATCTTCCCTAAGGGCACCAACATCCCTCAGCCGGACGGCAGCGTCTATACTGTGGGTGGCGGCCAGTACGGTACCGGTGAAACCTTCGCCGAGGTTTGGAAGAACGGCGGTGTGGATCCTTGCCACGCTTCCTCCTGGACCTACTATACCAACAGCTGGGGCCAAGGCGTCATCAACGACAACTGGTTCACCAAGCTCAACTATATCTGCGTCCGTGATGTCTCCATCGCATGGTCCATCCCTGAGAAATGGGCCAACGCCATCAAGTGCCAGGGTATCTCCCTGCAGGCCAATGCCCACAACCTGGGCTACATCCTGAATACCATGCCCAACAAGGAGAATCCGGAGTCTGTCCGTGGTACGTCTGCCTCTGAGTTCCGTGTACGTAACCTGCAAGGTGTGACCACCTACTTCACCTTCACCATCAATGCTAGATTCTAATTTTGAAACGGCAATTACCATGAAAGCAAATAAAATATTCATTGCACTGTCTTTGCTCACGGTTGTAGGTCTCACCTCCTGCCGGGACAAGTTTGCCGAGCTCAACCAGAACCCGGCTGCTGTGACCGTTGCGGAGCCTTCCTACCTGGCTACCCGTGCCATGACCCTCTTTGAGACCAACGACTACACTTTCTGGTTCTACAACCAGCCGCTGTATGCCAAGTGGACCCAGATGGGTGCATCGGGCGCTTTCAGTGAGTCCACCTACAGCATGCCCACCGGTGTAAACCGGCAGACTGCTTATATCACCATGCTCAACTACCGCAACGATATCGTGAAGTTCATCGAGGCCAATGAGCGCCCGGATGCCGAGGCCTACGCCGCCATGTGCGGTGTCCTGGCCATCTACGGTGCCATCTACGCCATCGATATCAACGGCGATATCCAGTACACCGAAGCTTCCCAGTACCGTTACGGCGGCCCTCTGACGCCTGCTTATGACAAGGTGGAAGACCTGTACAATCTCTTCGTGGAAGAGCTGGACGAGTACATCTCCGTTTTCCGCGACGACACCCAGGTGGTTGTCGCCAGCCAGGATATCATCTACGGCGGCGACATGAAGAAGTGGGCCAAAATGGCTAACACCCTGAAGCTCAAGATTGCCGTGCGCCTGTACGGCCAGAACGCCAGCAAGGCCGGTCAGATTGCCCAAAGCGTCCTGTCCAACCCTGCCGGTTACATCGACAGCATGGACGATGCCTTCATCTATCATAAGGCCGATGCCGCCACCGGCGGTGACCTGGCATACCAGACCGGTAACTCCTATTCCGGTTGGATTGCTTCCTCCAGTGAGAACGTCATCAACTTTATGGTGGACAGCCGCGACCCTCGCGTGCGCTTCTTCTACTACAAGAACGGCTTCAACTCCAAGGTGATCCAGGAATTCATCGACGAAGGCAAGGTGGACGACCTTCCTCCTTTCGTGCAGGATAACATCATCCTGGACGAGGATGGCAACTTCGATTCCTATATCCTGGGTGAGCCCTGGTGCCGTTATTATGGTATTCCTATCGTGTGGACCATGTCCCCCGAATATGACGAATACCTTGGCGTGTACTTCGAAACCACCGACCGTTATCAGCTCGCCGTGGGCGATGCCAAGAAGAGCTACAGCTGGTCTTCCGGCCTGAACGAGGAAATGATCCGCGGCCGCGTGGACTTCGCCGTCCCCACTATCCCCGGCGGTCCTGTGATCCAGGATACCGAAGACGTTCCCTGGTGGGGTCTCTACCTGGGTGCCGGTGAAACCAACCTGTACCTGGCCGAGCTCCGTCAGCTGGGCGCCATCTCCACCGGATCGGCCCAGGCCTATTATGAGAGAGGTGTAGAACTCTCCGTGAAGGAATGGGACTATGTCGCCGGCAAGAACAAGATCCCTTACTATGGCACCACTTACGGCTACGACCCGCTGGAGGCCAGCATCGAACTGAAGGACGGCGAAATCGCCGCCATGCTGGCAACCGACGCCGTGAAATGGGATGGCTCCATGGAGAAGATTTATCTGCAGCAGTTGATGAACTTCACCCTGATGCCCGACGAAATGTTTGTGACCGCCCGCCGTTCCGGTTATCCGAAGGTGGGATCCAGTCTCCTTCCTCTGGTAGACTTCGGCAGCAAGTTTGCCCGTACGGCCATTCCTCGCCGCTTCGAGTTCACCGAACCTTCTCCTACCGATATCATGCATGATATCCGTCTGGCCAACCTGAAGGAACAGGGCTTCACTCCTGGTACCAACCAGTCCGGTCCTGGCTTCACCTCCACTTCCGTGCTCAACACCGAGCGCGTATGGCAGGACAAGAACGCTCCCCAGTGGGGCGAAGGCAAGTAGGCCTGATTTTTGCAACGAAACAGGCGGCGTGCGTTACGCCGCCTGTTTTTTAACTGTTTGATATGAAACGTTTTTTGTCCGTTCTGTTTGCGAGCGTCCTTCTGGTTTCCCCGTTGGCCGCCCAGCAGCGTTTTTTCCTGTTCCCGGAATTCGTTCCCGGAGAAATCTCCTTCAGAGGATTCTCCCGTCCCGAAAAAGTGGTCATGAATATCGACGCCATGGGGCAGAAGATTTTCTACCTGCAGGGCGAAACCCTCATGGAACTCACCAACGCTTCCATGATCGATTCCATCCGGGTGGAGGGAAAGAAGTTCGTGATGAAAGAAGGCCTGATTTGTGAGGAACTGGCCTGGCCCGGCGATACCGTCTATGTGAACTGGAAGTTCAAAAATGTGAATAAAGGCTCCAAGGGGGCCCTGGGAGCCACCACGCAGGCCAAGGTAGAGGTGGTGCAGTCCTTCGAGTTTTCACCCGCCACACCCTTCCCGGTGGCCGATTGGCATCGCTATTCCATGGACGAGGACGGCTCCTCCTGCTCTGTGGAGGTATGGCAGCGCAAGGGTGACAACACTTACTTCTTCACCCTGTGCGGCTGCGAATACAAGGTCAAACGCCTGAAAGACTTGTATAAAGCGTTCCCGGACAAGGCTCCCGCCCTCAAGGCCTACGTCAAGGAGAAGAAATATACCATGGAGAACGCCCAGCAGGCCCTCTCCGTCATCGCGTACCTGAAAACCTTATAAGGCAAACTTCAGCGCCACAGGCTCCTGTTTTAGGCCTTTGGGTAGTTTTACGGTAACCTGGTCACCTTTCACGGTGGCCTTTACTGTTTTACCGTTGTTCAGGATGGTGACCTTGCCGTCTTTGGGCAGGTTGCCGCTCCAGGTGAGGGTGGCAGGCAGGTTCTCTTCGTCCGGAAGTGCGTAGACGGCATAGAGCGTCCGTCCGTCCTTGGAAGCATTGAACCACAGCTTCCCGTCATTATATTTAGCGGTAATGCGGGTGCTGTAAATGGCTTCGCCGCAGCGGCCCAGCCATTCGCCGATTTCCCGCAGGATTACCTCAGCCTCCTGTTCGATGATGCCCGTAGGGGTGGGTCCTACTCCCAGCACGAAGCAGCCGCCTTTGGACACAATCTCGGCCAGGATGTCAATGACCTTGCGGGCGGTCTTGTAGTTGCGCCGGGGTGTCCAGCCCCAGTCGTTGCCCAGGGTGATGCAGGACTCCCAGGGATGGTCGATCTGGCGGTCCGGGACACTGCGCTCCGGGGTCTGGTAATTCTCGTTGGGACCCTGGATGGTGCGGTCCACGCAGATAAGGCCGGGGCTCACCTTGCGGGCTTCCGGGAGAATCTCGTTCAATCCCACCTGGTCTCCGGTGATCCAGCCGCCGTCCAGCCACAGGATGTCCAACTGGCCGTAACGGCCTCCGGTGAGTTCCGTGAGCTGGTTTTGGGTGAAGGTGACATAGTTCTGCCACCAGTCCGGATGCTGGTCCACCTTATAATTAATTCCGCGGCGAGGGGTGGCGTAGTACGGGTTCCAGAACCACTGGCAGTGCCAGTCGGGCTTGGAGAAGTAGGCGCCGGTCCAGAGTCCGGCTTGGCGGAAGGCCTCGAAGACGTATTTGGCGGCATCGGCCTTGGGATTCCCGGCGAAGGGGCCGGCCTTGGCGATGGAAAAGTCTGTATAATGGGAGTCGAAGAGGCAGAAGCCGTCGTGGTGCTTGGTGGTGAAAATCATATATTTCATACCGGCGTCCTTGAACACCTGGGCCCACTGTTCCGGGTTGAAATCCACGGGATTGAATTCTTTGGAAAGGCCCCAGTACCACTGCTTGTAGCCCTCATAGGTGGTTCCTGACGGGCGGCGGATCCAGTCTTCGTTGCAGATGTTCCAGGATTCCACGATGCCGGGGACGGAATAGAGTCCCCAGTGCATAAGCACGCCGAACTTGAGGTCCTGCCAGGCGTCCAGTTTTTCCAGGACGGCCGGGTCCGTGGGCCACTCATAGCCGTCGGCCTGCTTGTGCACGAAACTGTTTTCCTGGGCGGCAGCACCCAGCGTAAAGGCCAGGGCCAGGGTAAGGAGGGTTAATTTTTTAGTCATAGTTGAAGCGTTAATACACAAATATAGTTAATTTTGTTGAGATGAAAAGAAGAACCTTCCTCAAAGACGCTGCCTGGGCCAGTGTACTGGCTGCTGCGGCACCCTCGCTCACTGCCTGTTGCAAGGCCGATGAAGCGAGTAAGAAAAAAGTGAGTTTGTCGGCCACCTTGCCCTATCGGGCCGATGGCACCTTTACCGTGGTGCAGTTCACGGATACACATTACATCGCGGGAGACCCCCGCAGTGCCCGGGCGCTGGAATGCGTGAAGGATGCCCTGGAGGGCGTGAAACCGGATTTGGTTATCCATACCGGCGACATCCTCTTCGGTAAGCCGGACCTGCAGAGCGCCCAGGAGATTCTTACTCCTCTGGCCGAAAGTGGCATCCCCTGGGCAGTGGCACTGGGTAACCATGACTCCCAGTTCGGTTCTTCCCGTGAAGAGGTTTATTCCCTTATCCGGAGCCTGCCCGGCTGCCTGAACACAGCGCCGGACCCCGCCGTGTACGGCTGTTCCAACGATGCCATCGGCCTGAAGGGGGACAAGGGCCCGGACCGGGTGTTCTACTTGTTCGACTCCATGGATGCCGTCATTCTCAAAGGGCTGGAAGAGGTCCATTCCTACGATTATATCCGATCCTCCCAGCTGGAGTGGTACAAGCAGCTGAGCGTGCAAGTCCAGGAAGGCCATAACGGCCTGCCCGTTCCGGCCCTGGCGTTTTTCCATATCCCGCTCCGGGAAATCGAGCGGGCCTTGCTGGAAGCGCCGAACAAGATTCTGATCGGCAACAATTGCGAGGAACCCTGCCCCTCCCGCGTGAACAGCGGTCTGTTCGGCCTGTTCCTGGAAAGGGACGACGTGCAGGCCATTGTCACCGGCCACGACCACGACTGCGACTACGTGCTCAAGGGTGAAACCGGCATCTGGTTCATCTATGGCCGCTTCAGCGGCTGCGACACCGTCTACAACCATCTGGGGCGCAGCGGGGTGTCGGAGGAGAAGGTTTCCGGCTGCCGCGTGTTCCAGTTCCGCAAAGGCCAGGCCGGTTTCCGCACCTGGGTGCGCCTGCTGGGCGGCGAAGAGCAAAACGCCGTGGATATCATCTAATTTTCTTATCTTTGTAAGAACCAAACTTTCGATTATGCGAAAATTAACCCTTTCCCTTCTGGCTGCCGTGGCCCTTTTGTGTGCCTGTACTTCCCAGAAAGCCACCTTCCCCGTCTATGCCTGGCAAGGCATTAATGAGAATACGGATTTTGACAAACTCCAGCAGGATTTCCGCTATTGGAAGTCCCAGGGACTGGTGGGCGTCTGCATCGAGAACAGCAATCCGGAGCTGGTGGCCAAGGCATCGGCCCTGGCCCACGCCGAAGGCTTGGAATACCACGCCTGGATTCCCTGCATGCTTCGCGGGGACAAACCGCACGACTGGTATGCCGTGAACCGTCTGGGACAGCCGGCCGATGAATATCCCGCGTACGTACCTTATTATAAGGCGCTGGATCCGCGCAATCCCAACGTGCACAAGCTGCTGGTGGACCAGATGACGGAAATTGCCCAAATTCCGGATGTAGACTATGTTCAGCTGGACTATATCCGCTATCCGGACGTGATTCTTTCCCGTGGCCTGTGGGACAAGTACGGCCTGGTAATGGACGAAGAATACGCTCCGGCCGATTACTGCTACTGCGACGACTGCGTGGCGGCCTTCAAGGAACTCACCGGCATAGACATCAAGGCCGTGGAGGATCCTTCCAAAGTGAAGGAATGGGCCCAGTTCCGCTGCGACCAGGTGACCGCGCTGGTGAATGAGATCTGCGCCGCCGTACACGCCCAGGGCAAGAAAGTGAGTGCCGATGTATTCCCCGGTCCCAAGTCGCACGCGTACTGGATGGTGCGCCAGGAATGGAACAAATGGGATGTGGACATGATCTTCCCCATGAATTACAACGACTTCTATCTGCAGCCGGCCGAATGGGTGGGCGAGGTAACCGCCGAGGAAGTGCAGTCCGTTCCGGACAAGCCGGTGATCAGCGGCCTTTTCATCTGCCGCGAGTGGAAGCGGAAAGTGGAATTGGAAGACCCGGAGCAGAGCGGTCTCATTCCCGATGAGATTCCGGTGGCCGTGAACGGCGCCCGCGCCGCCGGTGCGGCAGGCATATGCCTCTTCACGCCCGGCAGCATGACGCCCGAACACTGGGCGGCCCTGGCCAAGGCATTGAAATAATCGGCTAATTTAATAAATATGTACTGTTACAAGGCGGCTCGGAAACGGGGCCGCCTTTTTGGGAATCCAGGAAAAATAGTTATATTTGCAGGCTATACCAGGTTGATAATAATAATTTTTATTAACCTAATTGCTATGAAATTCGAATTAAAAACACATATTGACCTTCTGGTCTTTAAGGCTTGCTTCCAAACAAACCATTATAATCCAATTATAAACTAAATCCAAAATTATGTTCAAAAAGCTTCAGTCAGCTCTGCTGATGGCCCTGATGGTGACATTCACCTTCATGGCCTCTGCCCAGAACCGTACGGCTACCGGTGTTATCTCCGATAATATCGGCCCCGTCGTCGGCGCTGGTGTAGTTGTCGCCGGAACCAGCAACGGTGCCATCACCGATGTAGACGGTTCCTTTACACTTAACAACGTGCCCGTGGGCGCCACCATCCAGGTGACCTGCATCGGCTACGTGACGGTCGAATACGTGTTCGACGGCACGCCTGCCAAGATCGTTCTGAAAGAGGACAGCGAACTCCTGGACGAGGTAGTGGTTACCGCCCTGGGTATCTCCCGTGAGAAGAAATCCCTCGGTTATGCCGTTCAGGACGTGAAATCCGAAGAACTCACCCGTGGTGGTGGCGTGACCCTCACCGATGCCCTCATGGGTAAGGTGGCCGGTCTGTCCATCAACAATTCCGCTACCGGTGCCGGTGGTTCCACCCGTGTGGTTCTCCGTGGTAACTCCTCCCTCTCCGACAACAACGAGCCTCTGTACGTTGTAGACGGTGTCCCCTACGACAACGGTGGTATGCCGGGTGCCGACCAAGCCGGTCTTTGGGGTTCCAAGGACCACCAGGGTGGTGCATTCGACATCAACCCCGAAGACATCGAGAGTGTTTCCGTGCTGAAGGGCGCAACTGCTGCCGCTCTGTACGGTTCCCGCGCTGGTAACGGTGTCATCCTCATCACCACCAAGAAGGGCGGCAAAGGTCAGGAAAAGATCGGTGTAAGCTACAGCGGTAAATTCACCTGGTCTCCCATTGCCTATTTCCCTGCTCTGCAGAACAAGTATGGCCAGGGCTCCCTGGGTGTCTATGATCCTCAGTCCACCGGTTCCTGGGGCCCGGAGATGGGTTCCATCGCTCCGGTTCCCAACTGGTGGGATGGTACCACCAATATTCCTTACCTGCCCACCGAGAATCCCTGGAAGGAATTCTATCGCACTGGTAACAGCCAGAGCAACAACGTAACGCTCGCCGGCGGCGGCAAGGAGAATCCTTTCCGTCTCACCCTGGGTTATGACAACACCAACTCCGTGGTAAAGACCTCCAACATCAAGCGCGCCAGCGTGGATTTCGTATCCAGCAATAAACTCACCGACTGGCTCAAGCTGGACGTGAAGGCCAACTACGTGAACACTTCCGGTAACAACCGTCAGGCCCGTGGTGCCTATGGTTCTTCCTTCAACATCCTCACCATGCCCCGCAGCATCCGCATGTCCGATCTGGCCGAGCATTGGCTGGACGAGGCTGTGGTAGCCGCCGGCGGTGAAGGCCAGATCAACTGGCACGAAGTGAGCCCTAACTGCCAGAACCCTTACTTCATCCAGAACACCCGCGTGAATGGTGACGTACAGCACAAGTTCTTCGGAATGGCCGGTCTCACCATCAACCTGATGAAGAACCTCACCCTCAAGGTGAAGGATGGTATCACCTGGGCCGGTTCCACTGAAAAGGAATCCATGCTTTACAAGAACGCCGGTTTCCGCGTGCCCAGCTTCGATATGCGCAAGAGCACCACTTATGAGAACAACCTGGAAGGCCTCCTCAGCTACAACAACAGCTTCGGTGACTTTGACCTGGGCGTGAGCGTTGGTGGTAACCTCATGCACTACAAGAACGAGGTTCTCCGCGCCATCTCCAAGGACATCCCCTTCAACGGTGCCTTCTATGTGGCCGCCGGTTCCCTGGACGGAGACACCTGGAACTCCATCTACGAGAAGGAAATCCAGTCTGTCTATGCATTCGCCAACCTGGGTTGGAAGAACTTCCTCTTCCTGGACCTGACCGCCCGCAACGACTGGTCTTCTACCCTCCCTGCCGCCAACCGCAGCTATTTCTATCCTTCCGTAAGCCTTTCCTGGCTCATCACCGGCATGCTGGACGAGATTGGTGCAGACTACAACAAGGACATTGTAGACTATGGTAAGATCCGCGCTTCCTGGGCCAAGGTAGGTAAGGATACCGATCCTTATCAGCTGGAAACTCTTCTGGGTACCACCAGCGGCGTGAATGGCCTGCAGTATATCACCTATCCTACCACCCGCGCCAATGCCAACCTGAAGCCCGAAATGGTGACTTCCTGGGAAGTAGGTACTGAGTGGCACTTCTTCAAGAACCGTCTGGGTATCGACCTCACCTACTATCGTTCCAATACCCGGAACCAGGTGATGAAGATCGCCCTTCCTTACTCCTCCGGTGTTCAGAACCAGTGGATCAACGCTGGTAACATCCAGAACCAGGGTATCGAACTCCAACTCAATGGCGACTTCGTCCGCACCCGTGACGTCACCTTCGGCGCCACCTTCAACTTCGCCAAGAACTGGAACAAGGTTGTAGAGCTGTATCATAATGCCGAAATGGGCATCGATATGGACCGCTACTCCCTGGGTAACATCAACTTCTCCTCCTCCGGCGACGGCACCGTGTATGCCATCGAGGGCCGTCAGATCGGCACCCTCTACGGCACCGGTTACAAGTACGACGATAAGGGCAATAAGATTATCGGCGAAAACGGCCTGCCCGTGATCGAATCCAACAAGGAAATCGCCAGCGTGGCTCCGGACTTCACCGGTTCCTTCGGCCTCAACTTCGCTTGGAAGGGCCTGGGCGTGAACGCTCTGTTCTCCTTCCAGAAGGGTGGCAGCCTGTACTCCGCTACTGAGTACATGACCCTGCACAGCGGTACCGGCCTGCGTACGGCAGATCGTTCCGACCGTGTGATCGAGGGTGTTACCGAGTCCGGCGCCAAGAACACCGTTTCCGTGACCGCCCAGAACTTCTGGAACAACATCCCCATGGAAGAGTGCGTGTACGACGCTTCCTACCTGAAGCTCTCCGAACTCTCCATCAGCTACAGCCTGCCTAAGAAATGGCTGGATAAGGCCTTCAACGGCTATGTGAACAATGTCCGCATCTCTGCTGTAGGTTCCAACCTCTTCTACTTCCTCAAGAACACCCCTGGTACCACTCCTGACGGTGCTCTCACTGAGAATTCCCTCATGGCTACCGCCTTTGACCTGTGCCCTTACCCGGCCACCCGCAACTTCGGTTTCGCCATCAATATTGGTTTCTAATTTAAAGGGAGAAAGTGAATATGAAAAAGTTTATCATTCCTGTTCTGGCTCTCCTCGCCCTGGCCTCCTGCACGGCTAAGTTCGATGAAATGAACAAGCCCACCACCGGCCTTACCGCAGAGTCTGCACAGCCCATGTACATCTTCGGCCGTACGCTGTACAACGGTTCCTCCAATGACCACCAGCGTAACTTCAACCTGAATGATGATATGTACGCCCACTACTTCGCCCAGGGTCTTGGTTGGACCGATTTTTGGCGTTACAACGCCGGTTGGGGTGATATTTACTGGCGTGACTTCTATACGGATCGTCTCCAGGAATACTGGCTCATCAATGAAATCACCGAGGGTCAGGAAATGTACTCCTGCGTCCGTGCCGCCAACGACATCTGGAACGTAGTCCTGTGGCTCCGCGTGATCGACCGCCAGGGCGACGCCCCGTATTTCGACGAAGATGGCAATTTCGCTGCCGGTAAGGGTACCACCCTTCCTTACAGCCCGGTAGAGGATATCTACACCGACCTCATCAAGCGTCTGAAGGCCGACGTCACCCTGCTGGGCAACACCAGCGGCCAGGTGGACTTCGGAGCCTACGACTTCCTGTTCAACAACGACTGGAACCAGTGGAAGAAGTTCGCCAACACCCTGATCATGCGTCTGTCCATGCGTTTCGCCAACATGTGGGACAACTTCCAGGCCGATTTCCAGACCGCTGCCAACGGCTGCTTCAACAGCCCGTCCGACTATGCCCGCATCAGCTGCGACACCGGCGTATGGGGTGACTACTACGACCGTACCTTCAACGACTGGTCCAATACCTTCACCAACTGCGACTTCATGGACATGATGAACGGTACCAACAAGGGTTACAAGACGGGAGTCGTGGATCCTCGCCGCGCCTTCTTCTTCCTGCCCGGTACCTCCGAGGCCACTGCCGGTAACAGCAACTGGGACGGTTATCCTTTCGACTACACCTCCGACACCGAGGCTACTATCGTGAAGAATCACGGCGGCAACAAGTCCTATGCCCGTCTGAACATGTACAACGTGGATGGTTTCTTCCACTACAGCAAGGCTGGCAACGAGAACCTCTCCTGGTGCTACGCCTCCTACTCCGAGGCTCTGTTCCTGAAGGCCGAAGCTGCCCTGCGCGGCTGGATCTCCGGTGATCCCGAGACCATCTTCAAGCAGGCCATCAAGGCTTCCATGGATGAAATCAGCATTTTCATCACCCGTTCCGGCGGTAAGGCTACCATCAGCGAGTCCGAGGCCAACGCCTACATCGCCGCCCTGCCCGCCTTCGGTTCCACCAAGGAAGAGAAACTGCGTTCCATCATGATCCAGAAGTGGATCGCCCTGTATCCCAACTCTGTGGAAGCTTGGGCCGAACAGCGTCGTACCGGTTATCCGGATTACTACAGCGGTGTTCTTACCTATCCTGCCGTGAGCGCCAGCTCCGGTGTGAGCGTAGGCAACATCATTCAGCGCATCCCTTATCCTCAGAACGAGTACAATACCAATGCCACCAATATTCCTTCCGAGTTCTCCGACTATAATGCCAAGAACATGGAAAAGGGTATTATCTGGAGCCTGAAGGGCACTGGCACCCAGAGTGCTACTACCGCTCCTTCCAATTCGTTCTAAGATTTTTCGGATTGTTCTTTCAAGGCCAGCCCCCTGCCCGGGGGGCGGCCTTTTTTTTATCGGCAAGAATGGTTATCTTTACACGAATAAAACCACATTTATGAAACGCTACCTTCTTCCCCTTGTGGCCCTGCTGGCCTGGGCCTGCTGCAGCGAAGCTCCTGAGCAAAAGACGGATCCTGTGGACTATGTGAACACCCTGACGGGCACCTTGTCCACCTATCAGCTCTCCACGGGCAATACGTATCCGGCGGTGGCGGTGCCCTGGGGCGCCCATTTCTGGACCCCGCAGACCGGCCGCAACGGCGATGGCTGGACCTATCGCTACGATGCCACCCATATCCGCGGCCTCAAGCAGACGCACCAGCCCAGCCCCTGGATCAACGACTACGGCGCCTTCTCCATCATGCCGGTAACCACCGGTCCGGTGTTCGAGGAAAACGCCCGCGCCAGCTGGTTCTCCCACAAGGCGGAAACGGCCACGCCCTATTATTACAGTATTTATCTGGCCGATCACGACGTAACGGCGGAGCTCACGCCCACGGCCCACGCCGCCGCCTTCCGTCTCACCTACCCGGAAGGGGAGTCCTACCTGGTGGTGGATGCCTTTGAGGGTGGTCATGTGGAGCTGACCGATGCCAACACCCTGGTGGGTTATACCGTGCACAACCACGGCGGTGTGGCCGAAGGATTCAAGAACTGGTTCATCGTGAAGTCCGATACCCCGTTCGCCGCATGCCCGGCGCGCGACGACGTAGCCCTGGTGGGCTTCCGGACGGTTCGCGGCCAGCAGGTGAATCTGCAAGTGGCTTCCTCCTTCATTTCGGCCGAACAGGCGGCCCTGAACCTCCGGGAGGTGGCCGGCGGCTTTGAGGCCGTGAAGGCATCGGCCCGCCAGATGTGGAACGAGACCCTGGGCCGCGTGGAGGTTTGCAACGATAACTTAGACCACCTGCGCACCTTCTACAGCTGCCTCTACCGCAGCCTGTTGTTCCCGCGGGATCTTTCGGAAATCAATGCGGCAGGGGAGCGCGTGCACTACAGCCCGCACAATGGCAAGGTGGAGAAGGGCTATTTCTTCACCGACACCGGCTTCTGGGATACGTTCCGTAGCCTGTTCCCGCTGCTGAACCTCATCTATCCGGAGACATCGGCCAAGGTGCAGGAAGGTCTGGTGAACGATTATCTGGAAAGCGGTTTCCTGCCCGAGTGGGCCTCTCCGGGCCATCGCGGCTGCATGGTGGGCAACAACAGCGCCTCCGTAGTGGCCGATGCCTGGCTCAAAGGTATCCGCGGGTATGACATTGACAAACTGTGGGAAGCCGTGCTGCACGACGCCCACGCCGTCCATCCGGAGGCTTCTTCCACAGGCCGATTGGGCTGGGAGTACTACGACAAGCTGGGCTATGTTCCCTGCGATGTGAATATCCGCGAAAACGCCGCCCGTACGCTGGAATACGCCTACGACGACTGGTGCATCTGGCAACTGGGCCTGGCCCTGGGCCGTCCGGCCGAAGAACTGGAGCCGTATAAGAAGGCGGCGCAGAACTACCGCAACCTGTACGACGCAGAGGTGGGCCTGATGAACGGCCGCGCCCAGGACGGCACTTTCCGTCGGCCTTTCTCCCCGCTGAAATGGGGCGGAGACTTTACCGAAGGCAACAGCCTTCACTACACCTGGAGCGTCTTCCACGACGTGCAAGGCCTGATTGATCTGATGGGCGGGGCCGATGCCTTCAACGCCTCCCTGGACAACGTGTTCCTGATGCCGCCCAAATACGACGACAGCTACTACGGTTTCCCCATCCACGAAATCATCGAAATGACGGTGATGGGCATGGGCAACTACGCCCACGGCAACCAGCCCATCCAGCACATGCTTTACCTGTACGACTGGAGCGGTCAGCCTTGGAAAACGCAGGCCCGCGTGCGCGAAGTGATGGAGAAATTCTACACCCCCTGGGCCGATGGCTACTGCGGCGATGAAGACAACGGCCAGACATCGGCCTGGTATGTCTTCAGTGCCCTGGGCTTCTATCCCGTGTGCCCCGGCTCCGGCCAGTATGCCCTGGGCACCCCGCTGTTCAAGAAGGCAGTGGTGCATCTGCCCGGCGGCGACGTGGTCATCGACGCTCCAGCCAATGCGGCCGATGCCTGCTACGTATCGGCCCTCAAGCTCAATGGGAAAGCCTGGGACAACAACTACCTGAACCACAGCGACTTGGTGAATGGCGCCAAGCTCCAGTTCACCATGAGCACCGAGCCCTCCCTCACCCGCGGCACCGCCCCCGCCTCCGTTCCCTACTCCATGAGTGGCAACTAATTAGCAGATAATCAATAATTTATCATATGGTCCTCGTTCAAATTTGCGACGAGGAGTATAGTACAAAGCTATGAGAATGAATATGTTACGTGTCACGGTTACCGCGCTGCTGCTGGGCGCGAGCCTGAGCGCCTGTGCGCAGAAATACCCCGACCAGCGTCCCGCGCAGCAGGACCGCCTCTTCGTTTCCCAGGCCGTAGAGGCCAAGATTGCCGAGGTGGCGCCGCAGCTGCAGAATCCCAAGCTGCGCTGGATGTTTATGAACTGCTTCCCCAACACGCTGGACACCACCGTCCATTACGATGAAGCCACCGGCCTCACTTTTGTGTACACAGGGGACATCCACGCTATGTGGCTCCGGGATTCCGGCGCGCAGGTATGGCCGTACGTGGACCTTTGCAAGGAAGACGAGCATCTTCGCAAGATGCTGGCAGGCGTAATCCGGCAGCAGTTCACGCTCATTAACATCGATCCCTACGCCAATGCGTTCAACCAGGGTCCCACCGGTGATTTCGGGGACCCGGACGACACCGGCAAGCCTCAGGATCCCAATGTGTTCGAGCGCAAGTGGGAGATTGATTCGCACTGCTATCCCGTCCGTCTGGCCTACCATTACTGGAAGGTGACGGGGGATACCTCCATCTTCGACGATCTCTGGCTCAAGACCATCGAGACCACCCTGGAAACCTTCACCACCCAGCAGCGCAAGGACGGCGACGGCCCGTACTATTTCCTGCGCGTGACGGACCGCCAGCTGGACACCAAGGCCCGCGTGGGTCTGGGCCATCCGGTGAAGCCCGTGGGCCTTATCGCCTCCAGCTTCCGTCCCTCCGACGACGCCACCCAGTTTGAATTCCTGGTTCCGTCCAACTTCTTCGCCGTGAGTATCTTACGCAAGGCTGCGGAGATTCTGGCCGATGTGAACCACAATGCCGCCCTGGCCGCCCGCTGCACGGCTCTGGCCCAGGAGGTGGAGGATGCCCTGAAGAAATATGCCATCGTGCACCACCCGGAATTCGGCGACATCTACGCCTATGAGGTAGACGGCTTCGGCAATGTGTACCTGATGGACGATGCCAACGTCCCGTCCCTGCTGGCCCTGACTTATCTGGATCCTTCCATGGCCGATGACCCCATCGCCCAGAACACCCGCCGCTTCGTGTGGAGCGACTCCAATCCGTACTTCTGGCGCGGCAAGGCAGGGGAGGGTATCGGCGGGCCGCATATCGGCAAGGAAGCCGTCTGGCCCATGAGCATCATGATGAAAGCTTTCACCGCCACCGACGACACCGAAATCAAGGCCTGCATGGAGCAACTCCTTCGCACCGACGCCGGCCTGGGCTTCATCCACGAAAGCTTCCACAAGGACGACGCCACCAACTTCACCCGCCCCTGGTTCGCCTGGCAGAACACCCTCTTCGGCGAGCTGGTCCTCAAACTGGTGGCCGATGGCAAACTCCCCCTGCTGAACATCATCAAATAATGAAGGTCGGACTTTTCATCGACACCTGGTATCCCATGGTGGACGGTGTTATCAAGGTGGTGGACAATTATGCCCGCCGTCTTGTCCGATACTGCGAAGTGGAGGTCTTCTGCCCGGAGACCCGGGACTTCTCGGAGGAGGAAGACGCCAAGCTGCCCTACAAGGTGCGGCGCTGCCATGCCCTGCCGCTGATCAATTTCGATTATGATATCCCGGCACCGGCGCTGGACCCGCTCTTTGAGGCACAGCTCATCCGCAGCGGGATAGACCTTGTGCACATCCATTCCCCGTTTTCGTTGGGTCTCGCCGGGGTCCTGTACGCCAAGCTTTACCGCTTGCCGGTAGTGGCTACCCTCCATTCCCAGTATAAGCAGGACTTCGAGAAGCCGTTGAGATTCAAACCTGCGCTGAATGTGGCCATGAGCGGTATCATGCGCGTGTTCAACGCCTGCGACGAGTGCTGGGCCGTGAATGCCGGCATCAAGGATCTCTACCAGCAGGAATATGGCCTTACCGCCCCCTGCAAAGTGAGGCTCAATGCCACCGACCACAAGCCGGTGCAGGATCCGGAGGCGGCGGCGCGGACGGTCAATGAGACCTATGGAATTCCGGCCGATGCCACCGTCTTTCTCTTCGTGGGAAGGATTGATTTCATCAAGAATATCGATTTCACCATCCGTGCCTTGGCGAGAGCCAAGCAACTGGGACTGAAGAATTTCCGCATGCTGTTTGCCGGCAAGGGACACGATGAGGGGAAGCTGGCCGCCCTGGTAAGGGAGCAGGGCCTTACGGAAGAAGTGGTGATGTGCGGCCTTACGCAGAAGGAAATGCTGGAAAAGCTGTACTCCCGTGCCAGGCTTTTCCTCTTTCCTTCGTTGTACGATGCCAATTCCCTGGTCCAGATTGAAGCCGCGTGCCAGGGGACACCCACGGTTTTCCTGGAGGGTGCGCGGACCGCAGCCACGGTCCAGGCCGGTGTGAACGGCTACATCTCAGCCCCGGGCGAAGACGACTATGCCCGCCTGCTGGTGGATATCATGGCTCACCCGGAAGAGTATGAGCGCATCTCCGCCGCCGCCCGGAAAGACCTCTACCTGAATTGGGACGATGTCGTACGTGACGTTTACGCCGATTACACCGCCCTCCTAGCCGCCAGAAGCGCTTAGCGCCAGGTGACGCCCCGGTTTCTGCCGCCTTGACACAGAATCGCCCTTCTGGCACGCTCCACGTCCGAGGCGGTCAACGATTGCCTTTCGCTCGATTATGCGTTTTGCACAGCATTTGGCAGTTGCCGATGTCGGTGGTGCCACCTTTGCTCCAAGCGGTCACGTGATCTGCGTCCATATCCTTCAGGTCCCAGATCTTGGTGTGGTTGGTGTCGTGGCCGATGGCGCAAAGCGGGCAGTTGGATTCGCCCTTTGCTTTAGCGGCAGCGGTCTGTTGTGCGTACACCGCTTTCTTGGTGGGTTCGTCGAAGACTCTTACGTTGAGAAGTTTCGTGTTCTGACAGCCGTCCAGGATGTATTCGAAGATTCCCTTCTTTTCTTTCACGTAGAAGCTCTCGTAGAGTTCTCGGACCTTGGAGGCCACTTCTTCCGGATTGTAAGCCGTCTTGTGAAAACGCTCATAAAGTTCGCCCCACTTGAGACCGCACATTTCCTTTTCCGGCGTGATGTCGAACACGGAAGTAATCCAGTCGATAACAGAAGTAAAGTAGGCCTTGAGTTCCGCAATGCTATCATCATAGCGGTGAGCCGCCATATATTCTTCCACGTTACCCTTGCTCACCCAGTCCAGCGCTGCAGCCAGATAGTCCTGCCGCTTAGCGGAGCCCGGGATGAAGCAGCTCCATTTGTTAATGTTGGTATTGTTGGAGTTGCTGAATTCTTCTTTGGCTTTGGTCACGAACGGTCCGGAATATACGGCGTTCAAGGTCTCTTGGTTGTTTAGCGGTATGCCCACGATGTTGATGGTCCGGAACCAGTCCTTGATTTCCTTTTCCGTGCCTTCACATACGTATATGAGGAGCTTGGTGTTTAGGAACTTCTCCTGCTCGTCGGGATTCAGTGCACTGAAATACCAGGGCCGCCCGTCGGCGTCAATCCAGGCGAACTTTTCAGTAATGAAACGTCCTAGAGAGGTGATACGCTGCTGGCCATCCAGCACCTCGTAACGATCTTCGCTGACTTTAGAGAAGTAGATAAGACCCAGCGGATATCCGTTCCGGACAGACTGGATTACGTCCACCTCCTTCTTGCCACCGTTCTCGGCATACAGGTAATGCCGCTGGAACTCCGGCTGGATGGTCAGTCGGCCCGAAAGGCCATACAGGCCTTTGCCTTCGTATTCATTGTACTGGAATCCTTTGCAGATATCCCCGATGGACCAATCGGTCACAAGTGTTGCTATCATGGTGATTATTGTTTTTTGCGGATGAAAAAACGTTTATATACTTTTTGTCCTTCTATCGTAGCTTGGGCAATTCCGGAAGACGCGATCCAGAGACCGTTCGAAAATCCCCTCCCTTCAGATTCTGTGGCTCCAATTATCTCAAATTGCTCAGGACAATACTTGTCCAAAAACGAAATGGGAACACCCATTACCCCATCATAATCATCTGGAATGGCATCTGTAAACGGGACTTCTATCGCTTCATAATTATCATACTTCCTATATCCTTTCTCTTTGATATCAGCGTGTTTACTAAATCTCAAGTTGTCTTTCATGGACATCAGGCGCAATGGTTCGTGTCTTCGACCATGCTCCATATTGGTAAACCAGCCCGTGCCTGCAACGCTGATATATTTCTTACCCTTTTCATCAATATATAATTCTGTCCCTATCATAGGATAACTATCCGGTACCAGAAAGGTCATATTCTTTCCTCCATCACGTCGATTAAACCGTGTTCCTGTCCATAGCCGATTGGCCTTAATCAATGGAAAGACTTCTTTGTATGTAACACAGTTTACATTACCGATAATTAAAAACAGTTTCCCGGCTTCCATAATCCATCCCAGAAATTCCCGGAACAGTGAGAAGGGCGGATTGGTTACGATGATATCGGCCTGATCGCGGAGCGCACATACCTCTGAGCTGCGGAAATCCCCGTCGCCTTCCAGATAGTGCCACTCCAGGTCGTCGATATCGATACGGCCGCTGCCGTTGGTATCGCGCGTGAGTTCAAAGATCTTTCCTTTGATGCGGGTTTTGTCCACATCGAACAACGGACTTTCTGTCTCGAAGAGGGTGGGCTCGTAATCTTTGTACTTCTTGCTCTCTACCGCATACGAGGTGCTAATCAGGCGTTTAAGGCCCAGTCGCTCGAAGTTCTGGGCAAAGAAGCGGGTGAAATTGGACCACTCAGGGTCATCACAAGGCAGGAGAACTGTCTTGTCACGGAAGGTGTCCGGGTTATACTCCAAGTATGCATTCACTTCCTTTTG
Source organism: uncultured Bacteroidia bacterium (assembly GCA_902774155.1). Classification (GTDB taxonomy): domain Bacteria; phylum Bacteroidota; class Bacteroidia; order Bacteroidales; family UBA932; genus Cryptobacteroides. Next base: position 3,447 of record CACYHF010000016.1, on the reverse strand, counting down.
GATGTCGGCATACTGGGTATAAAACTCGTCATTCTTGGCAGCCTTCGCGGCGCCAAGATTCGTGTTGTTGGCCATAAGCTGCGCTCTTACGGCACTTGCGACCTATCCGGAGAGCGGCACCCTACGGCACAAAAAAAGGCATGGACTTTTCTTGTCCATGCCCTGGGCCGTAGGATGCCGCAACACTGGACAAGCCGAGTCCACGCCAAAGCGCAGACACTCGCGACTCATCCGGCATGTTGCATTGAAATTTCCTACGTTTCAGGGCAACCGAATAAATAGCAAATGCTAATTCAAAATATGTCTTGCAATACTATTGCAAAGGCAAAACTACAAAAAAAACGTAAGAAACACACAAAAATCACCTGAAACAACGCTATCTTTTTTACGATTCTTGGAATTGTCCGGGCCGGGATATACCTTGCGGGGCATTAGGTCGTAGACTTTTTTTTAAGCATCGAGTAATTATGAATACATAATCGACCCGCCAATCGAGAAAATGATATATACCATTCGCGGGGTTCAAGTCATTTTGGACCAAGATCTTGCGATATTGTATAGCGTGGATACCAAGCGTTTGAACGAGCAGGTAAAGCGTAACAAAAGCCGCTTCCCGGAGGACTTTATGTTTAAATTAACTGCCGAGGAGTTTCAAATCTTGAAGTCGCAAAATGCGACCTCAAGTTGGGGAGGCCGCCGTTATGCACCCTATGCATTCACGGAACTCGGCGTCTCCATGCTTAGCAGCGTGCTGACTTCTGAAGTCGCTATCCAGGCTAATGTCCATATCATGCGAGCCTTTGCCGCCATGCGTCGCTTCCTGGTATCCAACGCACAGGTTTTCCTGCGCCTGGAAAACTTAGAATACAAGCAGATTGCTACGGACCAGAAGGTGGAAAAACTCTATGAAAAACTGGAAGAGGGGAAACTTGAGCCCAGGCAAGGCATTTTCTTCGAAGGACAGATATTCGACGCTTACAGTTTTGTATGCGGCATCGTCAAGCAGGCAAACCGAGAGGTCATTCTTTTCGACAATTTTGTCGATGAAACCGTATTATCTATACTGGATAAAAGAGACGCTGGAGTGTCGGCCACCATCTACTCTAAACAGATTTCCAAACAGTTGCAATTGGACCTAAAGTGTCATAATGCCCAATACGCACCAATTGACATCAAGCCATTCAACAAGGCACACGATCGCTTCCTCATCATAGATGACAAGGTGTATCATATTGGCGCTTCGCTCAAAGATCTGGGGAAGAAGTGGTTCGCATTCTCCCTAATGCATGACATCACCCCACAGAGTTTAAAGAGCAAAATATAAAAATTTTCGTACATTTGTACAAACCGCATATCTGTATGAAAAAAGCCCTGTTTCTCGCTGCGTTGCTGCTACTGACCGCCAACCTGTACGCCCAGACCGAGTGGGTGAACCCGTTTATCGGCACGTCCAACTTTGGCGCCTGCAACCCCGGCGCCGTGACGCCCAACGGCCTTATGAGCGTGACTCCCTTCAACGTGATGGGCTCGCAGCTGAATACCTGGGACAAGGACAGCCGCTGGTGGAGCACTCCGTATGTGGCCGAAAACAGTTTCATCACCGGCTTTGCCCACGTGAATCTGTCCGGCGTGGGCTGTCCGGAACTGGGCAGCCTGCTCACCATGCCCACTACGGGCCCTCTGCAGGTGGATTATCATATCTACGGCAGTGAGTACAAGGACGAAGTGGCGCATCCCGGATACTATGCCGTACAGCTGCTCAACGGCGTTTTTGCCGAAGTTACCGCCACCACGCGTACAGCCTTGGAGTGCTATACCTTCCCCGGCGGAGAAGGCAACATCCTGCTGAACCTGGGCGAAGGCCTCACCAACGAGAGCGGTGCCACGGTGCGGCGGGTATCGGCTACCGAAGTGGAAGGCAGCAAGCTCATGGGCACCTTCTGCTACAATCGCAACGCCGTGTTCCCGCTATACTTTGTACTGCGGCTAAGCAAGGCTCCGGATACGGCCGGCTACTGGAAAAAGCAGCGTCCCATGACCGCCGAGGCCGCCTGGGATTCCGATGCCGGTAAGTACAAGATTTACAAGGAGTACGCGCGTGAGATGAGCGGCGACGACATTGGCTGCTGGTTCCACTACGACAATCTGGCCCCCAGCGAAAAACTGCTGGTTCAGATTGGCGTTTCCTTTGTGAGCATCGAGAATGCCCGTCAGAATCTGGACGCCGAACAGAAAGGATTCCACTTCTCCGATGTGCGGAAATCGGCCGAAAAAGCATGTACGGCTCTGTACCACGCCCTCATCCACCCCAGCATCCTGAACGATGTGAACGGAGAATATCCGCTCATGGAATCGGGAGCCGGCGTGGGCCGCGTGGAGCCCGGCCACAACCGCTACACCATCTTCTCACTTTGGGACACCTACCGCAACCTTCACCAGCTCATGACCCTTCTGTGGCCGGAGAAGCAGACCGATATGGTCCGTTCCATGATTGACATGTACAAGGAATGGGGCTGGATGCCCAAATGGGAACTCTTCGGCCGGGAAACCTGGACTATGGAAGGAGACCCCGCCATCTGCGTCATTGCCGATACCTGGCTGCGCGGCCTGCGTACCTTCGACATCTCCACGGCCTGGGAAGATACCCCGGGCGCGGAGAACAAGATGCGCCCTGACAACGACCCCTACGTGGAAAAAGGCTATATCCCGCTGGGCTGGTTCTCCGGCGACTTCTCCGGCGACAACTCCGTTTCCCATGCCCTGGAGTATTATGTGGCCGATTATGCCCTGTCCCGCCTGGCAGCTTCTCTGGGCTATGCCGATGACGCCCAGCGTTATTACGCCCGTTCCCTGGGCTACAAGCACTACTACAGCCCCGAATACAACTGCCTTCGGCCCATCAATCTGGATGGCACCTTCCTTTCTCCTTTCAACCCGGAGGATGGGGCCGATTTCTCCAACGCCCCCGGCTTCCACGAAGGCAGCGCCTGGAACTATACCTTCGCCGTTCCGCACGCCGTAACAGGCTTTGCCAAACTGATGGGCGGCAACAAAGCCTTTGTAGAAAACCTGCAGCACGTGTTTGACGATGGCCTGTACGACCCCGCTAACGAGCCCGATATTGTGTATCCCTACCTGTTCAGCCGCTTCAAGGGACAGGAAAAACGCACCTGGGAGGCTGTGGAGAGCATTCTGGCAAAGAATTACAAGAACGCTCCGGATGGCATTCCCGGCAACGACGATACCGGCACTATGAGTGCCTGGGCCGTGTTCTCCATGCTGGGCTTCTATCCGGACTGCCCCGGGGAGCCTTACTTTACACTCACCCGCCCCACCTTCACCAAGGCGGTGGTCACGCTGCCCGGCGGCCACAAACTGCAAATCACCTCCCGCCCCAAGGCCAGCCGCGCCAAAGTGGACGGCCGCAACAAAGGCTATCGCATTTCC
>CACYHF010000015.1 GCA_902774155.1 uncultured Bacteroidia bacterium | reverse complement strand
TTGCGGCCGCTAAAGTAGCCGTAGCCATTGTCCTGGGGATCGTATTTGCTATGGAACTGCCTCAGCGCCTTTTCTCGCGAAAGAACAGCGCCCACTGATGTAATGAGAAAGAAAACCGTCATAGGCATCATCCTGCTGGCATTCTGCATTGCGTGCCGGCTTTCCGTTCCGTTTGCGGACTTCTATGCCGAGCACTGCTACCCGCTAATCAGCACAGTTCTCTCCCGGATTGGCTCCATCGTGAAATTCTCCCTGGAGGAGATTATCGTGCTGGCCTTTGTCGTGACGCTCGTGGATATTCTCGTAAAGGCCATCAGGAGGAAGGAAGGGCTCATTAAGTGGTTAGGGAAGACAGTCGTAGTGCTCATGTGGCTGTATATCTGGTTCTACATGGGCTGGGGGAATAATTACTATCGGACAGGGCTCTATGTACGCAACGGAATCCAGCGGGTGCACTTTGAAAAGGAGACTTTCGACCAATTCCTGGAAGAGTACACTGCGGGGCTCAATGGCGCAGCAGAGAAGGCAGGATCTTATGGGAACAGTGAGAAACTGGAGGAAGAGATTCGGGGTTTCTATACCAGCGAGGCCGTCCCTTACGGATACACGAAACTCCGGCGCTGGCAGCACGCGAAGCTGCCTCTTCTGAATAGACTATACTCCGCCGTTGGTGTGCTGGGTTATATGGGCCCGTTTCTGTGTGAGTCCCAGTTGAACAGGGACTTGCTGGAGTATGAGTATCCTTTCACGGCAGCTCACGAGATGGGTCATCTTGCCGGGGTGACGAGCGAGGCGGAGGCAAATTACTGGGGCTTTGCCTTCTGTCGTCAATCGGCCAATCCTGGCGTCCGCTACAGCGGCTATCTCGCCGTCTTCCCTTATGTCGCGTCCAACGCCAGGGCCCTTCTCCCGGAAGAGGAGTATGAAGCCTGGATAGGGAAAGTCTGTGAGAAGGCCAAGGAGGATTACAAAGATTCCCGTGAATACTGGTTAGGGAAGCGCATAGGCTGGATAGACCAGTTCCAGAGCTGGTTCTACAACCTATATTTGAAGTCTAACGGCGTTTCCGAAGGGATCAAAGACTATTCCGGAGTAGTGGGAATGATCATAACGATGGATGCATATAATAAGCAGCCAACAGTTATTTAATTCTCCGCTATGGTGTAAATCAATCTCTGGAAATCCGTCCCGAAAACTTGACGGTGGTCAGCCGGGACGAACCCCAAGCTCTCATAGTACTGGAGAAGATGAGGGTACTCAGTCTCGGCTATAATGGAGATGCGCTTGAATCCCAGTGAGGCCCCTTTGATGATACCATCCTCCAGAAGCGCCCTCCCGATACCTTGCTTCCTGTAATCAAGATGGACCGCCAGGGAATCCAGGTAGTACTCTCCGGGGTCTGCCTCAGGGTCTGATTCGGGTTGGACGGTGAAAAAGGCAGGCCAATACTTCCGGAAGGTCTTGTCGCGGAGCTTCATATACCATTCTCCCGGGTAGGAGAGAAGGGCCCCTGCAGGGGTCCCATCGACCTCCGCTAGGCGGGTATTTTTCCAGGAGTAAAGCGTGTCCTCCCGGCCCTCGCACTCGGTGATACACTCAAGGAATTCCGTCATGTCGTCCGAGAGGACATCCTCGAAGTCATAGAAGTGCATCCCGGCGAGAATACATTCGGCAAGGAAAGGGGCATCGGATGGCTTTGCGTCGCGAATTGTGAGCATATGGGTTACTTGGAGAGTTCTTTCTTCACGATGGTTGAGATGGTCCGTCCGTCGGAAAGGCCGGCAAGGGCCTTGTTGGCTGCGCCCATCACCTTACCCATGTCCTTGATAGAGGTAGCGCCTACCTGGGCGATAATCTCCTGGATCTTGGCTTTAACTTCTTCGGGGGAGAGCTGCTTGGGAAGATACTTCTCCATAACGGCGGCTTCGGCCAACTCGTTGTCGGCCAGCTCCTGACGACCTGCGGCCACGTACTGCTCGGCGGCTTCCTTCCGCTGTTTGACCAGCTTCTGGATCATCTTGAGGATATCCCCGTCGGTGACTTCCTTCGCGCCGCCTTCGCTGGTCTTGAAAAGAAGGATTTCACCTTTAATTGCGCGGGTGGCATTCATCGCCACGGTGTCCTTGGCCTTCATGGCCTCTTTGATGGACTGCTGGATTTGCTCTTCTAGTGTCATATTTTTTGTTGTTAGTTAAATTAGGTGAATGCCCTCGGCCGCCATGGCTTCGAGGGCTGTTTGGTGTCCTTCGGCATCCACGTAGGCCAGGCAGTCTTTCAGGACCGACACCTTGAAGCCGGCTTTCAGCAGGTCTTCAGCCGTGTTGCGTACGCAGAATTCCGTGGCGATGCCGCATATCACTACGTGCTTGATTTCCAGGAGTTCCAACACTTCGGCCAGGCTCTGTCCGGCGGCGTTCCGGCCCTCAAAGCCGCTATACTGCTCCGTGGCGGGGTCTTCTCCCTTGAAGAAGCAGAGGTCTTCGTTCACAAACGGCTGCAAAGCTTCGTGAATATCGGCTCCGTGGGTGCCCTGCACGCAATGCGGTGGCCAGGGACCGCCAAATTCGACAAAGGAGCTGTGATTGGCCGGATGATGGTCCTGGATCCACAGGATGGGACCTTTGTTCTTTTGGCCGATATAGTCCACCGTAGCGGCTAAGGCCTTATCGGCCTCCTGGCAGGCCAGGGAACCGTCTATGAAATCGTAGAGCATGTCCACGACAATGAGTGCGCTGTCTTTCATAGGAACAAAGATACGCAAAAAATAGTATATTTGTGGGAATAAAACTCAGTTGGAATGAATCAGATTAACAACGCCTACGTATCGGACAAGTACCAGTACACCATGGGGAAATCGTATCTGGAATGTGGAAAGCAGGACCAGATTGCCGTGTTTAACCTCTTTTACCGCAAGGCTCCGGAGAACAACAACTGGGCGGTGGTGAGTGGAACGGAGGAAGTGCTGGAGATGGTGCAGGCCCTGGGAACGGAGCCGGAGGAGTTCTATGAGAAATTCCTGCCCGGAGAGGAGTACCGGGAGTTCCGGAAGTACCTGAGTACCATGAAGTTCACGGGCGATGTGTACTGTATGCGGGAAGGGGAGATCGTCTTCCCCAACCAGCCCATCGTGACGGTGGTGGGCCCTATGATCCAGGCCCAGGTGCTGGAAACGCCTATGCTGTGCATCCTGAACCACCAGATGGCCGTTGCCACCAAGGCCTCGCGTGTGTGCCGATCCACGGACAAGCCGGTTTCCGAATTCGGTTCCCGCCGCGCCCACGGCCCCTGGGCGGCGGTCTACGGCGGCAAGGCCGCCCAGATTGCCGGCTGCGCCAGCTCTTCCAACATCCTTACGGGAGCGTTTAACAACGTGCCGTCCACCGGCACTATGGCGCACAGCTTCGTCACCTCCTACGGCAGCACCGTGGAAGGGGAGCACAAGGCTTTCTGCGATTACATCCGTACGCACAAGGGCGAAAACCTGATTCTGCTCATCGATACCTATGATACGCTGCGCTGCGGCGTGAAGAATGCCATCCGTTCCTTCAAGGAGAACGGCATTGACGATAACTACGCCCCCGGTTACGGCATCCGACTGGACAGCGGAGACCTGGCCTACCTGTCCCAGGAAGTGCGCCGCATCCTGGACGAACAGGGGCTCAAGAAGTGTAAGATTTTCGCCACCAACGGCCTGGATGAATACCTCATTACAGACCTGGAGCGGCAGGGCGCCCGGATAGATTGCTACGGCGTGGGTGATGCCATCGCTACCTCCAAGGCAGCCCCTTGCTTCGGCAATGTGTACAAACTGGTCCAGGTGGACGATGAGCCCGTCCTCAAGCGTTCGGAAGACAAGATCAAGCTCATCAATCCCGGCTTCCAGATCACCTGGCGCATATCGGCCCAAGATAGCGTAAAGGGCCATAAATTCGACGGTTACGCCCACAAGGTGGATGTCACCTGCCTGCGCGGAGACGCCCTGGACATCGCTCTTCAGCACGGAGAGACCGTCACCGTGCGCGACGAGTACGATTCCTACAAGTACAAGACCTTCGAACAGGGTTCCTACGAAGCCCGTCCGCTGCAGCACCAGGCCATCGCCAAGGGGATACGTGTATGTCCCCAGCACACCCTGGCCCAGAAGCAACAGTTCTACCAGGACAACCTGCACCACTTCTCCCCGGCGGAGCGCCGCCTCATCAACCCCCACTATTACAAAGTGGACATCTCCGACGCCCTGTACGATACAAAAATGTCTATTATAGGGAAGTTGGTTAAGGAAATTGAAGAATTCAAATTGTAGCCGTGGAGCTAAGTGCCTGATTATCAGAAATAAACGAAAAATCGATTACCCTGAACAGAGTAATCGATTTTTCATAAGTGACTGTAGGCGAGAGAGTTATCTCCACGGCCACCTTATTCAACGAAAGTCATTTCGTTGAATAGATAGTCTGCATGGCCGATTTCCTTGATGATAAAGAGGATGTAGCGCACGTCCAGGGAGATGTTGCGGCAGATTTCCGGGTCGAAGACCAGGTCACTCATGGTGCCTTCCCATACGCGGTCGAAGTTGATGCCGATGAGGTTGCCCTGGGCATTCAGCACCGGGCTGCCGGAGTTGCCGCCCGTGGTGTGGTTGGTGGCCAGGAAGCATACCGGCTGATTCTCGTGGCCGCCTTCGGCATAGATGTCCCGCAGCGTCTGGGGAATGTTGTAGTCAAAAATCTCCGGATTGTCCTTCTCCATAATGCCGCGCAGGGTGGAGACGGGCTGATACCAGATGGCATCGGCCGGCCGATAACCCTCCACGTGGCCGTAAGCCACGCGTAAGGTGAGGTTGGCATCCGGGTAGAAGGTCTTGTCCTTCTCGAATTCCATCTGGCCCTGCATATAGTCCCGGTAGGTGAGGGTGATGGCCTGGTTGAGCTGCTTCACCTGCGGTGCCAGCTGCTCATCGTAATACTTATCCAGAGCTTCGGCTAGTTCCTTGGCCAGGGCATCATCGGCAAAAACGGCGTCTCTCCACTCCTCCACGGAGGCGAAGCGGGCGCGCTGTTCCAGGAAAGCGGCGGGCTTGTAGCTGTCGTCCAGGGCCTTGTCAAAGGCCGATATCATCGCCGCGAAGATTTCTTCGTCGATGGGCTGGTAGTAGTCCTTTTTGTTGAAGCGGGGGTTCAGGGCCATCTGGAGCCGCTCGATGGTGAGCACCGTCTCACGGTAGTATTCGTAGGCCCGGAAGAGGGGATTGCGTGCGGCATAAAGCTGTGCCAGCCGTCCCGTAATACCATCAAAGCGAGTTCCTTGCGCCCATTCCTCGAAGCGGGCTTCATAGTCCTGCTTCACGGGCACCACTTTGTTCTTCCGGAGACCCTTTTCCTCACCCTGCCATTTCTTCCAGGCGTTGGCCACGGAGGCGTACTTGGAGGAGTACTGGATGCGTACGGCCTGGCTCTGGTCCATATACTTCTTCATAAGGTTCAGGCGGGTGGTGCGGAGGGCAATCTTCTCCGGATCGGAAACATCCTGGATATAGCGGACGGCCTCTGAATGAATATATTCCTGCGTGCTGCCGGGGCAACCATACACGAAGGTGAAATCGCCATCCTTCACGCCTGCGCGGGAGATTTTCAGGGATTTCTTGGGAGTGTACGGCACGTTGTCCGGGCTGTAATCGGCCGGCAGGTTGTCGGGGCCGGCATAGATGCGGAAGATGGAGAAGTCGCCGGTGTGGCGGGGCCACATCCAGTTGTCCGTTTCTCCGCCGAATTTGCCGATGGAGGACGGGGGAGCGCCCACCAGGCGGACGTCGCGGTACTCGCGGAACACGAAGAGGAAGTACTGGTTGCCGTAGTACAGGGCTTCCACGCTGGCCTTGAGGCCGTTGCCTTCGGCCGTGGCCTGTTCCTTCAGTTTGTCGGCGTTCTTTTTGATGAGCGCCTGCCGCTGCTCTTCCGTCATCTTGGACTTATAGCCTTTGAGCACCAGGGCGGTCACATCCTCCATCCGTTCCAGGAAACGGACGGTGAGGCCCGGGTTCGGGAGTTCATCGGCCTGGGTCAAAGCCCAGAAGCCGTCCTTCAGATAGTCGTGTTCCACGGAGGAATGCCGCTGGATGAAGCTGTAGCCGCAGTGGTGGTTGGTGAACAGGAGGCCCTGGTCACTCACCAGTTCGCCGGTGCAGCCGCTGCCGAAGAGCACCACGGCGTCTTTCAGCGAAGCCTGGTTCACGCTATAAAGGTCTTCGGCGGTGAGTTGGAAGCCTTTGGCCTGCATGTCGCCGATGCGCTGGGAAATCAGGGCGGGAAGCCACATACCTTCATCGGCCCGGAGGGGCTGGAGCGCGCAGAGGAAAAGCGCAGCCAGGAGGGAGTATTTCTTAATCATTTCAGAGTATGGTTACTGTTTTAGGGGTTTCTTTTTGCACAGGGCTACATAGGTGAGCAACACCACGTTCATCATAAGCGAATACAGGATGGCGGGGATGGCCATTTCCTGGTTGTTGAACACCAGCGGGCTGGAGGCTACGGCAATGGCCTGGGCTGCGTTTTGCATCCCCACCTCGATGAGGATGGTCCGGCGTTCCCGGACGCTGTTTTTCAGCAGGCGGGACAGGAGGGCGGCGCAGGCGATGGCCACAAGGATGAGCAGGGTTACGCACAGGCCCAGGGTGCCGATATGGGCGAAGATGGTCTTGTAATGCTGGAGGAAGAAAACGGTCACCAGCAGCATCAGGGCCGGGAAAGCGGCCTTGGAAAGAACACGGTCTATGCGGGTGGCGGCGTTGGGCCAGCAGTAGTTCACGACGATGCCCAGGACAACGGGCAGAAGCATAAGCAGAAGGTTCTGCTTGAGGAGGTTCCCCACCGGCAGGTGAATGCCGGCTTCGGCTCCGGCCGAAGCGGAAATCCAGCCCATAATCAGAGGCAAGGTGACCAGGGTAATCAGGCTGGTGAGGGCGGTGAGCGTGACGGAAAGGGCTACGTCACCGCCGGCCAGCTTGGAAAAGATGTTGGACGAACTACCACCCGGACAGCAGGCAATCAGCACCAGGCCGATGAAGAATACAGGCGGAAGATGGAACAGATAGCCGATGCCGATAGCGATAATGGGCAGCAGGACCAACTGTCCGGTGAGGGCCACGATAAAGGCCTTGGGGCGGGTAAGGACCCAATAAAAATCCTTGGGCCTGAGCGTGAGTCCCAGGTCGAACATCAGGACTGTCAGGATGGGCAGTACAATCCAGATGGTGTTCATGAAGGCTTACTTCTTAATGGCGTAAGGACGCACGTACCGGTTGCCGGTCTGATCCTTGATGGCTTCGATGAAGGCCGGGGCATAGGCCGGGGAAGTGTGCCGGCCAGGGACGATCTCGCCGTCTTTGCTGGGCCGCATCACTTGGTCATTGTGCTTCACAATCAGGAACTTGGCCAGTTTATCCCAGCGCTTCATCATCTGGTCCGTATAGGCGATGGTGGTGGCGGTCAGGTACTGGGCCCGTTCTCCGGCGGTGAGTTCCTGGGCCTTGGCATCTACGGCGTCCTGCTGGGCTTCGTAGTAGTCTTCCAGGCCTTTCTGGGCTTCCAGCAGGTCCGGATACATGGCGCTCCAGCGCGGGTATACCATATTGGCCACCCAGTTGTTCATCCAGAAGGCGCTCTCAAAGGAGAATTCGGTGATGCGGTTGTTCTCCTGGCGGAACGGGCCCGGGATGCGGTTAATGCCGCAGTACACGGGTACGTAGGCCACCATAGTGGCATCGTCCATATTGAAATAGGTGATGCCGCCTACGGCGTCCGGCAGCCAGCTGCGCATGCGGCAGACCATGGTCATGGCGCTTTGCTGACAGCCGATGGGACGTTCGCGGAACATATCGGTTCCGTCGGCGCTCTTGAAGCTCACAATCTGGTTGCGGTAGGGAGATGCCCAGGGGCCGGCGCTCATATCGGCCGTCATATCCAGGGCAGTTCCTTCATAATGGTCGCGCATATCGTTCTGGATATCGCGGTAGCTCACCAGTTTGTCGGGCTTGATCCACAGGGGCAGGCTGTCGTGCACCGAACTGTCTCCGTTGAGGTAGGGGAGGTAGGCGTCCATTTCCTCCGTATTGTAGTGGTGGCGGAAGAAGCTCCAGACGCGGGCGTCGCAGGAGCGGATGGAGTTGACGGTCAGGTTGCCGTAGGCTTCGCGGAAGCTGAAATCCGCGTCCGGACCTTCGTAGTAGCCCATTTCCTTGGCGAAAGAGATGACATCGGCGCTGTACATACAGTTGCCGTCGGCAGTGACATAAAAGCCCAGCTTCTTGTCCACTTTCTTGGCCTGCGGGAACTGGCGGATGCGGCTGGTGTTGGCATAGGCGGTGATGCAGTCGTCGGGGACGCGGAGGGCTACCCACACGGCGCCCTTGCGGCCGGGACCCTTGCCGATGAGTTCCATAATCCAGGCTTCGTCCTTGTCACAGACGGCGAAGGACTCGCCGGTGGCGTTGTAGCCGTATTCCTGCACCAGGTTATGCATCACGGCAATGGCTTCGCGGGCCGTGGCACTGCGCTGCAGGGCCAGCTGCATCATGGAGAAATATTCCAGATAGCCTTCCGGATTCCGAAGTTCCGGACGTCCGCTCCAGGTGGTTTCCACGATGGAGACCTGTTTCTCGTTCATCAGGCCCGTAACGGCATAAGTATAGGGCACCTGGGCAATGTAATGCACGCCGTCGGGGGCGTGACGGTCCCGGATGGCAATCATTTCCCCGGGTTCGTGCGCGCCGGCCGGGCTGTAACTCAGGGGCGATATGAAGCCGAAGCTGTCGCAGTTGTACGTGCAGATGACGCTTCCGTCTACGGAAGCTTTCTTTCCTACGATAAGGTTGGTGCAGGCATCAGAATGGCTGCTCGATGCCAGGAGCAGGGCGGCGGCAAAGGCCGCGGTTAGAATCCGTTTCATCATGCTCAAAGATAGAAAATCTTATCCACAAATGCAAGATTTGCATTTTTCGCGCGGTTTCGTTAATTTTGTATTTCACAAGTACAGAAGCATTATGAGAATTCCAGAATCCGAACTCATTATCAACAGCGACGGCTCCGTATTCCACATTCACCTCCGGCCCGAGGAACTGGCCGACAATGTCATTATGGTGGGAGACCCTGGCCGCGTGATGATCATCGCCGAGTATCTCACAGACATTGAGTTCCAGCACGCCTCCCGTGAATTCGTTTCCACCACGGGCAAATACAACGGGAAGCGCATCACGGTCATCTCCCACGGAATCGGCCCGGACAATATCGATATCGTGATGACGGAACTGGATGCCCTGGCCAATGTGGATTTCGAAACCCGCGAACTGAAGCCGGAGCACAAGAGCCTGAACATCCTGCGCATCGGCACGTCCGGCGCCCTTCACGCAGATATTCCGCTGGGCAGTTACGTGCTGGCCCATATGAGCGTAGGCTTCGACGGGGTGATGAACTGGTATGCCAACCGTGATAAAGTGACCAACTCGGAGGTAGAGGAAGCTTTCAAAAAGCATATGAACTGGAATCCCTACCTGCCTTCTCCGTACTTCGTGAAGGCATCCAATAAGATCATCGACGTGATGAAGGATGTCACCCTCAAGGGCGTAACCATTTCGGCACCCGGATTCTACGGGCCTCAGGGCCGCATCGTCCGTCTGCCGCTGGCTATGCCCAATATGCTGGAAGACGTAGAGAGTTTCCGCTTCTCGGCCGATGGTCAGGACTATCGCATCACCAATTTCGAGATGGAGAGTGCCCCGCTGGCCGGCCTGGCCACCCTGCTGGGACACAATGCCTCCACCGTGTGCTGCATCATTGCCAACCGCTACCTCAAGAGCTCCAATCCGGACTACAAGCCCGCCATCCACAAACTCATAGAACTCTGTCTGGATCGGATTTCTACGCTCTAAATCACAGGCTTAGCATAATGTCATTCAGGAGGCCGCCGGCAGTTTGCCGGGTACCGGCCCCGGCTCCTTGTATGAGCATCGGGGAGGGGTAGTCTCCGGTGGTAATGAGAATGGCATTGTCCGTGCCGCGGAGTCCGTACAGCGGACTGTCCGGTCCCACTTCCTGCAATCCCACTACGGCGTGCCCTGCGGCATCTACGGAGGCTACATAACGGAGTTTGCGTCCGGCGGCCGCCGCTGCGGCGTAACGCCGGTCGATATCGGCCGGAATGGGCTCCAGCGTTACCTGCGTGGCTTCCAGCGGAATACCGGCCTGGCGGCTAAGGATCAGGATCTTACGCAAGACATCCTTGCCGCTTAAATCGATGTTCGGGTCCGGTTCCGTATAGCCTTTCAGGCGGGCGTCTTCTACCAGGTCCTCCCAGCCAGTTCCCCTGTAATTGTCCAGCAGGTAATTCAGTGTGCCGGAGAGCACGGCGTCCATCCGCACCAGGGTGTCGCCGCTCTGGACCACGCGGTCCAGGGTTACCAGGACCGGCAGCGCGGCGCCGGCGGTGGTCTCATAGCGCAGGGAAACGCCGGCCTTGTGGGCATCGGCCTGCAGGTTGCGGAACTGCGCGTAAGTGCCGGAGAAGGGAATTTTGTTGCAGGCCACCACGCTGTAGCCGCTGTGGAAAAGGTCGGGATAACGGAAGCCGATTTCCTCGTTGGCGGTGCAGTCGATGAAGAGGGCATTTTCCAACGACAGGGAACAGAGGGCGTCGATGTACGAGTCCGTCTGGCCGGCCTCCAACAATTCCCCGGCGTGCTGCAGGTCAATTCCTTCCGTATCAATGATGTAGCGTGTGCTCCTGGCCAGGCCGCACACGCGCAGTTCCTTGCCGGAACGCTTGGCGATGGCGGCTGCGTTGTCCCGCAGCATCTGTACCAGGGCCTTTCCCACGCGCCCGTATCCGGCGATGAACAAGGGAATGACCTGGGTGGTGAAGCGGTCGAAGAATTCGTGGTGGATGGCCCGGATGGCCTCGTGGGCGCGGTCGCTGGGTACAATCACGGAGATATTACGCTCCGAGGAACCCTGGGCGGTGGCGCGTACGGGGATGCTGTGGTGTCCCAGGGCGGCCAGCATCTGGCCGGTGGCCCCGCTGTGCCCCAGGATGTCGTCGCCGATGACGCAAACGATGGAAAAGCCTCTCTCCACCCGCAGCGGATTCAGCTTCCCCAGGGAAATCTCATAGGCGAAGCAGGCATCGGCCGCACGGCGGGCTTTTTCGGCATCGGCCGTGGAAATGGCGATGCACATCGAATGGACGGAGGAAGCCTGCGTGATGAGAATAATGTTGATGCCGGCGTGGGACAGGGCGTCGAACAGGCGCGAACTGAAGCCGGGAACACCCACCATACCGCTGCCTTCCAGCGAAATGAGCGAAATGCCGTCGGAATGGGCGATGCCGATCACGCCGTCCTGGGAACGGGGCGGGTTTTTCTCCACCAGCGTGCCCGGTTCGTCGGGGTGGAAGGTGTCTTTCACATAAATGGGAATACCCTCGGCCACAACGGGTTGGATGGTGGGCGGATAAATCACTTTGGCGCCGAAGTGGGACAGCTCCTGTGCCGCCCGATAGGAGATATGCGGGATGGGACGTGCTGTAGGAACCACCTCGGGATGCGCGGTCATAATACCGGGCACGTCGGTCCAGATTTCTACCCGTCGGGCGTGGATGCCCACGGCGAACAGGGCCGCCGTGTAGTCGGAGCCGCCGCGACCCAGGGTGGCGGGCCTGCCGTCCTGGTCTTGGGCGATGAACCCCGGCACTACGAACAGTTCGGCCCGGCTGTGCTGCTCCACGGCTTCCTGCATCCGGCGATAAGTTTCAGCCGTATCCACAATGCCATCCCGTACGCGGATAAGTGTGCGGGCGTCCAGCCATCGGCAGGCAATGCCCTGCGAAAGGAAGGCGTCGGTGAGGATGCGGGTGGAAAGCAGTTCGCCGAAACTTTCCACGGCGGCCAGGCTGGTAGCGGGTAGTTCTCCCAGCAGGAAAATGCCCCGCAGGATGCTGGAAAGCTGGTTGAAGAGTGCATCCACAGCTTCCTGGGTCTTGTTCCGATATCCCTCCGGCAGCAGCTTTTCTATGATGTTCCGGTGGCGTCCCTGCCAGTGCTCCAGCTGTTCCAGATAGTCTTGATTTCCTGCGGCGGCCTGGCGGGCCAGTTCGATGAACCCATCGGTGCAACCGCTGATGGCGGAACTCACCACTACGGTGCGGTCGGCCTCCAGGGCTTTTTGGACAATCCCCAGGGTTTGCAGCATGGCATCTGCGTTGGCAACCGAAGTGCCGCCGAATTTAAGTATTTGCATACGCGCACTTATAATCTATAAAACAACTTTATTAATATAATCTCCCCACGCACAATCAATGCCCCACGTTACCCTCTCCCTAAATCCCTCCCCTCGGGGGAGGGACTTACTTTGTTAATTCATAATAATTAATGCAGAGATTTTAGGTATTTCCAGTAAAAAACCGTCATGGCCAAAATCAGATGAAATTTCAATATAACGGGCGCCCGGAATCCAGGCGGTCCAGGTGCGGCCTTCTGCCGGAGGGAAAAGTTGGTCGGTATCCACGGCCAGCACCGTTACCTGGGCCTTGATGGTTTTCAGGGCCGCCTGAACGCCCCCGCGTCCCCGGCCCGCATTGTGGCTGTCCAGGGCGTTGCAGAGGCTGTAATAGGAATACGCGTCGAAGCCGCGGCGTACCAGTTTCTCGCCCTGGTAGCGCTCATAGGAGGCCACCCGGCGGGCAAACAGCGTATCGGGGTCGGCTTCGGACTGGGTGAGTCCGTAGCCCCGGAAGCAGCGGTAGCTGATGAGGGCCTGTGCCCGGGCGCATTTGAGGCCTTCCCGGCCGCCATCCAGGCTGCGTGCTTCGCGGAAACTGGGATCGGCCTCCAGGGCCATTCGCTGCGCTTCCACCGTAGCTCCCAGGAAAGGGGAGATGCGCGGCGCGGTGCACAGGAACAGGCAGCGGCGGAAGATATCTGGCTCCATAATGGCCCATTCTACGGCATGGAATCCTCCGTTGGAGGCGCCGATTAAAAGGTCTATTTTGTTGATACCCAAGTATTTCCGAACAGCAATGAAAGAATTCACCGTGTCCCGGATGGTGACGTCCGGGAAATCCAGCATCCAGGGTTTTCCGGTGGCGGGATTCTCCCGGGCAGGTCCTTCAGAACCGTATGCGCTGCCCAGCATATTGACACAAATGACGTAATCCCGTTCCGTATCGATGGTACGGCCCGGTCCCACCATATCCGGCCACCAGTCTTCAGGGTCGGAGTTGGCGGTAAGGGCGTGGCAGATCCAGATGACCCGGCCGGCCCGGGCGCCAGAGGTATGAAAAACCAGGCGGGCGCTTTCCAGGCGGGCGCCGCATTCCAGTTCAAGGGGTACAGTAATTTCCTGACGGATCATGCTTTGGCGGCGGCTAAGGCTTGTTCCAGGTCGGCGATAATGTCTTCCGGAGCTTCCAGACCCACGCTGAAGCGAATGAGGTCGGGGGCAATGCCTGCTGCGCGGAGCTGTTCGTCGGAAAGCTGCCGATGCGTATGCGAGGCGGGATGCAGCACGCAGGTGTGGCAGTCTGCCACGTGTGTTTCAATGGTGGTGAGTTTCAGGGCATCCAGGAAGCGGTTGTCGAAGGCGCGGCCGCCTTTGAGGCCGAAGCACAATACACCGCTGCATCCGTCCGGAACGTATTTCTGGGCCAGAGCGTGGTGCGGGTCGCTCTCCAGGCCGGGGTAGCGTACCCACGCTACATCCGGGCACTTCTCCAGCCAGCGGGCCACCTGCAGGGCGCTTTCGCTGTGTCGCTTGATGCGCAGATGCAGGGTTTGCAGGCCCAGGTGCAGGTAGAAGGCGTTTTGCGGGCTCTGGGTGCTTCCCAGGTCGCGCATCAGATGGGTGGTGGCCTTTACAATGAAGGCCGCCTTCCCGAACTGCTTGGTGTAGGTGAGGCCGTGGTAGGAAGCGTCGGGGGTAGTGAGGCCGGGGAAACGCTCCGGATAAGCGTCCCAGGGGAAGTTCCCGCTGTCCACCAGGGCACCACCCACGCTTACGCCATGTCCGTCGATGTATTTGGTGGTGGAGTGGGTCACGATATCGGCCCCCCATTCAAAGGGACGGCACAGGACAGGGGTGGCAAAGGTGTTGTCCACCACCAGCGGAAGGCCGTTCCGGTGCGCCACGGCGGCCCAGCGCTCGATGTCGAACACTTCCACGCCGGGGTTGGAGATGGTTTCGCCGAAAACCAGTTTGGTGTTGGGCTGGATGGCCGATTGGATTTCCTCATCGGAGGCATCGGCCTTCAGGAAAGTGATGCCGATTCCCAGCTTGGGCAGCGTGACGCCCAACAGGTTGAAGGTGCCGCCGTAGATGTTGTTGGCTGCGATGATGTGGTCGCCGGCGCTGGCGATGTTCAGGACGGCGAACAGGTTGGCCGCCTGGCCGGAGGAGGTGAGGATGGCGCCCACACCGCCTTCCAGGTCGTTGATCTGGGCGGCGGTGGCATCCACCGTGGGATTCTGCAAACGGGTATAGAAATATCCGCTCTCCTCCAGGTCGAACAATTTGCCCATCTGGTCCGAGGTCTCATATTTAAAGGTAGTACTCTGGATAATAGGAACCTGCCGCGGTTCGCCCTTTCCTGGAGCATATCCAGCATGTACACAACGGGTGTCAATCTTTACCATACTCTATATTTTTGGTTAGTTCCGGCAGATATACCTTCCAAAATCGTCGCTTCGCGACCCCTCCCATCCTTACGGACGGGCCCCTCCCTTTTATGAGGCCAAGGGTGGCCACAGATTTTGGAAGGTATATCTGCCGGAACAAAGATAGTCGAAGTAGAAATTTCGTACAAGAAATTTCTAAAAGTCGGAATAAATTGCTATTTTTGTTACGAATAATAGAATAAATGTATTTTTAGGGCTGGTTTTTAGACGAAAAAAAGAATGAGTGAAATAATATTGGACAACATCGATCTGCAGATTCTGCGGGCATTGCAGGAAAATGCGCGGCTCACCACCAAGGAACTGGCGTCTCAGGTGCACCTTTCCACCACGCCGGTTTTCGAGCGGATGAAGCGTTTGGAAAGAGAGGGTTTTATCCTGAAATATGCGGCGGTGCTGGATGCCGGCAAACTGGGCCGGGGTTTCACGGTGTTCTGCAGCGTGAAACTGAAACAGATGACGCGTTCCGTGGCCCGGAACTTCATCTCCGTAATCAAGGACATTCCCCAGGTGATTGAATGCTACAACATATCCGGCGAATACGACTACCTGCTGAAGATCCAGGCTTCGGATATGAAGTATTATAATGAGTTCATCATCAATGTGCTGGGCAACATTGACTCCATCGGTTCCATCCTCTCATCTTTTGTGATGGACGAGATCAAGAACACCCACGCCCTTTATTTGTAGATATCGCCCAGGGAAATCTGCATCCAGTGGGGGAGCGAAGCGTCATCCACCAGTGCGTCCACGCTGCGGGCGTGTCCCCGTATGACATTCTGCTCCAGGAAGGTTTTTTCCAGGTCCCAGAGCACTTCCATATACATGGCTACGTCGTGGGTGGAATCCTTAAAGCGATAGATACAGTAATTGTTATATCCCGCTCGTTTCCAGTCGTTTGCCAGCCAGGAACTTCCCCAGATTCCTTTGCCGAACAAGGCCATGCTCTTATACTGCACAGCCTGGTCGGCCGTTCCGTGCAGCAGCAGGATGGGGCAGGGAGCCTTCGGGAAATGGGGCGCTCCACTGTTGCTGATGATGCCTCCGGCAAAGGACATGACGCCCTTGAAATTAAAGTCTTCCGGCAGGCCTTTGGCGCGTCCGCTCACAAGGGCATATTCGGTGGCCAGCGAAATGATGGCTCCGGCCGATGAACCGGAAATAACCATATTGTAAGGATCGATTCCCAGCGAATCCTTCTGCTCCAGCAGGAAAGTCACGGCCGATATAACGTCTTCCACGCCCATCTGCTGGGCGTTTTCAAAAGCGTCGGAGGCTTGGAGTGCGCCGCTCATGCCTTTTCCCACCTTTACCCCTTTCATACCCAGCCGGTAATCTACCGTTACCACTGTATAGCCGTTTTCGTTCAGGGTCCTGAACCACGGAAGATGCCAGGGGTGCGAGCGTTCGCCCATAATGAAACCGCCGCCGAAGACGTACATAATGGCGGGTTTGTCCAGGCTGTCCAGTTGTGTCTGGCTACCTGCAGCAGGCCGATAGATATCCAGATAAAGGGAGCAGGTATCCCTTTCGGCAAAACGGTACGTTTCCTGGGCCTGGGCGGCAAAACCCAGACAAAGCGCTAATAAAACGATGAATTTTTTCATAAAAAACAGCTTGAGCAATAGTTTGGCGCAAGGTGGCCGTACCTTTGCATCAGAAACTTAAAAGAACAACGTCATGCGTAACACAGATTTCAACGTGGATGTCCTGGGTAACTTCATCTCCTCTTCCACTTCCTTCCAGGCGCTGAAGGATATCATCGAAGACTTGGGTCTTGAGTTCGAAGAAGCCGCCAGTCTCTAATCCTCCTTCAGATCCACCACCGTGGACTCCTTGTCGGGGGACAGTCCCACCCGCAGGGTCCGGAGCTGCCCGCTGCCCTTTTTACGGGACTGCAGAATCCGGTCGCTGATAATGAATTCGGACACGGGGTCTTCCACATAGCGCATTACGGCCCGTTTCAGCGGCCGTGCGCCATAGGCAGGGTCGTAGCCGGCATCGGCAATCAGGCGCTTGGCGGCAGGCGTAATGGTGAGTTTGTAACCGGCATCCAGCGCCCGGGCGCGCAAATCTTTCAGCTCAATGTCAATGATGGCCTCGATGGACTCCTTGTTCAGGGCGTTGAAATATACCTGATCGTCCACACGGTTGATAAACTCCGGCGGGAACGCCTTCTTCACGGCTTTTTCCACCACGCTCCGCCGGTCCGTATCCACGTTTTTCCCGGCCGTGGCAAAGCCAATCCCGCTGCCATATTCCTCCACTTCCCGGCTTCCCACGTTGGAAGTCATGATCACAATGGTATTCTTGAAATCCACCGTGCGGCCGTTGCTGTCCGTAAGTCGGCCTTCGTCCATAACCTGCAAAAGCAGGTTGTAGATGTCCGGGTGGGCTTTTTCAATTTCGTCCAGCAGCACCACGCAGTAGGGTTTGCGGCGCACCCGTTCGGAAAGCTGTCCGCCTTCTTCGTAGCCAACATATCCCGGAGGCGCACCGATCAGGCGGCTCACGCTGTGTTTTTCCATGTATTCGCTCATGTCCAGGCGCACCAGGTTGTCCTCGCTGTCAAAGAGGTATTCGGCCAGCGAACGTGCCAGCTGCGTCTTGCCCACGCCGGTGGGACCGAAAAAGAGGAAGGTGCCGATGGGCCGGTGCGGGTCCTTGAGTCCCGCCCGGTTGCGCTGGATGGCGCGCACCACCTTTTCAATGGCTTCGTCCTGGCCGATGATGCGTTGGCGTAGGCGCGTGCGCATCTTCACCAGGCGGTTGCCTTCGCTTTCGGCCACCTTGTTCACGGGAATGCCCGTCATCTTGGACACAACGGAAGCGATGTCTTCGGCCTCCACCACCTGCGCGCGGCCTTTTTTCCGGGCCAGGGACAGGCGTACCATGGAGCCGGCCTCGTCCAGGGCGTCGATGGCTTTGTCGGGCAGGGATTTGTCCGTAATGTACCGGTCCGTCAGGCGTACGGCCGCTTCCAGGGCTTCATCGGTATACTGGATGCCGTGGAATTCTTCATATTTGGGCTTGAGTTGCTGGAGGATGGCGATGGATTCCGGCACGCTGCAGGGTTCCACCACAATCTTCTGGAAGCGGCGGTCCAGGCCGCCGTCCTTTTCCACGATCTTGGTGAATTCGTCCAGCGTGGTGGCACCGATGCACTGAAATTCGCCGCGCGCCAGCGCCGGTTTGAGCATATTGGCCGCATCCAGGCTGCCGGAAGCGCCACCCGCTCCTACGATGGTGTGGAATTCGTCGATGAACAGGATCAGGTCCGGATTTTCGGAGGCCTCCTGGATAATGCCCTTAAGGCGTTTTTCAAAATCTCCGCGATACTTGGTGCCGGCCACCACGGATGCGATGTCCAGGGAGAGGATACGCTTCTTGGCCAGGGCGGCCGATATGTCACCGGTGGAGATGCGCTGTGCAATGCCTTCCACGATGGCGCTCTTGCCCACGCCGGGTTCTCCGATGAGCATGGGATTGTTCTTCTTCCTTCGGCCCAGAATCTCAATCACGCGGGCAATCTCCGTTTCGCGGCCCACCACCGGATCCAGCTTGCCCTCACGGGCGGCCCGGGTGAGGTCATAAGCGAATTCTTCGATATCCAGTTTCTTGTCCTCTGCCGGCTGTTCTTCTTCCGGTCCCTGGGACGGTTGCTTGGGTTCTTCCTGTTGCGGCTGGTGGGGATGCAGGAGACCTTCGTCTTCCATATACGCCAGCAGACGTCCGTAGTCGATACCATGCGAGCGCAGGTACACCTGTCCGTAGCTTTCCGTGGTGCGGCACAAGGCCAGCAGCAGGTGCTGCGGCGCCGCGGCCGCGCTCTTAAGCCGCGTGGCCTCCATCACCGTGATGCTGAGGACATTCTGCGCCTGACGGGAGAAGTTGATGTGCTCCAATTCTTCGTAAGGGATAGTTTCCCCGGTTACGATGCGCTGGTCAATGAACACCTTAAGGTCGGCCGGTTCAATGCCCAGGTGTTGCAGCGTGGTGAACGCTGCATTTTCCTCGTGCCGGATGATACCCAGGAACAGGTGATCCGGGCCGATCCCATAACTGCCGGTGCGCATGGCTTCTTCCTGCGCGTATTTGATGACCTGGTTCAGGTCTTCCGTCACTTTTAACTGCATGGTACAAAATTAATAAAAAAAGCCTTCGACCCAAAGGCCGAAGGCTAAATAATGGGCTAGATGGGGATTACTGACCCACAATGCCATTCCACTTCTCATAGTCGGCCTGGAACTTCGGATCCACGTTGCGGAGCTGGAAGTTCAGGCGCTTCAGGAAGTCTGCGGCGGCGGCTTTCACGTCCGGGTTGGAGCTTACCTCGTAGCACTTCTCGAAGGGCTCGATGGCGCCTTTGTAAACCTCAATGAGCTGGGCGTTGAGTTCGTCGTACTTCTTCCATTCACGTACATCCAGGGCGTTCATCTCTTCCACAATGGCCTCACCTTTCTTCAGGGCCACCTGAGCCAGGCCGTAATAAGCCATATCGTACTTGGGATCAATCTCCAGACCCTTGTTGTAGGCGGCGGTAGCGGCGTCGAAATCCTTGATGCCGGCATAGATGTTACCTTCCACATAGTAGAGGGAGGGGTTGTCGGGCATGGCTTTCTTGGCTTCGTCCAGCAGCTCCACAATCTTCTTGGGATCCTCATTGGTCTGCAGGTACAGGTTGATGAGGTTGGTCAGGATGGAAGCGTTGTCCGGATATTTGGTGAGACCGGTGGCCAGGTAGTTCTTGGCGGTCAGGGTATCGGCCTTGGCGAGGGAAACTTCGGAGAGGGCGGCGTAGATGTTACCCTCGGAGGTGTAGTCCTTGGACAGGCAGATGTTGTAGTATTCCTCTGCGCGGGCGTAGTTCTTGGAGGCCAGGGCGGTGAAGGCGCTGTTGTAGGCGGCGTCAATGTTGGCTTCCGTGTTGGGAGCGGTGGTGGACCAGTCATAGGCGCCCTTGAAGAGGTCGCTGGCTTTGGCCATGTTACCCAGGGAATAGGCGGTGAAAGCGTCGTTGTAGTAGGCATCGGCGATTTCCTTGAGCTTGGGAGCGATGTCCTTGTCCTTGGCACCCAGTTCAAATGCCTTTACATAAGCCTTGCCGGCTTCGCCCAGGAGGTCTCCGGGAACGGAGGGCTTGGTTACATCCACGATGGCCAGCAAACCGGCGCCGTTGAAGTAAACGTCCAGGTGGGAGAGCTGCATCTTC
The DNA here is from genome assembly GCA_902774155.1 of uncultured Bacteroidia bacterium. Lineage (GTDB taxonomy): Bacteria > Bacteroidota > Bacteroidia > Bacteroidales > UBA932 > Cryptobacteroides. Next base: position 14,152 of record CACYHF010000015.1, on the reverse strand, counting down.
TCATAGGCCTCACCGCCAACGGTGACGTTGGAGACGGAGATGGGCTGCTCCTTGTTCATCATGCCGAAAGTGGCCTTGTCCAGACCGGGAGCGATGTTGGAGATGGGGTTGTTGTAGGCCGTCATATACGCTTTGCCCAGATTCATCCAAGTGGCAGACTTGGTAGCCTTCTTGGCATCCTGTGCGGCAGCGAGGGCTTTGTCAACAGCCTTCTGCATTTCCTCATCGGGCTTCTGTGCATACGCAAGCTGCAGCGAGCAGACGAGCGCGAGGGCGAAAAATAACTTTTTCATACTATTAAAAGATTATTAGATTGATTATTCCTGCGGTGTTTCGGTGATTTCGGTTCCTTCTGCGGCCTGACTTTCTTCCTCTTCGCTGTGAGCGACTACGGAAACGGCGGCGATGGCGTCCTTTTCCCGGATGTTGATGAGCTTAACGCCCTGGGTGGCACGTCCGGCAACACGGATGGTGTTGACAGGCATTCGGATGGTGATGCCGCTCCGGCAGATGATCATAAGGTCGTCGTCGTCGGTGACGTTCTTGATGGCCACCAGATTGCCGGTCTTTTCGGTGATGTTCAGGGTTCTGACACCCTTGGCACCTCTTGCGGTCTGACGGTAGTCCTGCGGGTCTGAGCGTTTGCCGTAGCCATTCTCGGATACGGCCAGCACCTGGTGCTTCGCTGCGTCTTCGGCCTGGAAGTCCTGGCAGACTACGCCCACCACATAATCGCCTTCATCAAGATTGATGCCACGGACACCGGTGGAGGTGCGGCCCATGGCGCGGGCATCCCTTTCGTCGAAGTGGACGCAGCGTCCGCCGTGGGCGGCGATCATGATGTTGCAGCGGCCGTTGGTGAGAATGGCTTCCAGCAGTTGGTCGTCTTCGCGGATGTTGATGGCGTTCACGCCGTTGGTGCGGGGACGGGAATAGGCTTCCAGGGAAGTCTTCTTCACGATACCCTGGCGGGTGACCATCATGATGTAGTTGTTGTTGATGAATTCCTCGTCCTTGAGGGTCTTGACGTTGAGGTAGGCGCGGACGGCATCGTCCGGGTCTATCATGAGGATGTTCTGGATGGCGCGGCCCTTGGAGGTGCGGTTGCCTTCCGGAATTTCATAAACCTTGAGCCAGTAGCACTTGCCCTTCTGGGTGAACAGCAGCATAGTGCTGTGGGTGTTGGCGATATAGATGTGCTCGATGAAGTCTTCGTCGCGCGTGGCGCTGCCCTTGCTGCCCACGCCGCCGCGGTTCTGGGTGCGGAATTCGGTGAGGGGGGTGCGCTTGATGTAACCCAGGTGGGAAATGGTGATTACCTGGTCTTCGTCGGCGTAGAAGTCTTCCGGGTTGAATTCATCTTCGGAGAGGGTGATTTCCGTGCGGCGAGGGTCTGCGTAGCGGGCCTTAAGGTCCATAGTTTCCGACTTCACCACATTGAACTGTTCCTCCACGCTGCCCAGGATCTGGTTGCAGCGGTCGATGAACTTCATCAGTTCGTCGTATTCGTTTTGAAGCTTTTCACGCTCCAAGCCCACCAGCTGACGCAGGCGCATTTCCACGATGGCGGCAGCCTGTACATCCGTGAACTGGTAGCGGTCTACCAGCATCTGACGGGCTTCGTCGATGCTCTTGGCTTCGTAGCGGATGATGTGGACAATCTCGTCGATGAGGTCCATGGCCTTCAGGAGGCCTTCCAGGATATGGGCGCGCTTCTGGGCCTTGTCCAGTTCGAAGCGGGTGCGGCGCACTACAACCTCATGGCGGAAGTCTACGAATTCCTTGATGATTTCCTTGAGGCTCAGGGTGCGGGGACGGCCTTTTACCAGCGCTACGTTATTGAAGGAGAAACTGCTCTGGAGCGGGCTGTACTTGAACAGCATGTTCAGGACCACGCCGGAGTTGGTTCCCTGCTTGAGGCGGATGACCACGCGGGTTTCGCCGCGGGAGCTTTCGTCGTTGATGTAAGAGATGCCTTCGATTTTCTTGTCATCGGCCAGCTGGGCGATCTTCTCAATCATTTCCCGCTTGTTCACCATATAAGGGATTTCCGTGACCACGATGGTTTCGCGGCCGTGTTCGTCCACTTCAATCTCCGTCTTGGAGCGGATGACCACGCGGCCCCGGCCGGTTTCGTAGGCTTCCTTGATGCCGGAAACGCCCATGACGATGCCGCCGGTGGGGAAGTCCGGGCCCTTGATGTGGTGCATCAGTTCCTCGGTGATGATTTCGGGATTGTCGATGTATGCGCAGATGGCGTCGCAGCATTCACCCAGGTTGTGCGGGGCCATGTTGGTGGCCATACCTACGGCAATGCCGGATGCGCCGTTGAGCAGCAGCAGGGGAGCCTTGGTGGGCAGAACGGTGGGCTCTTCCAGGGTGTCGTCGAAGTTGAGCGTCATGTCCACGGTGTCCTTGTCCATATCTCCCAGGACGTCTTCGGCCATCTTCTGCAGCTTGGCCTCCGTGTAACGCATGGCGGCGGGGGAGTCTCCGTCTACAGAGCCGAAGTTTCCCTGCCCCTTGACCAAAGGATAACGCTGGTTCCAGTCCTGGCCCAGGCGCACCATGGCGTCGTATACGCTGGAGTCCCCGTGGGGATGGAATTTACCCATCACCTCACCCACGATACGGGCACTCTTCTTGGTTTGACCGTTATAGCTGAGGCCCATGTTGTCCATGCCGAACAGAACGCGGCGCTGGACCGGCTTGAGGCCGTCACGGGCATCCGGAAGCGCACGGGAAACAATCACCGACATGGAATAGTCGATGTAGGCGGTGCGCATCTCGTGATCTATCTCCACTTGCTCGATGTAGCCGCTACCCTGCGGCTCCTCGAGCCCATTCTTCTCTTCGATATTGTCCATATTCTACTTACCTTTCTATAAACATACAAAGATAAGTAAAATTTCCGGGAATTCAATACCTATTTTATGGTGAGGACGTAGGTTGTGGAGATGCCGCCGAACTCATCCAGGACCATGGTGCGCAGCTGCCCGTTTTTCTTGTAATCCAGCTCCATGCCGGAGTAGCCTTTGGGAAGCGTCTGGCGCACTTTGATCACCACGTGTTTGCCGCCGTCCTTGGCCGGGGTGACGGTGAGGTCTGCGTCCATTTCCTGGGCGATTTCCTCATATCGGCCTGCGATGCCGTAGAGGATGGCATTGCGCTGGGATTTCACCGTTTTGTTGTTGTCTGTGTTCACGTCCAGCGATACGCCGCGCAGGTCCATCCGCAGCATAGGGCCGTCGATGATGAAATAATCTCCGTCCGGCTTGGTATACAACATGGCCAGCTGGTCGGGGGCGGTGTATGTGAGTGTGCCTTCGCTTGTGATGACTTTTCCGGTAATCTTGAGGGTTTTGGCCTGGGTGAAGGTCCCTTCCAGGGTCTGGGCTCCGGCGGTGATACCGCAGAGGAGCAGTACGAATGTCAGTATTTTTTTCATAGCGGATGTATGTTCTGCAAATTATTTGCCAATCTTTTCTTCGGGTTCTTTCTGATCGAAAGCCTTGACGATTTTGGTCACCAGCGGGTGACGGACGATGTCTTCGTTGGTGAAACGGATGGTGGCGATGCCTTTGATGCCTTCCAGCAGGGCGATGCCCCGGAGCAGGCCGCTGTCTTCCCGGCGGGGAAGGTCTATCTGGGTGGCGTCGCCGGTGACGATGAACTTGGCACTGGAACCCATACGGGTGAGGAACATCTTCAACTGGCCCAGGTTGGTGTTCTGGGCTTCGTCCAGGATCACGCAGGCGCGGTCCAGCGTGCGGCCTCGCATATAGGCCAGGGGCGCGATCTGGATGGTGCCGTCGGCCATGAATTCCTGCAGTTTGCGGGAGGGAATCATGTCTGAGAGGGCGTCGTACAGCGGTTGCAGGTACGGGTCCAGTTTTTCCTTGAGGTCTCCCGGCAGGAAGCCCAGGCGCTCACCGGCTTCCACGGCCGGGCGGGTGAGGATGATGCGTTTGATTTCCCGGTTCTTGAGGGCGCGTACCGCCAGCGCGATGGCTATATATGTTTTGCCGGTTCCGGCCGGGCCGATGGCGAAGATAAGGTCGTGGTCGAAATAGGCGTTCACCAGTTCCTGCTGGGTTTTCCCCCTGGCGCGGATGGGTTTTCCATCGGTTCCGTGGACGATGATGGCGTCCGGGCCGGGATGGAAGTGGCCGTCCCCGCTGCCGGAAAAGATGTCTTCTACGTCGTAGACGGTGAGATTCATCTTATGATGACGCCGCTCCACCAGTTCGGCAAAGCGGATGTTGAATTCGGCGATGTCACTTTCCTTTCCCTCCAGGATGAGCTGGTTGCCCCGCGCCACCACTTTCAGGTGGGGAAAATACGAGCAGAACTCGCTGAGTATTTTGTTGCCAACCCCGAAGATTTCGATGGGGTCGATGGCGTCCAACGTGACGGTTTTCTTCATAAGTGCGCAAATATACTACTTTTATTTGGCTTGATTTTGGAAAAAAGCGTAATTTTGCAGATTAAGGAGGATTATGTATGAAAAAAACCTTGGTCCTGTTTCTGGCTCTTGCGCTCCTGAGCGTAAGCAGTTGTGACTTCGTCCGCACGCTGGCCGGGCGCCCTACATCGGCGCAGGTGGAGCAGTTGCGGCTGGAGCAGATGGCTGCCGAGGAAGCGCGGCATCAGGCACGGCTGGATTCCATGGCCCGCGCGGAAAAGGCGCTGGCGGATTCCCTGGCCGCCCTGGAAGCCCACCTGCTGGACTCCCTTTCCCAATCCAATGGAACCATCCTGAATCCCGCCAAACTGGGCGGGCTGTTCACCACTAAGCTGGAGTACAAATATTACTTGATCGTGGGTGCGTTCCGGGGACGTTATTACGCCGAACGCAAACTGAATGCGTGCAAGGATGCCGGTTATTCAAACGCCACCATCATCAGCTTCCGCAACGGATTGCTGGCCGTGGGAATCTGCCCCTCCAACAGTTTGAACGAAAGTCTGAAAACCCTTAATCAGCTGCGTGGTACGGGCGTATGCCCCCAAGACAGCTGGATCCTGGTAAACGAATGATGAAAAAACTTCTGTCCCTGCTGGTTGCCCTGCTGGCGGCAACTGGGATTCATGCGCAGTATCGCGTCTCTCTGGAAGACCTGGACGACTCCGAAACCGTCCGGGCCTTCAAGGAACATGTGGCCTATTGGGCCGGCGCCCAGCTGGAAGGCAGGAAGGCCGGATCGGAAGGAGAGCGCATGGCGGCCGATTACCTGACGGAAAAACTGAAGGAATACGGGGTGGAAATGCTCACCTCGGGCTGTGAATTCAAGCTGGCCGGACAGGCCGATACCCTTACGTCCCGCAACGTGATGGGCATTATCCCGGGTTGGGATAAGAACCTGAACGAGCACTATATAGTGGTGGGAGCACGTATGGACAACCTGGGGATGGACCAGCTCACCGTGAACGGAGAGCGGGTGAACCGCATCTACTTCGGCGCCAACGGCAATGCCTCCGGTATGGCTATGCTGGTGGAACTGGCCCGGAAACTGTCCCTGGCCAGGACCCAGCTGCGAAGAAGCATCCTGCTGGTGGGTTTCGGCAGTTCCTGCGAGTCTTTCGCCGGCGCCTGGTATCTCCTGAATCGTTCCCTGGCCGACGAAGTGGCCAATATTGATGCCATGGTGAATCTGGATATGTTGGGCCTCTCGTCCAACGGATTCTGGGCCTACACCGCATCCAACACGGACCTGAACACCATCGCGCAGTCCCTGCAGGGGGAATTGCTTCCCATCCAGGCTCAGCTAACCGCCCAGGAGCCTTATCCTGGAGATCATATAGTCTTCTACGACAGGCAGATCCCTTCCGTCCTGTTCACTACGGGACGCTATCCGGAGCACAATACGGGCCGGGATACCTATTCCCTGGTGGATTTCGAGGGGATGGAACGCGAACTGGAATACATCTACAGCTATGTCCAGCACCTGGCCAACGGACAGCGTCCGCTGTTCCACGGAACCTTGGAAAACAAGAAAGAACACCCGATCGGCGTATATGCATACAGTGACGTGGAGGTGAAACCTATGTTCCTGAATTCCCCGGACCCTGCCACCTTCATGGAGCGCTGGGTGTATCAATACCTGAAGTATCCCAGCTACGCGGTGGACAATGGCATCCAGGGCTGCGTCCTGGTGGATTTCATCATCGACGAAAAGGGAGAGGTGCAGGATGTGAAAGTCTCGCGCGGCATCCATCAGGTGTTGGACGATGAAGCCGTCCGGGTGGTGAGCGCTTCGCCCAAGTGGCGGCCGGGCCGTCACCATGGCAAGAAAGCCAAGGTAGCCATGACCATTGCGGTGGATTTCAAATTGAGTAAGGACAAAGGCAAATTCGGTATCAACGGAAAGACTTTGAAATAAGCTATGGATTATAACTTTTTAGAGATTGAGAAGAAATGGCAGCAGTGGTGGGCCCAGAACAAGACCTACCGTGCCAGTGTAGATTCCGACAAACCCAAATATTATGTGCTGGACATGTTCCCGTACCCCAGTGGTGCGGGTTTGCATGTGGGCCATCCGCTGGGCTATATCGCCAGCGACATCTTTGCCCGTTACAAGCGGCTGAAAGGCTTCAACGTCTTGCACCCTATGGGTTACGACGCCTTCGGCCTGCCGGCGGAGCAATACGCCATCCAGACGGGTCAGCACCCGGAAAAGACCACCCACGACAACGTGGCGCGGTATCGGCAGCAGCTGGACCGGATCGGCTTCTCCTTCGACTGGGACCGCGAATTCCGCACCTGCGACCCGGAATATTATAAGTGGACGCAGTGGGCTTTCCTGAAGATGTTCGGCTCCTGGTATGACAAAGATGCCGAAAAAGCCCGCCCCATCGAAGAACTGGCAGCCGCCTTTGAGCAAGGTGGCTCCGCCGCGGTAAACGCCGCCTGCAGCGAAGGACCGGCCTTTACGGCAGGGGAGTGGAAGGCTTTCTCCGAAAAGGAGAAGGCCGATGCCCTCATGCGCTACCGCCTTGCCTATCAGGGAGAAAGCACCGTGAACTGGTGCCCGGCACTGGGTACCGTGCTGGCCAACGATGAAGTAAAAGACGGCTTCTCCGAGCGTGGCGGTTTCCCGGTGTTCCAGAAGAAAATGACGCAGTGGCAGCTGCGCGTATCGGCCTATGCCGGTCGCCTGTTGGACGGCCTTGAGCGTCTGGACTGGACGGAATCCCTCAAGGAGATGCAGCGCAACTGGATCGGACGCAGTGAGGGCGCTGAAATGGTGTTCCAGGTGGAATGCGACGGCGTCCAGCACGACGTAACCATCTTTACCACGCGCGCCGATACCGTTTTCGGGGTCACCTTTATGGTGCTGGCCCCGGAGAGCGAATGGGTGGAAAAACTGACTTCCAAGGCCCAGAAGGCCGAGGTAGACGCCTATCTGGAGCAGGTTAAGAAGAAAACGGAGCGTGAAAGGATAGCCGGTAAGGCCGTCACGGGCGTGTTCTCCGGTTCCTACGGCATCAATCCGCTCACTGGCCAGAAAGTGCCGGTATGGATTGCCGAGTATGTGCTGGCCGGTTACGGAACGGGTGCCATTATGGCCGTTCCGGCCCACGACAGCCGTGACTACGCCTTCGCCAAGAAGTTCAACCTGCCCATCATCCCCCTGATCGAAGGGGCCGATGTCTCCGAGCAGAGCCTGGATGCCAAGGAAGGCATTATGTGCAACAGCGGCTTCCTGAACGGTCTCACGGTGAAACAGGCCATTCCCGCCGCCATCGACTATGTGGAGAAGCACGGCATCGGCCGGCGGAAAGTGAATTACCGCATCCGGGATGCCATTTTCTCCCGTCAGCGCTATTGGGGTGAGCCGTTCCCCATATACTATAAGGACGGCATTGCCACGCCGGTCGCGTTCGAAGACCTCCCGCTCACCCTGCCGGAGATCGACCAGTACAAACCCACCGAGGATGGGCAGCCGCCGCTGGCCCGCGCCAAGGACTGGACGTACAAGGGATATCCCCTGGAGAAGAGCACGATGCCCGGTTTCGCCGGCTCCAGCGCGTACTACCTCCGCTATATGGACCCGCACAACGGGGAGGCCCTGGTCTCCAAAGAGGCCGATGAGTACTGGCGCAATGTGGACCTGTATGTGGGCGGTACGGAGCACGCTACGGGACACCTGATTTACAGCCGTTTCTGGAACAAATTCCTCTTCGACCTGGGTTATGTGTGCGAGGATGAACCTTTCTGCAAGCTCATCAACCAGGGCATGATCCAGGGCCGTTCCAACTTCGTGTACCTGATTCCCGGCACCAACAAATTCGTATCGGCCGGCCTGAAGGACCAGTACGAGACCATTCCGGTGCACGTGGACGTGAATATCGTCTACAACGACAAACTGGATATCGAGGCTTTCCGTGCCTGGCGGCCGGACTACAAAGATGCCGAATTCGTGCTGGAAGACGGCGAGTACATCTGCGGCTGGGCCATTGAGAAAATGTCCAAGAGTATGTACAACGTGGTGAATCCGGACAAGATCTGCGACACTTATGGCGCCGATACGCTCCGTCTCTACGAGATGTTCCTGGGCCCCATCGAGCAGGCCAAGCCCTGGGATACCAAAGGTATCGACGGCGTGAACCGCTTTCTCAAGAAATTCTGGCGCCTGTTCTGGGACCGCGAGAAGTGGCTGGTTACCGACGAGGAGCCCACGAAGGAAGAACTCAAGGCCCTGCACAAGCTCATCGGCAAGGCGCAGGACGATATCGAGCACTTCTCCTACAACACCACCATATCGGCCTTTATGATTGCCCTGAACGAACTGGGCAATTGCTCCAAGCGGGCCATTCTGGAGCCGCTCACGGTGGTGCTGAGCCCCTTCGCCCCGCATATTGCGGAGGAACTGTGGCATCAGCTGGGTAATGAGGGTTCCGTGGTCTATGCCACTTTCCCGGAGTACAAGGAGGAGCTGGCGGCCGACAATACGGTGAATTATCCCGTTTCCTTTAACGGCAAAACACGTTTCTTCCTGGAAGCGCCGGCTTCGGCTGCTCCGGCCGATGTGGAAGCCCTGGTCCGTTCGCATGAGAAAACGCCTCAGTATGTGGGCGATATGAACATCGCGAAGGTGATTGTGGTGCCGGGACGTATTGTTAACGTAGTTCTTAAGAAGTAGGCGATGAGCAAGAAAATCCTGATCGGCATTTTCGACTACCTGGTCATTACGGTGGGGGTAGTCCTGTTTGTAATGGCCTGGCAGTCGTTCCTGCTGCCCAACAATATGATCGACGGTGGCCTCACGGGTGCATCGGCCCTCTTGTCTATGGTTACCGGCATCTCCGTGGATATCTGGTATTTCGGCATCAATGTTTTGCTCCTGATCCTGGCCTGGTTCATCCTGGGGCAGGGTTTCGGCATCAAGACCATCTATGCCATCCTGTTGTCCACGCTTTTGTTCCGTATCCTGGGGGACGAAAGTATGCGTTGCCTCTGGTCGGTGGAAGGAGAGGTATTGTATGTGGGAGACGGTATCCTGGTTCCCATTATCGGCGGTCTGCTGGAAGCCGTGGGTCTGGCCCTCATCATTATGCGGGGCGGTTCCACCGGCGGAACGGACATCCTGGCCCTCATCGTTAACAAGTTCTGGCCCATCTCCATCGGCCGGTTTTATCTGTTCACCGACTTTGTGGTCATTACGCTCCTGATCTTTGTGCCGGGACACAATTTCACCAATGTGGTGTACGGTTACATTACTATGGGCATTTGCGCCTATGTGCTGGACTTGATCCTGCTGGGCAAGGATTCTGCCGTTCAGGTGCTCATCTTTTCCAGTCATCTGAAGGAGATAGGGGACTATATCAACCAACAGATGGGGCGTGGGGTAACGGCCCTCAAGGCCCTGGGCTGGTATACGCAGGAGGACCGGCAGGTGCTTATGGTTATGCTGCGCAAGACCGAGCTTCCGGAGCTGGTGAAAGCCGTGAAGGAGATGGACGCGAAAGCCTTTGTGACCGTGGTGCCGGCCAACAATGTATACGGCGAAGGCTTCGACGAAATGAAAACGGGTATCAAGAAAAAGAAATAGTTATGCCGATGTTGCAAAAATCCACGTTTGCCCTGGTCAAGGAGTGGCTGCTGGTCACCCTGGGTATTCTAATCTACGTGCTGGCCTGGTCCATCTTCCTGATTCCGAACAACCTCATCGGCGGGGGCGTATCGGGTATCAGCTCCATTATCCAGTACGCCACCGGTGGTAAAATCCAGATGGGTTACACCTACTTTGTGCTCAATGCCATCCTGGTGGCGGCGGCCATGGTGATCCTGGGTATGGGTTTTGGCGCCAAGACCATCTACGCCATCATCCTGGCCTCCGTAGCCCTGCGTTTCCTGCCCGGACTCATCCCGGAAAAGTTCATCACGGACCTGGTTTTTGCCAACGGTAAGCTTCTGAGCGTCCTTATGGGCGGCTTGATGGCGGGTATCGGCATCGGTATGAGCATTTCCAACGGCGGTTCCACGGGCGGAACAGACATTATCGCCCTGATTTATACCAAGTATCATAACGTCTCACCGGGCAAGGTAATCCTTTTCCTGGATTTCATCATCATCGGCTCCTCGCTGCTCATCCCTTCCTATGCCAATGCCATCGACCCGGTTACGCACGAGCAGATCCTGGACGCTATGGGAAACCCCGTGACGTACAAGCTTCCTTTCGTAGAAAAGATTACCACCGTGCTGTACGGTTTCATCCTGGTTACCGTGAACAGTTCGGTACTGGATATGTACATCTCGGGTTCGCAGCAGAGTGTGCAACTGTTCATCCTTTCCAAGGAATATGAAAAGATTGCCGATGCCATCACGCACGAGATGCATCGTGGCGTTACTGTTCTGGACGGCAAGGGCTGGTATACCAAGCAGGATCAGAAAGTGCTGATGGTTATTACCCGGAAAACCGATCTGAACCTGATGCTGCGTTATATCAAACAGTTGGATGATAAGGCCTTCCTGTCCGTGAGCTCCGTGAACGGCGTGTACGGAAAGGGCTTCGATACCATCAAGAAATAAGTTCTTTGACATAGGGGAAACGCGTCCGTCCGGCCTGCCTTGTACCCTATGAACCTGTTACTGTTGTCCCTGGCTCTTTTCTGTGGGCTGGCGGTGGCGGCGGGCATCGGCCTGTACGTACGCCTGCGCAGGAAAGAAGCCCATTTGAAGACGCTCCTGGAGCAACCGGGAGCCCAAGACGAAGAGTCTGCTTCCTATGAGATGACGGCGATCGATCAGATGCTTTACGACAGGTGCTGCCGGTATATGACCGAAAGGAGGCCTTATCTGGTGGAATCCTTCTCCCTCCAGGATCTGGCCAATGCCGTTTACACCAACAAGGGGTCGCTGAGCAAAACCATCAGACGTTTTTCCGGCCGCAATTTCAGGCAGTACGTAAACTATTACCGGATTATGTACGCCATGGATTTGTTCCGGAACAATATGGGGCTCAGGGTAACCGAGTTGGCCCAGCTTTCGGGTTTCCATACGGTGACTTCGTTCTTCCAGAATTTCAAGAACATAATGGGAGAGCCGCCCAGTCACTGGTGTGCCCGGATGCGGCGGAAACAATCCAAGAAACCTTAATGGGCTTGAGCGGGCGACGTTACCCCTTTATTCCTTTCCAGTTCTCCGGAACCGGAGCGGTTACATCCACCTCGGTCTTTTTGACGGGGTGGATGAATTGTATCCGGCGGGCCAGCAGGCTGATGCCGCCGTCCGGATTGGAACGCTTGGCGCCATACTTGAGATCCCCTTTGATGGGACAACCCATATGGGCCAATTGGCAGCGGATCTGGTGGTGTCGGCCGGTGTAAAGCTCCACTTCCAGGAGGTAATATCGTTCCGTGGTCTGGATAAGGGTATATTTCAGACGGGCCTCCTTACCGTTTTTGGAAACATAGGATTTGTTCTGGGCTTCGTTCCGGGTGAGGAAATCTGTGAGGATATCACTGTCTTTGGGAGGTCGGGTGGCCGTAAGCGCCCAGTAGGTTTTGTGAACCTGTCCGTTCCGGAGCATTTCGTTCAACCGTTCCAGGGCTTTGGAGGTTTTGGCAAAGAGGCAGACGCCGCTGACAGGCCGGTCCAGCCGATGGGGGACGCCCATAAACACCTGACCGGGCTTCCCGTCCCGCCGGGCGATGAACGCCTTGAGCGTTTCGCTCAGAGGTTCGTCGCCGGTTTTGTCGCCTTGGACAATCTCGCCAGTGTGTTTGTTAAACACCAGCAGGTGGTTATCCTCATAGAGGATTCTGCTTTCGATATCCTGGAATTCTTCCAGGCTCATTTCTCTGTAAACTGCCATATTGATGCAAAGTTACGCTTTTTTGGCAGGAAAATTGCTGCATCTCAAATATATTATTAGATTTGTGGCTATGAAACGAATCATACTTATTGGCGCGCTGGTCGCCCTTGTTTCCGCTTGTGGCGTTTTCAAGTCGGATTCTTCTGTGTATAATAAACCTCGCAGCGAAGATATTGTGGATGTGGGGTACGGCAAAGAGGTGCGGGGTAATCTCACCACTGCTGTTTCCAGTGTGGATGTGGATACTTATGCCAATACGTCCTATAGGAACATCTATGAGATGATTGCCGGAAAATGTGCCGGCGTGCAGGTGGACGGCAATAAGATTGTCATCCGTGGCGTCAATACCGTCAACGGTGATACCGACCCTCTTTTCATTGTGGACGGTGCTGCGTATAACAACATCGACTGGGTAAACCCCAACGATGTCAAGAGTATCGACGTACTGAAAGATGCCGGCTCGGCCTCCATTTATGGCGTACGCGGGGCCAATGGTGTCATCATCATCAATCTGAAATAGGCTTTCACAAGCCCGTAACGTAATCAAGAGGCTGAAATCAGCCTCTTTTTAATTCTTACAATATGCTGAAAATCGGTGACAAGATGCCGTCCTTCGAGGTTATGGACCAGGACGGGAATATGGTGAAATCGGAGGATTTCATCGGCAAAGGCCGAAAGACCATCATCTACTTCTATCCTAAGGACAATACGTCCGGATGCACGGCGGAGGCCTGCTCTTTCCGGGACAACTACGCGGAACTGGCCGCTGCAGGGTACAATGTGGTTGGCGTAAGCAAGGACAGCGCGAAGTCTCATACTGGCTTCCGGGCCAAGTATGAGCTGCCTTTCCGGCTGCTGGCCGATACCACCACGAAGATGCTCCAGTCCTTCGGCGTCTGGGGAGAGAAGAAGATGTACGGCAAAACCACGCTGGGGACGCTCCGGCGCACGTTCATCTTCGACGAGAACGGCATCCTGGAGCGCATCATCGAAAAGGTGGACACCAAGAATGCGGCCGGGCAAATCTTGGAGAGTTGACCGATTTCGCCTGCGGCGCTCGAAACGGGGCTTGATGCGGTCCAGAAGGTCGGTCTCACCGTTTTCGAAGTATCGGCGAAGATGCGTGCAAAGGACCATCCACCGATGGCATCAGCCACTTCGCGCAGGAAATCCATTCGTTCCTGGTAGGTAAGATGGTGAGTTGCTTGAGTGCCTTGGGGTTGTGCTGATTCTTGACACGATATATTTCTGCTGTACGTGCCGATATAACGGCAGATCGTCTTGCGGCATAGGATAGTTTCTCAAAACCAGCAATCTTTGACTGCTCCAAATAGGTGCGCTTAATCCAGCCCGTGTGGATCTCTGCTCCTGCCAGGCCGTACTTTGCCTTAATCTTGTTGATTTGCTTGTCGCATCGCTTCCAGTACTTTACAGGAATGGAAAGTCCGCAGAGAACATAGTGGGAAGTGTTGCCTGGAATCTGCGGGGTTCCGGACTCATCAATGTAGCAAAAGTAAACTATGACGCCTCAAGCCAGTGGGATATAGATATAAAAAAAGCGACTAGTATCAGGGAGAGACTCCCATGATTGAGACGGGACTCGTCATAGACGCACTGCAAACAATCGTCAAGGACTTATTGACGATTTCAAATACTATAATTGCATATTTTTTGCAATGCTAACAAGAAAAAATGTTACATTTGCATAGTTCCATGCATCTATAGAGCGGGAACACAAAAAAAGGAGAAACGAATTATGGCAAAACCAATCAAAGAAACGCCCGTCCTCTATGACGAGGATGCCTACCGCTTCGAAATGGCGGCCCACAACGTCG
>CACYHF010000014.1 GCA_902774155.1 uncultured Bacteroidia bacterium | reverse complement strand
TTCTGCAAGGACCATCCGGATGTGAACCTGAGCCTCCAGCAGCCGGAGAGCATTGCCGATGCCGGGAAACGGCTGGACGCGTGGCTCTCGAAGGAGGGGAGCGGTGACCGCGCCCTTATCCTTGCCAGCAACACGTACGAGGAGATCCTCAAGGGAAAATCGGCCCCTAAGAACGGCCGCGTGCTTATCCTGGAAACCGATGACGTTTTTCCGGGGCATTCCTCCTACATCATCCGCCGCTACGGTGCCTCCTGGCTCTGCGGAGCCATGTCCCGCATCTTCGTGGGCGTCATCTTCAAGGCCATGGACGGCAACGACATGATTGAAGAGAGTGCCCGCGGCTTTGCCGACGGCCACGGCGCGGTTTCTGACCAGGAAACACACACCTGGACGCTGGCAAATGGCCCGGAAGGATTCGGCATGCGGGACAGCACCTACCGTTTCGTCCACACAAAGTATCAGGAGCTTTACTCCACCGGAGAATTCTTTGGCGACATTTTGTTCTTTCCCCTTCTAGGCGGGTCCCTGCCTGGCCTTTTTGACTATAGCCGGTACAACGGCTTTATCCATATTGCCGGGATGGACGTGGACTGTACGGCCTACAATCCTGGGGTCGTACCTTACTCCCTGTGCGTGAACAACCATCTTGCCCTTAAGATGTATCTGGAGGACTGGCTAGCCGGAAAACCCTGGCCGGAGCATCAGCAGTTCGGCCTGGAAAGCGAATACATTCAGGTTGTTTCAAACAAACAGTTCAATTTTGAGGGCCAGGACATGGCCGCCCTGTATGAAACATATTATTCCCAGGCTGTAGAAAAGGAGAAAGCGTATGAAAAGGAATAGACTGCTACATGCCCTTGTTCCGCTCTTGCTGCTGAGCGCCTGTAGCGGGAAAGACCCGCTGGAAACGCAGCAGAAGGTGAATTCCTACAAGGTGGCCGTGGTGCTGCCGGCATCGGAGAAAGCGGAGCTCTCCAAGATTGTGGACTGGGCGCAGGAGACCATCAAAAGCGCCCAGAAAGAGCAGGAGAGCCGGATAGAGCTGGAGCTGGAATGGGTAGACGAGGATGGTGCCACCCTGGCCCGGGACATTGCACAGATTACCCACGACAATTCTTACGCGGCGGTTATCGGCCCGCGGTACAGCCGTAACGCCCGCGTCATTGCCAAAGAAAGCCTTTCCTACCGCATGCCCGTGCTGGCGCCGTCGGTCACCTCTACGGAATTCCAGCGCATTTATGCGGGCAGCAATATGACGGATCCCAATATTTTCTGCCTGGCCGAGAATGACATGGCGCAGTGCCAGGCCATGCTCTCCAAGGCCCGCGCCAACAACTATTCCCGCATCTCCCTTATCTCCAGGGACGGGAAAGTGGATGACTATGCCGCCTCCTTCCAGTCGTACTACGCCTACATGGCGCGCGAAATGGATATGGAGGTAGAGGAAACCTATTTCTATGAGAACAAGGCCGAGTTGGAAGCCGCTCTTCAGAAGGCCATTGCCGCCGAAGAGGAAGCGCCCTTTCCCGGCGTGCTCTTCTTTGTCCCTTCATCGGCCCGGGATATGCTGGATTTTGACGAAGCCCTCAAGCTGAATGAGGACAGCCAATACCTTTCCATCGTATGCACGGATATGGCCTACGACCTGTCCCTGGAGGGGAAACTGAAGAACTATGACTATGTGGGCACGGCCCTTGCGTCCAGGCCCGGAGAAGGGTTTGACGTTGCCTGGAAAAGCCGCTACGGGACGGTCCTTCCCGGCGGCTACGCCCAGCTCTACGACTGCTTCTATCTGCTGGCCATGGCGGCAGCCGTGGTAGAAAGCGGCGATGCACCGTCTGTACGGGAAGCCCTTTTAAAACTCACATCGGGAGACAAGGCTTCTACGCCCATCTATCCCTGGACGACTTCCGGTATGCAAAATGCCTTCCAGGCGGCCAGGGCGGGGGATTACAAGCATATTACCGGCGTTTCCGGACCGTTGGAATTTGAAAGCCAGACGCATATCTGCCAGCTGGGCACCACCTACAGCACCTGGACCTATACGGACGGGAAATTTGTAGAGACCGGTCGTTTTTCACGTGACTATACCGGCAGCGACCTCTGGAACTGGACCACCAGCCAGATTGAGGATATGTACGACGAGGAGGCGGTCGATCTCCCGTATCCGCCCCTTGAGGATCAGTTTGCGGTGGTGATAGCTACGTCTACCGGCCGCAACAACTATCGGCACCAGGCCGATGCCCTGGCCCAGTACCGGATGCTGAAAGGCTTTGGCTACAACGACGACCATATTATCCTCATCCTGGAGGACGACCTGGGCTCCGACGTGCACGTCACCCCAGGCGGAGAGAACCTGCGCACGGGTGCCGTCATCGACTACAAGACCAGCCTGGTAACGCCGGAAGACCTCCGGAACATCTTCTCCGGCACGGTCACGGAGCGCACCCCTGAGGTGGTCCGGGGCAGCCCCGGCACCAACTTCTTCCTTTTCTGGAGCGGCCACGGCGCCCGGGACAATGTGATTATGTGGGCCGATGATAAATTGGAGGCAGAGACTTTCCGCGGCATCCTGGAGGCCGCCGAGGGGAATTACCGGAAGGTCCTGGCCGTTATGGAAACCTGCTACAGCGGTTCCATCGGCACGTATTGCGAGGGCCTTCCGGGCGTTCTTTTCCTCTGCGCAGCCGGCAGCGGCGAAACCTCCCACGCAGACATAATTGAAGACGGCATTTACCTTTCCAACCGCTTCACGCGTGTGTTCCGGAGCGAGGTGGAGGCCAATCCTGCCATCTCCCTCCATGACCTTTACTACCAGCTGGCCACCCACACCACGGCCTCCCATGCCGGCCTGTACAACGACGCCTGCTACGGGAATGTGTATCGAAACACTGTGGAAGAGTTCCTGAAGCCCCGGTAGATTGCCACCGAAAAGTGAACAGTTTTGCCAACGAAAGTTGAACAGTGTGGATCTGAATCAATTTCAGGTCCACACTGTTTTTGTTGATGCGCGTACGAAATGAGGTCGCTGGAAAAGCGTTCTAAAAATGTGGTCAGATTGTGGCCAAATTTTTGGGGATACAAAACACAAGACCTTGTAAAGTGTTTGAAAATCAACAACTTACAAAGTCTTGTTGTGCCTCGGGCGGGAATCGAACCCGCACGGCCGTTTCGGGCCAAGGGATTTTCGTGCCACTATGGCTTTCGCCACCATTTCTGTTTGTGGTCTGGACTATTCCTTCACCATGGGGCTGGACCCTTTAGGTGTGCCGTGTCTAGTCTCTGCACCTTCCTCTTCTCAGAGGCTTGGCTCAAGATTGCCTTCGGCTTTCTCCGTTAAGGTTTCCTTGAATTTACGGCATTCTACATCTCTCTTTTCAGAGAGTGCACTCAAATTATGTCTAAGTCCCTCGTGTCTACCATTCCACCACCAAGGCAAAGTGTGGGACTGCAAAGATAGTGTTTTTTGTTTGAAGTCACAAACCTGCCATTTCAGGCCGATGCAGCTGCAAATTAGCGGCCAAGGTGGTGCCACTCGTTTCCCACTTTGACCAGGTGTGCCTCATCTTCATCCATTCCGGCTGGCATTTGCTTTTTCCAGGATTCTGGCAATTTGTTCGCGGGGCAGGCTCATCACCCGGGCCAGTTGGGGAACGCTGGTCCGGGTTGTTCGGTAAAGAAAGGGGATTACCCTCACCTTCATGTCGGCGCTTAGTTTTGCGACCGGGGCATTGAACCAGCGAAGACAAGTTTCTTCGGCGAGTTTGAAAAACTCACTGTCATGCTCGAAAGTGTAAGGTTTCTCCTCCAGCAAATACTGCATCTGGGCGGCATTCAGACCACCGATAGTCTTCAGGAAATATGCCTGGTCATTCTCAAAAGCCTGTTCCAGAAAGGTGTAGTCACAAAAACTGCGGGGAATCAAGCGGTCATCTTTGTCCAACATCCATCGGACGTCCTTCAGAGAATCTCCAGTATGCATGATGGCTGCTCTCTCCCGACGGGATAGGCGGGCTACCGGCCAACCCTCCTCTTGCTCACACGCGCAAAACATGGCACGATATCCCGACCATTCATAGTCGTGCACATTGTGACCGTTGTCCAGGGCGTTCCGGGGTATGTAGGCCAGGACATTTCTTATATGCCAGTCCGTGGAAAGGAGAATGCTCTTTACATCCACGCCATGTAGCACATGGCTTTTCCCATGACGTTTGTGAAACCACATGGAATAGATTTTCTTAAGGTCGATGGCAAAGAGGGCCACATCTTCCTGTCGTGTGGCCAACACGGCCACGTGACAGTGATTGGATACCACGCAATAGATAATTACCAAGATGTTATGACGGCGTGCTGCCACACAGATTACCTTCACCATGGCATCATAGTCCTCACTGTCTCTGCACAAAACCTCCATTTCCAGACCCCTGACACATACATGAAAAGGATGCACTTGCCGGACGGTCCCATCCGGCAGTGTTCTAACGGCTGTGCGCTGCATATCAACTCATTCCTTTTGGCGGGGCAATTCCTGGCCCGAAAGAAATGGCTTCGCCATGCTTGACCATCTCTTGGGTCATTTCGTTGAACATTTTGGCAAAGTATTCCGAATCCTGAGCCATGTTTCGAAGCATTTCTTCCCTGTTGACGCTAAGGGTAAGGTCGGCGACGGCCAGAATACGTATCATAGCCAGAACAGAGGTCTCGTCTCCACCCCACAACTTTGTAGCCATGGATAAAGTTGTGTCGAACAGAAGATTACTAATTGTCCTCGGGCCGATGGGTGGGTGAAAGTCCGTTTTGAAACGGATGTCGTTGGGACCATAATAAAGAACTTCCAGAATCTTTTTCATACGTAAAGATTATAGATCACAGCTCTTTCTTATGGACACAAAAATACGGTTATTAGCCGATAGAAGCAAATTCTACATTCAGAAAAGTGCATGCAAATGGATAAGGTGGGAAACGGCAGCTACCACCTTGTCCATCGAAAATGCATCCCGGGCCGATGCAGCTGCAAATTAGCGGCCAAGGTGGTGCCACTCGTTTCCCACCTTGACCACAAGGACACCACCCAGCTCAGAAAGCCGGTCAACAATTAATATAGCAAAACGCCGAAGCCGGGTTTGTGGAAGGGAAGCGGCTGCGGCAGGGGGGCTTTGGTATGGGCGGGCGCCGCGGTGACGGGCTTGCCGGAGGCGAGGCCCAGCACCACAGAGAGCATGGATTCGGAAGGGTCTCCCAGGTCGAAACCGTCGCGAGGGTCGTCGTCGGCGGGGTAATCGGCCGGAATGCCGGAGGGCATGCTGCGCGTGATGCCGTTGCAGTCGGCATAGCGGGAGGCGATTACGTAAATGCCCCAACCCTCGGTGGCTTTCTTGCCGGCCTGACAATCCACATCCGAATCCTCTTGCGCCAGGGCGTCGTAAAAGCGATCGGACTTAATGAGAAAGCCGCCGCAGAACTTGCCGTAGGTGGTGCTGCCCACCAGTGTTACGTCCATATAGGGATACAGGCCGCAAATGAGGGATTCCGAGGCCGATGCGCTGTGCCCCGTGGTAATCACCCAAAGGTGCTTGACGCCGGGATTCGCTTCCAGGGTGTTCAGCGGCTTGACGTATCCTTCCAGGGTATAACTGGCGGCAAAACGGCGCTCTTCGTCCATGGAGGCCGAAAGCCGGGAATTGTAGACTTCCTTGTTAAAAACCTCTTTAGACTGAATCACGTTCAGTGGTGCGATGAGCGAACCCAGCACCTGTGCCGTGATGGAATAGCCGCCGGTATTGTAACGAAGGTCCAGAATCAGTTCTTCGATTCCTTCGGCCTTGAGCTGCTTGAAAGCTTCCACCAGGCCCAGACTGGCATCCCAGGTGAAGTTGGTGAAATGTATATATCCCATTTTCTTGCCGCCGGCATCCAGGGTTTTCACTACGTGGACGGGATCGGCGTACATTTCCACGGCGCTCATCTGTACGTTGTCGCCTTCCAGCATACCCAGCGTGATGGTGCCGGGGAAATCGTATACTTTTTCCGTCAGGAGATCTACGTAATTGTCCATTGTGAGTTCCTGCCCATCCACTGCGGTGATCACGTCGCCGCGTTTGAGCCCGGCCTTGCGGGCGGGAGAGTTGGCATAGGTGTAGGTGATTTCCATCACGACGCCGTTCTTGCCGTTGCGCAGGAGGATGAACTCCATACCGAAGGTCTTTCCGTTTCCGGTGATGCTGTTCTCGAAAGAGGAACAGTCTTCCATCAGCTCCGTCCAGCGGTCCACCAGATTCCCGTTGGCGTCCTTATACCGTAGCGAGGCCACTTTTTCGATGGGGTTGTCCCCGTAGGACCAGCTCTTGATGGCATCGGTCTCCTCATCGGCCCAGAGGTAATAGGTGTACATCAGATTGAAGGCGAAGAGGTTCGCGTAATAGGTGGTGGGATCCTTCACCTGGGTATCGTTGTCGGGTGTGGTTTTATGGCAGGAGGCTAACAATACCAGCAAGAGGGGCAGGAAATAGCGTTTCATAGGCTAAAAGTATTTTTTCTCGTCCCGGTACAAGGCCAGGAAAACAAAAATCAGGATGGTAAAGGCCCACAGCGAGGAGCCTCCATAAGAGAGCAGGGGCAGGGGAATGCCGATGACCGGCATAATTCCCACGGTCATACCCACGTTGATGAACAGATGCATGAAGATGCAGGCTGCTACGCAATAGCCGTAAATCCGGGTGAATTTGTCCCGGCAGGCTTCGGCATCGTGCAGCAGGCGTACGATGAGCAGGACATACAGGCCGATGACAATCAGGCAGCCCACAAACCCCCACTGTTCACCGATGGTGCAGAAAATGAAGTCCGTGGCCTGCTCCGGCACAAAGCCGAAAGTGGTTTGCGTTCCCTGCAGGAACCCCTTGCCAAGCAGGCCGCCGGAGCCGATGGCAATCTTGGACTGCGTAACGTTGTATCCCACGCCGGCCGGGTCTTCCCGCAGGCCCAGCAGCACCTCGATACGGCCCCGCTGGTGCGGCTGCAGCACGTTTTCAAAGATGTAATCCGTAGAGAAAACCAGCAGGACGCCCGCCAGGAAAACCAGTAGGGTAAACGCCAGAAAACGGTCTTTTGTCTGGTAGGCCCGCCATCCCAGCCAGGGAACGCCTGCCAGGGACAGCCCCAGCAGGATATAGAGCGGTTTCAACTTCGGGATGAGACTCCAGAAATAATGGTAATCCTCCTGTGCGGCCGGCACCCATACCCGCTGGGAAAGCCAGTCCATATGGGCATTCACCAGGGAACAAAGGTGGTTATACAACAGCGGCAGCAGGCTCATAACCAGTACAAAACCACCCCCGACGATGAGCCTTCGCCGGAGATGGGAAGGCGGCCCCATCACGATATTGCTAAGGATCAGAACCCCCGCCAATACCAGGATGGCCCAATAGGGTCCCCAGGTGAGGGTCCCGACAAAAAGGAGGATCGTAAGGCCGATGGCTCCCAGCCACCAGCCGGAGAGCCCTTCGCGGTACAGCACGAAGATGAAACCGGTATAGACCAGGGCGCTGCCGGTTTCGCTTTCGGCCACGATCACCAGCATAGGGACGGCGATGATGAGGACCGTGAGCAGGAAATCTTTCGTGCGCATCAGGCGGTAGTTTTGCCGGCTCATAAAATAAGCCAGCAGCAGCGAGGTGGAAATCTTGGAGATTTCTGCCGGCTGGAAGCGGATGGGCCCCAGGTCGAACCAGGAGTGGGATCCCTTGACATCGCTGGATACGAAAATCACCAGCACCAGCAAGCCCAGGACAAAAACGTAGAAGGGGATACAGGTGGCTTCCCACAGTTTGGGCGGCAGCACGTAGAGAATCACTATAGCCAGGCCTAAAGCCGTGAGAATCCAGACAAACTGCTTGCCCGCCCGCGAATTCCAGTCCAAAAGGGAACCGGGTTCCGTACTATGCGTGGCCGCATAGATGCTGATCCAGCCGATGAACACCAGCAGCAGATACAAGCCCACCAGTACCCAGTCCACAGATTGCCGGATATGTACTTTACGCTCAGTCATGTTTCACGCGGTCCATCAGATCGGCCTTTTTCATCCGCTCCTCCAAAGCGGTTCGCTTCACCGTCCCCTTCAAGTATCGTTCCACCATCAGCGAAGCGATGGGGGCGGCATAGCTGGCGCCGAAACCACCATTCTCCACATAGGCGGCGATGGCGATCTGGGGATTGTCCATGGGCGCGAAGCAGATGAATACGGAATTGTCGGCCCCGCGCGGGTTCTGCGCCGTCCCGGTTTTTCCGCATACGTCCAGGGAATCGATATGCGCAATCCAGGCCGTTCCGCCCATCCCGGCACCGGAATTCACGGCCCGCCACATCCCTTTGATGAGCTTGGGAAAATGTACGGTGTCCACCAGGGTGTACTGCGGTTCGTAGAAGCGCTGGTCGATTTCCACGCCCTCCGATGCCTTCACAATGTGCGGGATGAAGTAATGCCCGCGGTTGGCGATGGTAGCGCAGAGATTGGCCAGGTGCATAGGCGTGGCCAGGATTTCTCCCTGGCCGATGGACAGGGAGATCACCGTGGTGGAGTTCCACCGTCCGCGTCCATAAGACCGGTTATAGGTCTTGGAGGTGGGTATGCTGCCCGACAGTTCGGCCGGAAAATCGCTGCCCAGTTTACGTCCGAAGCCGAAACTTTCCACATATTCGTGCCAGGCATCCAGCCCTTCGGCCACATTGTCGTACTTGCGGTTGTCCAGGATATTTTTGAGCACGTAGCAGTAGTAGGCGTTGCAGGACATCATAATGCTCTCTTCCATATTGATGGGGCTTTTATGCCCGTGGCAGCCCAGTTTGTGCCCTGCGCCAAAATGATAGCCCTGCGAGCAAGGGTACATCATTTCCGGCCGCAATACGCCTTCCTGCAGGCCGATGAGTCCGTTTACCAGCTTGAACACCGACCCCGGCGGATAAGAAGCCTGCACGGCCCGGTTGTACATAGGCTTGTAGGGGTTCCGGGCGATATCGGCATAGTGCTTGCCGATGTCGGAGAGCTGCTCCACGTCGATGCCCGGCGAGGAGACCAGCGCCAGGATTTCGCCGGTGGAGGGTTCGATGGCCACCACGCTTCCCACTTTGTTCTGCATCAGTTCCTGGCCGTATTGCTGCAGGGCGGCGTCGATGGTGGTGGTGATGTTCTTGCCCGGGATGGCCTCCTTGTCCTCGGCGCCGTCCTTGTAGGGTTGTTCAATCTGGTTCCGGGCGTTGCGCAGATAGATGTGATAGCCTTTTTCGCCCCGGAGGTCTTCCTCCCGGGCGGCTTCGATACCCGTCATACCGGCATAGTCGCCGCTGCGGTATTCTTCGGGATGGCGTTTGATATAATTGGCATCCACTTCCGACACATAGCCCAGCAGGTTGCCGCCGGCGTTCACCGGATAGTAGCGCATGCCGCGCACCTGCCCCCGGAAGCCCGGGAAACGGTATTTCACTTCATCGAAACGCATATAGGTTTCGGCCGGGACCATGCGCAGCATCGTGACGGACTGGAAGCCGATGGCCGCGCGCCGCTTCTTGTACTCCTCCATCTTTCTCCGGATGAAATCCGGCGTTACGTCCAGCACGGCGGCCAGCGCCAGGGTATCGAACGCCGTTACCTCCCTGGGGTTCACCAGGATATCATAAGCCACTTTGTTGCCCACCAATACCACGCCGTTGCGGTCGTAGATAACCCCGCGGGTGGGATAGATGGTTTCGTAGATGGTGGAATTGCGGTTGGCGTCCTCCTTGTAGCTGCTGTCCAGGATTTGAAGGGAAAAGAGTTTGCCCAGCAGGAGAACAGCAGCAACGCCCAGGCCGATGACCAGACGGATATGACGGCCGTTCAGGGTCATCTCTGCGTTTCCGTGGCCAGCACGTTCAGGGTGAGCAAGGAAACCAGTACGCCGACCACCAGCGAGGCCATGAATTGGCCGAAATTGAACAGAAAGGTCCGTGTGCCGGCGCTGTCCACCCAGATATAGATGATTAGAAACAGGGCCTGGACCATCACGATGGCCATGGTTACGGAGGCCAGGCCGTTGCTGTTCACGGTAAAGTCTTCCTTACGGGCTATCAGTTCGTTGCCGAACACCACACGCAGGACGGAATTCCGGGCGTAAGCTACCGGGACCAGCGCCAGGGCGTTGAGGCCCAGGAGGCCTTCCGACAGCCAGTCGATGAGGAGGCCGGAGGCGAAGGTCAGCAACAGCAGGACGAAACGGTTTACCCGGACAGGAACGCACAGGATCATCACCGGCAGGATGCTCAACATCACGAAGGGCGTGAACCGGAAATAGTTGCTGATTATCAATTGGGCTATCAGCAGAAGGACATAGGCTTTCCAGAATTTGTTTCTTTTCATAGCTCAAATCCTTCTATTTCTTCCATGTCCCGGTTGTGAATGACAGTGACAAAACGTACACTGCTGAAGTCCTGGAACAGGGTAACTTCAATTTCGTGGGTGGCACCGTTCACCACCTTGGCCTTGCCGGCTACGCCCAGCGGAATGTCGGGCGGGAACATGAGCGAATGGCCGCTGGTGAAAACGGTGTCTCCGGCCTGGTAATGGTTCTGCAGGGGAATCTCCTTGAGGATGGCGCCGTTGTCGTGGATGCCATCCCATACCAGCAGGCCGTTGCTGCCTTCTTTTCCCAGGCGCACGCTGATGGAGATGTCGCTGTTCTGAAAAGAGAAGGCGAAGGCGCGGTGCTCGCTAACCGCATCTACAATGCCCACCACGCCGTTGTGGGTGATGATACCGGATTTCTCCTGGATGCCGTCCTGGTATCCCCGATTCAGAATCAGATAGTTATGCTGCTTGTTGCGGCTGATCTTGATTACTTCGGCCGGAATCATTCCATAGCCGGCCAGGCTGTCTACCTTCTGATCCTCTGCATACTGGCTGCGGAGCTGTTCCTGACAGTGCAGCAGCTGTTCCTGGAGGGTGAAATTTTCCAGGGCCAGTTGCCGGTTGGTTTCGGCCAGGGAATAATAGTTGCGGACGCTCTGCGTAGCGCCCCAGACCTTGTCCATGAACCAATGGCCCCCTTGTGCCATCCAGGTACGCTGCAGTTCGGCGTTCCGGCTTACCAGATAGAGCGACGCGGCCTCCAAAAGCAGGAAGACCGCGAGCAGGAGAAGCCGGGGGAAGAGCAGCTGCCGCTTCATGGTTTAACGCATGAGGAAAGGATAGTTCTCCGTGTTCTTGAGCGCGATGCAGGTGCCGCGTGCCACGGCGCGGAGCGGGTCTTCGGCCACGTGGAACGGGATGTTGATCTTTTCTGAGAGGCGTTTGTCCAGACCGCGCAGCAGGGCGCCGCCGCCGCTCAGGAAAATACCGTTGTCCACAATATCGGAGTACAGTTCCGGCGGGGTCTGTTCCAGCACCTGCTGGATGGAAGTTTCCAGACGGGCGATGGACTTGTCCAGGCAATGGGCAATCTCCTGGTAGGGGATGAGGGCCTCTACCGGATGGCCGGTCATAAGGTTCGGGCCGCGGACCACGAAGGGTTCGGGTTCTTCGTCCAGCTGGGGAATGACGGCGCCCACAGCAATCTTGATGCGTTCGGCCGTGGTTTCACCCACCTTGATCACGTGTTGCTGGCGAAGGTAGTTCTGGATGTCGGCGGTGAAGACGTCGCCGGCTACACGGATGGATTCCTGCAGGACGATGCCGCCCAGGGAGATGACGGCGATTTCCGAGGTGCCGCCGCCGATATCCACCACCATATTGCCCCGGGGTGCTTCCACATCCAGGCCGATACCCAACGCCGCCGCCATGGGCTCATAGATGAGATAGACGTCGCGGCCGCCGGCGTGCTCCGAGGAGTCACGGACGGCGCGGATTTCCACTTCCGTGGAACCGGAAGGGATGCCCACCACCAGTTTCAGGTTGGGGGCGAAGAGGCTGCGGTGCTTGGAATTGACCTGTTTGATGAAGCCGCGGATCATCATTTCTGCGGCGTTGAAGTCGGCAATTACGCCGTCCCGGAGGGGACGGACGGTTTTAATGCCCGGATTGGTCTTTTCGTGCATCAGTTTGGCCTTATGTCCCAGGGCAATGCATTTGCCGGTCTGGTTGTCGATGGCCACTATGGAAGGTTCGTCCAGGGCAATCTGGTCATTCTGGAAAATGACGGTGTTGGCTGTGCCCAGGTCTATAGCTAATTCTTGGTTGAGAAAATGAAACGCCATACTACTAACGTGATATCAACCTTCAAAATTACGAAAAAATTCTTATATTCGCACAAATATCGCGTGTCGATGGAAAGAAAAAAATACGTAATCGTAACGGCTGGCGGAACGGGCACCCGAATGGGATCCCAACTGCCCAAACAGTTTCTGGAACTGGAGGGAATCCCTATCCTGCGCCGGACCCTGGAATGCTTCCTGCGGGCCGTTCCGGACATCCACGTGATTACCGTATTGCCGGAGGCCCATCTCAGTTATTGGCGGCAGTATTGCCTGCGGGAGAATTTCACTTGTCCGCAGCGTCTTGTGCGCGGAGGATTCACCCGCTTCCATTCCGTCAGAAACGCCCTTCAGTATGTGCCCGACGGGGTTTTGGTGGCAGTTCACGACGGCGTCCGTCCCCTGATTACGCCCGAAAAGGTGCAGGAGCTTTTCCGCGCCGCCGAAGAGGCCCCGGCCGTAATTCCGGTTCTGCCGGTCACCGACACGCTCAAAGTCCTGGAGAAGAAAGGCGGCGTGCTGGTTTCCACCGGAACGCAGATAGACCGCAGCCGCATCTATGGTGCCCAGACCCCTCAGGTGTTCCAGTCGGAAGGTCTCAAGGCCGCCTATTCCCGTCAGTACGATCCCTTGTTCACGGACGACGCCTCGGTGGCCGAATCATACGGAATACCGCTCACCTTTTTGGAAGGCGAGCGGTTCAATCTCAAAATTACTACTCCGGAAGATTTGCTTTTTGCTAAAGCAATCCTTCATCAATCCCTGCCGGTGTAGGTGGTACTCTTGAAGTCTTTTACCCAAACCTGACGCTCGATGGGTTCGTCCAGGGAAATCATGGTATCGGTGGACTGGATGTATGGAATTTTCTGGATGGTGTTCAGCAGCACTTCCATCAGGTGGTCGTTGTCCAGGCAGTACAGCTTGGCCAGGATGGCGTATTTGCCGGTGATGAAGTGACATTCCACAATTTCCGGAATCTTCTTCAGGTTGGAGATCACTTCCGGATACTTGGTGGATTCCGACAGGGAAATGCTCACAAAGGCGCAGACGTTAAGCCCCAGCGCCTGGGGTTTCACCTGCAGGCGGGAACCCGTAATAACACCGTTGGCTTCCAAACGTTTGAAACGCTGGTGGATGGCAGCGCCGGAAACGCCGCATTCACGGGCGATTTCCAGGAATGGCATGCGGGCATTCTTTACCAGAAAAGAAAGGATTTTCTGGTCAATCTGGTCGATGTGGTAAGTGGACATGGACTTTTAACTTAAAACTCAGCGCCGCAAATTTAAAACAATTTTTTAATTTTTACGCCTGCCTCTTGATTTTTTTGTAGGTTCGGAGCCGTTAATGATTGCCTGACAATCGGCCTCCGTCAACTTGGACGCCTGGGTTCCCTTGGGAAGCTTATAATTGGAGTCGCCCACCTTGATATAAGGGCCATATCGGCCATCAATCACCTTGATTTCCCCAAATTCCGCCAGATAAACCGGTGCCGTCCGGGCAGGATCGGTGGATTCCCGAATCAGGTCGATGCAGGTTTCCAGATCCACCTGTAAAGGATCGATGCCCCGGGGTAATTTGACATTTTTATCCCCATATTTAAGGTATGGACCAAAACGGCCGCGCTGGGCCACGATGTCCACCCCGTCCAGTTGTCCCACGGTGCGGGGCAACTCCAGAAGCTTCAAGGCCTGATCCAGCGTAAGGGTTTCGATGAGCTGGCCTTTTGCCAGGGAAGCGCTTTGCCGGTTTTCACCTTCGCCCTTCTGGACGTAGGCGCCGAATTTGCCGAAGGAGGCAATCACTTTCTCACCGTCCGGTGCAATGCCGATTTCCCGGGTTACCTTGTTGTTGTAGGTCCGGTTGGCCATTACCTGCTCCACGTGGGAATGGAACGGTTCATAGAAGGCGGCGATGGTATCGGTCCAGGTTTTCCGGCCCTCGGCCACTTCGTCGAAATCGGTCTCCACATTGGCGGTGAAGTCGTAGTCCAGGATGTCCGTGAAGTTCTCCACCAGATAGTCGGTGACGATGAGGCCGATTTCCTGCGGCAGCAACTTGCCTTTTTCGGCCCCGACGATTTCCACTTTCTGGGAGGTCTTGATGGTGTTGCCGCGGAGGGTCAGGTTGGTTACACGGAACGACGTGCCTTCTTTATCCCCTTTGACGGCATAGCCGCGGCCTCGGGTAAGCGTGTCCACCGTTGTTGCATAGGTGGAAGGCCGGCCGATTCCCAGCTCTTCCAGTTTCTTCACCAGGGTGGCTTCTGAATAGCGCACGGGAGGCGTGGTAAACTTACATTGGGCAGAAAGGCCTTTCTCCTTCATCAGGCAGCCGTTTTTAATTTCCGGCAGCAGTACTTGCTCCGGATCCGGGTCTTCCTCGTCGCGTCCTTCCAGGTACACTTTCATATAACCGTCGAAGAGCAGTTCCATAGACTGCAGGGCAAAGAGTTCCGGCCGTTTGTCGGATGCCACCTTGAGGCTGGTGTTCATGACACGGCTTTCGGCCATTTGGGAAGCTACCGTGCGTTTCCAGATGAGTTCGTAGAGCTTCTTTTCCTGGGAAGTCCCTTCAATTTCCGTATTTTCAATATAGGTAGGGCGGATGGCTTCGTGGGCTTCCTGGGCGCCCTTGGACTTGGTCCGGTACTGGCGCGGATGGGAATACGCCGGTCCGAAATTCTCCAGGATATATTTTTTGGCCGTGTTCAGGGCCAGGGAAGACAGGTTGGTGGAGTCTGTACGCATATAGGTGATGAGACCTCGCTCGTACAGGGCCTGGGCCAGGCGCATAGTGGTGGAAACCGGGAAACGAAGCTTCCGGGCAGCTTCCTGCTGCAGGGTAGAGGTGGTGAAAGGGGCCGAAGGAACCCGGACCCCCTCCTTCTTTTCGATGGAGCACACGTGATAGCTGGCGCCGATACTGTTTTCCAGGAAGCGGCGGGCTTCCTCCTCCGAGGGGAGGCGGGTTTCCAGGGTGGCTTTCACCGTCTGGTCCGTGTTCTCCGGTTGGAACAGGGCATCTACGCGGTAGTAAGGCTCCGGCTGGAAAGCCATAATTTCCTTTTCGCGGTCCACGATCAGGCGCAGGGCCACGCTTTGTACGCGCCCGGCGCTGAGCTTGGGCTGGATCTTGCGCCAAAGGATGGGGGACAGTTCAAAACCCACCAGGCGGTCCAGAACGCGGCGTGCCTGTTGGGCGTTCACCAGGTTCATATCAATGTCGCGCGGATGCTCAATGGCGTGCAGGATGGCGGAAGGGGTGATTTCGTGGAAGACGATACGGCGGGTTTTGTCCTCCGGGAGCTCCAGCGTCTCGCGCAAGTGCCAGGAAATGGCTTCTCCTTCACGGTCCTCATCGGAGGCCAGCCACACGGTGGAAGCTTTTTCTGAGAGTTTCTTGAGTTCGGCCACCACTTTTTTCTTTTCGGCCGGAACTACGTATTCTGGCGTAAAACCATGTTCCACGTCCACGCTCAGTTTATGATCTTCCAAATCCCGGATATGGCCGATCGAGGCCTTGACAAGATAGTCTTTTCCCAGGTATTGCTGAATGGTCTTCACCTTCCCGGGAGACTCCACAATCACTAAATTTTTGTTTCCCTCCATATCGTTGTTTTTCAGGTCTGGTGACCTTAAATTTTATGCAAAGTAACAGAGAAATCCGGGATATTTCCAAATTTTCTGCTTATTTTTGTAAGTTGAACTTTTGGCAAGACCTAAGGTCTTGTACGCAAGAGAAGATTTTTTCGCCATGACCGAAAATACAAAGAAAACGATAACAAAGTGGTTCTGGGCCCTGCTCATCATCCCCGTATTGCTGGTAGTGATTCTGTTGTGCCTGGTCGGGGTCTTTGCCGATATTCCCTCCATCGAGGAACTGGAGAACCCGGACTCCAAACTGGCCACCCAGGTAATCGCGGAAGAAGGGGAGATCCTTACCACTTATCATATAGAGAACCGAACCTTCGTCACCTATGAGGAACTGGCCCCTTCACTGGTACAGGCCACGGTAGCCACGGAAGACAAACGCTTCTATCAACACTCCGGCGTAGACCTGCCGTCGCTGGGCCGCGTATTGTTCCGTACGCTCCTTTCCCGTGATTCCTCTCAGGGTGGCGGTTCCACCATCACCCAGCAGCTGGCCAAGACGCTTTATCCCCGCCAGGCCCACGTCAACAAATTGGAGATGGTCTGGATCAAACTCAAGGAGTGGATTACGGCCATCAAGCTGGAAAGGAACTACACCAAGGACGAAATCCTGGTGATGTACCTGAACGCCGTTTTCTTCGGCTCCAATTCCTACGGCATTTCATCGGCCTCCAACCAGTTCTTCGGGAAAAGGCCGGCAGAATTGTTAACGGAAGAGAGTGCGGTGCTGGTTGGGATGGTGAACAAGCCCACTCGCTACAATCCCACCCTGAATCCGGAGCACGCCCTGCGCCGCCGCAACGTAGTGCTGGACCGTATGTGCTCTATGGACTATCTCACCAGAGAGGCCTGCGATTCCCTCAAGGCCCTGCCCATCACCCTGCACACCCGTCAGGGAGACCGCACCACCGGTGTGGGTCCGTATTTCCGTGATATGCTGCGCCGCATCATGAGCGCGGAAAAACCCAAGCGCAAGTCGTACACCTATGCAGAGGATTATCAGGTAGACTCCCTCCTCTGGGCCGATGATCCCCTCTATGGCTGGCTGAACAAGAACAGTAAAAGCGACGGAACGCCCTACAACCTGGATCAGGACGGCCTGCGCATCTATACTACCATCAATTATAAAATGCAGCGCTACGCGGAGGAAGCCATTGCAGAGCATCTGGGCAAAGACCTGCAGAAAGCCTTCTTCCGGGAGCTGAAATACCGAAAGAACGCGCCGTTCACCTCAGATACAGACCCGGCCATTATCGAGACCACCCTCAAGCAGGCCCGTCGCTGGAGCGACAGAACCCGTATGATGAAGGCCTCGGGTCACAGCCAGGCAGAGATAGACAAGAGTTTCTCGGAGCCGGTGAAGATGCGCGTGTTCACCTGGGATAAACCCGGTTACCGGGACACCCTCATGACCCCGGACGACTCCATCCGCTATTACAAGTCTTTCTTCCGCGCTGCGTTTATGGCCATCGAGCCGGGTACGGGCAACGTGAAGGCCTATGTAGGCGGTCCGGATTACCGTTACTTCAAGTATGACAATGTCCGCCAGGGCCGGCGTCAGGTGGGCTCCACCGTGAAACCGTTCATCTATACCCTGGCTATGGAATCCGGTATGACCCCGTGCGACCCTGTCCTCAATTCCCCGGTGGTGATTGTAGTGAACGGAGACGAAACCTGGACGCCTCAGGACACGCACGCAGATGGAACTATGGTAGACCTCACCTGGGGCCTGGCGCACAGCTCCAATTCCGTAGCGGCCTATCTGATGAAGCAGCTGGGACCCGCCTCAATGGTGGCTATGATGCGGAAGATGGGCATCGGCGGCGTCATTGACCCTGTGGCATCCCTGTGCGTAGGTGCGGCAGACCTCTCCGTCTACGATATGGTAACGGCGTACAACACTTTCCCTTCCGGGGGCACCTATACCTATCCGTTGTTTGTTACGCGCATTGAAGACAGCGACGGCAATATCCTGGGTCAGTTCCGGGGCCGCAAGCGGGAGGCGCTCTCCCAGCGGGCCACCGGTGCCATGATCCAGATGATGCAGGCCGTGGTAGACCACGGTACGGGCGTCCGCCTGCGTTTCAAATACGGTCTCAAGGGAGAGATAGCCGGCAAGACCGGTACCACCAACGACAACTCCGACGGTTGGTTCATCGGCTACACGCCCCGCATCACGGCCGGCGTGTGGGTAGGGGCCGAAGACCGCTATGTGCATTTCTCCAACAACAACCTGGGACAAGGTGCCAATATGGCCCTGCCCATCTGGGGACTCTGGATGCAGAAAGTAATCAAGGACGGGACGCTGGGCATTTCCCCCTCCGACGTCTTCCCTGAAGCCCTGAAGGGTAATTTCTGTAATCCGGGAGCGGAGGAAGGCGCTGCGCCGGAAAAGACAGATTTGGAAAATTATTATTTCGAATAAGATGGCCAAGTATCAATCCATCGCCGTAATTTATGGCTCCGATTCTTCCGAATGGGAGGTAGCGTGCCGCAGTGGGGAATTCACGGCTTCCCGCATCGATGAGTTCCAGTACGATGTCTATGAGATTTTCGCCCGTTTCGGCAGTTGGAAACTGGTGGCCATGCGCAAGGCCAATGCTATGCGCCAGCCTTTCCCGGAAGGGGCCCAGCCGGAAATCGACAAGTCGGATTTCTCCGTGATGGTCTTGGGAGAAAAGGTGAAGTTTGACTTCGCCTACATCATGCAGCACGGTGCCCCCGGGGAAACCGGTCTCCTGCAGGGTTATCTGGAAATGCTGGGCGTTCCGCACTCCTCGTGCAGCGCTTTCGTCACCACGGTAGCCTTCGACAAATATTCCTGCAAGAACTACCTTCGCTCGCTGGACTACGTGAAACTGGCACCGGATGCCTTTATCCGCCAGGGAGAAGATATGGAGGAATTCTGCAAGCAGGTGCTTTCCTCGCTGGGTCTTCCGCTTTTCGTGAAGCCCACCAACGGCGGCTCCAGTTTCGGCATCACAAAGGTAGACCAGGCCGAAGAACTTCCCGCCGCCATCCGCTATGCCTTCTCAGAAGGCGATTCCGTGCTGGTGGAGGCCGCCATCCCCAGTGAGCACGAACTTACCTGTGCGGTTTATTTCGATGGCACGCAGGTACAGGCGCTTCCGGTTATCGAAATCATTTCTCAGACAGGCTGGTTCGACTACGACGCCAAATACAACGGTTATAGCCAGGAAGTTTGCCCGGCCCAGATCCCGGATGCCCTTCGGGACCAGGTACAGGACATCTCCAAGCGTATCTACCGCCGGCTGGGCTGCAAGGGCCTTGTGCGTATGGATTACCTGTCGGCCCCGGACGGAATCTATTTCCTGGAGGTGAACATCATTCCCGGTATGACCAACGCCTCCCTGGTACCCAAGATGATTCGTGCCGCCGGCATCACCATCACCGACTTCCTCACCACCATCATCGAAAACGCATAGGGTATGCTGCTGGTAGATTTCCTGAAAAAGGGCGTCGCTGCGCTGGAGACGCTGTACCCCACGGCCGAGGCACGCGCTATCGTGCTTATGCTGTGCGAGGAAATCATCGGCACCAAGAACTACACCCATATCGTCGAGCCTCAGTATCAAATTGACAAGAAGGGGGAGAAGCCCCTGGCCGAAGCCCTGGTACGCCTGCAGGCCGGAGAGCCCATCCAATATGTGATCGGCCGCACGGAATTCGCCGGCCGGAGTTTTCGCGTCACGCCCGACGTGCTCATCCCCCGGCCGGAGACGGAGCTGCTGGTGCGCGAAGCCCTCAAGATTGCCGGCCGCATCAAGCGGATGCGCGGGGCATATGGCAAATCGGCCGACCCTGTCCGCGTGCTGGACCTGTGCACCGGCTCGGGCAATATCGCCTGGTCCGTAGCCCTTTCGGTGCCGGGTGCGCGTGTGGTGGGGGTGGATATTTCGGAAGAGGCGCTGGCCGTGGCCCGGAGCCAGAATTTCTCGTCGGAACTCAAATCGACGGGTGCCCTGGCGCCCACTTTCTTGGCGGCCGATGTCCTGGACACGGAGCAGGAATTCAATTACGGCCCCTTCGACCTGATTCTCTCCAATCCGCCCTATATTATGGAGAAGGAGCGCCCGTTGCTGCGGCGCAACGTGGTGGACTATGAACCGGCCAGCGCTCTCTTCGTGCCGGACGACAATCCTTTCCTGTACTATCGTGCCATTGCCCGCTGGTCGCACCGCTTCCTGTCCCCGGAGGGGAAGGGGCTAACGGAGATCAACGAAGTCCTGGGCAAGGAAACCGAGACCCTTTTTGCCGATTCCGGCTTTTCCCAAACATCGCTGGTAACGGATTTTTACGATAAAAATCGCTTTGTCTTTTATGCAAAATAGGCCTCTGACGCGCGTCTGGGGCCTGTTTTTCAAATAAGCGTGTAAAACTTTTTTAAACGGCTGCCGTTTCCGTACTTTGCACCATGAAGTACGGATTTTTATTTTGGGGTGCCGTGGGTGCCCTGTTCGCCGCCCTGCTGACGGGCTGCGACAAATTCGAAGAGCTTCCCAGAGAGGAAGCGGAAGAGACCAACAGCGGCTTTATCACGCTGGAAGAGGTGGCGCAGCTTCTGTCCACGGTCCCGCTGGGGCCGGAACAGGTGGCAGAGGTGCAGGAAGGAAGCACGTCTTCGGCCGGCAACGGTTATGATTCCGAATACCGGATGCAGGATTTATTCTCTTCGCCTGGTTCCGGGGTGGGTACAATCCCATCCACCAAGGCGTCGGCGTACAAGCGTCCGCTGCGGGAACTGCTCCGGGAGGCCGCGGAGGCACGCTTTGTCACCAAAGGGGAATCCGGAGACGCATCGGCCTGGCTGGATTCCCTGGCGGCTTCCGATGTGCAGATTTATTGGCCCGGCGCGGAAGACTGGGACGGCAGCCAGCTGCCGGTGATTACCTATGACCCGGGCGACGGAGCGGAACGGAACGAGGGCTATGAGCTACTGCCGGACGGGAGTGTCAGGAAGCTGATGGTGGACGAACAAATGGCCCGGGAGCGGCCCGTGTGGGTGGTAAACCGCAATTCCGACGCGGATTATAAAAGCCTGGAACTGCGGCGCCGGGAAGATCCTTCCTGGGGAAACGGAGGCGGGGACATCCTGGTGACCAAGGCCGATGAGGACATCCAGACGCTGGTTCTCCGCTCGTTCAAAGCTCATCGGCAATACGATTGCTGGTTTGCCGGCGGGGCGGAGGTGATTGTAAAATTCGGGGCCGTAGAAACCGTAAAAGCGGGTACGGATGATGATCTGCGACAGTATCAGCCCAGTGTTACCGATTTTATGATTGTCGTCCGTCGCAACCAGGTGGGACAGGAGTTACCGTTCAATGCCGTCCTGGTGTCGGATTGGAGCGAACTGAAAAAGCTGCAACTTGAAAAATGTGCGTTTTTGATGGTCGAAGACGATGGTGGCACGCAGAAAACCTGGGCGTTCGAAACCACGGTAAAGTACAACTCTAAAACATATAGTGTGGAGATCAAAATACCGCTGAATAGTCGGGACGATGTTATCTGGCGGGGGCCCCTGACTCTTTCCTACATTGAGAAAAACAGTGGTAAACCCATACATTTCGGCGACGTGGAACTGGTCCTTGAACTCATCTGACTATGGAAGCACTTTCTTTAAATGTACTAACGGATTTGCTTTTTTGTAACAACTTTCCTACTTTTGTCGTAGAAATCGACAGAAGTATGGAAACCACCATTATCCGTATCGGCAACAGCCGGGGCATCATCATCCCCTCGGCTATCCTGAAAAAGCTGGGTGTCAAGGACGGCGCCAAGGTGAAGCTGGAAGAAAATACCGCCGGCACTTTCACCCTCAGCTTTCCATCCGAGGAAGAACTCTATACCGGCCCCTTTACCGGCCCCTTCAAAGATTTGATCCCGGACGAAGACGCCTTTGGCGGCCGGGATATGGATCCCGTGGAATATGTCCGTCAGCTGCGGGATACCAGTAAGGTTAAGGAAAAGAGAATCATCCCGGATTTTTAAGCTATGTATTTGATAGATACAGATATACTGATTGCTTTAATCAGAGGGAAAGTCGCTATTCAGGAGCGAATGATTCAAGTGGGCTTGGCCAATTGCGTTCTGTCGGAAATTAGTTTGGCAGAGTTGTATGTGGGTGTCTATAAAGGCACCCGGAGAGAGTCGCTGGTGACATTTCTGGAAGAGAAGTTCAAGGCCCTTCCCATGACTCCGGCCCTTAAAGTTTATGCACAGATCAGAGCCCGTCTGGAATTGAGGGGGGAACGCCTGGAAGATACGGATACGTTCATTGCCGCCACGGCTCTTGTCAATGATTACACCCTGGTTACCCACAATACGCGTCACTTTTCGCGTATCCCGGGCCTGAAACTGGAAGACTGGCTGGATGAACAATAGCCCTATGAGACCTCTGGAACTCCTGGCGCCGGCGCGGACGGCGGATATCGGCATCGCGGCCATTGACTGCGGGGCCGATGCCGTCTATATTGCCGGTCCGGCTTTCGGCGCCCGGCAAGCCGCCGGGAACAGCGTGGAAGACATCGCCCGCCTTTGTACCTATGCCCGCCGGTTCGGTGTACGCATTTATGCCACGGTGAATACCCTGCTGGAGCCGGAAGAGATTCCCCAGGCCCGGGAGTTGGTGAAAGCGCTGGAGCAGGCCGGCGTGGATGCCCTCATTGTCCAGGATCCGACGGTGCTTTCCATGAGCAACTCCCTGATTATGCACGCCTCCACCCAGTGCGCCATCCGTACGCCGGAGAAAGCGCAGGGCCTGGAGAGCCTGGGTTTTGGCCGGATTGTCCTGGAGCGGGAACTGTCTCTGGAACAGATCCGGTCCATCTGTGCCGCGGTGCATACGGAAATCGAGTGTTTTGTCCACGGTGCGCTCTGCGTATGTTATAGCGGCCAATGCTACCTGTCCGAATACCTCACCGGCCGAAGCGCCAACCGGGGCACCTGTGCACAGCCTTGCCGGAGTTTATACGATTTGGAAGACGCCCAAGGCCGGACCATGGTACGGAATAAGGCGTTGCTGTCCCTCAAGGACTACAACCTGCTGAACCGCCTCCAGGAATTGGCCGATGCCGGTGTGAACTCCTTTAAGATAGAAGGTCGCCTCAAGGGGGAATCCTATGTACGGAACGTGGTAAAAGCCTACTCAGAGGCCCTGGATGCCCTGGTGGCCCGCTATCCGGAGCGCTATGAAAGGGCCTCCTTCGGCCATGTCAGCGGCGGCTTTACGCCCGATCTGAACAAAACTTTCAACCGCGGTTATACGGAACTGTTCCTGGACGAAAAGCGTGGCCAATGGGCGGCGGAAGGCGGCGGAGAGTATGTGGGAACCGTTCAACGCCTGTTACGGGATGGTTTTGTGCTGGATCCGGGTCATACGGGGATCCGACTGGCCAACGGAGATGGCTTTACCTTTGAGGGCGGCGGTTTCCGGGCCGATGTCTGCGAAGGGTACACCGTCTATTGCAAGAAGGTGGAAGGCCTTGCGCCCGGTACCAAATTGTTCCGCAATATCAGCGCCGCATTCGAGCGTCGGCTGGAATCTGCCAAGCCCGTACGGGAGATTCCGGTGCAATTGCAGGTGGCCCTGCAGGACGGAGCCGTCGCGGCCTCGGCCCGCACGGAAGACGGGCGGGAAGTCCGCCTGACACTGCCCGCCGGAGCTGACAAGGCCCGGGATCCGGAGCGGATGCTGCAGAGTCTGCGGGAACAACTGGCTAAAAGAAGCGGCCATTATGCCTTTGGAGAACCTTCGGTCCAGGTGGACGGCCCGGTTCCTTTTCTGCCGGTATCGGCCTTGAATGGACTGCGAAGGGATCTGGCGGCGCAGTTGGATGCCCAGCCTGTTCAGGCTCGTCCGCTATACAGGGGCACGAAGAAACAAGACAGCGCCTTTCAACTGCAATACGAATCCCACGGAGAACTCATGCGCTCCAAATACTGTGTCCGCCACGAACTGGGCCTGTGCCCCAAACAGGGCAAGGTGAAAAAAGCAGAACCGCTCTTCCTCCGGAACGGGAAAGAGCGGCTCCAATTGTCTTTTGACTGTGCCGTCTGCGAAATGACGGTGACTACAGGGTCTTGAGCTGAGCTTCGGCCTGGGCGGCATACTTGGTGCCGGCGAGCTTCTTGTAATACTCCTTGGCCGTGGCTTTGTCGCCGGCCTTCTGGGCGGTGGCGGCAATGGTGAACATGATATCGGCGGCGTCCTTGGCGTCCGGAGCAATTTCCAGATACTTCTTGTAGGCCTCGACGGCTTTGGCGCTTTTGCCCATCTTGGTGTAGGCGCTGGCCATAAGCTTATAGGCGTTGGCGCTTTCTGCGTAGCTGTTGGACTTCTCCAGAGCCTCGATGGCTTCGGCGTTCTTGCCGGCCTTCACCAGGGCCATACCTTTCTTCAAATAAGTGGTGGACAGCAGTTTGCCAGCCTGTTCCTCACCCAGTTCGGAGGCCTTGTTCAGGGACTCGATGGCGGCATCGTTGTCACCGGCCTGCAACTGGGCCTGACCCAGCAGCAGATAAGCCTGACCGTTTTCCGGTTCCAGGGCGGTTACCTGCTGGAAAGCCTCTGCGGCACCGGTGAAGTTCTTTTCCTTGAGCAGAGTGCTGCCCTTGCGCAGGTAGGTGTTGGCAATCAGGCTGCCGGCTTCCTTGGCGGCTGCCTCTGCTCCGTACTCGGTGGCTACGGTATTAGCCTCTACCAGGGTTACGAGAGCTTCGTCGTATTGCGCTTCGTTGATCTGTTCCTTGGCGATGGAGATCAGGGTGCCGGGGATGATTTCCTTGCACTTGGCCACCAGTTCAGCGGCTTCTTCACCTTCGCATGCCTGGGCCTGGGCCAGAGCGGTACGGAACTGGGCCAGGGCTTCCACCTTATTGGTTTCCAAAGCCTGGGCACCTGCATTAAAGGCGTCCACGGCGGCATTGTAATCCTGGGCAAACACTACACCTGCGGCAAGCGCAAAAGCGGCGAGCGTGACAAATAGTTTTTTCATGTTCTTCTTCTCCTTTATTGATAAGTTATTATATGTCCGTTTGGCTCACTAATTGCAAAATTAGCAAAAATAGTTGTAATTTTGTATGAAAATAGGCGTAAAATGAGATTTCCCCGCTTTACATACCTGGTGTTAAGCTTGTGGGCCCTGCTCTTTTTTTCAAGAATAGTGCCAGCACAGCCCCCCCAGTTGCCTCCGCTTCCGGTAGATTCCCGGATCCAGCGCGGGACATTGGGCAGCGGTGTTACCTATTATATGGTTACGGACCCCAGCGTAAAGGGATATGCCGATATTGCCATCGTTCAGCGGGACGAACCTTTGTCGGCCGCCAAAAGGGAAGGCCTGGAATCCGCCTTTTTCAGTCGGATGGCCATCGCACCCGGTCCGGAAGGCTTTCTCACGGATGTGGACGGCTCCACCGTTTACCGTTTCAACCGGGTGCCGTTTTATCGGCCGGAAGTGCTGGACTCCACGCTCCTGTACAGTTTTTCACTGGTGGCCAAGTCCAAGGCGCAGCAGGCTGTCATCGTGAGCGGAGATATTGACGCCCCGGAGCTCAAGAAGAAGATGGACATCTTCTCTATGTTGGTTCCCCGGATGCTGGTGAAAGAGAACCATCGGCCAGACTATGTGTGGGAACCTTCCCCGGCCCCTTCCGTACAGTTCTATCCCGGCGACCGTGCCCGTGTTTCCGTTGCTTATTTCGGTGCCCGTACGCCTTTTTCCCTTATGAATACGGCACAGGCCGTGGTCACCGATCTTCTCGGGGCGGAGTTCCAGGTGCTGCTGAGGCATCGTCTGGAACGGGACCTGCGGGAAGCGGGCATCCCTTATACGGATATGCGCTTCCAAGTTTTGCGCAGTGAGGATTACGGCGGCGACGAGCGTTACAGCGTAAGCATCCAGGTGGCCCGGGACCAGCTCCATGCGGCCATGCGGGTCCTGTCGTCCACCCTGGCCCAGATGGATGCCTTCGGTGTCAAGACCGATGAATTCATGGAAGCCAAGCAGGTGCTCATGCCCCGGATTCACGAAAAGGCGGCATCGGCCCCGGAGCCCGGAGAATTGGTTTCCCGCTGCATCGCGCATTTCCTGTACGGCGCCAACCTGGCTCCTTATTCGGAAACCGTACGCCTCTTTTCCCGGAAAAACCTGCCCGACAGCACGGAAACCCGTCTGTTCAACAATTTTTCCTCGGCCTTGCTGGAGCAGCTCTCCAACCTGAACCTGGAGTACACCCAGGCTCCGGACACCCTGGACAAGGACGACGAACTGTTCTACTATAATCTGTCATATCTGTACGGCTCGGTCATCGACAGCGGCAACGACTACAGCTGGCAGGGGAGTGACACCCTGGGTTTCAATGTTACATGTCCCAAGGTCAAAATTAAAAGCGAGAAAAAGGAATCCGTTTCCGGCGGTACGCTCTGGACCTTCACCAACGGCATGCGCGTGGTGTACAAGGAGGTCCCCGGCAACCGTATTTTCCACTATGCCTTGCAGTTAAACGGCGGCCTGGCGCAAATAGACAATCTCCAGGAGGGAGAGGGCGGCTATGCCGGCGACGTGCTGTCTTTGTACGATGTGGGCGGACGTCGTGCTGCGCATTTCCGTGATGTCCTGGAAGCCAACGGCATCCGGATGGATACGAAAGTGGACCTGCACAACCTTACCATCGAGGGCTCCGCTCCGTCCACGCAGTTCGTCCTGCTGCTTAAAGTCCTGTTGGCATTAGCCAACAACCGCGTTCCCAATTCCGCCGAGTTTGAAATGTATCGACAGCAGGAACAGTTGCGTTCGCCGGAGCGGGAAGCCTTGCTCAGGGCGCAGCTGACACCGGGCTATATCTATACAACGGATAAAAATCCGAAGGCCTTATCCCCGGACAGCTGGGAGAAGTTCGATGCTTATTACGCGAACCGCTTCTGCCGCATGAACGACGGCGTGCTCATCCTTTCCGGAGACCTGGGCACGGAGATGGTGAAAAAGATGCTGTGCCGCTATCTGGGCGGCTTCCAGGTGCTGAAAGGAACCGTCCCCCGGAAACAGGTGGAGTTTAGTCCCCACAGCGGGAGCGTGAGCCTGCAGGGAGAAGGATCAGACAAGGGTATCCACATCCTGATGGATGCGGCTTATGCCCTTACGGCCGAACATTACTACACAGCTCAAGTGGGAGTGGAGGCCCTGCAACGCTTCCTGGCACAGGGTATGGCCGGTTATGGCTTCACTTGCGAAGTGCATCTGACCCAGATGGCGCATCCGCAGGAGCGTTTCCAACTATGTATTCACTGCCATCCTGTCCCGCTGGCCGGTTTGCCGGCCGATGTGACGGAGGTATCGGCCCAGCGGGCGCTTACGGCCATCCGGGCGGCCATTCGGGAAGCTGCCTCAAAGCCCGTAGAGGCAAAGGACCTGGCACTGTGGAAGAGCAAGCTGAGCGGCGAATACAAGGACCGGCTGGCTTCTTCCAGCGGATTCGTTTCCACGCAGCTGTTCCGGTATGCCCTGAACAAAGACCTAACCAGCCGTTATCAGGAGAATATCCAGGCCATTACGGCAGAGCAGGTGAAGGAGTTCCTGGCCACCCTGGCCGAAGGAGGCCGGGTAGAATGCATCGTACCATGAGCAAGTCCGCTTTCGGAACCATCATAGAAATTGGCGACATCCTGGTCTCGGAGGATGTGGTCCTGGAGTTCTTTGCCTGTGATTATGCCGCCTGCAAGGGCAAATGTTGTATTGTGGGCGACAGCGGCGCCCCGCTGCAGGAAGAGGAGTTGGAGCCCATTGAAACGTGTTATCCGGTTTTCAGTCCGCTCATGCGTCCCGAAGGCCGCGCAGCGGTGCAGGCCAAGGGGTTTTTCGAGATTGACCGCGACGGAGATCTGGTAACGCCGCTGGTCACCGGCAGCGAGGAATGCGCTTTCTGCCATTTTCAGGACGGGAGCTGCTTTTGTGCCATTGAACGCCAGTTTGACAAAGGACTGTGTTCCTTCAAGAAACCCATTTCCTGCAGTCTGTATCCCATCCGCGTGGTAGATTTGGGAGGCGGCCGGAAAGGACTGAACCTGCATCGCTGGGATATCTGCGCTCAGGCCTATGAAAAAGGGCGCCGCGAAGGAATCCGGGTGTACGAATTCCTCCGCGGGCCGCTTACAGATGCTTTTGGCGAGGAGTTTTATTCGGCCTTGTCGGCAGCTGCCAAAATGCTCATAGCCAATTCGTAATCGTTTTCATTCACTTTCACTTCAATGGGTCTTACGAAACCCAGGGAAGGATAGGAAGAGTCGGCGCCGATGACGGCGGCGGGGATGCCGTTGTCGCCCAGAAGGGCTACGCACATGTCGGCCATTACCCTCTCATTGAAGGTGGCGACGGTTTTGAATTGCTGGGTATCAGTTGCCATAGCTGTTGAGTTGATGGTCAATGGACATTACTACGCGTGAC
The DNA here is from genome assembly GCA_902774155.1 of uncultured Bacteroidia bacterium. Taxonomy (GTDB): domain Bacteria; phylum Bacteroidota; class Bacteroidia; order Bacteroidales; family UBA932; genus Cryptobacteroides. Next base: position 9,924 of record CACYHF010000014.1, on the reverse strand, counting down.
AAATCCCGTACCAGACCTTCGGCCTGGAAGCCGCCCAGCACGGGTTGGAGGGTGATGCTGTCTTCCCAGAGACGGGCCGCGCGGTTGAAGCCGCTTTTGAGCCGATATTTTCGGCCGCCTTCGGGCTGTTCGGCACATTTTACATAGCCGCGCTGCTCCATGGCGCGGTCCACTTCGGGCCAGAGTTCGGCCGGTTCTCCCTGGGCGCGGATGGTGCGTTTGCCATAGCCGAAATAAGGATAGGCCAGGCTCATGACGGCAAAGAGAGCGAAGATATAGCCGATGGAGCGCCAACCGTGCTGGAAGGCCACGGCCACGTCCTTGGACACGAAGCCGGTGAGCATAAGCGCGCCGATGATGACCACGAAGATAAGGGTGATCTGCAGGAAATATTTCAGGGCTCTTCTTAAGTAGGTCATACGAGTTCTCGGATAATTTCGTCGGATACAAAGAAGTGGTCTTCCGGGATGCGGTAGCGGCGTCCCACTTGCTGGAGGGCACCCTCCCGGAGCAGCCGTTCTACATCTTCCCGCTTGCAGTTGGCCAGCAGGAATTCGCCGTCAATGCCCTTGGCCGTGCGTAAGGCCAGCATAAGGGTTTCCATTTTCTCATCTTCTACGCTGAGCGATTCGCTGGTGTGGGTGTAGCCGTCCAGGACTGCGTCGTTCCAGCTGCGGCTGCTTCCGCTGAAGGAATGGGCCGAAGGACCCAGGCCCACATAGGGCCGCCGCATCCAGTAGCCGCCATTGTGCTGGGCTTCGAATCCCGGCCGGGCGAAATTGGAAATCTCGTAATGATGGAAACCCGCTGCCCGCATCTTGTTGCACAGAAGGTCGTACTGCCGGTGGCAAAGCTCTTCCGAGGCCTCTTCATATTCGCCGTTTTCCAGGCGATGGGCCAGCACGCTGTCTCCTTCCACGGTGAGCTGGTAGCAGGAAATGTGTTCCGGCTCCAGGCCGATAGCCTGGTCGATGGTGCTTTCCCAGGTGGCGTCCGACAGATTGGACAGGCCGAAGATAAGGTCTATGCTCACGTTCTCAAAACCGGCCTGGCGCACCAGCTGGAAGGCTTTTTTGGCGCCTTCGGCGTTGTGCCGGCGGTTCATCCAGTGCAGCAGTTCGTCGTCGAAGGACTGGATGCCCAGGCTCATACGGTTCACTCCCAGTTGCCGGAGGCTTTCCACATAGGGCAGTCCTTTCTCCACCAGGTCTTCCGGATTCACTTCCATGGTGAATTCCGTATAGGGACCGCCGTGGCCGCATTCCTCCAGCGTAAGCAGGATACGGGTCAGATGCGACAGGGGCAGCACAGAAGGTGTGCCGCCCCCGAAGTAAAGGGTTTTGAAGCTGTCGTCCATTTCTGCCGCACGGCGGCGGATCTCTGCGCACACCTGGTCCGTGTACGAATCGAACATACCTGCACCAGGGATTTCCGAGTAGAAATCACAGTAGTTGCAAAAACTTTTGCAGAAAGGAACGTGAATGTAGATCATATTAACGGAGCATACATTCAGCGTGGCCCAGGAGGCCTTTTTCCGTATAAACTTCCAACGTGTACACGCCCTTGTTAAAGGTGCCGGTGTCGTTGATGTAGATGGAAAGGTCTACCTCGTTGCCTTCGTAGTCCACTTCGCGGGAAGCGGTGGCCTGCAGGACCTCTCCGTTCACCATGAATTCCGTGGACTCGTTGTTGATGAGGAGGAGACCCTCCGGATCCTTCACGCGGACATATACCCGCACGGGACCTCTGTCGGCCAGGGAGTTCTCCACCAGAGAGAGGTTGGCCACCATGTAGCGTACGCGGCTGTGGCGGTCGCCGGGTTTGTCGTTGCTCATATAGCCCACCAGGGAGATGGCGCGGGCCTTGAGGATCTTGCCGGCGTTCACCTGCGAGGACAGGTTCTCCACCTGGGCGGTGAGCTGCTCGTTGGCGCGGCGGCTTTCCGCAGCTTCGCGGCGGGCTTCTGCTGCATCGGCCGTGAGTTTCTTGTTCAGGGTGTTCAGGGAGTCAATCTGGACAATGTAGCCCTTCATAATGGCGCGCAGGGTGCCCAGTTCTTTTTCATACTGGCGGATCTTGGCGCGGTTGGTGGCTTCCGTCTTGCTCAGTTTTTCGATGAGCAGGGCCACTTGCTCACGGGAGGTGTCCAGCTGGTGATTGATGTTTTCGTAGTCTGAGTTCAGGGTGTTGAAGTCTTCCTGAAGGGCGACCATCTGCTGGGCCAGTTCGGCTTTTTCGCTTTCCAGGTCCTTGACCAGGGCATTGCGCTGATAAAGCATATAGCCTAAAATGCCGGCCAGAACCAGCGCGATAACGGCCAGGATGGTCATTAAGGTGCGGGGACCTTTTTTCTCTTTCCGTTCGCGTTCTTCACGCTCTATTCTCTCGAGGGGATCTTCAGTCATGGTATTAACGGTTTTTATTTCCTACAAATATAGTTATATTTGTGCAAATAACATGCTAGGCAGCTATGGAAAATATTTTTGCAAACCGGATAGCGGCGCTTCGTGCCCTGATGCGCGAAAATGGCTGGGATATCGTGATCCTGACGGGAAGTGACCCGCACGAAAGTGAATACCCGGCGCTCCGCTGGAAACAGGTGGAGTGGCTGTCCGGCTTTACCGGAGAAGCCGGGGACCTGGTGGTCACCCGGGACCATGCCGGCCTGTGGACGGATCCCCGCTACTTCATCCAGGCCGTACGGCAGTTAAATGGAACGGGCATCGAACTGCACAAGACACGCGTGCCGGAGCAGGTTCCCATTCCGCAGTGGATCGCCTCGCTGGAGATGGATGAACCTGTCATTGCCGTGGATGGCCTGTGTTATACGCTGGAGGCGGCCGAAACGCTGCGTGGTGCTGTTCCTTCGGCGGTTTTGACTTCGGTTCCGGATCTTTTATCGGCCCTTTGGGAAGAGCGTCCGGCCATTCCTTCCACGCCCATCATCACGTTGGGGGAGGACCTTACGGGGGAAAGCCGTGATGTCCGCCTGCGTTGGCTGCGCAAATGGCTGGTAAAGCAGGGGGCCGATGCCTTCCTGCTCACCTCCCTGGACCAGATTGCCTGGCTGCTCAATGTCCGGGGCTCCGACATCGACTACAATCCTTTTGTCATTTCCTACTTCCTGCTCACCCTGGACGACGCTTTCTGGTTCGTGCGCAAGGATGCTTTCGAGGAGCCGGATTCCGAGACGGCCGACAGTTTCCTGGAGCTGGGCGCCGACAGCGTAAGTATCTGTGACTATGCCGATATAGAGTTCACCCTCTCATCTCTGAAGGAGAATGGCGTGGATCGGATCTGCGTGGAACCATCGGCCTTGAATCTCACGCTGTGGGAGGCGCTGACGCAGGCCGAAGATGCCCCGGATGTGATTCCGTGCACTTCGCCAGTGGCTCTTCGCAAGGCCGTGAAAAACAGCGTGGAACTGGACGGTATGCGGGAAGCGCACCTGGAAGACGGCCTGGTTATGGAGCAGTTCCTATACTGGGTGGAACGTCATGCCGGAGAGGTGAACGAGTGGGAGGCCGCTTGTGAACTGGGCCGGCTGCGCGCCGCCATCCCCGGTTACCGGGGCGACAGCTTCGAGACCATATCGGCCTATGGCCCCTCCGCGGCTTTGCCGCATTATGTGACACCCAAGACGGGGTCGGCCTTGCTGGAGCCGCGCGGACTGTATCTGGTGGACTCCGGCGGCCAGTACCTGTTCGGCACTACGGATATCACGCGTACGGTTCCACTGGGGCCCTGTACGCCGCTGGAGCGGGAAGACTATACCTTGGTATTAAGAGGACATATCGGCCTGGCTATGGCGGTGTTCCCGCGCGGAACGGCCGGTTGCCAGATTGACGCCCTGGCCCGTGAGCCCCTTTGGCGGCATAAACGCAATTTCGGCCACGGAACGGGGCACGGCGTAGGTTTCTTCCTGGGCGTACATGAGGGGCCGCACGATATCCGGCAGAACTTCAACACCCAGCCGCTGGAGCCCGGTATGATCACATCGGACGAACCCGGCGTGTATCGCGAAGGGATGCACGGAATCCGGCACGAAAACCTGCTGCTGGTGCGTCCGGTAGGGGATAATGAGTTCGGCTCCTTCCTGGGCTTCGAAACCCTTACGCTCTGCCACTTCGACACCTCCTGCCTGGAAGTGTCGCTCCTCACGGCCGATGAACGGGAATGGCTCAACGCCTACAATCAGCGGGTATACAATACCCTGTCTTCCCGTCTCCCGGCCGAAGTATCGGCCTGGCTGCGGGAAAAGACAATGCCGGTTTAGCATTGGGATTATTCTTCCGCCATTCTTCATAGGCCTGCTGCCATTCGCGATACTTTGTTGCAGCCTGCTCTCGCCCAGGCGCGTCAAATACAGCAAAGGTCTCGTAATCATATTGCCAGTCGGGGCCTTCCGACAGCTTCATGATTTTTTTGTAAATTGCCTCGCGGCTGGGGGCGTTGAACCAATTGGAGTATCCGCTTGGGCCACTTCCGTACCCACCCGTACCATTCATAACACTCTCCTCGGAACAGCGATATACCCCAAATTGGCGCGCCATTCCGCCTTCCCATATACCTAAACCCTCATCTTGGTATCTGGTATCCTTCAGAAAATGAGCCCATTTGACCTTCTCGGGATTCGTACAGAAATCAATATTGATCCCCCATCCTGTTCGCCGCCAAAAATCCTCTTCCCTTGCTTGGTCCTCTTCGGGGAATGCCATCCCGAATCCAATGTATTCATCTGCAAGACGGGCAATGCCATGACCTCCTAGTTCATGAGCTCCAACCGCATCATCACCTGAATTCCTCCTATCGGAAAAATAGGCAAAAGCCCTGTCGAGATCCCATTGATTGTTACAAAATGCCGCCTCAACGTCGCACTGCCTATTCATAAGGACTGCAGCGAATATGGGTTTTGTTTCAGAACGGGTTACGAGTTTCGCGTATTCCGCGCATCTCTCCTCATAAGTATCGAAAGCATTAAACGCTTTATCATAAGTAAACAATCGCTCTGCACCAAACGGGGTAAAATATACGTCATTTTTGGAAACACATTTGACCATAACGACATTAAACCTGTCACGCAAGGATTTATACGGTTCAAAAGAAAAAAACGATTCTACTTCCGTCTTAACGCGTTGTTCGAATATCCCTCCCGAATCAAGATCACGGTCAACATATCCATCTCCCAAGAAAATCAGATCCACTCCATTTCCTACCGTAGCCGTTTGAAGATAGACGACCTCTCCATCATGTGAGTAGTCGGTGGAAGCATAAAAACATTCATTGGGCATCTTTCCTTCCGTTGTGATAAAACCTTTGGAATCACTCCACATCCGTGCTGACTGATATGCTTCAAGGGATTCTTCCGGGACATAAATAAGACTATTTCGTTCCCACAACCCATCTCTAATATCTATTGAATAATAATCACTCTCAATTATTGGTGGCGTAAGAGGCTTCACGATCATTTCCTTAAAACCAGACTCCAGAAATGCTCCCTCCCCCAGCCGTTTGACCTTTTCGGGAAGAACAATACGTTGGAGACCCTTACAATTAAAGAACGCGAAACCGCCAATTTCTTCGACAGTGTCTGGGAGAATGAGTTCTCCCGACAGGCCAGAGGAATCAAAAGCCTGATAATCTATTCGAACAACCCCCGGCATATCTATAGTTATAAGGCTGGTAGACATGGCAAACGCCACCATCCCAATATCCGTGACACTTTCAGGAAGCATCACGGTTTCCAATCTGTCACTATTATAAAAGTAGTCCCAAGTAATACTCGTCAAAGGTTCATTAAAGACCATTATTCCTCTTCCATCGACATACGTATTGGAAAGCGGAACTACCGCACCGGAGCCCTCAATAATCTTCCCATCTGTGCTTGTGTACCAAATTTCGTTATCCGGTACCCGATGCTCATAGGAAAGGCCCTTGTCCAGGTCTTCCAGCACACCCCACTTGCTGTATTTCTTTATGGTAGAGGTGCCGTCTTCCTTGGTGAGTGTAATCCTGTATCCATTCTCAAGGGTGGCAGGCCATAGGGCTATATAGTACTTGACCCCTGTTTGGAATGCACTCCCGTCCGGCGTCGTCAGGGTAATGGAGGTTGCGGCTTCCGTCACATTCAGAATGACCGGTTTTCCATCCTGACCGAAGCTTACGTCTGCCGAACCGGCAAGGGGCTCGTCACCGTTTCCTTTGAATGTAACCGTCTTCACGCCGGGCTCCGTAACACTGAACTCAATACCACCGCAAACGTTGTAAAACTGCAGGTTAAAGTTGGTTGTCCGGGCAATGGATACGAACAGGTCATCGGCAAAGGAACCGGCCACGGCCACCTGGTTCGCCGGCAAGGAGACCGTCAGGGCTTCTCCGGAGAAGGTGTGACTCTCCCGATAGGGATAAACCGCCCAGAAAGAAGCGCCATCCTTGTATGTAAAGTCCTTGAGTGCGCCCTTGAAGGCCACCTGAGCAGCTTTTTCCGTATTACCCGATACGAACTTGGCCGATCCGCCTTGGGAATAAAACACATTGATTTCGTCCTTGGGAAGCCATTGGATGGTTCCGTCGGCCTGCAGGACGGTCTTGGTCTCGGCCAAATCGGCATTGGTGGCATAGAATGTCACGTCGTCCGGATTGAAGGGAAGAGTGCTTTCTTCGTTCCGGATGCAACCGGTCAGCAGGACCAGTGCGAAAACAAGATAGAATAATCTACGCATACGGATTCTCCATTTCTACTAGTCCCACTGTTCCTTGCCGGTACCTTCGTGTCCGCCCGACATGGAATCCGGGATAACCGTAATAACACAGGTGGCCGATTTTTCACCCGCTTTTGCGGTGATGCTAGCTTTGCCTTCTTTTATGGCCGTTACCTTTCCATTCTCCACTTTGGCAACACTGGCGTCTGAAGTGCTCCAGGTTACGGTCTTGTCTGTAGCGTCGTCCGGTTTTACCGTCGCCGTGAGCGTTTCACTTTCGCCTTCCGTCAGCGTCAGTTCCGTTTTGTTCAGCGTGACGGAAGTGACAGCGACAACCTTCTTATTAACCGTTACCGTGCAGGTGGCCGATTTGTCGCCGGCCTTGGCGGTGATGGTGGCCGTTCCGGCCTTGACCGCAGTTACCTTGCCATTTTCAACTTTGGCAACACTGGCATCTGAACTGCTCCAGGCCACCGTCTTGTCCGTGGCGTTGTCCGGTTTTACCGTGGCGTTGAGCACTTCACTTTCCCCTTCGGTGAGGGTCAAAGTTGTCTTATTCAGTGAGACAGAAGATACAGACACAACACTGGGTGTGGGTGTGACTGGATTGGGTTGGGGTGTCGGCTCCGGATTGTCCGGACTGCACATGCCGGACGACAGGATCAAAAATGCCGAAAGCAGTGCCGATAATCTGATAAGAACCTTCATGTAGTTTGGCTATTAATCTCTATCCACAAAGATAGCAAAACGCGCAGGAAATCACAATAACTAATTATCCCATAACCCAGCCGAAGTATCGGCCAGGCTACGGGAAAAAACTTTGTCGGTGAAATAGGGCTTAGACCGTCTCTTCTTTGGCCTCGTCCTTGGAGATGGCGGCTTCTAATTTGGCCAGCTGATCCAGGATGGCCTTGCGGGCTTCTTCCTTGAGTTCGCCACCCTGTTCCGCGAGGGTTTTCTTGAGTTTGTTGGCCTCGATGCGGGCATAACGGTAGCGCACGGAGGCGTCGTGGGCAAACTCGTCGAAGCCTTCCCGGGCCTGGTCGTAGCCTTCGGAAGCGGCTTCCATAAGTTTTTTGCGGGTTTCTTCGCCTTTTTCAGGGGCGAAAAGGATGCCGGCGCAGGCACCGACGGCGGCGCCGAAGATAAAACCGATAACAGATTGGACTTTCATGGTATGCAAATGTTAATGATTATTTTAAGGATGTACTAGCGTTCCGACTTTTTCTCCGTTCAGGAGTTTGGTGAGGTTGCCGGTGGCATTCATATCGAAGACGATGACGGGCATTTTTCCGTCGGCACAGAGGGCATAGGCCGTCTGGTCCATGACTTTCAGGTGTTTGGAGATGGCTTCGTCGAAGCTGAGTTCCTCGTACTTGACGGCCGATGGATCTTTCTCAGGATCGGCGGTATAGACGCCGTCTACGCGGGTGCCTTTGAGCAGGGCATCGGCGCCGATTTCCAGCGCGCGAAGGGCCGCGCCGCTGTCCGTGGTAAAGAAGGGGTTGCCGGTACCCCCGGCGATGAGGGCCACGCCACCGCGCTCCAGCACGGCTACGGCGTCGTCCCGCATGTAGTACTTGGCGTGGGGCTCCATGGGAGTGGAGGTGAACACCACGGCTTCCACGCCTTCGGCCTGGATGAACATCTTCAGGGCCAGCGAGTTGATGACGGTGGCCAGCATGCCCATTTTGTCGCCGTCCACGCGGTCGAAGCCTTTCCCCACGCCCTGCAGGCCGCGGAAGATGTTACCGCCGCCGTTCACGATGGCGATTTGCAAGCCGGCTTTGGCCGCCGTGGCCACTTCCTTGGCATATTTTTCCAGCCAGGCGGTGTCCAGCCCCTTTCCGGCGGGGCCGCCCAGGCTTTCGCCCGAGAGTTTGAGAAGTACGCGTTTATACATGGTTTTGGTATATTCTGAACAAAAGTACCCAAATAGTGGGAGAATTCCAAGAAAGATTGTTATATTTGCGTACTTGAACAACAACTAAACTACCTATATGGCTAACTTTTTAACCTCTTCCATCGGCAAGAAGTTCATCCAGAGCGTCAGTGGCGCTTTTTTGGTGATTTTCCTGCTCCTGCACGGCACCATCAATTTCTTCTCGGTCATCGACTCCCTGCAAGGACGTTTCGGCAAAGTGATGCCGGATGAATTCCCCTATACCCACGGGGACGGTTGGTTCCAGCTGGGCTGCGACTTTATGTCCTCCCCCCTCATCAAAATCATGGTTCCCATCCTGGCCCTGGGCTTCATCATCCATATTCTGTATGGTATCTGGCTCAGCTGGGAGAATGTGAAGAAGCGCGGTGGTCTCAAGCGTTACGAAGTAGCCTCCAAGGCCAAGAACGACAGCTGGAGCGCCAAGAACATGGCCGTCCTGGGCATCCTCATCCTGGGCCTTCTGGGCTTCCATCTCACCCACTTCTGGGCCAAGATGCAGCTGCAGGAATTCATGGGCGCAGAGGCGGAGAATCCGTATTACCTGCTCATTGCCACCTTCAAGAACTGGTGGGTCGTGGCCCTGTACATCGTGTGGTTCATCGCCCTGTTCCTGCACCTGGAGCACGGTTTCTGGAGCATGTTCCAGACCATCGGCTGGAGCAACAAGAAGTGGCAGAAGCGCCTGAAAGTGATTGGCATCATCGTGGCCGCCTTCATCGTACTGCTGTTCGTCGCCACCGCCATCAACGCCTGGGTGGAAGGCAACTGTGTTACCGCATCGGCCCAGTGGACAGAAGCACTTCTTTCAAAATTTTAAAAAATAATTTGGAATTTTAAAAGAACAACAATAACTGGTGGCGCACTTACAGCTCAATCCTGTAAGTCGCTTAGCCGTAGTTATATGTATAGAAGGCCTGCTGACTTACAGCAGGCCTTATTTTTTAATAACAGGAACGTGAATTATTAATACTGGAATGTGAATCTGGGCCGGACAAAACTTTTTTGCTCCCCCTTGTGGGGTAAAAAAAGTTTTCGTCCGCCCACAATAAAAGAAACAAAAATTAACTACAAAATATAACTGATATGAAACAGAAAAAGTACATGCTCCCGGAGAGCGAGATTCCTACTCATTATTTCAACATCCAGGCTGTGATGCCCAACAAGCCCCTGCCTTTCCTTCATCCTGCCACCAAGCAGCCGCTGAAACCCGAAGACCTTTATCCCATCTTCTGTAAGGCCTGCGCCGATCAGGAGCTGAACCAGACCGACGAATGGATC
>CACYHF010000013.1 GCA_902774155.1 uncultured Bacteroidia bacterium | reverse complement strand
CCAGGAGATATCGTCGGGCGCCAGCGACCAGGACTCAATCACGCCCCATTGACTGTAGGCGCCCCAATGGATGAACATCCCGAATTTCAAATCCTGCCACTCGGCCAGCCGGGCCTTCACTTCCTCCTCCACCGGAGGGATATACTGCGCCTTGGCTCCCAGGGCCGAAAGCAGCAGCACCGTAATGATTAAAGATACTTTTCTCATGATTCGTGGGTCACTAGTTTCCCAAATTTACATCTTTTAACGGATTTTTACTAATTTTGAGGAAAAGCTCTAAAACATGAGAAGAATCACGGCACTCCTGCTCTGCGGGCTTCTTGCGCTGGCCTGCGGCCGGACTCCAAAAGAGGACGGCTGGTGGCAGATGCGCGGTATCGTGCTGTCCACCCAGGAGCTGGCCGAAATAGACTGGCCCGCCCTGGCCGCCAGCAGCGGCATCAACACCATCGGCACGCACATCACGCCGTCCGAGGTCCTGGCTTTTCTGGACACGGACAAAGGCCGATCCTTCACCGCCGCCTGCCGCGAGAGGGGCATCACCGTGGAGCACCAGCTGCACGCTATGGGGGAACTGCTCCCGCGGGAGCTTTTCGGCCAGGATCCCGAACTCTTCCGAATGGACACCTCAGGCGTGCGCACGGCCGATTTCAACTGCTGCGTGCACTCGGAGAAGGCCCTCTCCATCATCGCCGCCAACGCCGCCCGCCTGGCGGAAGCCCTTCGGCCCGGCAACCACCGCTACTATTTCTGGCTGGACGATAACGCCCCGGTGTGCTACTGCCCCCTGTGCCGGCCGTACTCCCCCAGCGAGCAGGCGCTCATTGTGGAGAACCGTATGCTCCGGGCCATCCGGGAAGTGGACCCCGATGCGCGGCTGGCCCATCTGGCCTACTCCCATTTTATGGATCCGCCCGTGAAAGTGAAGCCCGACGAAGGTATTTTCCTGGAATTCGCCCCCATCTACCGTTCCTGGGACGTGCCGCTCACGGAGGAAGACGCCCTGTGCCCGCGCGGGTATCCCGTCACCAACGGAGACAACCTGCGCTGGCTGGAAGCCAATCTGGAAGTGTTCGACGCGGCCGATGCCGTGGTGCTGGAATACTGGGTGGACGCCTCCCTTTTCAGCCGATGGAAACGCCCCGCCGTGGAACTGCCCTGGCATCCGGAAGTCTGCAGCAGTGACCTGGCCACCTACGCCCGCTACGGCCTCCGCAACGTAACCTCCTTCGCGGTCTATATGGATGCCGAATACTTCCAGCGCTTCCCCTCCACCGCCCCCATCGAAGAATACGGCTCCCTCCTCCGCTCCTTCCGGCATTTCCAGGGCCTGAGCGATCCCTGGGACAAGCTTACCGACGCCACACAAGTTTCGGTTTGTTCGAATGGCAAGACGCTGAATTTCCATTTCCAGGTGCCGGATTCCACGCTCACCCTCACTTCCGGAAACACCGAACGCAGCGTAGACAACAGCGACCGCATCGAAATCTTCCTGAGTTGTGACCCTCAGATGGCCTGCTACTACGGCTTTGAGGTGGACCCCTCCGGCAAAGTGATGGATTACAAGAACGCCTACTACCGCCAGTTCAACTTTGACTGGAACGGCCGGGTGGCCACCGCCGGTAATGTGTTCCCTGCCGGATACTTGTCTCCTGCCGGCTACCGCGTAGACGCCTCCTTCGGCCTGGATTATCTGCGTGAGCTGGGCGTGCTACAACCCGACGGCACCGTCCTGATGGGCCTCTTCCGGGCCGATGCCCTCCCCTCCGGCGACATCCAGTGGTACACCCTCCTGGATCCCCGCACCCCCGAACCCGATTTCCACCTCCCCGCCACCCTTTTCCCCTATCGGCCCTAACTCCGGCCCCATCGTGACAGCTAACTCCCTCACCCACAGCAACTTACCATAAAGTCCTCGTTCAAAAATCGAACGAGGACTACTCTATAAAACACTGATTATCAGCTACTTAACTGCCACGGGGACAAACGCTAATCCTTAGCGAAGAAGCGCCACTGGAAGAGAATCAGATAGAAGGCGCCAACGGTAACACAACTGTCGGCGAAATTGAAGACGGGTTCGAAGAAGATGTGCCCGCCCAGGCCGGGAACCCAGTCCGGCCAGGTCCAGAGCGGGAAATAGAACATATCCACCACCTTGCCCTGCATGAAGGGGGCGTAAGAGCCCAGCGTGGCTACCGTGGTGTAGGTGGACTCACTGAAAATGAGTCCGTAGAAGAGGCAGTCGAAGATATTGCCCAAAGCCCCCGCCGTGATGAGCGTAAGGCCCACCAGCACGCCAGTGGGGACAGGCTTCTCCCGTTTCAGCAATTGGGAAATCCACCAGCACAGGAAGCCGAACAGCACCAGCCGGAAGACCGTGAGCATATACTTGCCCACTACGCCGCCCCAGGCCATACCGAAAGCCATACCCTTGTTCTCCACAAAGAGCAGCTGGAACCAGTTCCCCAGCACGGGAATGCTCTCCCCCAGGGTCATGTGGGTCTTGACCAGGATCTTAATCACCTGGTCAATGACAACCAACAAGACGCCCAGTAGAAGCAGGCGGGACCCTTTGGAGATCCGGGCCATTATTTACGGCCGGTCTTTTCCAGAATGGCCTTACCTTCCACCGTAGTGGTGGCGTGCGGCACCAGGCGCAGGCGCTCCTTGGGGATGAGCTTGCCGGTGACGCGGCAGATGCCATAGGTCTTGTTCTCGATGCGCACCAGGGCCGCTTCCAGGTTCTGGATGAACTTGTACTGACGCTGGGCCAGCGCACCGGCTTCCTCCTTGGAAAGCTGGAAGGCACCGTCGTCCTCTACCGTCTTGAAAGTAGGAGCCGTGTCCAGAATATCGTTGCCACCGGCGTGCGTCATGGCTTCGCGAAGGGTGTTATACTCTGCACGGGCTTTTTCCAACATCTCGTTGATAATGCCGCGGAATTCCTCGAGTTCCTCGTCAGAATAGCGGGTTTTGTTGACTTCTTCCATTCTATTAAGAAATACGTTTTACATTCAGTTTAATGCTTCCTTCCGTCCATTCCACCTCTGCGGCATTGGCCGGAGCCTGCTCCAAGGGATACAGGCCGATGGAAAGGGACAGGGTCTGTGCCTTCACATAATCGCCGAAGGCAGCCAAGGCGTCGGCCAGGGCCGGGTCTGCGGCATACACCGCCGTTTCAATACGGTCCGTCACTTCGAAACCGGAGGCCTTGCGCAGGTTCTGGATGCGGTTCACCAGTTCGCGGGCCAGGCCTTCGCAGCGAAGTTCCGGCGTCACCTCCACGTCCAGGGCCACCGTCAGGGTGCCTTCGGAGGCCACCAGCCAGCCGGGAACATCCTCCGACGAGATGGCATAATCGCCGGGGTTCAGCACTACATCACCGCCCGGGAGGGACAGCGTGTAGGTTTCACCGGCCGATTCGGCCTTCTGGATGGCGGCGATCACGGGCTGCTCCAGCGTGCCGAAAGCAGCGGCAATCTCCTTCATCCGCGCACCGTATGTTTTGCCCAACACCTTGAAATTGGGCTTGATCTTCAGGGTCATAAAGCCGGAAGTGTCGGAGATGAACTCCATTTCCTTCACGTTGATTTCGCCCAGGATAATGCCCTTCACGGCCTCCAGCGCAGCCCGCACCTTCTCCGAGATCACGGGAATCATTACCTTCTGCAGCGGCTGCCGCACCGGGATGTTCACCTTCTTGCGAAGGGCCAGCACCAGCGAAGTAGCCTGCTGCGCCAGCGCCATGCGCTCCTCCTGCTCCGCGTCGATGACGCTTACATCGGCCTGCGGCATGGCCACGTAGTGCACGGAGTCTGCGCCCGGAACCAGATCCAGATAGAGCTGCTCCATATAGAACGGGGCGATGGGAGCGGCCAGGATGGCCACATCCACCAGCACCTGGTACAGGGTCTGGTAAGCGGCCTGCTTGTCCGGCGTCATTTCACCGGCCCAGAAACGGGCGCGGTTCAGGCGCACGTACCAGTTGGAGACATCGTCGCAGACGAAAGTTTCCAGGATGCGCCCGGCGCTCTTGATATCGTAGTCTTCGTACGCGGCCCGCACGTCCCGGATCACCGTATTGAGACGGGAAATGATCCAGCGGTCCAGTTCGGTGAGAGATGCCCGATCAGGGTCGGGCATGACGACACCGTCATTCCCGGCTTGACCGGGAATCTGCCAGCCATCAATATTGGCATAGCGGGCAAAGAAAGCGTACGTGTTATAGAGCGTGCCGAAGAACTTGCGGCGGACATCGGCCACGCCGCCTTCGTCGAACTTGAGGTTGTCCCAGGGATCTGCGTTGGTGAGCATGTACCAGCGGAGGGCATCGGCCCCATAAGTGTCCAGGGCCCAGAACGGATCTACCGCGTTGCCCAGGCGCTTGGACATCTTGTTGCCGTTCTTGTCCAACACCAAGCCATTGGAAATCACGCGTTTGAACGCGGGCGTTCCGGAAACCATGGTATGGATGGCGTGCAGGGTGTAGAACCAGCCGCGGGTCTGGTCCACGCCTTCGGCGATGAAATCTGCCGTGGCGCCGAAACCCGGGGTATTCAGGCCGCGCAGGCCTTCCTGGGCATACGGCATGGCGCCGGAGTCGAACCAGACATCTATAAGGTCTGCCTCGCGCACCATCTTGCGGCCATCGGAGGACACCAGGTAAATACTGTCCACATAAGGCCGATGCAGATCAATCTTATTGTAATTCTCCAGGCTCATATCGGCCGGGTTGAAGCCCTTGTCCTTCAGCGGGTTGGAAGGCATCACGCCGGCGGCCACCGCCTTTTCAATCTCTTCGAAGAGTTCCCGGCAGGTTCCAGTCCTGGATATTCTCCAGCCACTGGCCGAAACGGCCGGTGCCGGTGGAAGCGGGCTTCCAGACGATTTCCTTGTTCAGGGCCACCATCTGGTCCTTCACGGCCGATGCCTTGATGAACCAGCTGTCCAGCGGATAATACAGCACGGGAAGGTCTGTGCGCCAGCTGTGCGGATAGCTGTGCACGTGCTTCTGCACCTTGAAGGCGCGGCCATTGGCCTTCATCATCACGCAAAGGTCTATGTCCAGCGTGCCTTCCTCATCCTCCTTTTCGAAGTATTTTTTGTACCCGGCCTTCACATATCGGCCGGAATACGGGGCGTACGAAGCGTCCACCGTGGCGGCATAGGCGGGATCCATATCTTCCAGGCGCATGAAGCGGCCCTGGCGGTCCACCTGGGCCTGCGGGTTACCGGCCTTGTCCAGCGGCATAATGGCGCCGATACCGGCCGCCGCAGCCACGCGTTTATCGTCTGCGCCAAACGTGGGCGCGATGTGCACGATGCCGGTACCCTCACTGGTGGTGACATAGTCTCCGGCAATGACGCGGAAGGCGTCTCCGTCTGGCTTGAACCATGGGATGAGCTGCCGATAGCGGATGCCCACCAGCTCCGAACCCTTGAAACTGCCGTTCAGGAGCTTCCAGGGCACCACTTTATCCCCCTTCTGGTACGTCTCCAGGGGCACATTCTCTCCTTTGGGGTTGAACCAGGTGTTCACCAAATCCTTGGCCAAAACATAGATGGCGGGATCTCCGGTGTAGGGATTCAGGGACAGGACGCGGACGTACTCGATTTCCGGCCCTACGCACAGGGCGGTATTGGACGGAAGCGTCCAGGGCGTGGTGGTCCAGGCCAGGAATTGGACCGGGAACACATACGTGCCGTACAGCGGCTGGGAAACGCCGTCCTTAATCACCTCAAACTGTACCGTGGCGGTGGTGTCACTCACATCCCGGTAGCAGCCGGGCTGGTTCAATTCGTGCGAACTGAGACCCGTACCGTCCGTGGGAGAATACGGCTGGATGGTATAGCCCTTATACAGCAGACCCTTCTTGTAAATATCCTTGAGCAGGTACCACAGAGTCTCGATATAGCGGTTGTCGTAGGTGATATAGGGATCTTCCATATCTACCCAATAGCCAATGCGCTCCGTGAGCGTGACCCACTCCTTGGTATATTTCATCACCTCCCGGCGGCAGGTGGCGTTGTATTCCTCTACAGTTACCTTGGTGCCGATATCGGCCTTGGTGATGCCCAGTTTCTTCTCTACACCCAGTTCTACCGGAAGGCCGTGGGTATCCCAGCCCGCGCGGCGCCGCACCTGATAACCCGTCTGGGTCTTGTACCGGCAGATGGCGTCCTTGATGGAACGGGCCATGACGTGATGGATGCCCGGCATGCCGTTGGCACTGGGCGGACCCTCGAAGAAGATGAACGAAGGGGCCCCCTCGCGGAGTTCCAGCGACTTTTCAAAAGCGTGGTTCCGCTTCCACCGGTCCAGGATTTCCCGTCCGGTTTCCGTCAAATCCAGCCCCTTGTATTCTTTGAATGTCATATTTTTTATCTAATTTTGTACAGATTTTTAGTCTACAAAGGTAATCAATTAAAGTGGGATTAACAAGATGAACACTTTAGACATCGTCATCCTCCTGCTCTTTGTCCCCGGAATCATCCGCGGGCTCACCAAAGGCTTTCTGGAGCAGGGCATTTCGCTGGCAGGCGTGGTGCTGGCCATCTGGCTGGCCTTCCGCTTCTGCCAGCAAGCCGGCCAGCTCCTGCAGCAATACGTCACGGTTTCGGAGAAAATCGTTCCCGTCCTGGGCTTTTCGCTGGTCCTGGTAGTTACCATCCTGGCTGTGATCCTGCTGGCCAAACTCACCACCAAGATCGTGGAAATGGCCACGCTGGGCTGGCTGAACAAAGCGCTGGGGCTGGTCTTCGCGCTGGCCGTCACCGCCCTGGTCCTGGGCCTGCTGGCCGTGGTCTTCGAAAACCTGAACCTGCGTTTCGGCCTGGTCAAGAGCCCCATCCTGGAGGAGTCCGTCCTGTACGGTTACCTGAAAGACCTGGGCAATGTTGTATTCCCCTATCTGAAACAATGGCTGGCACCCGATACCGCAGCGTCAGCCATTGCTTAATCTACCAAAGACTCTTCTTGGAAACCGTAGCGATGAAATCCTTTAAATAAAAGGGTTCGAAATACGCTACATCCTGGAACTTCCCGGCGTCAAAATCTTCTTGCGCCCGCCGGGCCATGTGCCGCGCCAGCGGGAAAGCCTCCCGGAAGCGCGCGTTGGGATGCGTGATCACCTCTTGGCACTTGAGCGCGCCGTCGCCCACAAACAGCACCTCCCCCTGCTCCAGGTATTCGGCAAAGGCATCCGGGCCGATGACCCGCGCCTCCACCTCCGTGAGGCGGTCTCCCCCGGCCGAATAAACGGCCGTGTACACCTCCATACGCCGGGCATCGATCATAGGAACGATAAAGGCAGGGGTTTCCTCAACCCCCTCAACCAGGATATCCAGCGTGCCCATGGACAGGAGGGGGATGCCGGCGCCGAAGGCCAGGCCCTTGGCCGTGGACACGCCCACGCGAAGGCCCGTATAGGAGCCCGGACCGGCGCTCACGCAAACTGCGTCGCACGCCCCTGCCGTGATACCGGCATCGGAGAGCACCTCCTTCACCAGCGGCGCAGTGAGGGCCGCCTGCGAGCGGGGCTCCGTGCACACCCGTTCACAAACAACAGCCCCGTCCCGGGCCAGGGCCACGGACAGGACTGCCGTTGAAGTTTCAATACAGAGGATCATTACAGTTTCCGGCGAAGATACTCCTTGAGAGTGGCGGCATCGCGCACCTTGGCGTCCTGATCCACCGTGCCGTCCACGATGAACCACGCCATGGGCAGGCTGCCGATACCGTAAGAAACCACATAGGGCGACTGCGCCCCGCGGGTGTCACAGACATTCACCCAGGGAAGCGCCTGGTTGCGCACGGCCGCGGCCCAGGCCGATTTATCGGCATCCAGCGAAACGGCGTAAATCTCGAAACCTTTGTCCTTGTACTGCTCATAGATGGGCGTCAGGGCGTCCAGGTTGAACATTTTCTGACCGGCGGCGGTGGAGGACCAGAAGTACACCATGGTAACCTTCTTGAGGGATTCGCTAAGCTGCACGTTCTTGCCGTCGATGCCGGGCAGGTTGATGTCAATGTACCCAACTTCCTTCGCATCCTTGAGGCGGTTGTTCACATCCAGCAGGGACAGGCGGCGGTTGGCTTCCTTCTCCAGGGCCTTCACGTACCGGGACTCCGGATACACGGTCTTGAGGGAATCGCAGATGTTGCGCATGAGGATGCCGTCCGTGGGCTGGCTGAACACCGCCATATTGGGCGTTACCTGCTGGAACAGCACCGGCACCACGGTAAGGGAATGGGAATTCCCCACTACATAAGCCAGGCGGTCACGGTAATACGCCACATAACGGCGGGAAACGGCAGGGCCCTGGTCTTCCTGGTCCATCAGCTGCCGGAAATCCTTCATAAAGGCGTTGTACTCGTTTTCCACCTGCTGCAGTTTGAGCGATTCCTCAGAACCTTCTACGGTATACGTGCCCAGCGTGTCCGTGAGCACCTTCACCTGGTCTCCCTTCTGGAGCAGCAGGGAGGCAATTTGCCGATTACCGTGGAACAGGTAGATGAATTCAGGCTTCCCTTCCTCAATATCCAGCTGGTAGCTGAAGTTTCCGGCTTCGTTTACCTTAACAGTATCCAGCACCTGGAAACGGTTCACGTCCAGGAGCTTCACAATCACTTCCTCTCCGGCGCCCTCGTGCAAGTTGCCGGCAATACGGGTATTCTTCCCGCAGGAAAGCACCAGGGCCAGCAGGCCCACGGCAGCAATAAAGCGGCTAAAGTTTTTCATACGCGGCAAAGATTCGGCTGGCGATGTCCTGCATTTCGGCGGGATCCAGCTGCAGTTTGGGTTTGCGGAAATCCATATCCCCTTCCGTCTGGAGCGGGATCAGGTGGATGTGCGTGTGGGGCACTTCCATACCCAGAACAGCCACGCCCACGCGCTTGCAGGGAACGGCCTCCTTCACGGCCTTGGCCACCTTGCTGGCAAAAGCCCAGAGGTTCTGGTAGGTTTCGCCGTCCAGGTGGAAGAGATAGTCGTCTTCCACGTTCTTGGGAATGACCAGGGTATGCCCCTTGGCCAGCGGTGCAATATCCAGAAAAGCGTAGAAATCTTCGTTTTCGGCGCACTTGTAGGACGGAATTTCGCCCTTGGCGATTTTGGTAAAGATGGTTGCCATGGCTACAGGGAAATATCCAGGATTTCGAATTTCATCACGCCGCTGGGCACTTTGGCCTCTACGGTTTCGCCCTTCTTATGGCCGATCAGGGCCTTGGCGATGGGCGTGGTGGCGGCCAGCAGGCCCTTGGAGAAATCGGCCTCGCTTTCCGGCACAATCTGGAAGTTCATAGCCATCTTGTTGGCCAGGTTCTTCACCTTCACCTTGGACAGGAGCTGCACGGTATCTGCCGACAACTTGCTCTCATCGATTACGCGGGCGTTGGCCACCTTCTCTTTCAGGCGGGCGATCTTCACCTCCAACAGACCCTGCGCATCGCGCGCGGCGTCGTACTCTGCATTCTCCGACAAATCTCCCTTCTCACGGGCTTCCGCAATGGCCGCGGAAATAACCGGCCGCTGGGCCAGGGCATCGGCCAGCTCTTTCTTGAGTTTGTCAAGGCCGGCCTGAGTCATCATTTCAATTGCCATATGGTTGTCTGTTTTGTTTGTCAAAAAAACAGCCGACGACCGCTAACCGGCCGTCGCGCTTTTGATGTGATGCAAAGGTAAGAAATTATTTCCGTTTTTCCTTCACCTGCGCTTCAAAATCTTTGAGGGAAGCAAACGCCTTGGGGCTCAGGAAAATGATACTCACCACCGTTACCCATGCCATGAGTCCTACTCCAATGTCGCCCAGTTTCCACACAAGGTCGGCTTCGTGGATGGCGCCAAATATCACGGCGCTAAGCAGCACCACCTGCAAAATCCTGATAATAAGCTGTTCCTTTTTATTCTCCTTACCTTTAAATAGGTACATGATGCTGGATTCGGCGTAGAAATAATAGGCCATGATGGTAGTGTAGGTGAAGAAGATCATGGCCACCGACACAAACTCGCTGCCGAAACCCGCAAACACCGAATCCACGGCACTCTGGGTGAAGCCGGCATAGTTGTTTCCCAGTTCGGGGGCCTTGGCCAGCAACATATTGCCGTTGGCGTCCAGGATATTATAGGTACCCGAGGTCAGGATCATCAGGGCCGTGGCGGTGCACACCAGCAAGGTGTCCACATACACGGAGAACGCCTGCGCCAGGCCCTGCTGGGCGGGATGGTCCACATCGGCCGAGGCCGATACAATAGCGCCGGTTCCCTGCCCTGCCTCGTTGGAGAAGATGCCCCGCTTCACGCCCATGGCAATGGTGGTGCCGATGATCCCGCCCGCCACCGGCTGAATACCGAAGGCGTTGGTAAAGATGGACGCGAACACCGCCGGCACATCCTGGATATGGAACGCCACCACCACCAGGGACAGCAGGATATAGCCCAAGGCCATGAACGGCGTCACGATGGAAGCCACCTTGGCAATGCGCTGCACGCCGCCAATGACCACGATGCCCAGGAGCACGGCCAGGCCGATACCCGTTGCCAGCGCCGGCACCGGGAAGGAATTCTTCATGGCCATGGAGGCGCCGTTGGACTGCACCGTAACCAGGAAGAAGCCGCAGCTGATGAGCGTAATGGCGGCAAAGACAACGCCCAGCCACCGCTTGCCCAGGCCCTGTTCAATGAAACAGAACGGGCCTCCGCGGAAGCCGCTCTTGTGCGGGAACTTGTATATCTGCGCCAGGGTGGACTCCACAAACGCCGTGGAGGCGCCGAAGAACGCCACCACCCACATCCAGAACACTGCACCCGGCCCGCCGAAAGCGATGGCCGTGGCCACACCCACAATGTTGCCGGTGCCCACGCGGCCCGAAAGGGCGATGCAGAACGCCTCGAACGAGGAAATGCCGTTGGCGCTGCTGGCCTTCTTGCTGAAGAGGGAACGGAGCATGAGCCCGAACCGGCGCACCTGCACCAGACGCGTGCGTACGGAAAAGTACAAACCCACCACCAGCAGCAGCACCACCAGCGCCGGATTCCAAATGATATCATTAAGGGTAGAAACTATCTTTTCCATACGTTAATGGCAAAGATAGTATTTTTTACGCATGTTCCCGCCTGTTCCCTGCTGAATTTGCTTACCTTACCACCGGCCTGCACCTCTACGCCAAATGGACGCCTAACCCTTAGCCGCCCTTCGGCCATCGGCCACGGCGAGCCGTGGATGCAACCTGCCGTATATTACTTGTCTCTCACATCAGGCTTAACACCTATAGTATAGAGTGGCTCCTGATATGTGAGGAAATCATGTTGATAACAGGAGTCTCCAGTTTCAATTCTGAGGCAAGGCTTTCGAAGGCACTTACGTCATCAGATATTTCCTGCAGGATAATAGCAGCGTTTTTGATGTCTCCGGCCTCTGCAAAAGAAAGTAGTTCATCTCTACTAACCTTTCGGTTTTGCCCGGACAGGGTCATGGCATGGCGGTCTCCAATGAACCTGTTCATGAAGTTTACAGTAAAAGTCACATCATATGCCGGGGCCAGGTGCCAGTCACCATCCTGCGACAGGATGAAAGAGGTATTCTTGTCATGGTCATCACAGACTCCCGCAAGATAATTGAACGCCGCCCGCCTGAATATCTGTTCGTTGTCTTTGTATGGAAGCTTCATTTTTCTGCAGACTCTCAACATTTGTTCATAGGAGACTGTTTCTCCATTCAAGGCCTGGAGCGTAGCGGTATGTAACTTCCCGCCCTCTTTTCTATCGAATCTTTCCGTCAGGAAATGATTCTTCCCTTCAATGGGGAGAAGCCTGCACTTCTCCATGACGATACCGCATTTAACGGCCATCTTATAGAAGATGTATTCCACCTCGGCAGTAGGCCATATGGCGGAATCGTGGAATTTCAAGATGTATTGAGTAAAGTCATCCGGAAGCAGGAACTGGCCAGACCTAACCTCTCCGCTGGCCCAGTTGATAGCCACGATAGCTTTTGGATGCATTCCGCCAGCGCTCATACCTACAGCCATCAGGTCGCTCAATCCTGGATTCGCACTCAGATCCACGGATATGCCCTCCCTGCTTTTTTGGATCTGCTGCGACAACTCATACAACTCCTGCAGGACAATGGTATTTTCCGGTGAGGTTCCCTCGTAAAGCGCCGGCTCAAACTCCAGAGCACCCATGCCGCGTTTGCCGATAAAGGCCAGTTTATCTACAGCGGTGATGTCACTATGACGGATCTGTTTGCTGTCTATCCACGCCGCAAACACGGCATTGCCCCAATCGTCTGGAAGCGATCCCGACAAAAACCTGGGTAGCCCTTCATACTCTTTCGCCGGGCACCAGTCCGATAATCCCTGCTGCACCATATATATGGAATGGTTATACGGGCCGATAGGATCCAAATCCCATCCATAAGACACGTAATCCGGGTGAAAGGACACAATGGAACCCAGCTTTCCGAACTTCTGCTTGTATCCTCCACGCCACTCCAGTTTGGCTATTTCCCGTCCCCAAAGGCGGACACTCACTATGTTCTCTTTCATCTCTTGCGCGTTTTATGGTAAAGGCTTGGCGGCATTTCAGGGACAAGTTCCACTATGTCATCCAGCCGCTGTATGGCTCTCATGAGGGCAATCAAGTTGTTTAGGCGGATAGCATTGCCCTGCCCTTTTTCAAAACGGACGATAGTCATCACCGAAACACCGCTTTGCTCTGCCACCTGCTTCTGCGTCAAGCCCAGAGCACTGCGCAGTGCGCGGAATCGCTCTCCAATCTGAGCCGCCACCTCACCGTTTGAAAGCTCGTAATAGTCCTGTATTTGCTCTTCATTTATCATGTCGCAAATATACATATTTGATGATTAAAATACAATAATCCACCAAAAATCACCAAATATGTTAACTGTATCTTACACTTCAAGAAACGTTAGAATCTCAACGAAAAATGGCACTCAATGCGTCTTAACATCTATTGGAGATTCCGCCGAATCCAGCGAGACAGCGTCTGCGGCGACACATGGCAGAATTTCTCAATTTCGAAACGCTGATTCTGCACCGACTGACTGTCGGTGCTCACCCTGATGTAACCGTATACCATAATGAAAAGATTAATATACAAAGTTACATCGGCAGTCCCAAATCGTAAAAAACACGAATATTTTCAGGAATGTTTTTTACGATGCTTGGAATTGCCGTTGTTTCTGGCGAAGTTCGCTGTAAGATGTACAACCGGATGTTTCTTCATCATCCAAAAATGTTGTGCAAGTGTACAACTTTCATTATATTTGCCTCGTGAAACAGATTATTGCGTATAAGGAGTACTTTAAAGACTTCTACGAATCGTTATCACAAAAAGAAAAAGAAAAGGTTGATAAAGTGCTGGTCCTAATGCATTCGGAGAATCGCATGCCCAACCATTTTATCAAACTATTGGAGGAGGGCATCTATGAACTTAGGATTACAGTGCCTAACAAGGAGTTGCGCCTGTTGTTCATTATTGACGGGGATCAACTGGTAATTCTGTTCAATTGCTTTGTCAAGAAATCCCGGAAAACTCCAAGAACGGAAATAGAAAAGGCTATCAACTTAAAAAAGCAGTACTATGAAGAAAAGCAAAACGGGTGATTACTACGATATTACTGCTCATTTAGTAGAGCAATACGGGCCAATAGGCTCTGAATCCTGGAAAGCCGTAGAAGACCGGGCCTGGGAGGAATACAATGCCGATATCCTCAAGAATGCCCGAAAAGCAGCAGGGCTCACCCAATCGGAACTTGCCGACCGCATCGGAGCAGACAAGGCATACATCTCTAAAATTGAGCACGGGCGTACCGTACCTACTGTTTCGTCCTTTTACCGGATTGTCGCCGCAATGGGTATGCAAGTAGTACTGACTAGGATCCCCGAGACTGTCCAGAGATAGAGATATACAAATCGTCTTGCCGCCTCGGGGGAAAAACGGCATTCTACGCGCTCTGCGTGCCGAGGTAACGAATATGGGTGGGCACGACGAATGGTATTCACCCCTCACAGATAAACGTTTCAGGGTACCACGTCACCAGAGTAAGGAAATTGCCACCGGCACGCTAAACAGTATCAAAAAAGCGGCAGGAATTTAAACTATTCAAGATGAAAGTAACAGCCATCGTAGAGCGGAGCTCAGACGGATTATACAGTATCTATTCAGAGGACACCATCGGCCGGGATTGTTTCGGCGGATATGGGGAGAACGTAGAGGAAGCCAAACAAGATTTTCTTCGCAGTATCCAGGAAGCCATTGAGAATGCCCGGAAGGACGGATTTGACAATGTCCCCGTGTTTGAAGCAGTGAATGTGGAATTCAAATACGATATTCCCTCCTTCTTTAACTACTTTGACTTCTTTAACGTAAGCAAATTCGCATCCTACGCAGGTATAAACGAGAGTAGGATGCGAGCTTATAAGAGTGGTACGGCATTCCCGGGAGAAAAAACTACCCGGAAGATTCTTCTGGCCGTACAAAGGATCGTACGCGAGATGAGTGTAGCCAGTTTTTGACAGATTCTTTTGTTTCTGTCAAATTTTTGCTATTTTTGACACTTGAAAGAAAAACGATCAATACAATGGAAAAATATGACCGTAACATACCCTACAATCAACTGCCACCGCTACCCCCGGCAACAGTCCTGTATCAGGATGATGATGTTGTGAATAAGCTCACGCTGGCCAGCCGCCGCCTGGCAGAGTTGAAGGGGCTTGCGTCCACGCTTCCCAACCAGTCCATCTTTGTGAATACCATTGCCCTGCGTGAGGCCAAAGCCAGTAGCGCTATCGAGAATATTTTCACCACGGATGACGAACTTTACCGCACCCTGTCCTATCAGGAAGATGATTATCTGGAAGGTCCTGCCAAAGAAATACTTCACTATCGGGAAGCTCTATGGAAAGGATATAATGACATAGTAGCCGGCAAATCCATGACAATGGAAACCGTAATAGACGTTTACCGCGAGGTCAAACGCACCCATGACGGGATCCGCCCTTATCAGGCCGAGGTTGTCATCAAGAAAAGAGGCTGGGGCTCTCTGGTAGCAGAAACCGTTTACACTCCCCCCAGGGGAAAGGGTGTGGTGGAAAAGAAGATGGCCGATCTTCTGGAATTTTTGAATGACGATGTCAAGTTTTCCATTGATCCGCTGCTGAAAATGGCCATGGCCCACTATCAGTTCGAAGCCATCCATCCTTTCCGGGACGGTAACGGCCGTACCGGAAGAATCCTATGTATCCTGTACCTGATACAAAAGCAATTGCTGGATTTGCCCATCCTGTATCTGAGTGCCTACATCCTTCAGAATAAAGATGAGTATTACTACCGGCTCAATAGTATAACAGGAACATTGCTATGGAAACCCTGGATTCTATATATGTTGGACGCCGTTTCCCAAACAGCGGAATACACCACGGACAAGATTTTGCGCATCAAGTCCTTAATGGAAAAGACCCGACAAATCATGATGGACAACAAACTGCCGGTTGCCAGAATGAATCTTCCCAAGTTATTTGAACAACCTTACATAAGGCCGAAGAATCTCCTTTCGGATAAGATCAAGAGTATTAACACGGCCAAGAAGTATTTGACCGAACTTGAATCGCTGGGATTGCTCGGCAAGGAAAAAGTTGGCAAGGAATTCATCTGGTTTAACACCGAGTTGATGAATATCCTTTCTGATTGATTCCGGCCGATCGCAAGGGGTAGATAGGGAGTAGCAAGGGAGTAGCAAGGGGGATTGCACGGAATCTGGTCTCCAAAGGCACGCCTTTGAAAGAAATCGATTGCACGGTTTGGTGCAATCGATTTCTTGTGGTCAACTTTGTATTAATAACTTGTTGCTAGGGGCGGGGTTGAGGGGTGACGGCATCATCCACGTCACGCACCACGCGAATATAATTATAGGTGGCGCGGGACTTGTGTTTACCTTCCGTGGAACCAATCTGAACGGTTGAAGCATTGGCCAGTCCGGCTTTGACTTCAGTCCACTTGCTCCAGCTGTGAGTGAAACGCTTTCCGTCACGAATGAGCCCATCTTTATCAAGGATTATGTTCATATGGTCAAGAAGGCCTTCGGTCGGCGTATATGCGTTCCACTGCCCTGCATGTACACGGGAACGAATCCAACCCCAGTCTTCTGGATTATCACTGTTTACGAGATTTTGCACGGAAGGATAATACCAAATCACAGCATTAGTGATACTGCCAACATCACCGCCGTAGCTGAAACCGATAAGATTGTCCTGCCCAAGATCTTTATCGGCATTACCTTCCAGGTATTTATACCGGCACTTCGTTAGATCCATATCCACCTCGATGCTGTCGCCAGTGGAGAAATTAAGATCAGTAATATCGTTATACCAGGTAGTCTGGCACTGGGAGATATTCGTCCAACCGCCATCCGGTACCGGATTCGGGGTGTAATTTAGCCGCACCAATTCCTGAGACAGTGTCTCGGAAACATAGGTGGTTCCGTCGTTAGAACTAGCCGTGACATAGAACTGGTATTCCTTGTAGCGATTGGCCTCAGTGGCCCATGCATCTTCACCGATGATATCCCTTAGGTACACGTCTCCGGACCAGGTATAGTCGTGGTCGTGGGCTACAAGTTCGTGGGTATTCCAGCTTCCATCGGAGGATGCTTTGTAATGAACAGTAATGTCGTGAATCTTAGACTTGCCGTTTCTGTTACCGATATTCACGTGTATGGGCATTCCCTTGTCGGGATCGGCCACACCAGGCAAAGAAACAGAGCAATCGGTCAAGTGCGAAGCCAACGTGATATTGTGCTCGAATGTTTTGGACATGAGAGCATTACGGAGCGTTATCCGGAACTTCAAATTCTTCTTGTCCGTATCCAAATCTTCTACGCTCAAACCCATGGCCGCTAAGGAAGGGATATTCACCGTCTGGGTGGAAAGATATTGCAGCCCTGTCGGAGGCTCAGCCACCGTAATGGCGTCTGCGTGATACGAACCATCGCCGTCCGTATAGCAAAGCTCCAACAGCGCCGAAACAAAAGCGGCACCGGAAGAGAAGAAACTGAAAGTAAGGGGTACAGGGTCGCCAGGACAAACATCGTCCGATTCCATGAGGATACCGCCATCGATAAAACCGTGCATCGACGAATTATCCTTTACGCAGCGAGAATGCGCGATATCCGTACCCTTGGCGAGATTACTCTGTTTCTCGCCTCTAAAGCACCACCCAACCTTATTGAACTCCTTTGTTTTATCAGCATCACTCATTGCACTGTAGTCACGGGTTTGATCTCGGAACCACCCCCTGTCGTAATAGGTACGGGTGGGCAATGCCGTATTGGAGTAACTACCTCCATTATTGTAGTCTGTGGTAAAATAGGAGAGCGGTAGATACAATGTCATCAGGAGCATTTCACTCTGGTTGGGAAAACGATATCCCGGCGGACAATACGGATTCCGCCCCAACTTCGTAACTTCGTTGTTGATGTTTTCAAGTTTGATTGAAAAAGCATCGGACTCCTTTTCGCCCACATTGTCTCTGGGTCTTTGCGTATCGAATTCCAGATATATGCAGTTGTTTGAGCTGAACTGGTCGTGGTAAGGCAATTCCCCCTCCGAGAGTTCCCGTAACGATTTGGGATTGAGCCTGTCGAAAGTAAAGGTATAGGAACCATCCTCGTTAGCCGTAAGATCAAAATAAGGATCAATTTCCTGGGTATAGGGTGCCTCACTGATGTCTTTGATGGTTCCGCCATCATTAAATGTACCGATATTCCTGAGGCATCTCACGCTCTGGCCCTTGGCAGCTTTTTCTATAGAGTCCCAGACAAAGCGAGCGCCATAATCATAATCCCATTGATAAGGCGTTGCGCCACCGCCCTCCTCAGCCCAACTCACCATTTGTCCTGTACTGGAAATGATATGGGCCCGCCACTGGTTCTTGGCTGGCTGGTATAACCGTGCGTTGATGGAGAGGGATTCATTACCAATCCACAATCCGGCCAATTGGTTACAAGCAGCCAGATACCAGCGCACCTCGTTGCGATCCACAACTCCGTCACCGTTGTTATCACGGTTGCGACTCAGGCAAGAAAAAGCCATACCCTCATAACTGTACGAGTCATTATAAGGTGTTTTAGGAGCCCCCCCTCCATCTCCTCGCATCTCGGGAATACTATTGTCCACATCGTATTTCAAATAGGTCTCCCATTGCCGATTAGACAATTCCGTGCCGTCTTGTTTGCAAAAATCCCAGATATAGCCCGAATTCAACCTTCCATTCCATCTTCCTTCAGCAGAGTTATAATTGCCGGATCGTCTATTGCCAGATTCTGTAGTTCCCGTGCTGCCTGGCCAATAGGGCCAACCTTGGTCATTTACAGGATCCAACGCTCCATACTTCTGCCGCATTTCATCCATGTGTTCCGTCCCCCAGAGAGTAGTGAGACTGGTTGCATGGGTGTTATATATAGTCTGGATAGACTGTTGGATAATGGAGTGACTGGAAAGGATGAGGTCGCTGGCCCTGTCCCGGCTGGACTGGGCATCCGAGAGAATGTGCATCTCACGCGGGGCCGCGTTGATAAACTGTCGCCAGAGTGAAGGATCGGCTTTAGCGGTCTCCGGGTTCTCCAGCGGATGTTTCTCATAGTAATATTCGTCGATGAACGCCGTGACACGGATGACAGGGGTCTTTACGCCATCGTCCGAGATGAAATCATTTTCTTCGTGCGCCGTTTCCTTTTCGGTTTCGGCAAAGATATACTCGATGAGCTGGGTGATGTCCATCAAATCCGGCCTGTCCGGGTCTTCGTGAGGAATATTTTCTCCCACCGGTTTTCCAGGATGCCAGTTTTTGTCGTAACGGCCGATGCCGGGATATTTATGGCGCTTGGTGGTATATATACCATCCTCTATTTTGTTCACACCGAACATGGCCCATTTGTAGTCCAATTTCGGGGCCGTTTTCGGGTTTGCGTGCTCCGTATCTCCATCCAGATAATAGATTTCCCCGTCTGCATAATAGTCATAGGAAAACTTGCCCCCACCCAAATTATGAGGGTTAATGGCAGGGCCACCGTCCCCGAAGGGCGTTTTCACATACCAGGAGAACTTGTCCTGGGTCATACCGGGCCGATACTTAAACTCTATCTGATGGTATTCGTAATGACAGTCGGCGTTGATAATTTCTGCATCGGTCAAAAGGAGGTAACCTTCCTGCCCTGCCTGCCTCTCATCGTCACTGTGCACTTCGGCAAAAATACTGGATGTATTAATTACCTTTATATTATAGGTGTAAAAATTGCCGCGCTCTGTGCGGTAATCATTGAATCCATCATAACCGTCTGGCTTGCCGCTGGACGAGAAATTGCCTAGATGGACGGTGAAAATGGCATCGGAGGTAAGCGCTTTGTTAATGGTGATGCTCGGGTCCACATCCCTGTAGCTTTGCAGTCCTTCTGTCGTGAGCTGTAGAACCATATCGAACTTCACATAAGCCGCATTCGCCGGTGCATATTCCCAGTCACCGTTGCTTACGAAATGGTCACCTAAATTAGGGTCGGAGGGGCCACCATAGCCCCCTTCCTGGGTATCTGTCTTTTTCTGCTTTTCCCGCTGGTAATACTTCGTTGCGTTCTTGGTAGCAGCAAAGCGGTTTTCAAGAATATAGAAGCAGAAGGTATAATAGGTGTGATCGCCATCTTTCTCCGTCCCCTCAAAATAGTATTGCTGGGAGTCAAAATAACGGGTACTTGTGGGAGGGGCTTCGTCTTCCCAGCTGGAGTCCAGATAGCAGCGGTCCGGGGTATTGAACACCTGCCAATACACAGGCCTAACGTCGCTGATATTGTACGTGTCCACCTCCACCCGGAACTTGACCTTGGCGTCTATGGGGGTCAAGTCCACGTGGTATGTTTCGTTGTATTCCGTCTCGTTTGGCTCCTCTTTATTCCAGCGGAAATTCGCCGTATTAAACACGTCCCGTGAACCGGGATTCTCAGGATCTCCTTCTTTTCCCAGCGAACCGGTCATCAAGAAGAGATCCTTACGGTTTACCACATCCTGCTCCAAGCGGACCTCTATGGACTGAAGTTCTTTCAAGTGCCGCACAGCATTCAAGCGATCCAATGCGTCCTCTCCGTCTAGGTTGGTTACGGAATTGGAAACGTTGGCAATTACCACCAGAATGGCGTCATCACAAGTTTCCGTAGAAATCTTTACAGCCCCGGTTGTTTCTGCTATGGAACCACTCAAGTTTTTGTTTTTTACGTACCAGCTTTCGTTGGGGTCGGCATTCAGCGCATCCAGGTCCGTATTAATATGCTCATAGGAGAAGTATCGGCCGTAAACCTTACGGGGGCTATCATAGAGTTCCCTTTCAGCATCATCAACCTTGTCACGATTGCTGAAGATCATCACATACAGGTCGTGCACCCGCGTTTCGTCAGCACCCGCCGCCTCGGCCTTGGTCTGAACGTCCACGTCCAGCATTTCAGTGGAACCAAAGGGGATATAAAGCGTTATAGGCAAACCATTGGGAACATTAGTTCCCTGAGGCGCCTCAGGTTCCATTATTCGACTGCATGAAACGGCCAACAACAGAAAAAGAACAATATATGCGATTCTCTTGAACATTATCTATTCAAATTGTACGTACTCATCATACTGAACCCATTCGGACACTGCGAAGTTAAAGGAGACGGTAAGGCCGAGGCTCACCCGCGTGGTTACAGTAATATGCTGGTTCCTTTCCAGGGACGGGATGCTCACAGCGCGCCAGTTGGTAATAGGAAGATTTGTATAACTGTATTGGGGCCGATCTTCCTCCGGCAATAAGTCATCCAACGTAAACTGGATGTCAATGGTATAGGTTCCACCCGGCGCACTGCTGGGGAACACATACCAGGAGTAGGGCATAGACGCGTTTACACCAATAGGGACAGCGAAGCCCGGATTAGCCGTAAGATTGCCAGGCGTGGCATCGGCATAGTCGGGGTTGTGTTGCACCAGATAGCCCGTTTCGGGGAACATGCCGTGCACTACGTGTTGATAATCATAAAGCGTCAATGCATCGCCCGTCTGGTTTTTAATGATGGCCGTTACTTTGGCTACGCAGCGCTTGAGCGGCATTGACACTTCACCGTTGCCACTTTCGACAACCTCCAAAGATCCTTTGGCCGAAAGCGGCATGCAGGTAATGGTATAATCGTCGTCGTCCATATAACTCCTGTGCGGGCGAAGCGGTGTTCCGTCCAAGCTTTGGAAGGTTAAAGCATCCACCGCACTTTGGGCAGTGAGGTTCTGGAGATAATCACTGGCAGATTGCGACTCTCCTTGCCCTGTCAAGCGCCATTTGCTTCCATCCCATCCAGCAGTGTTGGCAAAAGCATACACGGTATAGTTTCCCGCAGGAAGCGTGAAGTTTACCTCCGCTTCCGTCCGGGTAAAAGATTTCAGTTCGTCATCTTCAAGCACTACAGTGCCCCTCTTAAAAGTCTCCGGGTTCCCGGTCTCGTGGCCGTCCGGGAACGTCGTGACAAGGTCTCCCTCGCTGTCAAAAACCAAAATTACCAAATCCAGAACATAGGGGCCGGTACCGGTATAGGCTATAGCGCTACCGTCGGCAACCATCTCCGCATAAGTAAGGGTGGTCTCTGCCTTGGTGGCCTGCATCCCGTCCGTGAAAAAGTGGAGGGAAACAGTCCCCTCTCCCTTCTTTTCCACTTGCTCCCGGGTACAGGAGAAGAGGACAAACAGGGTTGCAAAGCAATATGCGAGACGTTTCAGCATGATTCTTCTAATGAATTAGCAGACCGGGGGTTTCAGCCGTTACATCGTCCCAGTATGTGGTGTACAGTTTCACCAGAACGCCACCATCTACACGGATGGTAACATGATAGGTATATTTTATGCCTGCTTCCCAGGTATTGATGGGGGTGCCATTTTCTCTCAAAACATCTTTGAGAAGAATCTCCACGGCGGCATCATTGGTGGTCACATCACCAATCGTATGGGAATACTTTAGAATTAAGTGCGGCATGTAGTCTTCGTCGGAAGATCCGTTACTGGTTTCAGAAAGGTCTCCCGGGATAAAGAAATCAAAATTGCCCACATATGTCCGGTCTGCAGCAACGGGCTGCTCCAACTTGTTTTTATACGTCTGGTTCACTGTGACTTTCCGGATATCAGTATAGGCGTGATTCCTAAGCGTATTGATCCAGACATGCTCCGGCTGGTCCATGGCATCAATAGAAAGCTTGGCCGAGCCCTTATAAATAACGTCCCGGAAGCAGTAGTGCTGCAATTTCACATCGGCCGTTTTAGAAACGTTGGTCACAATAACACGCACGGCACAGAGCCGGTGAACAAACTGCAGGGGAACTACGGCCAGACGTTGTATTTCACTTAAATTACCCTTGCGTCGCATACCCGCCATCATGAGGTCAAAATTGTCCGGAGACTCGTAGATATCATAGTCTGCTTTCACGGCCAGGGCCCCGGAAATATCCATTCTTGAAGACTTCCCAATGGGGTATACGCCTAAGAAATCATAATAGTCGCTGACGTTTTCCCATTCCCAGTACTTGAGAGGAGTATAACTCCAGACTTCCGGCGTTTTAGTGGTCATCTGGACATCGGTACCATCAAAAATAGGCGGATTGGAGTGATCGTTTTTGCGGCCGTAAACGTCGAATTTGTCGTTCTGTGCGAATTCACCGCCCTCTTTAAATACAGCCGTTTTGGTTTCCGATGTGAGCACCATTGAAACAGCGCTGAAGCCGATGACCTGGCTATCTGTCTTGTCCGGCACGGGCACACGCGCACACCCTCCACATAATAGGAGTGTAACCGAGAGGAGCGCCGATATGATGTTCCGTACAGACATTACTGGACAATGGGTATATAGCCGTAGTTATCCGGGTCGTTCTCATCACTCCATGGCGATATGCTGGCGCTGAAGACGATAGGATTTCCACCAGAGGTAGGTTTGATGCTTACATTATAGGTGTACTGGTAATTCTGGTCCCAACCGGCGGGATGCACCCAGCCATCATGAAGCCCGTGGATGGGAAACACACCTTGTTTGGAATTTAAGAGACTTCCGTCGCTGGTGGAAAATACCGCATAAGAGATGACGATTGCAGCATTATCTCTTTCCGTGAGAGTCTGAGGGATGGGCATCACCGCCCGGTCGGAATCAGTTTCAGCACTGGTGCCAGGAGCCTTGGGCACTACCAAATTGTCCGTGAGATCATCAGGGGTGAGATCGGCATACACGGGCAGGCTGCCGGAGTTACTCCAGTCTGACCATGAGCCGCTGGGATCGCCGGGATGATCGGCCGTCAGATAGATACCTTGGATGCTCACATTCGTTATCCGCACTTCATAGACATCTTCATCGTCCTCCACCTTCACAAAGTGAAAAACTACACGGGAAAGCAGGTGATGGAAAAGCAGGTCCACGGTTCCGGACACCGCGGGTTTGGAGAGGTCTTTCACCACATAAGGGGCCGATTCGTCCAGATGGGTCACCATCAGGTCGGTTTTACCGTCCGAGGTGAAATGGATGTCGGGGATACAGGTAGAGGTGTTGCTGTAATCCGTTCCGGTTCCATGAATCTTCAGGAAACCTTCCGTATCTGTGGTGTAAGGGCTGTAAGCCCAGAAGGAGATGGTGTTTTCCTGGTTGTTGGGCCAGTATTTGATGGGGGCATAACTGTAGGAAGGCCCCGCGTTGTAATGTACGTCTTCGTTGTACATGTAATTGGGGGTAAAGGAAGCAGCGCTCCCGCTGGCGGGTGTACCGCTGCCGATTTCGCCCTGTTGGAAGGAAGCGAAGACGCCAAAGGTAGTGCCGGTGGGCAACGGGGATGTGGTCTTAGTGGCCGGCCCGGAAGTGACCGAAGTGAAGGTGATGGGCTGGTCACCGGTGAGCGCGGTCCAGGGGTCTTCCTCATGGGCAACGACTTCGTTCTTGCGCCAGAATGGCCATCCTAAGCGAAGCGAAGAAGCTGTATGTCGTTGCCTTTTTCATAACGTGGTACCCACCCGGGCGGTCAGGCCCGGATGGATAAAAAAGATTAATTATTATTAATAGGGAGGTTAATGTCCTTTTCTTCGGATTCGGTCCAATCTTCAACAGTCGCCTCAAGCTTTACCTCTCCGATACCCAGAATCATATTGATCGTATTCCTTGTGTTTCCAGCAAAACCTGATGCGAAAGTCAAACTCTTTTCGATAACATTTTCAACACGACTGTAACCCAACGCGAGTTTATTATCGTCGGTAGTAACATAATACCAAATCTTTACGGTTACATTAACACTGCCGCTCTTAGGAATAATCGTAAAATACTTACCGCCAGTAATAACATTCGTAGCGGATCCACCAACAACACCATCGGGTTGTGAGGAAGCAAGTTTCGCACCACCATCCTTAATAGCAGCATTAAGATTCTCACCCTCCACAGTCAACACCAAATCTGAGCTACCTGATTCATTAACCCAAAGAGGAGTACGCTTCGTCGTATTATTCAAATTAAGATCAGCCTGCGTATACATCCCAGGAACGGTCACCTGCACTTTACTAATAGTAATCTTGACACCATCTTTGGCAGTACCGCCTGCAGCAACTTGATTATAGGCAGCTTGGGCTGTAAGCCGGAGTTGCGAAAGGGCATGATAAAAATAGAAGTG
This sequence comes from uncultured Bacteroidia bacterium, assembly GCA_902774155.1. Classification (GTDB taxonomy): domain Bacteria; phylum Bacteroidota; class Bacteroidia; order Bacteroidales; family UBA932; genus Cryptobacteroides. Next base: position 62,226 of record CACYHF010000013.1, on the reverse strand, counting down.
AATCGGAGTATTCAATGCAGGCTTCTGAAGGTCTTTATAGGCTTTCCCCGCATAAAGCGTATTCGTGGTGCTAGCGACAGTTGTCCATTCTCCGTTCGCATCAACATCGGACGTATTTTTATAAACGCCCCATAAAAGATCTACGGATTTTGTGAGATCGTCAGACACTTTGTAGGTTACCTTAGGGTCTCCAGTGGCAGAATTAGCTGTGAATGCTGTTATGCCGTAAGTGGCATCAGAAGAGGGATCTGCAACATATGGTGCATATGCAAAGAAACTTACGTAATCTGCAGCGAAAGCCGTAGCAGGCTGCGAATCGGTATTACCAGATTGAATCTGATTCGGCCAATACTTGACGGGGGTATAGCCCCATGTAGAGGTAGAATAACTCACAAGCTGGTTATACATAAAGTTCATAGTTCCGGCCCCCGCATATACACCAGTTGTGGCAGATGCAAACACACCGAAACCAGTAGTTTGGAGTGTAGTAGTCGTCATCTCACCTGCTGTTCCAGCCTTGGTCACAGTCTTAGGAATGTACACACCAAAACTCACGGCATCGCCGGGGCCCTGGGTCTGAATCACCTCGTTCTTGGCGCATCCCGCGACCAGAACGGCAGCTGCTGCAGCAGCAATCAAATAAAACTTTTTCATCGCAATAAATGGTTAAAAATTAATTGTTTATCTCAGTTTACATTAAAATATCCACATCAATATTTTCCCAATCTTCAACTGAAGCATCAAATCCTCCTTCACCCCCAACCGGCGCTACATCCGGCGGATGAATGGCGGGCGCCGTCACGCTCCCAAAAATGAGGCGATACAACGCCCTGTACCCTAGCGGAGGTGTTTCACTGGTAATCTTATCACCTACGTTAAACACATAATTCTCCACGGTTTCGCTGTCAATCATCAGCGCCGCCACATTCAGCGTAGAGTCACGCATAACGCTGGGTACCTCACCGTTGGGGAAACCGAAGGTGGTTATGCGCCCGTCCAAATGCCCGATTCTTTTTTCAGGGTCATCCGTGGTTACGCTCCACTGCGTGATGAGCTGCGTTGCTTCACCGGCCGCGGTAACATCCCGGGTAAGTTCATACGTCTTGGCCATACCCGAAGTACTGGCACGGACTGCCTTGAGCACATCTACATTGTCCGAATAAATGGTGACCCAATACTGCGAGACAATGCTCTTGGGGTAAATGGGCACCCGGATGGTAATGTAATTCACAATGGCGCCGGAATCGTCTGCCTTGGTGAACATTTGTTCCTGCATACGGTGCTGATATTCGTCCACCATAGCTTCCGTTACTTCAAACTCGTCCGACACACCGGCAGCCATCATCTCAGGATTCACAATCAACTCCTCACCATCGGCCCGGGTATACCAGTTTGCTTTGGTTTCAACAGCGGTCACGGATGCTTTGTCAAAGTCTGTGAGATTATCAAACTCCAGATTTCCGTATTCCTCCGGACTCTGGGTGATCATATACAGGCGGTAACGGCCCGGCTCCAACTGAACGGCGCAGGAATCCACATTGGCCGTGGTCTGCTGCATATAATACTCCCCGTTGCGGAAATAGAAGAGCGTAATGCCGCTTGGCTTCATGCCATCCGGATACACAGACACCTTCCAGACCACCTTCACCATCACCTCCACGCTCTCCCGTGCGGCATAAAACAGGGGACGGCGCTGGCAAGCTACCAACGTCATCGCGAACAGCAATATGAGGGTGAATTTCCTCATTTCTTCATTTTCTGCTCCTGTTTCTTCTTGGTGTGGATGATATACTGGAAACTGACCCCTACCTTGGTGGGACCAATCCAGTTGAAACGCCCGCTGTATTTGTACATCAGGCGGGTATCCGTGTCATTGCCCACATAATAGCGATAATGCGTGCCCATCCAACCCACGGCGGCAAAAGCCTGCATACGCCAATTCTTTTTCTTGCCGATGGTCCAGGCATAGCCGCCTTCAACGCCGGCCGTCTGGAACTCTCCCTGCCAGCCCTTATGCTTGGGCTCGATGTCATAATAACCAGCACCCAGGTCCAGCCCCACGAAGAATCCGGTGAGGACGTCCTTATTGCTCTTCTTCCGGAAATACTTTCTGGCACCTACGTCCAGTTTCAGGATTTGCCAGGCCATATCGTTGGCGCGGTTGACCCACCAGGGGAAGGTGTAATCCAAAAGCACACTCCAATCCTTGTTCTTGCCGAAGGGATACTCCACTGCCACATTGGGGGTGATGGCCAGATCGTACAAAGCATTGGTGCTGACACCCAGAAGCGGCTTACGGATTGTAAGGGTATCCACCTTCACGGTGTCCGCTTTAGCCACGGTGTCTTTTACCGCGCGATATTCTTGCGCGCGCATAAAAAAGCAAGACGCAAACAGGCACAACAACAACGCCGCGGCCTTGGAGGCCACTACGAAGGAAAAGGTGTTGTTGTTTACTAACTTGCTCATTATAAGAGAGTTAAGTAACGGTTAAGTGTATTTTGATACGCAATTGAGAACAAAGATAGATTCCAAATTTTAATCTTCAAAATTTTTATTTATATATTTTCAACAACTTTTTCTGATTCTTGATTGATGTTTCATAATAAAAACACACGGGGGGGGTATTTTGAGGGGTCGTCCGATGCCAAAATAAGGCGGCTAAATGATTAATATTTTCGCCCAATTTGGCTTAAGTTAATGATTTTCAGTAGTATAGAAATTTTTCTCTTTTGATAATTGATAAAATTTAATTTATTAAAAAGAATTTCTCTTTTATGAATGGCATTTATTTGGGTGTTCAAATTTTTTTGTAATTTTGCAACATATATTTTTCGAGTATTTTCTATGGATTTAACGCCGCTACTGGTTATTCCGGCCATCATATGCCTGTTTGCCATTACTATGCACTGGCTCTTGGCATCCCATACGCAAACCTTCCGGATCCTGGTCCTTTTCTTCCTTTCTCTGGCCTTAACTATGGTGGCAGATGTTGTGGGACACCCCATCCTGCGGTACGACGCCCTGGCCCATATCGTGGTGCAGTTCGCCGCACCGTTCATCATCCCGCTTTGTTGCCTGTATTTTTCCCGCCTGTATCGGCCCTTTACCTATAAGCCTCAGTATTTACTCTGGATAATTTTACCCGCCATTACGCTCACCTCATCCGTCTTGCTCACCGGTATTATGGGACTGGATAAAACGGAGGCTTTTTTGCACCGTTATCATAGTGGAATGCACGAAGGAACCCAGTTGTACCTGGACTTCCTCGAGCACATATATTATATATGTACAGTCCTTATTTTCCGTGCTATCCTGTTGCTGGAGGCGGTCTATATAGTCGCACATTGCACGTGGCTGGGCTTCCAGATCCAGATGACGCCCAAACACCTGCACCGTTTCCTGTTCCAGGGGGAAAAAATCCGCGTGCTGGAACTGCAGATCTTTATGGCCATCGGCATTGTGGTTATCACCTGCCTCAAGCTTTTCGTCCACGGGCGTCTGTTCCACAACTCCCTCGCCTGGTCCCTCACCCTGATGATCATACAGAGCCTGTTTTATTTCTTCTTCGGCTTCTTTGCGCTGTTCGGCGCAGTGGAATTCTTCTCGCTGGGGGATATAGCAACGGCCTTGCGCTTTAACTTTACGCCCGAAACCCGGTCTGCCGTAGCAGAGGAAATCATTACGGAAATGACTCCTTACCTGAACGGAGACTCCCTTACCCGCGTCCTCTCCCGAATTGGCTCCCAAAAAGCAGCTCCGGCTCCCAATGCCCCCAGAGACACCTCCCCTTCCCTGGCAATGGCCGTGATGAACAACGTGGTTTCTCTCTCCCGTGACAAAGGCAGCCTGGCTTCCCGTTTCCGTCGGCTCATGATGGACGAACAATTATTCCTGCAGCCGTCCCTCACCCTTTCAGATGTAGCGGAACGGCTGCATACCAATAAAACTTATGTCTCCAAGATGGTGAACCAGTATTATAAGCTGGGATTCCCGGAACTGCTGAACATCCTGCGCGTAGACTATGCGCAGCAATATATCCGCTCCCATCCCAATGCCTCCCAGGAAGAGATTGCCCACGCCAGCGGCTTCCTTAGCGCCTCCTCCTTCAACAGCACCTTCAAGCGTATCTCCGGCTTCACCCCCAAAGTCTGGGCCGCCCGCAAAGAACGCTAAAAGCTGTCCGAGTGTACAAGGCTGGCTTTTTTACGGCCAGCCTTGTACACAAAAACCGCTTTACAGTGCACTAGAATGAGGATTCTCTATACAAGGCTGGCAAATAAAAAACCAACCTTGTACGCCTATAGCTTCATTAGTCGCCCAGAGATTGACCTCTTACCACTCGCCGAGGCTGTCACTAACCACAAATGTCACAATCACCAACCGTTTTTGTCAATTATTCCAGAATATACCTCCGGCAGTGTGCTTTAAGTTTTTAAAGCACGGTTTGGTTCCGGAGAGGCTGAAAACGCGCCTGAGACTAGGTGTGCACCCCCGTGTGAAGCACATTATCGGCCACACAAATAGCCAAATGTGCTTCAAATAGTTAAAGCACGGTTTGGGTCCGGATTTGCTGCCGGTCTTCCAGTAATTGCGCCCGGAGCGCCTCCAGGGACGGGAATTTCCGCTCGTCGCGAATGCGGCGCAGGAAACGAAGCCGCATAGGGAGCCCATAGATGTCCTGCTCAAAGTCCAGGATGTGCGTCTCAATGGTGCGGGTGGTGCCCCCCACCGTGGGCCTTGTACCAATATTGCACATACCTTTATACTTGGCCCCCAGCACCTCCACCTCCACGGCATACACCCCATTCCCCGGCACCAGCTTCAACGGCTCGTACAAGTGCATATTGGCCGTAGGAAAGCCGATGGTCCGGCCCATCCGGTTCCCCGCCACCACCACGCCATACAGTCCATAACTGTACCCTAACATCTCATTCGCCTCCTGAATCCTCCCCTCCTCCAGTGCCAGACGGATTTTGGTTGAAGATATGGTGCCCGGAGATTCTTCGCTTCGCTCAGAATGACAGTAAGAATGCTCAGAATGACAGTAAGAATGCTCAGAATGACAGTAAGAATGCTCAGAATGACAGGAAAGATGCTCAGAATGGGCCGAAGAAAATTGGTTTTTTGCAAAGCTTTGCAAAAAATAATTTTCTTCTGTCCCGGGTCTTGTAACAGCATTAGAAAATTGGTATTTCGCAAAGCCTTGCGAAAAATAATTTTCTAATGCATCAACTTTCAGAACATCAACATCACAGAGTTCTTTTGCCGTTTTCCGGTCACTGCCAATATGGTTGTCATAGCCCATGACAATGAGCGTGGCGGCAAAGCGGGTGCGGAGGAGCTGGAGGTATTCTTCGGCCTTTAGGGCGGCGAATTCCCGCGTAAAAGGCAATACCTCCACGCGGTCTATGCCGGCTTCGGCCAACAACGCCTTCTTCTCCTCCAGGGACGTCAGGAGCCTAAACTCCCGGGCATCCTGCTGCAATACCGTTCTGGGATGCGGCCAGAATGTGACCACAATGGCCTCCTCTCCCCTTTCACGGGCAGCGGAGACCACTGTCTCAAGCACATGACGGTGCCCCAGATGGACACCGTCAAAAAATCCGGTAGTGACTACAGCCACTTTACGCACTCAAAGCTCTGGCGGTGCTGCAGGAGGGCATTCTTGGCGAATACGCGGGCTCCTACCTGGTAGGCACCGGTCTTTTCAGGGATCACATCCACGCTGTACTTGGCAACGCCATCCTTGAAGCTGTCCAGCTTGCATTCCTGCACATCCATGATATGCAGCTTGCCGCGGGTATCGGTCTGGGCGAAGACCGCCTCCACGCCCACTTCTTCGGGCACCAGGGAACCCAGCTGGAGTTCCACCTCTGCGTGATACGGCTGCGACTGGGAAATGTCGTACGTGGTGGCGGGCTGGGTGCGGGAAAGCTGCACCACATTCTCCCATTCGCGGCGCACGTGGTTCTTCCAGGCAGCCAGTTCGCGGGCCTTCTTGAAGTCATCGGCCACCATGGCGGCAGCACCCTTGGCCTGCGGCGCGTAGTACTGGTTGATGTAGTCCGTGAGCATACGGTTGGTGGTGAAGTTGCAGGCCACCTGCGCGATGGTATTCTTGATGTAGCCAATCCACTCGGAGCTGCGGCCCGTGGTGCGGTCTACGTTGTAATAGGCCGGGGCAATGTCGTTCTCCAGGATCTGGTAGATGGTGGCAGCGTCCAGTTCGTTCTGGAAGTTGTTGTCGTCGTAGGCCTGTTCAATGGGCAGGGCCCAGCCGGCGCCTTCCTTATAACCTTCCACCCACCAGCCGTCCAGCACGGAGAAGTGCATGGTGCCGTTCATGGCGGCCTTTTCACCGGACGTACCGGAAGCCTCCTGCGGACGGGTAGGATTGTTCATCCACACGTCCACGCCCTGGACCATGCGCTTGGCCAGCGTGATGTCATAACCGGGCACAAATACAATCTTGCCGATGAAACGGGGATCCTTGGAGATGTCCACAATCTGCTTGATGAGGTCCTGACCTGCCTTATCGGCCGGATGGGCCTTACCGGCAAAGAGGAACTGCACGGGCTGGGCGGGATTGTTCACGATCTTGTCCAGGCGGTCCAGGTCACGGAACAACAGCGTAGCGCGCTTATACGTGGCGAAACGACGGGCAAAGCCGATGGTGAGGACATCGTCGCGGAGGGTTTCCAGGATGGTGATGATCTGCGACGGGCTGTAATGGTCCGACAGGGTCTTGTCCTGGAGCCGCTCCCGCAGGAAGTCGATGAGCTTCTCCTTGAGCTGTTTCTTGATGGTCCAGACGTCTTTGTCGGAAACGCCGTAGATGCCCTCGAAGCAGGATTTGTCATAGTGGTGAGTGGCGAAAGCCGGGCCGAACACCTTGGCGTGGACGGGCTTCCACTCCGGCGCGCACCAAGTGGGATAGTGCACACCGTTGGTCACATAGCTCACGAAGAGTTCTTCCGGCAGATAACCCGGATACATGTGCGAGAAGATTTCCTGCGAAACCTTGCCGTGCAGCATGGAAACGCCGTTCACATTCTGCGAGATATTGGCGGCCAGGTTGCTCATGGAGAATTTCTCGTTGCGGTCCAGCGGATTGTCCTTACCCAGGGACATCAGGGTTTCCCAGTCCACTTTCAGGCGCTCCGGATAATGGCCGATATACTGGCGCAGCATACCTTCGTCGAAGGCATCGTGGCCGGCGGGAACCGGCGTATGGGTGGTGAACAGCGAACTGGCCTTCACCACTTCCAGGGCCTCGCTGAAGTCCAGGTTGTCCTTCTCAATGTACTCACGCAGACGCTCCAGGCCGATGAAAGCGGCATGGCCTTCGTTGCAGTGGTACACCTGCGGATTCAGACCCAGCTTGCGGAGGGCGCGGATACCGCCCACACCCAGCAGGAGCTCCTGCTTGAGGCGGTTCTCCCAGTTGCCGCCGTAGAGGTGATAGGTGACCTCGCGGTCTTCCTGGCGGTTGGCTTCGTAGTCCGTGTCCATCAGGTACAGGTCCGTACGGCCCACCTCCACCTTCCACAGGCGGGCGGTGATGCTACGGCCGGGGAACGCCACGGAAGTGGTGACCCAGACGCCGTCCTTGTCCAGCACGGGCACGGCCGGAATCTTGGTGAAGTCCTGGGCATCGTAATTGGCCACCTGATAACCCTGGGCGCTGATGATCTGGTTGAAATAACCATAGCGGTACAGCAGGCCCACCGCCACCAGGTTGGTGTTCATATCGGAAGTTTCCTTCAGGTAGTCACCGGCCAGGATACCCAGACCGCCGCTGTAAATCTTCAGGGAAGTGTCCAGACCGTATTCCATACAGAAATACGCGATGGAAGGGTCTGTGCGCTGGGCCTTGGCAGCCATATAGGTGTCAAATTCGTCCAGCACGTTCTTCATACGGCCCAGGAATTCGGAATCTTCTGAGAGCTGCTGGAAACGCTTGATACTCACGGTATCCAGCACCACCAGAGGATTGTGGCCGCTCTTGTGCCACACCTCCGGGTCGATGGAACGGAAGAGGTCTTTGGCGCTCTCGTTCCAGCACCACCAGAGGTTCTTGGAAAGCTTCTCCAGGCGGGAGAGCTTTTCCGGAAGATGTCGGGTTACCAGAATGCTTCTCCAGTTGGGAGAGGTAACGTCGGCTTTAAAATACTGCATAGTCTTCTTCTTTTGGTTGTAGGAGTCCTTGCGGTCCAGCACTTTGGCCAGGGCCTGGGAATAGGCCTCCTGATAATACACAATCTGATGGTCCCAGAGGGCGATCTGGGCCACATCGCGGGCGTTGTCCCGGTATTCGTTCCGCTCCGGAAGTTCCAGGGCGGCAATTTCCCGGATGCGTTTCACAACGTCGTCCACCACCTGGGAATAGTTGTTGTCGTTGCGCTCTACTACCGCAATGCCGGGATGCGGGCCCTTGTAGTGGTCCAGCACCCACATACCGAAACCGGCCAGCGTGGTGGTAAGGGTGGGAATCCGGAAGGCCAGGGCCTCCAGCGGCGTATACCCCCAAGGTTCATAATAAGACGGGAACAGGGCCAGGTCCAGACCGCACAGCAGGTGGTAGTAAGGCATATTGAAGATGCCGTCATCCCCGTTCAGGTAGGAGGGGATGAAATACACCTTCACTTTGTCCCCCAGGGCATTGGTGAGGCCTTTCTCCCGCAGGGCGCCGGTGACCGTGTCATAATTGGCATTCATCAGGTAGTGCGACACCTGGGTCTGGTACTGGGGATTCCCCTCACCGGCCAGTTTGGCCGCCACTTCCTTGTCCGGGCCGTGGTGGCCGGAAGGAATCATAATGAAAGCCTGGATGCTGTGTCCCTGGTAATCCGACTTGTTCAACTGGGCAAGGGCGTCGATGAACACATCGATACCCTTGTTCCGGAATTCATACCGGCCGCCGATGCCGATGAAAATGGAGTTGGAGGGCACTTCTTCAGCGCTCATAGCCGTGGCTACCTCTGCCAGGCGGTCCCGCGCGGCGTCATGCAGGCGCACGTATTCCTCGTCCGAGGCGGGCGTGAAGCTGTTCTCGAAGCCGTTGGGCGTAACCACATCCACGGGACGGCCCAGGAACTGGGCGCATTCCTTGGCGGTGATGTCACTCACGGTGGTGAAGATATCGGCATTCTGGGCCGATGTCTTTTCCAGCGAGTAGATGGCCGTCACGTTGAAGCGGCGGGCCATTTCATCTCCGTTATACTGGGTGAGGTTGTTGTACAGCGGCAGGTTGTTGCCGGCCAGGCAGCGGCCCAACATAGTGGCGTGGGTGGTAAACACAGTGGCCACCGGCACGCCGCTCTTCTTCAGATGCAGGATACCGGAGCCCGTTTGCCACTCGTGGAACTGGGCCACCACATTTTCGCCGCCCTTGAGGTTGTAGTTGTAGAAGCTCTCGATCACGCGGCCGGCCAGCACGCCGAACACGGCCGATTCCTTATAATCCCAGTTGCCGGAGATGGAATCTACGCCGAAATCCTCCCACAGGCCCTTGAGAATATCATCGGCCTGCGGCAGATGCTGCTTGTAGTCCACCAGGATGGCCACGGGCTTGCCGGGAATGTTCCAGCGGCCCACGCGGAATACCAGTCCTTCGCTGGCGGCCTGGGCTTTCCAGGAACGGTACAGCATAGGATCTTCCAGGAAATCCGGGTTGCCGGCACGGTGCATCCACACGTCCGGGCCGATGAAAATGTGACGGCGTCCCAACTGGGACTGCAGATAAAGAGCCTTGGTGGCGACAACCGTATAGATGCCGCCAACCTTGTTGCAAACTTCCCAACTAACCTCGAACAGATAGTCCGGCTGAAGGGTCTTTTTCTTTGTCATGGATTATTTCTTCTTCCGCTTCGACTTGCCCAACTCCTCTGCAACCGTCTCCTTCACGTCGAGGGCCGCCCGTTTTTCGTCCAGGCGGATCTGGAAGTCGGAAATCACGTTCATGTAGTTGATGAAGGCCTCGTACGGGGTGTCGTACGGGTTGAAATACTTGTGCACTTCCCCGTCGGAGAAGAACTTGGTGCACATGTAGTAGAAATGGTCGCTCTCCTGGAGATGGCCGAAGTCTTCCCACAGTTCCACGTCGTTCACGATGGAGAGTTTCTCCGTCATGGCATACACCTTCTTGAAGGCCTCGTTCTGGAGTTCGTTGCCCAGCCAGGCGGTGAGGTCGCGTTCCTCATCTGCCCAGGAGATGGGATCTTCCACGGAGATGTCGGCCACGGGCTTCACCTTCTTGGTGGCCTCGGTGGGCGTTACAAAGCCGAAGGTGCCGTCCTTGATCACGGCGGCGGGCAGGGCCTTCATGAAGTCGAAGATGCCGCTTTCCACACCCTGGTGTTCGCCGAAGGTTTCATAGTCCATGAACAAGTTCACGATGTCGCCTTCCTGGGCGTTCTCCTTCATCTTCTCCACAAACTGCTCTGCGGTGACAGGCTGCTGGGCAAAGCGGAAGGCGATGTCGTCTGACAGGCCGTAGTTGCGGAGCAGGAGCTTGAGCTTGGGCTGGGTTTCGCCGGTGTACACGTAGTTGGGGCTCTTCCAACCCATGATGTGGCGGGCGCCTTCGGTGAGCATGGTCTTATAGCCCATGTCGTACACCATTTCGCCGATGCCGTTGGAATAGATGAGCTCCGTGTTGCGGAAGGCGGTGGGCTTCACGCCGAAGAGTTCCTCGATCTTGGCGGCGTGCTTGGCCACCTGGTGACGGAACTCGGACTCGCTGGCCAGGGAAGCCAGGGAGTGATAATAGGTTTCGGCCAGGAATTCCACCTTACCGGTGGCGGCCAGGGCCTTGAAGCTCTCGATCACATCCGGGGCGAAGCGCTGGAACTGCTCCAGGGCGCTGCCGGAGATGGAATAGGCAATCTTGAACTTGCCTTTGTTCTGTTTGATGAGCTCCAGCATGAGCTGGTTCATCGGGAGGTAGCACTTCTGGGCGATGCGGCGCAGGATGGTGCGGTTGGCAAAGTCGTCGTAATAGTGCGAATCCTTGCCGATATCGAAAAAGCGGTACAGGCGGAGCCGGGTGGGCTGATGGACCTGGAAATACAGGCAGATGCTCTTGGTTGCCATAATATCTATTTAATTACTGATTCGTAAACTTTTTTCATCTTGGCGCAGGCGCCGTTCCATTTGAGGGCGTTCACCTCGTCGAAGCCCATGCGGGCGCTGAAATCGGCCAGGGCCGGATAGCTCAGGAGCGCGTGGATGTCATCGGCCATGGCGTCCACATCCCAGAAGTCGATCTTAAAGGCGTAGTGCAGGATTTCCGCAGCGCCGGACTGCTTGGAGATGATGGACGGAACGCCGGTACGCATGGCCTCCAGCGGGGAAATGCCGAACGGCTCCGAGATGGAAGGCATGATGTACACATCCGAGAGGGCGAACATCTTCTGCACATCCATGCCGCGGAGGAAGCCCGTGAAGTGGAAACGGTCGCTGATGCCCAGGCGGGCTGCATGGCGGATGGCGCGGTTCATCATGTCACCGCTGCCGGCCATCACGAAGCGGACGTTCTTGGTGCGCTTGAGCACCTTGGCGGCGGCTTCGATGAAGTATTCCGGACCTTTCTGGTAGGTGATACGGCCCAGGAAAGTAACCACGGGATCTTTTACGCCGCGTTCCACCTGCAGGTTCTCACGGCCGCTGAAGTCTACCGCGTTGTGCACGGTGACCACCTTGCCGGGATCGATGCCGTAGCGGGTGATGACGATGTTGCGGGTGAGGTCACTAACCGTGATAACAACACGCGGGTGTCGATGTTGTCCACACTGCCGCGGTCGAACGAAGTGGCGTGCACGTGGATCACCAGCGGCTTGCCGGTGAGTTCCTTGGCGGCGATGCCGGCGTAATACGTGAGCCAGTCATGGGCGTGGATGACGTCGAAGTCATCTTTGCGCTGCATGGCGATGGTGCCGCCCACCATAGCGTAGCGGGCCACTTCCTCCATGAGGTTGGCGCCGTACTTGCCGGAGAACTTGTATTTCTGTCCATAGCTGATGGCGAAATCCTTCACCTGGCGCTTTTTCTCCTCTTCCACCAGCTTGGAGAATTCCTCCGGATTGGCGTAAGGGATCATGTTGGAGCCGATGTGGATGAATTTCACCTTGTCCAGGTATTCTTCCACGCTCTCGGATACGGTGTCTACGGGAACGTCCGAGGCGTTGATGATGGTGGTGGCGCTCTGGTCTTCGTCACCGGAGGCCGACGGCATCACGAACAGCGTTTCCACGCCGTTGTAGGCCAGGCCTTTTACGATACCTTCACAGGCCGTACCCAGACCGCCTGCGATATGGGGAGGGAACTCCCAACCGAACATTAGTACTCTCATTGCTTATTCCTCCCTGTATTTTTCGATGAGCCAGTTGATATTCAGAAGGGCGGCGGTGGTCATGGCCGATGAGATGGCGCCGTGAGGCTCGTGCGGCGGGTCTCCGTCATAAAGCTCACTGAAGCAGCCCACGCCGTGCTTGGAGAGGTCTTCGTAGAAGCCTTCCGTGAGCCATTCGGCCCGCTTGATGAAGTTCTTGCCCATCATGTTGAAGCTGGCGTAGCAGTACTGGGCCAGCAGGAAAGGCCAGGCGCAGCCGTTCTGGTAAGCTTCGTCGCGCTGGATCTGGGAGCCTTCGTACACGCCCTTGTAACGGATATCACGCGGGCTCAGGGTGCGGATGCCGCGGCGGGTGACCAGTTCTGAGTTCACTACGCGCATCACTTCACCCACCACTTCGTCGTCTACGCAGCGGTGGTCCAGCGAAACGGCCCACAGCTGGTTGGGACGCAGTTCCATATGCTGGCCGCCATTGTCCACGTAATCGGCCAGGAAGCCCAGGTCTGCATTCCAGAACAGGGGCTGGAAGTTCTGCTCGATGAGTTCCTTGATGGTGATGAACTTCTTATAGAAGGCGCTGTTCTTGCGCTCATGCTCCAGGGCGAAGGCCACGGCGTTGTACCACAGGGCGTTGGTTTCTACCTGATAACCGGCACGCTCCGTAACGGCGCGGCCGTTGATGTAGGCGTTCATCCAGGTGAGGGCCACGCCGTCTTTCTGGGCCCACAGCAGGCCGTTGGGCTGCATGGCCACTTCCTGACGCACACCGGGCAGGTAGCTTTCCAGGATGCCCTTGAGCACCGGACCGTACTTGGCCCACACCTGCTTGTCAGACGCGCCGTAGGCAATGTACTGCTGCAGGGTCACGGCCAGGAACAGCGGCGCCTCCACCTGCGTGGTGCGGCGGCTCAGGCGCTCCTGGTTGGCCTGGATAAGGTTGTCCAGGATTTCCTCAAATTCTGCGGGGCTGTTCTTGCCGTACAGGGTGAGGCCGGCCAGCGACTGCAGGGTTTCGCGCAGCAGGCCGGTGAACAGCCAGCTGTAACCCGCCACAATACGCTTGATGCCGCCGTCTTCCCGGACGAGGGAATTGCACTGGCGCACCAGCTGGTCCTGGAAGGACGTGATGGGGCCGATCTTTTCCACCGTGGCGGCGAACTTGCGCTTGAGCCGGGTGGCCACGGCGGGTTCACCGGCGGTGGCGCTGAACACCAGGGTGTCCCCCGCCTTCATTTCCGTTTCGAAGGTGCCGGGGACCCAGAGGTCTTCGCGGCAGTCGTAGCCGCGGCGCATCTCGTCCGAATAGGTGATGCCCTTGTACCACACCGGATTGTACTTGAAGGCCGATGCCGAAGTGCTCAGCTGCAGGTTCAGGTCCGGGAAGCCGGGGTACATATTGAAGGCGGCGCCGTTGGCTACGGGCTGGAAGTCCGTACGGGCCTGGCCATTCTCCCCGGTGAGGGCGTGGAAGTTGCGGAAAGCCAGGAAAGGCTTGAGCTCCAGCTTCACCTTGGAAGGGGCGTTCAGGAGCTCATACTTGATGAGGAGCTGGTTTTCGTCCGGGCTCAGGGCGATCTCCTTGCGGAAGACAATCTCACCGATTTTGTAGGTGATGGCGGGAACCGGGTCTGCGTCGAAGTCCACGATGTACTTGTGCCCGCGGGGCTCATAGATGTCTCCGTAGCAGTGGATGCCCAGGTTGAACCGCTTGCCGCGCAGGGTGATGCTTTCGTCCAGGGAACTCAGCAGGATGTGCCGGAATCCGTCGAACTGCTCCACCGGAACGGCCAGCAGGCCATGGTAGCGCCGCGTATTACACGTCACGATGGACGTGTTGCAGTACGCGCCGGTCTTGTTCGCCAGGATAATCTCGCGCTTCAGGGAATACTCGAGATTGACGAGTTCAGACTTGTTGAATTTCAGAAAAGCCATAAATATGTGTTTATACTTGCTTCAAAACTATGGCACACCGGGCCGGCAGATACACCTTGAGGGTGTGGTCGTAGGCCTGGTTGCCGTTCGGGCATCTCTCGGGCACCGCCACGTGCTTTTCGCCGGCCTGTAAACGGCCATAGCCGTCGTATTGGGAAGCATCGCTGTCCAGCACATTCACGTACGTGCCGGCCGGTGCGGAAAAGCCATAATCCGCGAAGGAACCGGTGGGCGAGAAATTCAGCGCAAAGATACAGTTTTTCCGTTTGAAAATCAAGATTTTCTTCTGTTCATCGGCCACTAAAAGTTCCGGGCGAACGTTCAGGATGCCTTCCCGGCGCAGGAGGTGCACCATATCTTCGTCAAATTGGCGCAAATCGCCGTAGCGGAGCGCCGGATTATCGGCCAGGGACCACTGCCGGCGGGCATATTTGAAGGACCAGCCGTTCCCCTCACGCGGGAAGTCGATCCATTCCGGATGGCCGAATTCGTTGCCCATGAAATTCAGGTAGCCGTCGCCGGCGGTGCCGGCCGTGACCAGGCGGATGAGTTTGTGCAGGGCGATGCCCCTGTCCACCAGGCCGTTCTGCGAACCCTTGTTCATGCAGAAGTACATTTCCTTGTCCATGAGGCGGAAGATGATGGTCTTGTCGCCCACCAGGGCCTGGTCGTGGCATTCGGCATAGGAGATGGTCTTTTCCTCCGCGCGCTTGCCCGTGAGTTCCCACCAGACTTCGCCCATGGACCACTGTTCGTCGCTGCGTTCCTTGATCCACTTGATCCAGTGGTCGGCCACGCCCATGCTCATGCGGAAGTCGAAGCCCACGCCGAAGGCCTCGAAGGGCGCCGCCAGGCCCGCCATGGCCGATACATCCTCCGCAATGGTGAGGCCGTTGGGGTTCATCTCCTTCACCAGCCGGGTGGCCAGGGACAGGTAAATCACGGCGTCTTCGTCCACGCCGCCGTCGAAGTACAGGCCGTAATTGCCGAAATCCTTGCCCAGGCCGTGGTCCCAGTACAGCATGGAGGTGACGCCATCGAAGCGGAAACCGTCAATGTGGTATTCCTCCATCCAGTATTTCACGTTGGACAGCAGGTAATAGCGGGTTTCGTCCTTGCCGTAGTCGAAGCAGCGGGAGCCCCAGGCGGGATGGTCTCCCTTGGGGCCGCCGTGGAAGTACAGATAATCCGTTCCGTCGAATTCGGCCAGGCCTTCCAGGGTGTTCTTCACGCTGTGGCTGTGCACGATGTCCATAACCACGGCGATTCCCTTGCCGTGGGCGTCGTCCACCAGGGCCTTGAACTCCTCGGGCGTGCCGAAACGGGAGCTAAGGGCGAAGAAATTGCTCACCTGATAGCCGAAGGAACCGTAATACGGATGCTCCTGCAGCGCCATGATCTGGATGGTGTCATAGCCCAGCTTCTTCACGCGCGGCAGCACCTCTGTGCGGAATTCCTCGAAGCTGCCCACCTTTTCCTTTTCCGAGGCCATGCCGATGTGGCACTCATAGATGAACGGATGCGGCCGTTTTCCGGCGTGACCGTGCTTCCAGACATACTTTTGGGCCGGTGCCCACACCTGGGCACTGAACACCTTGGTTACTTCGTCCTGAACCACGCGGGTGGCATAGGAGGGCAGGCGCTCTCCCCCGCCGCCGGGCCATTCGATGTACAGCTTGTACAGCTGGCCGTGCCGGAGGAACATTTCCGGGACCTTGAGCTCCCAGTTGCCTTTCCCCAGGGGCTTGAGGGCATAGCCGTCCGTACGTTTCCAGTTGTTGAAATCGCCGATGAGGTAGATCTTGTTGGCATTGGGGGCGAACTCCCGGAACACCCAGCTGCCGTCTGCGCAGCGGTGCAGGCCGTAGTACATATGGTTGTTCACGGCATCCTTCAGCAGGCCGTCGCCGGCAATATGCTTCAGGGTTTGCCAGATGTGCTCGTGCCGGGCGTCGATGGCGTCTTTGTAGGGCATGAGCCAGGGGTCGGTCTCGTAAATCTTTTTCATATGCGGTTAATCATTATCTAATGAATCAATCTTCTCTTTCACCGTACGGAGGTACTCCCGGCACTGTTTCAGGAGTTCCTTGCTCCGGCCCACCAGCGCGTCAATGTCGTCCAGCTTGGTTTCCGGATTCTCCACCTTGGAGGCGATTTCTTCCAATTCGGCAATGGCCTTGGCGTAATCAAATTTTTCCATACCTCGTCATACCCGACCCGATCGGGTATCTCCTATGCTGTTTTCGTGTTAAACTGGTTTATTCTGTCACTGTATATTTCATCCACCTTGGCGGTGAGGGAACCGTCGCTGAAACGGACGCCGATGCGGTCCCCTACGGCCACACGGTCTACGGTTTTCAGGACTTTGTTGTCTTTCCCGGTGACCAGGACATATCCCAGTCCCAGGATCTTGCGGGGATCCGAGGCGCCAATGAGGGCCTCTTTCAGGGCCACCCGGGAGGTTTCCGCACTCACTTTGGCAACGGCGGCAAACTTGATGCGGTGGGCGGCAGCATCCGAGAGACGCGCTACGTCGGCGTATTTGTGCAGGAGGCCTTTGGAAATGCGGGCCACGCTGCGCTGCAGCAGCAGTTCCAAGGCGCCCAGACGCCGCTGGATGGCCCGGCCGATAGCGGCCTCAGCATTGCCCAGCCGGAGTTCCTGCCGGTTCACCAGCCGCTGTGCGGCCGTGGCAATCCGCTGGCCCAGGCGGTCTATGAGCGCATCCTGCGCCTCGTACGCTTCCAGGAACAAATCCGCCAGAGCGGTGGGCGTTTTCACGGAATTGTGGGCCACCATATCGGCAATGTGAACGTCTTTGTCGTGGCCGATGGCGGTAATAACCGGCACCGGACAGGTGGCGATGGCGATGGCAAGTTCATAATCGTCGAAGCAGGCCAGGTCCAGTTCGCTGCCGCCGCCGCGGAGGATGAGGATGGCGTCGTAGCCTTCCCCTGCCGCCTCTTCCAGGGCGGCCATAATGGAGGCCGGCGCCTGTTCCCCCTGCATCAGGGCCTCATACAGGTCCAGCTGGAAGGCGTAGCCCTCCGGGTTGTGCAGCAGGTGGTTGCGGAAGTCCTGATAACCGGCGGCGGTATGGGAAGTGATCACGGCCAGGCGGTACGGAAGGTCCGGCAGGGCCAGTTCCTTCTGCATATCCATGTAGCCGTCTTTCTGCAGCCGCTCTATATTGCGTTTGCGCTCCAGCGCCTGCTGGCCCAGCGTGAAGGACGTATCAATGTCATCTATGTACAGGGAAATGCCGTACAGTTCGCTGAAATTCACCTGCACCCGCACCAGCACGGTGATGCCGGCCTGCAGGCTTTGGCCGGTCTGCTCTTCGAACAGGGCTTTGAGGGTGGGATAGTTCCATTTCCAGATTACGGCGCGGGCCTCTGCCACGGACTTGCCGCCCCGGCTTTGCGTGAGGCTCAGATAACAGTGACCGTTGTTCCGGGGGCTCCAGGAGGCGATTTCCGCCTTGACCCAGTATTTGCCCGGAAAGGCATCTGCGATGCTCTCCTTGATGCTGGTCTGCAGTTCCAGAAGGTCTATGTAATGCCTGTCCTCCAAGATGTTTCCAATTCCTACAAATGTAACGAAATTATCTTACCTTTGCAACAATGAAACTCCTATTCAAGTTCTTGCATCTTTCCGTCCTGCTCGCGTGCGTGTCCGTAGCCTCCTACGGGCAGGCCATTTTGGGCACGGACGGAACGCGCACGGACGTACTCTGGGACGGGAACAGGCCCCTTGTCATCAGTCATATGGACTCCCTGGGCAACACGCTCAGCCTGAAGGCTTACGCCTATCCCAATGAGGGCCTCCATCCCTCGCAGGTGACGTATTACCAAGACGATCAGCACTGGGAACGGAGGTCCTACACGTATGCCGGAGACCAGGTGACTTCCCTGGCCGTCTACGGCCCTTCCGGACTCAGGGATTCGCTTTCTGCCAACATGGCCGATACTTCGGCCTATCGCCGGGCCCTCCGCACGGCCCTGCCCCCGGCGCCAGACCCGGCGGCCGAATGGCAGCTGGCGCTGGAAGGAAGCCGCCTCTGCGCGCAGGATACACTCTTTTCCCCGGACCCCCTGGACGGGAATAACTTCCTCTTTGCGGCCGACGGCCGCTTCCTGAGCCGTGTCCGCTCCGGGCAGGGCGAAGGTCTCCTTCTCCTGTGGCAGGGAGCGGGAAAAGCACCCGTGGCCGCCCGCTTCGCAGACCCGAAATATGACGCCAACCACGTGGGGCCGGGCAGCCGGGCCGTACTGGTTCCCCAAGAATACATCACCGCAGCCATGGACAGTTGCGGGGCGGAGCACGCCGCCCACAAGGGACTGTTTCCGGGCTGTGCTTTCCTGCTGAAGAACAGTTCCCACGGAGGCGCGCTGGACTTCGCCGTAAGGCCGGAGTACGGGATTTCCTCCGACACCTACTACATTACCCAAACAGAAAAAGAGGGAACGCTGGCCCACAATCACTTCAATTTCGGGAATTTCCTATGGGGAGCATCGGCCCGGGAAATGGGCGTGCCCCTTTGGGTAACCTGCCTGGGTTCCCACTTCAACAACTTCTTCCTTTCCCGCGACAGCCGTTTTCAACTGGATGCACCGGACGACATCCTGTCCATCAAAGCTGGCCATCACTGGCTGCAGGCGCAGCAGCAGGCTCCTCAATACTGATCAGAACCTCGCTTTCCAACAGGCGCATATTCTTGTCGTACTTGTCGTGGCGGACGTAACCCAGCCCCGGCACGTAATAGTTATCCAGCCAGTTGTCGTGGTGGTGTAAAGGCGCGTTTTCCTGTTTGCGCTCCCGTACCACCATACAGTCAAAGGTGCCGGCGGACGTGGTGATCTGCTCCCGGCGCAGGACGGAGCGTTCCGTTATATCAAATTTCGCCGAAAAGCCCGCTATTTTCACGGCACAATGCGTCTCCGGCAGGGTGTCTCCCGGCTGCATATTCTCCGGGAGCAGCGCACGGGATTCCGTTGTGGTGATTTTCATACCCGAAAACATATTCCGGAGAAAGCCTTTCACCGTTTGCCCGAAATCCATGGCGACATCCCCATTAGGGGCAATATAGGCCGTCTGAAGGGTCCTGCCGCCGTATATGTCACTGCCGTTGGCCTTTTTCAGGGTAATGGCATAGTGCACTTGCGAACCGTTGTAAGCGTCTATCTCAAACAGCGTCGTCTGGGTGAGTTTGTGGTCCTTGGCCCTGTAACGCTCATAATACAGTTTGGTGCCGGGACGGGTGCAGAAATAGGGCTCACCGGCCAGGAGTGGGAGCGTGAACAGGAGCGCTGCCAGGAGCAGAAGAACTTTCTTCATCTAGATTTCAGGGTCGAAATGGGGAATGGGCTTAAGCTTGAAAAGGTTGGTCACGTGCTTGTGGTCAATGCGGGCCTTGGTGTCAGGATCTTCACACACGCCGGTGCGGATATACTTGTCCAGCACAGCGTAGGTGAAGCCCAGATTATCCTCGTCCGTGAGGCCGGTGAGGCCGTCGGAGGGAGCTTTTTCCACCAGGTCCAGCGGCAGGCCCATTACCTTGCCGATGGCCACCACTTCCTGCACCGTAAGGCCGCCCAGAGGCGAAAAATCCCCGGCGGCATCCCCGTACCGGGTGCTGTAACCTACCCAGTCTTCGGACAGGTTGCAGGTGTTCACCACGCGGCCGTTGTTGCTCTGGGAGATGGCATACAGGGCCGTCATCCGCAGCCGGGGCGCCATATTGATGCGCGTCTGGCGGCTGGCCTCGTGGCCCAGCTTGTCCTCCACTTCGGCCATAAGGGCGTCAAAAGCAGGGCCGATGTTAATATTGTATTTCCGGATTCCCAGGTGGTCGATGAGCCGGAAAGAGTCGTCGATGTCCGGCTGTACGCCGTTGGGCATGGTGACGCCGATTACCCGGTCTTTTCCCAGGGCCTCGGCACATAATGCAGCGCACACGCTGCTGTCCTTGCCGCCGGAAATGCCCAGCACGGCATTGCACCCGGGGCCGTTTTCCTCAAACCAGTCCCTAATCCACTGGACGCACGCGTCCTTCACTTTCAAAGCTTCAAACATACCTTATTTTGCTCGAGTATAGATTTGAATGGGGCAGCCGCAGAAATCGAAGTGTTCGCGGAGCTTGTTCTCCAGGAAACGCTTGTAGGGGTCTTTCACCCACTGGGGCAGATTGCAGAAGAAAGCGAACTGCGGCGTGCGGGTGGGCAGCTGGGTTACATACTTGATCTTGATGTACTTCCCCTTCCAGGCCGGCGGCGGATAATTCTCGATTTCCGGCAGCATGGCATCGTTCAGGGCCGATGTGGGAATCTTGCGGCTCATATTATCGGCCACCCGGGCGGCGGCGTCCAGCACGTCCAGGATGCGCTGCTTGTTCAGCACGGAAGTGAAGATGATGGGGATGTCGTTAAAGGGGGCCAGGCGGGCCTTAAGGCCTTCTGTATACTCCTTCAGGGTGTTCACGTCTTTCTCGAAGAGGTCCCACTTGTTCACCACGATCACGCAACCCTTGCGGTTCTTCTGGATCACGTTGAAGATGTTCATATCCTGGGCTTCCATACCGGTGGTGGCATCGATCATCAGGATGCACACGTCCGAGTGCTCGATGGTGCGCATGGCGCGCAGCACGGAATAGAACTCCAGGTCTTCGGTCACCTTGCCGCGCTTGCGCATACCGGCGGTGTCCACAATCATGAACTCGTGGCCGAATTTATTGTAATAGGTGGAGATGGAATCGCGCGTGGTGCCGGCCACCGGCGTCACGATATTGCGTTCCTCGCCCAGCAGGGCGTTGGTGAGGGAACTCTTGCCCACGTTCGGGCGGCCCACGATGGCGATGTGCGGGATGTCGGCGTGGTCGTCATCGGCCTGGGTGTCTTCCGGCAACACGCGCAGGACCTCGTCCAGCAGGTCTCCGGTGCCGCTTCCGTTGGCGGCCGATATGCTCCAGACCT
The DNA here is from genome assembly GCA_902774155.1 of uncultured Bacteroidia bacterium. Classification (GTDB taxonomy): domain Bacteria; phylum Bacteroidota; class Bacteroidia; order Bacteroidales; family UBA932; genus Cryptobacteroides. The sequence continues at coordinate 40,968 of CACYHF010000013.1, read as the reverse complement.
CGCCCAGGCCCAGGGCGTAAAAGTCGAAGGCGTCGTACATTTTCTCGCCGCTGTCCACCTTGTTCACGCACAGGACCACCGGCTTCTTGCTGCGGCGCAGGAGGTCGGCTATTTCGGCATCATAGTCGGTGATGCCGGTGGCGGCCTCCACCAGGAACAGCACCACATCGGCCTCTTCGATGGCGATGGCCACTTGCCGGCGGATGGCGTCCTCGAAGACGTCGTCCGAATTGGAGGTGTAGCCGCCCGTGTCCACCACGGAGAATTCCCGGCCGCACCACTCGCATTTGCCGTAATGACGGTCCCGGGTTACGCCCGCCGTCTCATCTACGATGGCCTGGCGCATGCCCACCAGGCGGTTGAACAGGGTTGACTTTCCAACGTTCGGTCTCCCGACTATCGCTACAAGTGCCATAACAATGCTTTCTTAATCAGGGTGCAAAGATACACATTTCTTCGTCAAAAACGGGCGTTTCCGCGCCGAAGAAACGCAAAACCGAGTGAAAAACGTGGTGTTGCCCCACTTTTTCCAGGGGTTTCACCGGCTGGTCCGGCGCCCACACCACAAAGGGGATCTCGATTTGCTCCCGGGGTGCCAGCGCCATAGGGACGCCGTGCATATACAGGTTGTTTTCGCCCAGGGATTCGCCGTGGTCCGACACGAACAGCACGCAGCCCCGGCGGTCCGGAATGTCCTGCAGCACCTCAATCACCTGATGGATCAGGTAATCCGTATACACCACGCTGTTGTCGTAAGCGTTGAACAGTTCCTCCTGGCTCACCTTGGCCATCTCCACCGAAGGATTCACCGGCTTAAACACCTCGAACTCAGGCGGATAGTTGGAGAAATAGGAGGGTCCGTGGTTGGTGTAGGCGTGAATCACCACGAACACTTTATCGGCTTTGCTGGAGAGGATATCTTCCCGGAGCCCTTCCAGCAGGATGCCGTCGTAGCGGTCATCGGCCTGGGGGAAACGTTCCTTCAGTTCCTTTTTGTGCCAATATTTTTCGGTATGCACCGGAGGTTCGCCCCAGTTGCTGGTGCGCCAGCTCACGTCCACGCCCGCCCGCTGCAGGTAGTTGGGCAGGATTTCGTACAGTTTGGGCGTGTCGGCATACTCCAGGATGGCCTTCACGCCGGCCCTGGTGTAGGTGGCCGACGCATCGGCCGGAAGCGCCGTGACGCCGTCCTGGACCGTGTAGGGGTTGGTTTCCCTTTCGTAGCCGTACAGGGAGAAATGGTCCCGGCGGGCGCTTTCGCCGATCATCAGCACGCATACGTCGCGGCTGGGGCTGAGCGCCGTCACGTCCGGCAGCGGAAGCTCCTCCACCTTGGCCGCCCGTACGCCCTGCTCATAGCGGATGGTGTTCACGATGTACGACCAGGGCGCCACCAAGGCTCCCAACTCCGTGGAATGGCGGTCGATCCACGGCCAGTTCTTCATATTGCCGAACACCACCGCCAGCACCAGAGCCAGGCTCACGCCCACGCGGGAGAAAAAGCCCTTCCAGGTGCCGTAGTCCACTTTTCGGCCCAGCACATACACACCGGGCAGGATGCCCAGCAGCAGCAGATACAGGCAGAAAGCCAGTGAGAAAAAGCTGGAGGCCTCCGAGTACTGGGTGTTGATGGCATTGCCCATCATCTCGTCGGTAATGAACACCTGGTACGTGTTTACGAAGTACAGCATGGCGGCGTTGCCCAGCAGGGTGAACGCCAGGAGGGCCTTCCCCACTCCGCGCCCCAGAAACACCAGGAGGTAATAGAAAAGGAAGTCCACCGCCAGCAGCAGGATCAGGGCCGATATAGTGAGCACCGCGGCATTGGCACCGCCGTCCACGTGCTGAATCAGGTACCGGAAGAACGGCAGATGGAAGGCCGCCACCGTATACACGCTCAGTACAAGGCAGTAAAGGGTGAGGTTGATTTTCTTGCCGAACATCATCTCCAAAGCCGGATTAGCAGCCACAGCGTCCCTGCTATGAGCACCGACAGCAGGAGGTTCCACAGCAGCGTGAGCGGCACGTTCACCGGCTGCGGGGCCGGGTTATACGGACTATCCTGCACGGAGGCGTCGTAACGTGCGAACGGATTGGTATAGAGCACCGCCCCGTCCGGGAAAAAGGCGGTAAAACGGGCGTAGGGTTCGTCCGGGGCCAGGTTATAGGCTATGCGGTCCGTCTGCTCCAGGAGCGCCAGTGTGGTATGGTTCTGGCCATTGACGCGGATGCTGTCGGCCGGGGCCGATAATTTCAGATACAGCGTATCCCCTTCCACGCCGATGGCCTCCACGAACGGCAGCTGATGGTTCTTCTCCCGCTTCACGGCCCAGTCGCCGTTGCCGTAATCCGGCACGCGCATGGCATAGTAGCAGCCGCTCCGCAGGGCCGGCAGCAGGTCTTCGTATCGGCCCGAAGGCGTGCAGATGAAGTTGCAGCGGATGGCCGTGAGGTTGTGCCGCTCCGGGTGATGGAGGTCGTCGTTGGCCAGGCCGAAACTGTAATGGCCGGCGCTGAGCGCCCAGTCCCAGTATTCGTTTTCCGTATTCACGTGCGTGTCCAGCTCCATAAGCAGGTAGCCGGAAAGTTTCTCCAGATGCGACTGGGGAAGCCCCACGGTGCGGTACGGGTGGTTGATTTGGATCAGATCGGCATCGGCACCCAGCCGGTCCAGTTCAAACTGCTGCTGGGAGGCCAGCACGGGCAGCAGCGGGTCCCAGTGCTTCACCGCCGGGCTGCCGAATACCAGTTTGTGGAACTTGTACGGGCTGTATCCCTGCTCATAGACGTTCACCTGCAGGGTGCTGTCGTAGGGATGCTGCGTGATTTCGTTGTGATTGGAGAACGTGACAATGTCGTAGCCCAGAGAGCGCAGCACGGAGTCTGTATAGGCGGCCGTGTGCGGACATTCGTTCACGGGCCAGGGGCCGTCCACGCGGGTGTGGGTGTGGAACAGGGCCCGTTTCCAGCCCTGGCAGCTGTCCAGGGCCTGATAGGGATTGAAGATGTCCGGTCCGCTGAAAGGCTGCGGTGCCCGGAAGGAATACACCGGACTGATACCGGTGACCAGCACCAGCAGCAGAAAGAGCAGCACCAGGCTGGACAGTCCTTTCAAAAGTATGGAGAGAAAACGCATCATATCTTACGCAAATGGCTTTGGGGGACCAACACGGGCAAGGCGCCCGGGTGCACCTGCAGGGTAAATTCCGTACCGGCTTCGAAAGGGTCTCCGTCGCAGTGGACGGCGCCGCCTTGTTTCCGGCCGATCTGGAACGCCGGCCCGCTGAAGTGCAGGATGTGGCGGCTGGTGGTGGCCTGGCCCGCCATGAGCCGGGCCGCCATATCCGGAATCTCCAGGGTATGGAAGGGCCGCACCACGATCACGTCCAGCAGGCCGTCCTGCAAGGAGGCCATGGGCGCGATGCGGGCCTGGTTCCCCCACTGGTTGGCGTTGGCCACGGTGATGAAGACGGCCTTGCCGCTCCAGGATTCGCCATCGGCCCCGCGGATGGTATATTCCTCCCCGGGGTGGTGTTTCCACTCTTCCCAGGCCAGGGAGATGTAGCGGGCCAGGCCCCGCTGCGTGGAGCGGGCGAAGTCCAGGCTCACCTGGGCGTCCAGGCCCATACCGGCCGTGCAGAAGAAGGGACGGCCGTTCAGGGTGGCGGCATCGATGGGCGCCACACAGCCTTCGTTCAGCGTTTGCACCGCCTTCACCGGGTTGCGGCTGATGCCCAGGTGCAGCGCCAGGCCGTCGCCGCTGCCGCAGGGGATGATGCCCAGCGTCTTGCCCGTGCCCAGCAGGCCCCGGGCCACTTCGCTCACCGTTCCGTCGCCGCCCACGGCCACCACTATATCGGCCTGGCACGTGCGCGCCAGCTCTTCGGCCTGTCCGGCGCGCTCCGTTTGTACGAACTCGGCGGAATAAAGGGAGCCGTCAAGATGTTTCCTGACGGCTGCCAAAATACCGGATTTATCTTTGCCCCCGGAGATGGGATTCACCAAAAAACAGACGCGCTTCATTCCTTATTGTAAAGCCCGCAGGTGGCGCAGGCATCTGAATAATTTCCGTCGCAAACTTTCTTCTTTTTCTGCCTGGCCAGCATCTCCAGTTCTTCCTGCTTGGCGCATTTGATGCCCCGCTTGCGCATTTCCGGGTTGGTGGATATCTCTCCATCCGGGAAAGGCCGATGGAAAAAGAAGATATTCACGCCCAGCAACAGCACGGCGAGACCCACAAAAACGATAGCGGCCAGCAGGGTCTTCATTTCCTAAAGAGGGAATTCGGAAGAGATGGGTTCGTAGTTGTACACCTTCATCATCATGCGGGCGAAGGTGGCGGCCAGGGACACCACGCGGAATTTGCTCTGGAGGGCCTTCTTGGAAGGATCCAGCGGAATGGTATCCGTTACGTAGACCTCGCACAGGGCGCTTTTGTCGATGCGCTCATAGGCGGGGCCGGAGAGAATAGGATGCGTGGCAAAGGCCCGGACGCTGCGGGCGCCGCGCTTCAAGAGCTCATTGGCGGCCTCCGTAAGGGTACCGGCGGTGTCGATGATATCGTCGATGATCACTATGTCGCGGCCCTCTACCTCGCCGATGGGAACGATCTTCTCGATCACATTGGCCTTGGCGCGCGTCTTATGGCAGATGACCACCGGCGTGTGCAGGAACTTGGCATAGGCGTTCACGCGCTTGGCGCCGCCCATATCCGGAGCGGCCAGCGTGAGCGTGTCCTTGAATTCCTTCTGCAGTTGCTTCAGGTTTCCCAGGAAGTCGTAGCTGGCATAGAGGTGGTTCACCGGAATGTCGAAGAAGCCCTGGATCTGATCGGCGTGAAGGTCGCAGGTCATTAGGGCATCGGCCCCGGCCACCTTGAGCATATTGGCCACCAGCTTGGCACCGATGGACGTGCGCGGCTTGTCCTTGCGGTCCTGACGGGCCCATCCGTAATACGGGATCACGGCGATGACCTTGTTGGCCGATGCACGCTTGGCGGCATCGATGGCCAGCAGCAACTCCATCAGGTTGTCCGACGTAGGGAAGGTGGACTGAATGATAAAACAGGTTGCACCTCTTACGCTTTCGGCGTAATAGGGCTGGAATTCACCATCGCTGAAACGGGAGATTTCCAGGGGGCCCAGGACCACCTCGGGATCGGTTTCGGGTTTCATGCGGTTCATGGCTTCAACTACCTTCACCGCGAAATAGCGGGAGGCATCACATGTAAACACCGCCATGCGGTGCTTATGGACATCGTTTATCATAATGTTTTAAGGATAGAGTCTATGTAATCCAAGATTTCTTCCTTGCCGGTCCCCTTCACGCTGGAGGACACGAAGCAGGGCGGGAGTTCCTCCCAGTCTTCCAGCAGACGGCCCTTGTTCTTGTTCAACTGCTGCTGGAGGGCCTCCGGACCCTGTTTATCGGCCTTGGTGAAGATGATGCCGAAGGGGATGCCTTTCTCTCCCAGCTCGCTGATGAAGCGGAGGTCCACTTCCTGCATGTCGTGGCGGGAATCGAGGAGGACCATGAGCATTATCAGGTCCTCCGAGTTGTTGATGTAGTCCCAGATGATGTGGCGGAGCTTGGCACGTTCGCGGTCCGGCAGCTTGGCATAACCGTAGCCGGGAAGATCTACCAGATACCAGTTGTCGTTGATGAGGAAATGGTTCACCAACTGGGTTTTACCGGGGGTTTGGGAAGTTTTGGCCAGCTTGCCGTTGCCGGTGAGCATGTTGATGAGGGAACTCTTGCCCACATTGGACCGGCCGATAAAAGCGAATTCCGGTGCCTTGCGTGCAGGTTTTCCGCCCACCCGTGTGCTGCTGCCGGCAAATTCCGCTTTTGTAATTTTCATAACATCTACAAAGATACGAATAATTTCCTATCTTTGCTGCATGGAGCAGGACGAAAAATTTATGCAGGAAGCCTTGCGGGAGGCGAAAGCAGCGCTGGAGGCCGGGGAAATCCCCATCGGCGCCGTGGTGGTGTGGAAGGGGCGTATCATCGGCCGGGGCCATAACCAGACCGAGCGCCTGCACGACACCACCGCCCACGCAGAGATGATTGCCATCACCGCCGCCACCGAAGCTATGGGCGGTAAGTACCTGAACGAGTGCACCTTGTATGTAACCGTGGAGCCCTGCCCTATGTGTGCCGGCGCCCTGAACTGGGCCCAGATCGGCCGCATCGTGTACGGCGCACCGGACCCCCGCCGCGGCTACTCCCTCTTCTCCCCCTCCCTGCTGCATCCCCGCACCACCGCCGCCGGCGGCATCCTCCTGGAAGAATGCTCCGCCCTCATGCTCACCTTCTTCCGCGATAAGCGGTAACGGCCGTGGCAGCTAAACCATTGATTTACAGTAATTTAACAGAAAGTCCTCGTTCGAAAATTGAACGAGGACTTGTATGTAACACGCTGAATCACAGCTACTTGGCTACCACGAAAAACTAGCGGATAATGAGGCGATGGATGCGGCGGGGAACGGAAACCAGGATTTCGTAGGGGATGGTTCCCAGGATATCGGCCAGTTCGGTCACCGTGGGGTCTTCGCCGAAGATGGTGACGGTGTCGCCGGGCTTGCAGGGGATGCCGGTGACGTCCAGCATGCACATATCCATACAGATGTTGCCGATGGTGGGCGCCCGGTGGCCGTTCACGCTGAACGAAGCGTTGCCGCGGCCCAGGTGGCGGTCCACGCCGTCGGCATAGCCTACCGGGATGGTGGCAATGACGCTGCCTTCCCGGGCGTGGCCCCATCGGCCGTAACCGATGGTGTCGGCCGGGCCTAAGGTTTTCACCTGCAGCACTTTGCATTTGAGCGACGCCACTGGTGCCAGCTGTTTGTCAGGCAGGGAACTGATACCATATATGCCGATTCCCAGGCGCACCATGTCGAACTGGAACTGGGGGAAGCGTTCGATGCCGGCCGAATTGAGGATGTGCCGCATGGGCATATAGCCGATGCCATCGGCGATGAAGTTCACGTTATCCCGGAAGAGGTGGATCTGGCCCAGGGTGAAGGCGTCTTCCTGCGGATCCTCGGCCACACAGAGGTGGGAAAAGACGGCTTTCACCTTCACTTCCGGCGTTACTTTCAGGTATTCCACCAACTCCGGCAGTTCTTCCGTGACGAAGCCCAGCCGATGCATACCGGTATCCAGTTTGATATGGATGGGATAGTCTGTCAGACCTTTTTCCCGCAGCACTTCCACCAGTTTTTTCAGGGAATACAGGCTGGGAATGGAGGGCTCCATACGGGTTTCGATAATCTCCGGATAGAAGTCCGTGCCGGCGGTGAGTACCAGGATGGGCAGGGAGATACCGTTCCGGCGCAGCTCCAGGCCCTCTACGGGATATGCTACAGCCAGGTAATCGGCCCCGGCGCGCTGCATCATGGAGGCGAACTCCACGCCGCCGTGTCCGTAGGCGTTGGCTTTCACCAGGACCAGCAGCTTGGTCTTGGGATCCAGCAGCGAGCGGAAATAGCGGTAATTCTCGGTGGCGGCCTTCAGGTTCAGTTCCAGCCGGGAGAAATCGTCTTGCAGTTGGCGCATACCTTGATTCAATCATGCAAAATTAACATTTCTCACTGACATTTTGCCATAAAAATTGTATTTTTGCAGAAAGGGCGCAGGATTTGCGGAAGGAACGGACAACGTTAAAATGTAGGAATTATGTCAACCTCTACTATTTGGATACTCATGATTGTGGTGATGGTGCTCAGCTGGATCGTCCAGTACCTTCTCAAGAGCCGATTCGCCAAATATTCGGATATTCCTCTATCCGTCTCCGGGGCCGAAGTAGCCAGCCGTATGCTGCAGGCCCACGGCATCCGGGACGTGAATATCGTGTCCATTGAAGGGAAGCTCACGGACCACTATGACCCCACCACCAAAACCGTGAACCTGAGCCACGATGTCTATTATGGTAAGTCGGTGGCGGCCGCTGCCGTTGCCGCGCACGAGTGCGGCCACGTGGTACAGCACGCTACCGGATACGCCTGGCTCCAGATGCGCAGCGCGCTGGTTCCCGTGGTGTCTTTCTCCAGCAATATCGTATCCTGGGTGCTGCTGGCGGGCGTTTTGTTCATCAATATGTTCCCGTCCCTGCTCTGGATCGGCATTGCCCTCTTTGCCCTCACCACCCTGTTCAGTTTCATCACCCTTCCGGTAGAGATCAACGCCAGCTCCCGGGCTGTTAACTGGCTGGAAAGCGCCGGCATTGTGGACTACGAAACCAAACCTATGGCCGTGGACGCCCTCCGCTGGGCCGCCTACACCTACGTGATTGCCGCCCTGGGTTCCCTGGCCACTCTGCTCTACTACATTTCCATCGCCAACGGCAATCGCCGCTAGTTTTCCATGGCCGACTGCCAGTTTTCCGTGGCAGCCAAGCAGCTGTGAATCAAAAAAGCCAGCCGGGAGGGCTGGCGGGGAATCCGTTGAACTGCAGCGATTCGAACGCTGACTGAGGGAACCAAAATCCCTAGTGCTACCATTACACCACAGTTCAAGATCGGGACTGCAAAGTTAGTATATTTCTTGAAATTGGCAAATAATGTCTATCTTTACGCATTCAATGCAGAAGATATGAAAGGTGTAAACTTATTTCTGGCCAACGGCTTCGAGGACATGGAAGCCCTGGGCACGCGCGACGTCCTGCTGCGGGGCGGCATTCCCGTTGTAACAATCTCCATCACAGATGATTATCTGGTAGAGAGTTCCCACGGCCTTCAGGTAACGGCCGATACCAGCTGGGCCGATCTGGAAGTGGACGAACCCGGAACGGACGCCTCCGACGTAATGATTTTCCCCGGCGGTATGCCCGGCAGCAAGAACCTGGCCCAGCACGCTGAACTGATGGAAATCCTGCAGGACCACTGGCAGCGCGGCGGCTGCGTGGCAGCCATCTGCGCCGCCCCAGGTCTGGTAGTATCCCAGTTACCCGGACTGGAAGGCAGAAAGTTCACCTGCTTCCCCGGCTTTGAAGAGCCCCTGAAAGAAAAAGGTGCCGTCCATACACCGGAAAGCACCGTCACGGACGGAAACCTGATTACCGGCCGGGGCGCCGGACACGCCGTGGCCTTCGGCCTGGCCATTCTCCGCCACCTGAAAGGGGAAGAAGCCGCACAAAAAGTAAAGGAAGGACTAACGATCTAGAACAGCGTCGGGTGATTCTCTTCCAAGTCCGTGAGGATCTTGGACATAATGACTTCACGGAAGAAAGAGGCCTTGGCGTGTACCTTGAAACGGGAGCAGTATTCATCAATGGCAGCCATCTCGCTGTCGTTGAACAGCAATACGTAACGGTTTTTGCGAAGCAGCTGCATCCGCTGTTTTTCCAGATAGGCGGGGTCCACGCCGGGGATTTTCTTTCTTCGGGCCATATTGCTCAGAGGGATAAGTATTTATGCTGAACCACAGCGTTCTTGTCCAATTGGATGATCATGGGGAGGGCCGATAAATCGAAGCTGTCCAGCAAAGCCTCCCCCATGGACGGGTTATCGGCCATGAGGGCATCCATATCCACCAGCAGCACCCGGGCCTTGGGCTCCCGCGCCACCAGCGCATCCACGGCCGCCAGCGTCTCCCGGCACGAACTGCAGTTGCCGGTGTAGAATACCAGATAGCCGGGATTCCCCTTCAGCTTCCGCAGCGAAAACACGCCCGACCGGCTGCCGGAAACCAGGAAGCAAGGCTTCCGCCGGAGCACGCCAGCCACCTTTAAATCAGGCACTTGCGAACCCACTGGCGTGCGCGAAACCAACTCCAGCAGCATCTCTCCCAGGGACACCACCTGGGCCTTGTCCTCGGCCGATGTCCAGATATCCGGCCGCAGGATATACTTCTGCACAAACGGCGTCACCGCGCTGCGGTACACCTCCGTCTTCTGACCATATAAATAATAGAGGAAATCCCCCATCACCTGCTTGAAGGCCGATCCCTCCGTGCGCGCAGCCAGATAATCGGCCACCTCCATCACGTCGTCCACCGTAAGGGCCTCCCCGTACGGCACGAAAAACTGCCGATAGCGTTCCATCATAGCCGGTTCGCCATAGGTATAGGAGGCCGATGCAAGCTCCTGCGAGAGCAGCTGCCGCAAAGCGGGCGTATCCAGCCCCCGCCCCACGATGACGCCGGAAGGATTCACCAGGAACATACGCGGGGTCTGCAGCACGCCGTACAGGCGCTGCCAATCAGAGGAGAAGGTAGGGTCCCACAGGTGCGTGACGCCGGGAAAATCGGCCCTGTAGGCCTCCCAGGCATCGGCCGAGCCACCCACATAAATGGCAAAAACCGGCACGTCGGACTCCTGCACGAAGTCCTTCAGGCGCGCCGTCTCCCGCTTGCAGGTGGAGCAGGAAGTATCGTAGAAATACAGCACGGACCACTCCCCTGCGGGCGGCAGCTGCACCCCCTCACCGGAGGGCGAAAACAGCGTCACGGCCGGGGCCGGCATACCGATAAGCGAATGCTGGTTAAACTCCACGAAAAGCCGGGCATTGAAGAGGTCTTCCTCCGAATGCATGGCCACTTTCCCGCTCAGCAGCCACTCCCGGGCCACGTGAACGGCCACGGCATCGTCCCCCATCACGGGCGACTGGAGATAATGGTCGTACAGTTTGAGCGCCACGTACTGGCGCAGCAGGGAATCCTGCGTGGTATTGATCAGGAAATCGCACTCGGCCGACTGGGCCGAAGCGCTCTCCCCTACCAGGGCCGCCAGATAGCTGTCCAGCTTGGCACCCAGTTGCGGATAAGGCTCCTGTGCCTGCAGCGAAAGCGCCAAAACGCCCGCCAAACAGCCTAAGAGCCACTTTTTCATAGGCTCACTCCCTCCGGAATAAAGGCCGAATAATCCCCGCCGTGCCGCAGGATATCCCGCACGGCCGAAGAGCTGATGTGCGCAAACTCCTGTGCCGTAGGAATGATGATGGTCTCAATCTCCGGCGCCAGGCGGCGGTTGGCATCGGCTATGGAACGCTCGGTCTCGAAGTCGATCATATTGCGCACGCCGCGCACGATGTGGTGGATGCCCAGCTTCCGGCAGGCGTCAATGGTAAGGCTGTCGTACGAAATCACCGACACGCCGGAGAGCCCCTTCGTGGCCTCCTGGATAATGGAAAGCTTCTTCTCCATATCGAAGAAACCCCGTTTATCCTGGTTGATACCCACGGCCACCACCACTTCGTCGAACATGGTGAGCGCCCGTTTGAGAATGTTCAGATGCCCGGCGGTAAAAGGGTCGAACGAGCCGGGAAAAAGTGCCTTGGTTTTCATAATTGCCAGTTTATGGGAGTTTTACCCTCCTCCACGAGGAGCTGGTTGGCCCGGGAAAAATGCCGGCAGCCGAAAAACGCGCCGCCCGCCAGCGGAGACGGGTGGGCCGCCGTGAGCACGTGATGCCGGGAAGGATCGATGAGGGCCGATTTGGCCTTGGCGAAATTGCCCCAGAGCAGGAACACGATGCCGTTGCAATGGTCGTTCAGATAGCGGATAACCGCATCCGTGAATTCCTGCCAGCCGATATTCCGGTGCGATGCCGCCAGGCCGCCCTCCACCGTGAGGATACTGTTCAGCAGCAGCACGCCCTGCCGGGCCCAGGCCTCCAGGTTGGGCCGGCCGCTCATGCGGATGCCCATATCGGCCTCTATCTCCTGGAAGATATTGCGGAGCGAAGGCGGCGTGCGCACGCCATCCGGCACCGAGAACGACAGCCCCATAGCTTCGCCGGGATTGTGGTAGGGGTCCTGCCCCAGGATCACCACCTTCACCTGGTCCACCGGGGTGAGGTCGAAAGCCCGGAAAATGAGGCTTCCAGGCGGGTAAATCACCTTTCCGGCCGCTTTTTCCGCATGCAGAAAGCGCACCAGCGAGGCGAAGTACGGTTTCTCGAACTCCGGCGCCAGTGCGTCTTTCCAAGAGGATTCTATCTTAACGTCCATGTACTAAAAGATGAAATCTATTACATCCTTTATGGTTTTCACATAGACAAAGATAAGACCTTTTATGTAAATTTCCTTGATATCCTCTACATCTTTTCGGTTTTCCTCCGAAATCACGATGGTATGGACCCCCGCCCGTTTGGCCGCCAGGATCTTCTCCTTGATGCCGCCCACCGGCAGCACGCGGCCGCGGAGGGTCATCTCACCGGTCATGGCCACGCCACTCTTGGGAGCCACGCCGCGCAGGGCGCTCACCATGGCGCTCACCATGGTAATACCGGCCGACGGGCCATCCTTGGGCACGGCGCCCTCCGGCACGTGGACGTGGATGTCCTTCTTCATAAACTGTTCGGCGTCCATACCGGCCAGCTGGGGATGCGCCTTCAGGTACTGCCAGGCAATCTGGGCGCTTTCCTTCATCACGTCGCCCAGGTTTCCCGTCATACTCAGGTTCCCCTTCCCTTCGCTCACCTGACACTCCACGAAGAGCACCTCGCCGCCCATTTCGGTCCAGGCCAGGCCAGTGACCACGCCGGGGCCTTCGTTCCCCTTCACGTCGTCGTGGAAGGCCGTGGGCAGGCCCAGGTATTCCTTCAGATGTTCCGGGCCGATCTCCTTCGGGAACTCCTGTCCCAGGGCCATCTTCTTGGCCGTGACACGGGCCACCTTTGCAATCTGCTTCTCCAGGCCGCGCACGCCGCTTTCGTGGGTGTACTTGTCCACTATCTCCTGCAGGGCGGCGTCGCTCACCGATAGTTCATCGGCCCGGAGGCCATGCTCTGTCAGTTGCTTGGGAACCAGGTATTTGCGGGCAATCTGGAGCTTCTCTTCGGCCAGATAACCGCTTACGTTGATCATCTCCATACGGTCACGCAGGGCCGGCTGGATGGTGCCGGTTCCGTTGGCCGTGGTGATGAACAGGACATTCGAAAGATCGTAGTCAATGTCCAGATAATTGTCGTGGAAGGTGCTGTTCTGCTCCGGGTCCAGGGCCTCCAGCAGGGCGCTGGAAGGGTCTCCCTTGAAATCCGATGCCAGTTTGTCAATTTCGTCCAGCACGATTACCGGATTGGAGGTACCGGCCCGCTGGATGCCGTTCAGAATACGGCCCGGGAGGGCGCCCACATAGGTTTTGCGGTGGCCGCGGATTTCGGCTTCGTCGTGCATACCGCCCAGGGAAATCCGGATGTATTTCCGGCCCAGCGCCCGCGCGATGCTCTTGCCCAGCGAGGTCTTGCCCACGCCGGGAGGGCCCCACAGGCACAGGATGGGCGAACGCATATTCCCCTTCAGTTTCAACACGGCCAGGTATTCGATAATACGGTCTTTCACGCTGTCCAGGCCGAAATGGTCTTCGTCCAGCACCTCCTGCGCGTGCTGGAGGTCCAGGTTGTCGTCGGACAGTTCGCCCCAGGGCAGGTCCAGCATAAACTGGATGTACTGGAACTGGATGCTGTAGTCCGGCGAGGTGGGATTGAACTTCTCCAGGCGGGCCATTTCCTTGTCGAAGATGGCGCGCACCTCCTTGGACCACTTCTTTTCATCGGCCCGGCGGCGCATTTTCTCGAACTCCTCGCCTTCGTCCATACCCAGTTCTTCCTGGATGGTGCGCAGCTGGTTGTTCAGGTAATACTCGCGCTGCTGCTGGTCGATGTCCGTCTTTACCTTCTGGTTGATTTCCTGCTTGATCTGCAGCAGCTGGGTCTGGGTTTCCAGCACCTTCAGCAAGGCCAGGCCACGCTCGTGGATGTCCGTGAGCGGCAGCAGGGCCGTACGTTCGGCAAAATTCTCCACCTCGATGGTGGTGGCGATAAAATTCACCAGAAAATGGAAGTTTTCGATGCTGCGCAGCGCGCCGATGGCCTCCTTGGGGGCGAAGGAAGAAGACTTGATCACCAGGCCGGCCTTTTCCTTCAGGCTGTCGGCCAGGACGCGGATTTCGCGCTCGTCGGCATCGGCCGGAACGCTTTCCTCCAGATAACGCACACGGCCCACCAGATAGGGCTCATAGGAAACCATCTGCTCCAGATGGGCCAGGGTACTGCCCTGCAGGATGGCCGTCACGGTGCCGTCCGGCATTTCCAGCGTCTTGATGAGCTTGCAGGTGGTGCCGTAGGGGCACAGGTCGGCCTCGGTGGGATCCTCCACGGAAATGTCAGTTTGCGGGAAGGCTGCCAACCAGCCGTCACCGGCCTCCACATCCTGCACCAGCTTCACGGATTTCTCACGGCCCACCGTTACCGGGAACACGGTTCCGGGGAAAATAACGGCGTTTCGCAGCGCCAGGACGGGGACGCGCGGCGGAAGATCGGCCACGTCCACCTTCATGGACACGGCATCCCCTACTACCGGCATAATGTTCACCTCCACTCCGGAGGGACTTAACATATCTTGTATATTTTTCATACTTTCTGCCAATTTGTCATATAAAATGGGTACAATGATCCAACCCCCTATATGGTCAATCTCCGTGCCAAAGGGTAAATATCCCGTTTTTTCGCCTAAGATTTTGTTTTCTAAAAAAATAACGCTAATTTTGCCCTGATTTTCAGGTACAAAACCAAACGATTAAAAAACTATAAAAACTATGACTAAGGCTGAAATTGTAAACGAAGTAGCAAAGACTACCGGTATTGAGAAGACTCAGGTTTTGGCAGTGATCGAAGAATTCACCAGCGTGGTTAAGGGTTCCCTTATCGCCGGCAACCCGGTGTACCTCCGTGGCTTCGGCAGCTTCATCATCAAGCACCGCGCCCAGAAGGCCGCCCGCAATATCACCCGCAAGACCACCATGACCATCCCTGCACACGATATTCCGGCTTTCAAACCCGCCAAGAGCTTCGTAAACGCTGTCAAGGAGAAATAAACCTTATTAATTATTTATAGTATGCCTAACGGTAAGAAGCATAAAAGACACAAAATGGCTACGCACAAGCGTAAGAAACGCTTGCGCAAGAACCGCCACAAGAAGAAGTAAGACTTCTTAAAATGTACAGGGCTTGCGGAGTGATTCGCGAGCCCTGGTCTTGTAAAACACCAATTTCCACATGGAGTCAGAGAAACCGGACAAGGATCTGATCGTTGACGTAAGTTCAACGGAAGTACATATCGCCCTGATGGAGAATCACCGGCTGATAGAGTACAACACGGAGTCCAGCACTGGGAACAAATTCTCTGTGGGAGACGTTCACCTGGGAAAGGTAAAAAAGATTCTCCCCAATCTCAATGCTGCCTTTGTGGACATCGGAGACAAGAAGGAAGCTTTCATCCATTATCTGGACCTGGGACTCTATTTCCCCGCCTTCGACCAGTTTGTAAGGGAGTCCAACGGCAACACGAATCTGAAAGACCTGTATTCGCGCATCCCCGTGGGCACGCCCCTTCCCAAGGAAGGCCGGATAGACGAGTACCTGAAACCCGGACAGATGATCATCGCCCAGATTGTCAAAGAGCCCATTTCCACAAAGGGATCGCGACTGACTGCGGAAATTTCATTGGCAGGACGAAACATCGTACTTCTCCCCTTCGCAGAGAAAGTATCCATCTCCCAGAAGATTGGTTCGAAGGAAGAGAAACGTAGACTCGAGACTCTGGTCAGGAGCATCCTCCCCAAAAACTACGGGGCCATCATCCGCACCGCGGCCGAAGGCAAAAATGCCGCCACGCTGGTGGGAGAGACCGAAGCCCTCATTGACAAATGGGAAAGCTCCTGGGCGAGCATCGCCAAAAACAAGACTGTCCAGCTGCTCTTTACGGAATACAGCAAAACCACTACTGTCCTGAGGGACCTCCTCAACGACTCGTTCTCCAACATCTGGATCAACGACGAGCACGTGGCCGATGAAGCCCGGAAGTATGTTTCGCTCATCTCCCCGGAACAAGAGAAGATTGTCCACCTGTACGACGGAAAACAGCCCATCTTCGACCACTTCGAAGTGACCCGTCAGATCAAGGGCTCTTTCGGAAAGGTGGTACCCATGCGCCAGGGCGCCTATCTGGTGATTGAAACCACCGAGGCGCTAAACGTAATAGACGTTAACAGCGGCATCCGCACCAAAACGGCCGACCAGGAGGAGAACTCCTTCGAAGTGAACAAGATTGCGGCCGAAGAGATTGCCCGACAGCTGCGGCTGCGGGATATGGGCGGCATCGTGATTGTGGACTTCATCGATATGGAATCCAACGACCACAAGAACGCGCTGTTCAAGTTTATGCAAGAGCTGATGGAGGCCGACAGGGCCAAGCACAACGTGCTGCCGCTCACCAAGTTCGGGCTTATGCAAATCACCCGGCAGCGGATCCGCCCCGTCACGGAAATCAACACCTCGGAACAATGCCCTGTATGCCACGGCACCGGCAAGATTCACTCGAGCGTGGTGATTGATGAAGAAATTGAGCGAAAAATCGCCTTCTACACCATTGAAAAAGGGGTTCGCTCCCTTCTGATCAAAACCAGTCCCATCCTCGGCGCTTACCTGAGGCGGGGACTCTTCAATTCCTTCCTGTCCAGATGGCGGAAACGCTACAAGGCCCGGATCGAACTGGAAGAAGTGACCGAGTTTTCGGTCCTGCAAAATGAAATGTACAACGAAAAAGGAGAGAAGCTGGATTAAGAGTTTCTCTCTTTTTTTGTACATTTGCAAAGATGAAGAAACCGTTTGTCATATTAGCCGCACTGGTGCTCGCGCTGTTTACGGGCTGCCAGAAACCGCAGCCGGAACCGGAGCCGGAGCCGGAAGGCCCTCGGACGCTTTCGGCCAAAGTAGAAGAATTGTCCCCCGCGCTGGCCAGCTTCGTATGGTCGGCCCAAGATACCCTGGCCGTCCACGCCGACGGACAGGGAAAGGCCGTCCGCTTCAACATCCAACGCGGACTGGGCACCGCATCGGCCCAGTTTGTGGGAACGGTGAAAGGCAAGAGCCTGGTGGCGCTTTCGCCCGCCGTGGCCGATGCCGGCCTCCAGGGCAAACAACTGAGCCTGACACTTCCTGCCACCCAGAAATATGTGAGCGGCAACCGCCTGGACGGTCACGCCTTCCCTATGCTGGCCGTGAGCGAAACCGACGAACTGGTTTTCCAGAGCCTGGAGGCCGTCCTGGTGGTCCCCATCAGCGGCAACGCCACCCTCAGCCGTATCCGCATCGCTGCCGCCAGCAATGAAATGCCCCTGAGCGGAAAAGCTACCGTTCGCACGGATTTTTCCGGCGCCCCCGCCCTCACCATGAAAGAGGCCAACGCCACCCTGGTCACCCTGGAGTGCAAAGGGGTCCAACTGAAAGGGGACGTAGCCACGGGCTTATATTTCGTGCTGCCGCCCGGTACCTACCGCGGAGGCTTCATCCTGGAAATCGAAACCTACACCGGCACGGTCCTCTGTCAGATTGAAGGCAATCCCGTGCTGGAACGCGCTAAAATCTACTCTGCGCCCGACATCACCTGCAACGAAGACGACACCGCCAGCCCGGATCACGTCCCCAACAACCAGATCTGGTACACCACGCTGGACGGCAAGCCCCTCACCCTGTCGGAAGCCAGCTTCAACCAGCCGCTCCTCTCCCACGAAAGCCGGGAGGATGGCTGGCACGTCCTGCGCTTCGACGGCCCCCTCACCCAATTGGGTTCCTATGCTTTTGCCAGCCCCAATCTGGCCGATCTCCGCCTGCCGGACAGTGTAACCACCCTGGGAGATCGGGCGCTGTCCAGCAGCTCCCTGGCAGCCTTCCGTACGCCCGAAAAGCTGTCCAAGCTGGGCGAACACGTCTTTTCCAGCTGCCAGAAACTCACGCGTTTTGAGGGAAAATGGGCATCGGCCGACAACACCGCCATCATCTTTGAGGATGGAACGCTGGCCGCTTATGCAACGGGCCTCATCCACGGCACGGTTACCCTGCCGGAGGGCGCCGTGGCCCTGGCCGATGAACTTTTCGAACGGGATTCCGACCTTCGCGAAGTGATTCTGCCGGAAGGCCTTGTCAAGATTGGCGACCGCGCCTTCTGGAACATCCCCCTGCTCCAGCAGGTGACCCTCCCCTCTTCCCTGCGGGAAGTGGGCCGCCACGTTTTCGCCTATTGCACCGGCCTCACCCGCTTCCAGGGTGCCAGCAGCCTCATCCGCGAGGAACGCTCCCTGGTGGATGCCGAAGGCACGCTGCTGGCCGTGGCCGGCGGTGGTCTTACGGACTATACCCTTCCGCTGTCGGTCAGCGTCCTGGGTTCCGGCGTATTCGTGGGCCTTTCGGACCTCCAAAGCATTACCTTCACCAGAGAGCTGGAGAACCTGTACTCAGATTCCATCTCCGATTGCCGCAAGCTGGAATTCTTCTACGGACCCGGAGCCACTGAAGACCATCACGGCCTGGTTATGTACGGAGACTATCTGGTGCTCACCACAACGGTGATGCCCCGGGAATACACGGTTCCGGACAACGTGCGCCGCATTTTCTGGAGCGTCTTTATGAACAACACCACCACTGAACACCTGGTAATTCCGGATGCCGTTTACTACATTGGCAAGTATTGCTTCTCCGGCATGTCCAACCTGCGCACGCTGCAATTGCCGGCATCGCTGCAGGAGGTGGGCGCCCAGGCCTTCCGCTATTGCCGCAACCTGGAGCATCTGTATATGCGAGCCAGCGTTCCGCCCCTGTATTCCCAAGACAGCGAATCGTCGTTCTTCGGCCACAACGGGCTGGTGATCCACGTGCCGGAAGGAACGGATATGTATTACAAATCGGCCATCGGATGGGCCGATTATACCTCCTACATCCAGCCCATCATCTACGAAGACCTGCCCGACACGGGCGTTTACCATTCCACCGACTTCAGCTGGGACGGCGTGGTGAGCGTGCTGCAAACCGCCACCGAAGGCGCCGGCATCAACATGGTACTGATGGGCGATGCCTTCAGCGACCGCCAAATGGCCAACGGCGTGTACGACAGCGTGATGAAGCATATGGCCGAAACCTTGTTCCAGGAAGAACCGTTTGCCTCTTACCGGAAGCTGTTTAACGTGTATGCGGTATATGTGGTTTCCCCGTCCGAAGGATATGGCGACAAAGGACAGGCCCTGGGCACCTGGTTCGGCGAAGGCACCGAAGTAGGCGGCGACGACGCAGCCTGTATGGCCTATGCCCTTAAAGCCATTCCGCAGGATGCCATGGACAACGCCCTGCTGGTGGTGGCCATGAATTCGGCCCGCTTCGGCGGCACCTGCAGTATGTACGCGGCCACCCACGGCGATTATGGCGCCGGAATGGGCCTGGCCTACCTCCCCATCTACCACCTGGACAGTGACTTCGACAATGCCCTCTGCCACGAGGCCATCGGCCACGGCTTTGCCAAACTGGCCGATGAATATGCCTCCCTGGAAGGGGAAATCCCCGCCGCCAAGAAGAAAGAAATCACGGACCGCGTGCCGTATGGCTGGTGGAAGAATGTGGACCTGATCGGATCGGCCCAGGAGGTGAAATGGTCTGCCTTCCTGCAGGACGCCCGCTATCAGAACAGCGGCCTGGGTTGCTTCGAAGGCGCCTACGACTATAAGAAGGGCGTCTGGCGGCCCACGGAGCAAAGCCTGATGCGCTATACGGCCGGTGGCTTCAACGCGCCGTCGCGCCTGGCCATCTGGTACAAGCTGCAGCGCCTGGCCTATGGCAGTTCCTGGAAATACAATTACGAGGATTTCGTCACCTACGATGCCGTGAACCGGAAGAGCACCCAGTCCACCAGCAGCCGCGCCTTAACGCCGCTTCCGGCCCCGCGTGTCCTTTCCACCGGCTGGAAGCAGGTTTGGACGAAGGACGGCGGCCGCCGCCAGCATCGCGAACAGCAGCACCGCAAGCCGGCCCACTATGTCCCCGTAGCGGACGAAGAAACTGCGTCCCTGCAATAACTGCACATCTCCCTCAATCACAGCCGGCTCCCACCAGGGACCCCGGCTCACAATGCGTCCGCAGGGGTCGATGAAGGCGCTCACGCCGGTATTGCCGCAACGGGCCACCCATCGGCGGGTTTCAATGGCCCTTAAGCGGCTGTAATTCAAGTGCTGCTTATGACCGGGCGTATTGCCCCACCAGGCGTCGTTGGTAATGACCGCCAGCAGCTGCGCCCCTTTGCGCACATAGCCCGTGCAATACTCCCCGTACACCGATTCATAACAGATGGCCGATCCGATGGGGATCTCCCTCATAGACAGGCAGGAAACTTCTTTCTGGCCGACATCCTTTCCCATCACGGAGCCCCCGAAAAGGAAGCGCTCCAGCGGAACGAAAAGTTTTGGATAGGGCGTGAGCTCCGTCCCCACCACCAGTTTGGATTTGTGGTATATGCTGTAGCGGCCTGACATATCCGTAAGGATGGCCGAATTATGGCCCAGCAGCCACAGGTGCCGGCCGTCGGGCTCCGGGCCCATATCGTAGGCGCAGGGATTCGGGGACGAATAAGAGAAGTATGGGTCGAAGGCAACGGCGCCGTACAGCAGGCTGGTCTGTGGATGCCGGTGCAGGAATTCCTGGAAACGGACGAAGGTCTCGTGCTGCGGGACGGCGTTGGTATACACTACCTGGGTGAAGGTTTCGGGCCCCAGGGCCAGGGTGGGCCGGTCCTGCGACCAATCGGCCTGCTCCAGCAGCGCCAGGAATTCGCGGTCTTGCCGTTCGCGCGGGACGGCACCTTCTTTTTCGTAAGGATCGTAATTGGGCTGGCCGATTACCACGTGCAGCGGCATTCCCGTTTCTTCAAAGCGCAGGCAGACACTCCACAGCATAGGGCCGAAAAGGGCCAGCACCGTGCCGCCAAAAGCCGCCACGCGGGCTTTTCCGTTCCAGTGGGCCATCCGGCCGTCGGACAGCGCCACCATAAGGCCGAAAAGGGCCAGATTGGAGGTCCACACCCACAGGGAACCGCCCATAGTGCCCAGAACAGAGTACCACTGTACAAGGGAGGTTGTATCGGCAAAGGCGTTGCCCAACACTAACCAGGGCCAGGAAATCTGCGCGATAGTGAGGTAATAACGCTCCCAGGCCATCCAGGCAGCCGCCAGATACAGATACGGCAGCACGCCGCCCAGGCGACGTTTCACCCAGCGGAAACTGCCAAAGATGACGCTCATCTGCAGGGCGTTGGCCAGAATGGCAAAGATGGCCCCGCCCACCGTGGCGCCCGACACCCACCAGGTGGTAACGGCATTCCACAGCACAAAACTGCCATAGTGCCACCACCAGAAATGCTTCACCTGGTTCTGGGTGGCCAGGCGCTCCATAATGAGCAGCGGCACCCAACCCACCAGCACAGTCCAGCCCATATGCGGCACCAGCCACGGCACACTCATCAGTACCGTGAACGCCACCATCAGCGCTAAAAATATGCGCACTTCCTTTTTCACGTTCACAAATATACAATCTTTTTTCCGTTTCCCTTTAACGACCCTTAAAAGTAAACACAAAGAGTTGTATGTGTGTTTTTTGCAATGGGAAAACCCGTAAGGGCGCCTATTAGAAAACCTCAAAATGTGTTTCAAATATCTGAAACACAGTGGTTTTCGAATAGGGACCTATATGCTTTTAGGGTGGTGAATGACTAAAAAAGACCAAGATTAAACTATTAAAAAAGGTATGAAAACAAAGAGCGTTATCATGTTGCTGGCCGCCGCGCTGCTCTCTATGGGAGTGGCTCAGGCCCAGAAAACCAGTAAGTCCGACGAAACCGTGGAATTCAAGCCCCACGTGAACCTGCAGTTGATGGGTGGTGCCGGCTATACCATCGGTGAAGTGAAGTACATGGAACTGTTCTCCCCGGCTGCCGCCCTGAACCTGGGCTGGCAGATTACTCCTTCCTTCGGTCTGCGCTTCGGTGCATCCGGTTGGCAGGGCAAGGGTCACGCCGTATACAACACCATCGAGAAGTACTCCTTCAACTATGCGCAGGGAAGCCTGGACATCGTGCTGGATCTTGGAAATCTCTTCGGTGGTTATAAGCATAATCGCGGTTTCAGCCCTTATATCTTCATTGGTGGCGGCGCTGCATTTGGCTTCAACAACGGTGCCAATAACGTCAAGAGCGTTGTTCCCGCCCAGTATTTCGAGAACCTCTGGACCAAGAACCTGATCAGCCCCGTGGGCCGTGCCGGTCTGGGTGCCGATATCCGCCTGAGCGACATCGTGGCCATCACCATCGAGGCCAACGCCAATGTCCTGAGTGACAAATTCAATTCCAAGAAAGCCAACAACCCGGACTTCCAGTTCAACGCCCTTGCCGGTTTGAAGATCAACCTGGGCAAGCCTTATAAGAAGAAAGCTCCCGTGGTGGTAGTGGATGATTCCGCCGAACGCGAAGCTGCCCGCCTGGCTGCCGAGAAGGCCGCCGCAGAGAAGGCTGCTGCCGAAAAGGCCGCTGCAGAGAAGGCCGCCCGCGAGAAAGCTGCCCGTGAGGCTGCAGAGAAAGCTGCCCGCGAGAAAGCCGCCCGTGACGCCTCTATGCAGAAGATCTGCGCCTTCTTCGATCTGGATTCCGCCGAGATTGGTGCAGCCGAAGCTGCCAAACTGAACGACTACGTGCAGTGGCTCAAGGAGAACCCTGCCGTCAAGATTGCCATCACCGGCTATGCCGACGCACAGACCGGTCGTCACGCTCACAACCTGAAGCTCTCGGAGAGCCGTGTCAACGCCGTGAAGGATTACCTCACCAAGGCTGGCATCGCCGCCGATCGCATCAGCACCGACTACAAGGGTGACTCCGTACAGCCCTTCTCCGAGAATGAGAAGAACCGCGTTGTCATCGCTCTGGTAAAGTAACTCTGAAACAACAAATTACAACTAATTCCTTATTTATTATCAAACATTTATGAACATGAAACTCAAATTCTTCATTGCAGGCGCGGCTATCGTAGCCGGTCTTGCAAGTGCTGTGTCCTGCCAGGATCTCAGCAAGGATCTGACTGCTCTGCAGAACAAGGTGAAATCTTTGGAGAGCACCGTCCAGAATCTGCAGGACAAGATTGACGGCGGTGCCGTGATCACCTCCGTCACTCCTACCAACTCGGGTATCGTCATTACCCTGAGCAATGGTAACAAGTACGAAATTACCAACGGTACCAATGGTAAGGACGGCGCTGCCGGCACCAATGGTAAGGACGGTAAAGACGGTAAGGACGGTTCCGTGGTCACCATCGGTGAAAACGGTAACTGGTTCATCGACGGCGAAGACACTGGTCTGGCCGCTCAGGGCGAAGACGGTGTTCCTGGCGCTTTCTATGTGCCCAATCCGGAGACCGGCTGCTTCGACGTGTACGCTTGGGATGAGGAGAAGGGTGAGTATGTTGTTACTCCTACCGAAATCTCCTTCCTCGCTCCTGGTACCATCACTGCTGTGTACGATCCTGAGACCGGCGTTCTCACCCTCTTCAACGTAGAAGGTGGCGAAGGCGAACTGGGTATTGTCACCATCGGCGGCACCGCTTCCGAGGTTGCTACCATCGAATTCGTGAACTATCCCAAGGCCAGCCTCGCAGAGCAGTTCGTAACTGTTCCTGTTACGGCCAATGCCGTTTTCGGTAAGGGTCTCCCGGGCGAAATCACCTTCACCAAGGGTGAGCAGGTGCAGCGTCCTACCGTTACTCCTATTGTGGTAAAGGTTACCCCCGCCAACTATGAGCTTAAGCCCGAGGATATTGTCCTGGTGGATACCAAGGGTGAAGTACTGGACATTGTTGTCGCTAATGTAAAGAAGCACACTGGTCTGGACACCAAGGCCACCACTGAGACTGGTCTCTGGGATGTCACCTTCGAACTTACCGAGTACAACAAGACTGCTTTTGACAAGGCTGTCCTGAAGACCCCCAGCACTGGTTACGTTGCTGGTAACTACAAAGCTTTTGCTGTTAAGGCCGGTGAATCCGTGACCGAATTCAACATTTCCTTCCAGGCAGGTACTTACAGAGCTGCTGGTAAGCTGGAAAATATGCTTTATCTTGATAAGAAGGTTGCTGGTAATGTGCTGGATCAGTATAAGGATCGCGCTACCACCGGTGCTGCTGAAAAGGATTGGGATCCTGTCAAGGTTGCTGCAACTCCTCAGACTGCCCCTACCTATGAGGTTGACAAGCCCGCAGTAAACACTGTGGTTGCTACTTCCCGTGTTGCCAAGCCCAACTACAACGCTGTTGTGGGTGAGCCCATCAAGATCTTCAGCGATGGCTTCCCCAATACTGCTGAAATCAAAGCTATGTATGTTGTCCTCGATATCGACAAGGCTGTTGGTTCCGGTGGTGGTGATGTTTCCGAGAAGAATGCTTGGAACAGCTACAGCTACTCTGGCCTGAATCAGGTTGTGGAAGGCAAGGAGATTTCGATCTGCATCAACAGCGAAGCTGCCAAGGGTGACGAGATTGGTTTCCGCGTGTTCGCTGTGAACTGGAATGGTACTCTGATTGACCCGGATGGTTGCGCCTTCTATGTGCGTGTCGGTGGTGCCGGTAGTGAGTGGTCCTCTGTGGCTACTGTTATGTCCACCGCTCCTGACTATATTGCTGGTACTTCTGCTGCTGCCAAGGTGAATGCTGCTACTGTTACTGGTGCTGCCACCTATGACTTCGTGATGGACGATACCAAGGCTCCTGTCTTCAATATCGCTCTCTGTGATGATAAGGGTGTTGTTCTGGGTGGCGTTGTTGCCCCTGGCACCAATGTGGCCATTCCCGCTGCTTGGACCATTACCGCTAAGACCCCTGCTGTGAAGACCATTAAGGGTGTTCCCGCTCTTGCTCTGTGGAACTATGCCGATGGTACTACTTACACCGGTACCCTCACCTTCAAGGATGGCCTGGGCTTCGCTCTGGTAAGCGTAAAGGTCTCCTTCACCAAGGAAGTTCCTGCTACCACTCCTGCTGGCTTCTCCATCAAGACCGGTCAGCTGGATGAGACTGGCACCTACAACTGCTATCTTGAGCCTACCACCCTTCTCACTCCTGCTGTTCCCGCTTGGGCTGCTACCACCGCTGACGCCGGTGTTATGGGTATGGAGAACATCTTCAACTTCCCTGCTGGCCTGGCTGGCAATTATGTAGTTTCCTTCGCAGATGCTGATGAGGCTACCGATGATGGTAAGAACTATTATACGGTTCCTTCTGAAGCTTATGGTAACGGTTTTGTTGTTGTCGCCAACAAGTTGGCTAACCTGAAGACCCAGATCATTGACAACACCACGCCGCACGCCACCACCGTTTCTTACGACTATGGTGATGTCTCCTCTGTTGCTCACAAGTACATCAAGGATCTGACTGGTTGGACCGATGCCGCCGTCACCGCTTCTGGTTACGCCGATGTGCAGGTTCCCGCTATGGAGTCCTTCCCCACCATCTTCAACTGCATCTACAACAGCACCTACACTTGGGATTGGCATTGGGGTAAGAATGATCCTTCCGCCAAGCCTGCCTACTACGCTTACAACGCTGTTTGGGCTACCGAAATCGCTGCTGGTAAGGCTCTCGCCGTAACCGCTGCTGCCGAGAACGAAGTTCCTCAGATTGTATACGAAGAATTCGATGGCGGTTCCATTAATATGAAGTGGATCCTTGGTAACTGCGGTTGGGACAGCAAGTACAGCGCTGACCTGAGTGCTCCTTATCTCGCCAGCCTGGTTGTTAATAGCGCCAAGCTTACCTCCGATGCCAATGGTGTTGAGGACTACTACACGGTTGCCGTTGCTGGTACCGCCTTCACCTTCACCAAGAAGTCCGGTGCTTCCAACCCCACTGTCGCGGTTCCTTCTACCCTCACCATCAAGTGCAAGGATATGTACAACCACGATGTGACCATCAAACTCGCTGTGAAGGTTATGCCTCGTAAATAAGACTTAACTATCACATAAACTTCTCTGCCGGGACCCCCTCGTGGGCCCCGGCTTTTTTATCGCCCCACCTCACCCTCAATCGTTAAAAACCCACAATAATCACCTGAAACAACACTATCTTTTTTACGATCGTAGGTTTTATCCTCCATTCAGCCTATGTTTGCCCTCGTCGCCCAACGTTGGACGACGAAAAAATCATAGTTATGGAGCAAAAACTTAGTCTTGCACAAATGCAGAAATTCATTGCCATTCTTAATGAGGTGGAACGGTATCGTAATCTCTCCGACTTGGAGAAGGAAAAACTGATTGTGAGTATTCTGGAGCGGCCTTATATGGATTTACGCTGTGATTGGGCCTTCAAACACGTTCTGGAAAACAGGGAAATCCTGAAGATGCTTCTGAATGATTTCCTTCCGGAAGAAATCGATACGGTTTCTTTTCTGCCCAATGAGATTGATAAGATGCGTCCGGACGATAAGAATGTGATAATGGACGTTCTCTGTGAGTCCAAGGACGGGCGGAAATTCATTGTCGAGATGCAGAGAAAGAAAAAGAAGTCTTTCAAGAACCGTATGCTTTACTATGGAGCCTCTATGCTTCATAGTCAACTCAAACCGAAACAATCTTATTCGGCCCTGAAACCGGTCTATGTAATATGTTTTATGGACTTCACGCTCAATCATCAAACAGACCAGTTGGTGTATCGGTACAGCCTTATGGAACAGGATTCAGGAGAACTGTATAACGGTCTTCTGTCGATCTATCTCTGTGAACTTCCTAGATTGGATGCAAACTCCCTGGAGGGGCTTGATCCTATTCAGAGCTGGTTTTATATTTTGGAAAAAATGCGTACATTTGCTGGTGAACCGGAAGAAATGGGAACGCGTTATGCAGCCATAGCAGAGGCTGCGCGTATGCATAGCCTTCCGGATGATGAAAAGATCCAATACTTCCGCAATATGATTACCGAAGAAGAAAGACTTGATATAGGTGGTGCCTACTATGAGGACGGTTTCAACGATGGCATAGCAAAAGGAAGGGGAAAGCTGAAGGGAAAGCTGAAGGAAGGGCGGAAGAGAGAAAAACCATAGCCAAAAACCTGTTGACTATGAACTATCCTGTTGAATCGATTGCTCGGGTTACAGGACTAACTCCTGAAGACATTACGGCACTTCAATTAATTATACCCGCCGGGGTCCGGCGAGGGAACTAAAGAGGATTTGCTGTGGGCAATGTGCTCTGGCATATATGCTGCACTTCCTGGACGATTTCCATACACCGGGTGCGAGGGATGCGAATGCCCGTTCCGGCCTTGAGCACCAGATCCAGCTGGGGATTTCCATTGTAATATAGGGAAGTGGCATGTTCTCCGTTACTCCCTTGCGGGGAATAAGTAAGATCATAGGCAGGGGCCAGCCGCCAAACCCCTTCATTACAAAGGAATGAAAAATTTTTGGCATGGTCGTCTTTGTTCAGGGCTACCAGATTGAATACCATCCTGCGAAACATCTGTTCTACCTGCAGCGGATCCTGGGTAAGGTAACCGGTGAGAGCCAGCAGGTTGGTATAATCCACGTCCTGATTCCGGAAGTCGGTTTTTAGCAAGGCGGCAGCTGTTGCCACATGGAATCGTCGGCCGTCCCGGTCTATGTCGAAGCGTTCAATAGCGAAATACTTGTCACGCAAGAGTCCAATCCGGGGGATGGTAATCCCGGCTTCCCGGGCAGTTTTCATATACAGCAGCTCCATCTTTCCAGCATCTGCCGGGTCATAGGTATGTCTGAACTTTACCAGCCAGTGCGATCCGTCTTTGGAACGCAGGGCCGTTTTAGGCCGGGCACCGCCGGAATTGGCGCTGTTGTAGTATAGCAGGGAAACGTCGGCCGATTCTTTCTCCCCCAGGACACGAAATGCCTCTTCCTGCAGGAAATCCAGGTTTTCTTCATCGGCAAGCTCTTTCTGCCTGCCAAAACCTGGCATCACCGGCAGATAACTGAGCGCTCCCATTCCGGATCGGCCGATGATGGAGAGCCGCTGCAGGGGGCTCAGTGCCTTCAGACTGCTTCCTTGCTCTTTCAGCATACGGCTCAAAAGATACAGGCCGTATCCATCTGGAAGAGAATCCTCGAAAATGGCAAAATTCCCGCCGAAAAGGTCTGGTGATGCGTGAAAAAGCTCTTCTCGCAGGGGAAGCTCAGTGGGGGACAGGGAGAAACCAGATGCTAACCATGCTTTGTCGTACTGGAAGGTGCATACACCAGTATACGGGTCCATCTGGAGAACACCCGCAAGGATATCCCGATATCTAACTTCTACTTTTCTGATGTCGCCAATCATCTTCCGTTCTTTCTGCTTCTGTTCTTATTAATTTGTTCTAGTTCTTTGGCAGTGCTGTATTTTGTCTTTGACAGTATTGCACCCAACTCGTCAAAATAATCAAACTCGATGGCCAGTTTGCAGAACGATTCCAGCGAGATGTGTCCTTCCCGTTCGAAACGCTCTATGGTAGGGGCAGGCACGCCGCTTTTTTCGGCCAGGGTTCTACGACTGTAGCCTTTTTCCAATCTACGCTCCCTGCAGTTTTTTGCGAGACGCATAAGCAGAATCTCTGGCTGCCGGCTGTAGTTATCGAGTCTATATTCCATATTATTATATGAGAAAACAATAATTTATATAAAGGTCTCCATAATATAATATGCAAATATAACCAAAAATGTTGAGATATGCAAAAAAGCCGGGGTCCCGCAAAGGACCCCGGCAGGTAGAATTTATTGAAGTGCTGTAATTTCTTCAGGAGTTAGTCCTGTAACCTGGGCTATTGTTTCAATGGGATATTCCATAGTTAACAAGTTCTGGGCAATGGCTATCCGTACTTCGGTCCGTCCTTCTTCCTTTCCTTCTGCACGTCCTTTTTCTATACCTTTCTCCATGCCATCCTCAAAGCCGGTGTCGTAGAGTTCTATTTTTTCTTCTTCGGTAATCATATTGCGCAGGTATTGTAATTTTTCATCGACCGGAAGGTGACGCAAACGGGCAGCTTCTGCTATGGCGGCATAACGTTCTCCCATATCTTCCGGCTTACCCGCAAATTTACGCATATTTTTCAGAATATAAAACCAGCTCTGAATAGGTGTCAAGCCCTTAATGGACGTCTCTTTCAGGCGGGTAAGCTCACAGAGGTATATGGACAGCAAATTGTTATAGAGTTCTCCGGAATCCTGTTCCCGAAGTGAATAGCGGTACACCAGCTGGTCCGTTTCATGTTTCATTCGGTAGTCCATGAAGCAGATCACATAAACAGGACGGAGGTCGGCATAGGACTGTTTAGGCTTCAGCTGACTATGCAGCATAGATGCTCCATAATACAGCATTCGATTCTTGAATGAGGCTTTCTTTTTCCTCCTCTGAGAGGTCCCTGTACCTTTCAACTTCATTGACTATGGCCAGGTACTGCTGCATCTGTGCAGGTGTAAGATTGTGTTCCATGATTTGTAGATTTTTGGTGCCGACCAGAGTTGGAGGGCTAGTACAAACTTAGGACACAGGAGGTAGGATTCCTACAATCGTAAAAAAGATTGCGTTGTTTCAGGAGTTTATTGCGGGTTTCTTACGATTGGAGGTGGGGTGGGCCGATAAAAAAGCATGGCGCCCACGAGGAGCGCCATGCAATTATGAAAGCGTTAGAAATTACGGCTGAGGAACAACCTTCACAGGCAGGGTGATGACCTTCTTGTTGGCAAAAGCGTCGAAGGCAACAACCTTGAGGTCCATCGTAACAGCAGCGGCAGGATCCATGGCGCCAGCAGCAAGTGCGAAGGTGAAGGTAGCAGCATTAGCTGCAGGATAAGCTACGGTGAAGTAGTTATCATTGCTAAGCGTTACATTAGCATAAGGATCACCAGCTTTCTCAAGCTTACCAGTGGCCAGATCAATATCAGTTGCAACACCAGCGTGGTCTGCAGGGATATAGAGCTGATCAGCAGTAAGGATGTTCGCGAGTTTATCGGTATAAGTGGCGGACTGCTTAACACCCTGACCGTAAACCTCATTAGCAGCGTTGATGACCAGCGATGTGGAATTGAGGTAAAGAACAGGAGCATAGTTGATAGCAAAGGTATCCTCTGCATAAGTTGCAGTAGTGCTGGAGAGGGTCCAAGGAGCTACATTTTCCCAACCAGCCGCAGTGGCGCGAGTTTGATAGTTTACACGTGCATTGTGATTCGGAGCGGAAGTCTGCCAGTCGACAGTACCAATGGTGCCGTTACCAGCAGCCACCATGTTCCAGTTGTAATCGAACGTGGTATTACCCATCTCAGAATAGAAGAACACATTGAAGGAATCAACATCAACGGTCGTAGCCTTAGTTGCAGGAACAACTGCATAATTATTATCCAAAGAAGCAGAGATCAGACCGAAATCGTACTTGATGCTGAACTTGTGTGCCTTGTTGTCAACAATAGAAGTAGGAAGAGCGTGAGAATAAGTGGTGCCCGCTACAGTGATAGGCTCATAGCGATAACCAGTAGCTCCAGCGAAGGTGCCTTCAGGAAGATCAGTGGTAACACCACCAGCCGTAACCGTTGCCAGAACATAGCTTGCACCGGAAATGCTCGTAGTGAAGTTGGTCTGGTCAGCAGCAGGAATCTTACCAAAGTCATAGAACTTAGTAAGATCCAGTGCCGGAGCAGCTTCACCATCTACAACACTCAAGTCATTGTTATAGTAAGCATTGGTGGCGGCAGTCGGATAGTCCTTAGGCGATGCAGCGAGAGCATTCAGTTCGCCGGCGCCATATACACGCTTCTTAGCATAGTTCATAGCAGCACCATTTACAGAAGGAACGTATACATAGTAGTTCTTGCTAGCGTCGAGCATACCATCTTTGAGGGAGAATCCGGCAGGAGCCTTCAGGTCCTTGAGAGACTTCGTGAAGGAAATAGGGAATTCAGCGAGAACAAAGCCATTGACATCCAAAAGGGTGACAGTTGCATTATAAGCCAGTTCATCAACATAAGACTGATAAGTTTCTGCCGGGTCAGGCTTGGTTACAAGATAAGCAGCCTTATCCCAGTTGCCAGTCATAGACACAGGAGTCTCCTTGTCTTTTTCATAAAGCCCAGCGATAGTGAAAGCCGGATCGTTGGTATCCTCAGGAGTAATCACAATAGTAGCAACATTCTTCGAAAGCTTCACAGCTTTAATAGCGGCAAAGTCAGAAGTAATAGTAGCATAGTCACCCTTCTTTTTAGGAGTAACAACAGTCTCAACTGCATCCCAAGTCTCCGAAGAATCTTCACCCATCATCACATAGAAGGCAAAGCCATCCGGATCAGACAGGGTACCATCCCAGTTAACAGCAAATACGCGGAAACCAATAATGTCGCCGTTTGCATTCTTGGACTTGATGTTGAGGTTGATGACACCGGTCTCGCTCAGAACATCCAGACCAGCAATATCATAGCTCTCCCAAGCAGCCAGCTCAGAAGGATCACCAGCATTGGCGTGAGCCTTGTCCAGAGACACATACATGGCCTTGTACTGTGCCGTAGAAGCTTCAATCTTGATGGCCTTTCCAACAGTGGCAGGAAGATAAGGACGGCCGGCACGATTGTCACCATCAACGATAGTGTAGCCTTCCTTGTCATCCTTGCTGGTCTTCTGGTCAATAGCAGGAGTAGGATACTTCTTGGAATAGGTGCGCCATACGTAGTCGGGAACACCGGCAGTTACACGGTTCCTAAGTCCAGCAGGACCAGTAATGCGCTGACCATCAGCTGTAATAATAGCAGGGTTAGGCCAAGGAGCAACACCAGCGATTGTTGCATCATTGGAATTGGCAGCAAAATAATCATTATGATCGAATGCAATCACATAGTTGGTGATAGCATCACCCACCTTAAAGGCATAGGAGATATTGTTGCCATCCTCATCATATGCGGCAGCATCGAATTCTTCCTGAACGTATTTGGTAAGCTTTACAGTGACTTTCCATACGCCATAATCGGCGCCAGCCTTGGTGATATAGCCATCGTAAGGCTCTACGGAAACGATCTCGAGGTTCGTGAAGGCCTCACCCTTACTGTTGATAAGGGCAATATCATCCGCGGTAATCTCGGCAGAGGCAGGGGTAACATTAAGGAGGAAGGAGATGGGACGATCCACCTTGGTGCCAGCCGTGAACGTCAACTCATCATTGGGACCAAAAGTATTGGTATTTTCAACAACGGTGAACAGATCATCGGCAACAGTCCAAGGAGTATAGCCGTAGACCTCAATTGCGGTCACGCCTTCAGCGGAACTGCCACCGATGGTAACACCACCTTCGATAACATCACCGTTCTCATCCACCACACCATAAAGGGTGAGGGTTCCAGTGAGGGTGTTATAAACAGCGGTGATGGTACCAGGAGTGATGAAGTAGATGTCGGTTTTGGTCTTTTCCCATTCACCAGTCTCAGTGTTGTAGTGATTCCGGTAGAAGTAACCATCACTTTCGGGAGTGTAGTAATCAGCAGGAGCAGCATCCTGACCGGCAGGACCCTGTTCGCCCTGAGGACCCTGTTCGCCCTGAGGACCCTGTTCGCCCTGAGGACCCTGTTCGCCCTGAGGACCCTGAGCGGCCAGACCGGTGTCAACACCGTCGATGTACCAGTTGCCGTCTTCACCGATGGTGACCACGGAACCGGGAGTGCCGTCGGCGCCGTCCTTACCATCCTTACCGTCCTTACCGTTGGTGCCGTCCTTACCGTTGACACCGTTGGTAATTTCGTACTTGTTACCATTGCTCAGGGTAATGAGAATACCCGAGTTGGAAGGAGTGACGGAGGTGATTACGGCACCAGCGTCGATCTTGCTCTGCAGAGCCTGGACGGTGCTCTCCAAGGAGGCGACCTTAGACTTGAGGTCGGTCAGATCCTTAGTGAGGTCCTGGCAGGACACAGCACTTGCGAGGCCAGCTACGATAGCCAGGCCTGCAATGAAGAATTTGAGTTTCATGTTCATAAATGTTTAAAAATGAAAAAATAAGGAATTTGTTGATTGTGATTTTGTTTCAGATTCAGAGAACTTGTGTCTTTCTTACTCTTTAGTTGTTAAGGTTATACACTACTTACTTTACCAGAGCGATGACGACACGGTTCTTCTCGTTCTCGGAGAAAGGCTGCACGGTGTCACCCTTGTAGTCAGAGGCGATGCGGTCCTCGGCGATGCCGGCCTTCGTGAGGAAGTTCTTCACGGCGTTGACACGGCTTTCCGAGAGCTTCATGTTGTGAGCGTGCCGTCCGGTCTGTGCATCTGCATAACCGGTGATGGCAATCTTGGCGGCAGGGTTCTCCTTGAGCCACTGCACGTAATCGTTCAGTTTGGCAGCCTCTGCGGCGCTGATTTCGGCGGAATCCAGCTCGAAGAATGCGCAGATCTTCTGCATGGCGGCGTCACGGGCGGCTTTCTCGCGGGCAGCTTTCTCTGCAGCCTCACGGGCAGCCTTCTCACGGGCGGCCTTCTCTGCAGCAGCCCTTTCAGCGGCAGCCTTCTCGGCGGCGGCCTTCTCTGCGGCCAGGCGGGCAGCCTCGCGTTCGGCGGAGTCGTCCACTACAACGGGAGCGGCTTTCTTCCTGTAAGGCTTGCCCAGGTTGATCTTCAAACCGGCCAGGGCGTTGAACTGGAAGTCGGGGTTGTTGGCCTTCTTGGAGTTGAACTTGTCGCTCAGGACATTGGCGTTGGCCTCGATGGTGATGGCCACGATGTCGCTCAGGCGGATATCGGCACCCAGACCGGCGCGGCCCACGGGGCTGATCAGGTTCTTGGTCCACAGGTTCTCAAAATACTGGGCGGGAACTACGCTCTTGACGTTGTTGGCACCGTTATTGAAGCCATAAACGCCGCCGCCACCGATGAAGATGTACGGGCTGAAACCACGATTATGCTTGTAACCACCGAAGAGATTGCCCAGATCCAGGACGATGTCCAGGCTTCCCTGTGCATAGTTGAAGGAGTACTTCTCCACGTTGGTGTAAATGACATGACCCTTACCCTGCCAGCCGGATGCACCGAAGCGCAGGCCGAAGGAAGGTGTGATCTGCCAGCCCAGGTTCAGGGCAGCAGCCGGGGAAAACAGTTGCATATACTGCACTTCACCGATGGTGTAACCGGCACCACCCAGAATCTGCAGGTTCACGTGGGGTTTGAATTCCACGGTTTCGTCGGACTTGCTGGTTTTCTGGGCCTGGGCCACTCCCATGGAGAGCAGCGCAGCCGCCAGCAACATGATAACGCTCTTTGTTTTCATACCTTTTTTAATAGTTTAGTCTTTCTCTTTTCTATTCATTCTCCACCCTAAATACACATGAGACCCCATGAGAAAACCACTGTGTTTCAGATAGTTGAAACACTTTTGAGGTTTTCTAATAGGCGCCCTTACGGGTTCTCCCACTGTAAAAAACACACATACAACTCTTGGTGTTTACTTTTAAGGGTCGTTATAGTTACTCGCAAAGATGGTTATTTTTTTTGAAATAACAAACATAATTGTGAAAAAAGTTTACAACGTTCCCCATATATGTAACCATTTGTATAAGGATTCCAGGTATACTTTTTTCTTGCGGGTAAACTATCTCTTACCAGTTTTCTCTTTATTGATGCAAAAAAAGTGAGTTTCGTTTCAAAGAATCTGCTTTTTTTCTGGATTTTTTTACATCGTGCCCTTCACCCGAAGCCATCTATATAGTGTTTTCGGGCTCACCTTGCACTGGCGGGCAATCTCCCGCTTCCCGATTCCTTGTTCGAGCATTCGATAAATCTTCTTCTCCTGCCGATCCAGGCGGTATTTTTTGTTCAGGGACCCGGCCGGTCGGCCCAAGACCACGCCCTCGTCCCGCATACGGGCCAACGCCTGGCGGGTTCGGGCGCTGATGAGGTTTCTCTCGATTTCGGCCGAGAGGCCGAAGGCAAACGCCAGTACCTTGGACTGGATGTCGTCGCCCAGCCGATAGCCGTCCTTCACCGTCCATACCCGGCATTCCTTTCCCATACAGATACTCAGGATCTGCATAATCATAAAAAGGTTTCGGCCCAGGCGGGACAGTTCGGCGCAGATAATCAGGTCTCCGGCTTGCACCTTGCGGAGAAGCCGGCCTAACTTGCGTTTGTCTACGCCTTTGGTTCCGGAAATGGTTTCTTCAATCCATCCGTCGATGGACAGACCTTGCTGCTGGCAGAAACAGTTGATTTCGTGCCGTTGGTTCTCTACGGTCTGCTTGTCTGTGCTTACGCGAATGTAACCGTAATTCATAAGTCTTCAATGTTTTGGATGATATTTAATAGCTCCGAGGTTCTATACCTCTTAATTATAATATACACCAAAAACATTTCGATTTCCGCCTGTGTGCCGCCTTGACACGTAAAGTGCCCTAGAAGGAGGCAGGTTTTGCGTCGAGGCGGCAAGGGACCCCTTCGTGGGCCCCGGCTTTTTTATCGGCCCACAAGAATACGTAAATCCCATTGAGCAGGGGAAAGATATCCGACTGGATGTCCATTGTACGGATACGTCCGGAGCCCAGTTCGTTGTTGAAGTTCAGTTTTCGGAACAGAAAACATTTTTTGAGAGGGCGCTGTTCAACTCTACATTCGTAATCCAGGAACAACTTCCTGTAGGAAGCACGGATTGGGCATTCGCACAAATCTACTTCATCGGGATTGTCAATTTCTCTATCCACCAGGATTCGAACCAGGTGCTGTTTCGCTATCGGCTTAAAGAAATCCATAGCGGAGAAGATATGGCTGTTCCGGTTGAATATTTGTTCCTGGAAGTACCCAATTGTTCAAAGGCGCTTACCCACGACGCATCATTGCTGGATAATCTTTGTTATGCGCTAAAGAACATGCCGGAAATGGACTGTCAGCCGGATAACCTGCAGGGAGAAATATTTGATCTGTTGTTTAATTCGGCCGAAATTAATAAATTTGCTCCCAGGGAAAGAGCCGAATACATCAAAGATATGACTACTCTAAGAGACATAACCAACAAGTTTGCAACTGCTGAACAGAAGGGAGAGGAAAAAGGAAGGGCGGAAGAGAGAAAAACCATAGCCAAAAACCTGTTGGCTATGAATTACCCCATTGAATCAATAGCTCAGATAACCGGACTAACACCTGAAGAAATTACAGCACTTCAATAATTCTTTACGTATTATATCGCCGGGGCCCACGAAAGGGCCCCGGCTTTTTTATCGGCCTAACCTGTTGGGCGGTCAAGCATTTTTTCGTAACTTCGCGAATCAATAGTTTTTGCAGGAATGGCAAAGAAGAAAGAAGCGCAGGAACCGAAGAAGGGATCCTGGATTGTGAGTAACCTGGTGGGCGCCGCAATCTTTATGGTGGTGTTGCTGATACTCACATCGGTGGGGCTCAGCCTCATCACCCGGCACGGGAAGACCGTCACCACGCCGGATTTCACCAATCTGAGCGTTAAACAGGCCGAAGAAGTGGCCCGGGAAGGCCACGTGAAGGTGAAAGTGACAGACTCCGTGTTCGTGCGCCGGCTTCCCGGCGGCGTGGTGTATCGGCAACAGCCCAAGGCTGGTTCCACGGTAAAAAAAGGCCGTAGCGTGTTCCTTACCATCAACTCTATCGTGCCCCGTAAGGTGGTGATGCCCAATCTTTTCGGCTATTCCGTAACCGAAGCCCGGGCGGAGCTCCAGAACCGCGGCCTGAACCTGGGAAAACTCACATATGTGAAAGATATCGCCACCAACACGGTGCTGGGCCAGTACTGCGAAGGAAAAGAGGTAAAAGCCGGCGATTTGGTGGTGAACGGCTCTACCATAGACCTGAAAGTGGGCGTGAGCCGGGAAGATAACACCACCGTAGTGCCCCGTCTCATCGGTATGAAGTATGTGCCCGCCGTAGATGTCCTGCACGACCATTTCCTGAACGCAGGCCGCGCACGCTTCGACAAAGAGGTGAAGAGTTATGCCGATTCCCTGAACGCCGTAGTGTACAAGCAGGATGCCCTGGGTGAAGAAATGCCCCTGGGCACTGCCATCACGCTGTACCTGACCCTGGATATGGCAAAAGTGCCTGCACAATGAACGATTCCGACGAACTGTTCGAGCATTTTCGGATTCTGGTGGACAAGGGCCAGGAGCCGTTGCGGGTAGATAAATTCATTTCCACGCATCAGGAAGACACTTCGCGGCACCGGGTGCAGCAGGCCATCAAGCTGGGCTATGTGCTGGTGAACGACAAAGTGGTGAAAGCCAATTATTTGGTTCGGCCCTGCGATGTAGTGAAGTTCGTGATGCCCTATGAGCGGCGCGGAACGGAAATCCTGCCGGAAAACATTCCCCTGGACATTGTATACGAAGACGAAGACGTGCTGGTGGTGAACAAGCCCGCCGGTATGGTGGTGCACCCCGGACACGGCAATTACAACGGCACGCTGGTGAACGCGCTAGCCTATTATCTGCACCTGGAGCCGGACGTGGAAGACGAACGGATGGGCGTGCTGGTGCACCGCATAGACAAAGACACCAGCGGCCTCCTGGTGGTGGCCAAAAACCCCGCCGCACAGCTGAATCTGGCCGATCAATTCTTCGTCCACTCCATCGACCGCATCTACACCGCCGTGGTGTGGGGCAATCTGGCCGAAGACGAAGGCACCATCGAGGGGACCATCGGCCGGGACCCTAATGACCGGCTGCGCTTCCGCGTGTACGACGACCCCGAAAAAGGCAAATGGGCCGTGACGCACTGGCGCGTGCTGGAGCGGATGGGCTTCATCACCGTGGTGGAATGCCGCCTGGAAACCGGCCGCACGCACCAGATCCGCGTGCATATGAGTTCCATCGGCCATCCCCTCTTCAACGACGAACGGTACGGCGGGGCCGAAATCCGCCAGGGCACCATCTATGCCAAGTACAAGCAGTTTATCCAGAACTGTTTCGCCATCTGCCCCCGCCAGGCCCTCCACGCCCGCACCCTGGGCTTCAGCCACCCCACAACAGGCGAACGCCTCCATTTCGAGGCTCCCCTCCCCGCCGACATGGCTTCCCTCATTGAAAAATGGCGGAACTACGTGAATTCCAGTGGCAATTAACTGATTGATTATCAGTATTTAACACAATAGTCCTCGTTCAAAAATCGAACGAGGACTATTGTATAAATTGCTTAGAATCAGCAACTTAGCTGCCACAAAGCAGAGGGGCTAGAACGGACGGCCACCCATGGGCGGGCCACCGCGGAAGCCGCCGGGACCGCCGCCCATCCGGGAGCGCATCTGTTCACGGGCCTTGCCGAAGTTGCCGAAGCGCCAGGTGAGCGAGAGCATCACGTATCGGCCCAGGGTGTTGTAGAGGACCTCCTGGTGGTAGTTGTTGGTATCGCTCACGGTGAGGTTCTTGGCCTGGTTCAGGATGTCGTAGGCATTGAGGGACAGGGTGGCCTGGCGCTGGAACAGCGGAATGGAGAACTTGGCGTTCCAGATGAACTGTGCCGGAGGGGCCGATGTATATCCCCTGTACCAGTTGTAGTTGGCATCCGTGGAAAGCTCGATACCGGTTTCGCCGATGGTCCACTTGAAGGAGCCGCTCACCTGGTTGTTCCAGGTGGGATCCACGGCGGCCTGCACGGTGTACCAGGGCTTGTTGAAGCGGGTACGGCCGCTCACAATCACCTCGATGTGGTCGTCACGGTACGTGGCCCGCAGACGCTCTACGAAGCTGAGGGAGCGGGTATCGTTGGCCAGGAAGTCCTGGGCCCATTTACCGGAATTGCCTTCGAAATAATATTCGTGGAACTTGGCGTAGTCGAAGTACTCTCCGTTCCAGTAGTCCGTCATATCCAGATTGGCTGCTCCCAGGTAACTGCCGCTCTTGGAGTAACTCACGTTGGCCATATTGGAAATGGAGAAGTTGCTCTTGGCGATGGGCGCATTGATCATAAGGCGCGCATTGGCGCTGTAGCTGTTGCTGCCGTTCACCGGGAAGGAATACTGCCGGTTGTTTTCATCGTACCAGATGGCACTGGTGATGGGGTTCTGCACCATGCCGCCTTCCAGATGCAAGCGGGCCGTGAAGAAGGTCTGCTTGTTGGAATATTCCAGGTCTGTGCGCAGGCTGTGGTTGAAATACGGAGTCAGATAAGGGTTACCCAGGCTCATAGCCAGCGGGTTGGAATTGTCCAGAACCGGGTTCAACTGGCTGGTGGAAGGCTGCGCGCTGCGGCCAAAGTAGAACAGGCGGATGTTGGAGTTCTCCGTGAAATCGTAGAAGAGCATAGCCCGCGGGGAGAAGTTCCAGCGCTTGTCCGTGTATTCCTTGCCATTAGTATAATTATAGGTATTGGTAGGAATGGCCGATGCACCCAGCTGGCCGCGCAGTTTCTCGTTCTGGTACATAAAGGCCGCGCCGATGTTCTGGCTCAGGTTGCGGTTGACGATGTTGTTGCTGTAGTCCTGATCGTAGGTTTCGGTGGTGTTTGTCGGCAACGACAATACGCCCTGCGAGGGCAGCCAGCCATTATACAGGCTGGGATTCGTGAGGAGGTTGTATACGTCCTTGATGGTTTCGCTCTGGCTCCAGTTGATATTATAGCTTCCCTCCAGGTAGAAGTTGTTGCCCAGGGGTTCGGTGTACACCAGACGACCGCCCACGCCCCGGCTCTTGGAGCTTTGGTCGATGCGCTGGTTCACGATGGTGGGATCCGTGATGGGGAGCCCGGATGCGTCGAACTGGGTATTGGTGAGGGACTGGTTATAACCGTCCATCGTGTTGTTGGAGATGTTCCAGGTCAGGTTCACGGACAGGGTGCGGCCCGGCATGCCCAGGCGCTGACGGAACAGGAAGAAACCGCGGGTCTGGAGATTCTTGTTGTCTCCCAGGTTGTTGGTGAAACCGGTGTTGGAGCGGTTGTTCTTGTCATTCAGCCAAGTGTCGAAAACGCTCTGCTGCAGGTAATTGCCCCGGCCGAAGTTGATCTGAGGCTGGAAGAGGATAGAGGTATTCTCGCTGAACTTGTGCTCCAGGCGGATACCGAAGCGGTGGCCGTCCGTGAAGCGGTGGCTGAGGCCGTCCGTGTCGGAGTACAGGGTGCTGCCGTCCGTCTTGTAGGTTTCCTTATAGCTGTCCTGCGTCACGTCTACGATGGAACCGTTGTACAGGTAGTTGCCGCCCAGGTCCATCTTGTCGCCCATGAGGTCGAAGTTGCCGTTGACACCGCCCATCCAGGAGGTGGTGATGCCGTTGCTGCGGCCGAAACCGCCGAAACCACCGCCACCCATACCCATCATGCCGCCGCCGCCCATCATGTTACCCATCATGGAACCGGAGAGGTCATTGAAGCCACGGTTGTTGGTGTTGTTGCCGTTCAGGATCACGCTGATCTGGCTGTCTTCCGTGAAGCGGCCGCCCATGGCGGCGCCCTGCCAGCGCGGCGTGAAAGTGCCGCCTGCGGCCGGGATATCGGCCCCGCCACCGGCCATCACGTTGCCGAAGACGCCGTTCATCATCCCCCGCTGCACGGTGAGGTCGATCACCGTTTCTTCGTCGCCGTCATCGATGCCGGTGAATTCGGCCTGCTCACTCTTTTTCTTCACCACCTTCACCTTCTCCACCAGCTTGGCGGGAATGTTCTGGGAGGCCAGCTGAGGGTCGTCCAGGAAGAAGGTTTTGCCGGCGATGGTGATCTTGGAGATGGTTTCACCGTTGGAGGTGATGGTGCCGTCTTCCGAAACCTCGATGCCGGGGAGCTTCTTCAGGAGGTCCACCAGCATGTTGTCGTCGCTGATCTTGAAGGACGATGCGTTGTATTCCACCGTATCCTTCTTGATGATGATGGGGTTGCCCACCGCCGTGACGGCGGCGGCGTCCAGCACCTGCGTGTCGGGATCCAGCTTAATCACGCCCAGGTTCATATCGGCCTTCACTTCCAGGCTTTGCTGATGGGGCTTGTAGCCCATGATTTCGGCCTTGAGGGTATATTTTCCAACGCGCACTTTCTCCAGCACGGCCTTGCCCTCCCCGTCTGTAAGGGTGTATTTGGGCTGACCTTTTTCCGTAGAGATGGAGACGGTGGCAAAACCCACGGGCTCTCCGTTGGAGGCGTCCTGCAGCTGCAGCGATACCTTGTGAGACTGCGCGCTGAGCGTGAGGGCGGTAAAGAGGCCTGCGAGGGCCAT
>CACYHF010000012.1 GCA_902774155.1 uncultured Bacteroidia bacterium | reverse complement strand
GTGGTCACGCTGCCCGGCGGCCACAAACTGCAAATCACCTCCCGCCCCAAGGCCAGCCGCGCCAAAGTGGACGGCCGCAACAAAGGCTATCGCATTTCCCACACGGATTTGGTGGAGGCCAAAACCATTACGTGGAAGTAAGCGATTGTTTGATAGATAGTTAAAAGAAATCGATTAGGTGTTCCCACCTAATCGGTTTTCTGTAAGTATTTGGTTCAGAGAAGCTTACCTCCACGCTACAGGATGGAAGTGCGCTTGGTCCAGTCGATGATTTCCGGGATGTAGCCGAAGGCCAGGCCGGTGACGGTGTCGGCGCAGCCGTAGTAGACGGCTACGCGGCCGGTGGCGCTGTCGCACAGGGCGGCGCAGGGAAAGGCCACGTTGGGCACGTCGCCCATACATTCGTAAGGCGTCTGCGGAGACAGGAGATAGGGACCGCTGCGGGCCAGCACCTTCCAGGGCTGGTCCAGGTCCAGCAAGGCGCTGCCGAAGCTATACACATAGCCGTTGCAGGAACGCAGCACGCCGTGGTAGAAGAGCAGCCAGCCTTCCGAAGTCTCAATGGGAATGGGACCGGCACCAATCTTCATGCACTGCCAGGCGCTCACTTCAAAGGGAGCGGGTGCCATTACGTGCCGATGATGTCCCCAATACTCCATATCCGGACTTTCGGAATAGAAAATATCGCCGAAGGCCGTATGGCCGGTGTCGGACGGGCGGGACAGCATCGCATACTTGCCGCCGATCTTCCGCGGGAACAGTACGCCGTTTCGGTTGTACGGAAGGAAAGCGTTCTCCACCTGATGGAATACCTCGAAGTCGGTGGTCCAGGCCAGGCCGATGGTAGGGCCGAAATAGCCATTGCACCAGCTTACCCAGTATTTGCCGTCCAGGAAGGTGACGCGGGGGTCATAGCCGTACACCCACTTTCCCACTTCGGGATTGTCACAGGAAAAACGCAGCACCTCCGGCCGGATGTCCCAGTGAAGGCCGTCTTTGGAGAAGCCCACGTGCAGGGCCATGCGGCGGTTGGTATCGTCGCAGCGGAACACGCCGGCAAAGCCGTCCTTGAACGGCACCACGGCGCTGTTGAAAATGCTGTTGGAATCCGGCAACAGGTCCCGGGGAATTACGGGATTCTGGGAATAGCGCCACAGGGGAGCGTTGCAGTCTGCCGGCCGATCCTCCCAGGGCAGGTTCGGGAGCGGGGCTCCCTCAATGATCAGTTTACTCATATCGATAAGGTTTTTATTTCATTCAATAGCCGTAGCAGTCGTCCGGCGCACTCGGAGGCCACCGCCAGCGGATCTTCCTCCAGGACAGGAACCACGCAGGGAACGCCCGCGCGGCGCGCTTCCTCCAGCTCTTCATTCCCATCGGGGGCAGGGGGAACCGCCACCATGGCGTCCACCTGCTGTGACAGGAACAGCTGCACCAGGCGCTGGAAGCGTACCGGGTCCTCCTGCGTGTAGCCGAAAAGCAGCGTACAGCCCTGCGGAAGGGCCAGCCGCTCCAGTTCGGCAGTGAATCGGCCCCAGTACTCCTGCGCCGGGTCGGGCAGAATAACGCCCGCCACCCGCGGCTTGCGTTCCCGTTGCAGGAGGCGGTTTACCGGCCGATACCCCAGGCGCCGGGCCACGTCCAGGATGCGCTGCCGGGTGCTTTCGGCCACCCGGTATTTCTGTTTGCCATCGTCGGCCAGGCGGTTGTTCATAACGAAGGAGACCAGGGCCACGGAGACACCGGCTTCCTTCGCAATATCCTTGAGCGTAACGTTAGGCATGTTCTTCCTCATAACGGTCCAGGGCATCGGCCATCAACTGGCGTCCCACCTGGGCGATTTCCTGGGCGTGCGAATAGCCGTACACGCCGTGATAGGTATCGAAGGGCAGGTCCACCAGGATGTCCGGCGGATTCAGCGCAATGCCCATGCGGGCGATGGTGCAGTTCATGATGCCGAAGCTGCGCTGCAGGATCTTGAAGTAATTGTCTCCGGCACTCACCGGCAGGTGTTCCTCCTTCCCATCGGCCACCAGACGGAACTCCTGGATGCTGGTCTGGATGCGTTGCAGCAGCGATTGATCCTCCTTGCTCTTGACCAGTTCGGCCCGGCTGTCCAGGAAGCCCTGGATGACGCCGGCGTCGATCTGGTTCACATTGAAGCCCACCAGGATGTCGCCGGGCGTACGGCTTACCCTGTTCAGCGGGAAAGTGTTCACAATGCCGCCGTCAATCAGCGTACGACCCTTCGAAGTGGCCGGTTTGAACATGGAGGGGATGGAGATGGACGCCCGGATGGCTTCGAACAGGGGACCTTCCCGGAACAGCACTTCCTCGCCGGTGAAAAGGTCGGTGGCCACTGCCGTGAACGGGATGGCCATATCTTCGATGTTCACTTCCGG
Source organism: uncultured Bacteroidia bacterium (assembly GCA_902774155.1). Lineage (GTDB taxonomy): Bacteria > Bacteroidota > Bacteroidia > Bacteroidales > UBA932 > Cryptobacteroides. The sequence continues at coordinate 70,366 of CACYHF010000012.1, read as the reverse complement.
CACGCGTTCCTTGATGGCTTTCATCACCTTCTCGCCTTTCACCAGGTAGTTCTTACTGATGGAAAAATCCATAAGCGTGACCACCTGCATCGGGTCCAGGTTGTACAGCCATTCTTTAAAGGCCGATAAGCCCCCGGCAGCATAAATGCCGCCCACCAGCGCTCCGGCGCTGCAGCCCGCGATGGACGTAATCTGGTATCCACGCGCCTCCAGTTCCTCAATGGCGCCGATATAGGCGAAACCGCGCGGGCCGCCGCTGGCCAGCGCCAACGCAACTTTCTTACTCATGATAGATAGAGTCTTGATACAGGCCGATCTCGCTTATCAGCGGCTTGGCCAGGGATTCGGTAACGGTGATGCGCAGTTCTTCGGTCTCCGTCTGCGGCAACAGTACAATACGCTTATGGCCCACCGTGGTTTCTTCGGTCAGGGTTTTCCAGCCCTCGGCCGTGTGGGCTTCCACCGTGAAGGCGGCAATGCGCTGTCCTTTGGCAATGTCTTCCTTCAGGACCAACCGGTTGAACGGTCCCTGGGCCTTCACCGTCCAGGTGTTTCCGCTGCGTTTGACGTGGCCCGCCACGTTATTGGCGAAAATCTGGTCCAGGGCGGCGCGGAACTCCATAAGCCGGGTGGAATCCACCTCATGCAGATGCCCCCGCGTGTCCGGCGGCACGTTCAGCAGCAGCAGGGAATTGCGCCCCACGCTCTCATAGTAGATCTTCAACAGGTGCTGTACGCTTTTCACCTGGTCGTTTTCAGAGGCTCTCCAGAACCAGCCCGGGCGGATGGAGACATCCGTTTCGGCCGGAATCCAGAAGGCGCCATCGCGGTCGCCTTCGTTCAGCGACTCCCGGGACGGTCCGCCCTGTCCGGGCGTGAAACCTTCAATGTTCAGCGTGCCCCAGTTGGTGCGGCCGGCGTGGCCTTCTTCGTTGCCCACCCAGCGGCAGCCCGGGCCCACATCGCTGAAAATGACAGCCTGCGGCTGCAGTTTCAGAACCGTTCCGTTGAAGAGCGGCCAGTCATATACCTGCTTCTTTCCGTTGGGGCCTTCTCCGTTGGCGCCATCGAACCATTGCTCGAAAACGGGCCCGTAGGCGCCTCCCAGTACGCTTTCCAGCGTTTGGACAAAGACATCGTTGTATTCCGGCGTGCCGTAGTGCGGGTCATTGCGGTCCCAGGGCGAGATATAGACGCCGAACTTGATGCCTTCTTCGGCACAGGCCTCGGAGAGTTCCTTCAGCACGTCGCCCTCACCGTTCCGCCAGGAGCTTTCGCGCACGGTGTGTTTGGACACGGGGCTGGGCCACAGGCAGAAGCCATCGTGGTGCTTGGCGGTGATGATGATGCCCTTGAAGCCGGCCGCCTTGGCGGTGCGGACCCACTGTCGGCAGTCCAGGTCGGTGGGGTTGAAGAGGTCTTCGGCCTCCGTTCCTTCGCCCCATTCCAGCCCGGTGAACGTGTTGGGGCCGAAGTGGCAGAACATCGTCATCTCCATATCCTGCCAGGCAAGCTGGTGCGGAGAGGGGAGGGCGCCCTCGAAGGGTTTTTCGGTGCAGGCTGCAGTCACCAGGAGGGTGGCGGCCAGGACAAAAGCTTTATTCATAGCGGTATCGGATTTCTTTTTCAGGGATGAAGGTGAAGCGGTAGGTATAGCTTTGGTCAGACCAGAGGGTGCGGGCAGCTTCGGGACGGGCGCCCCAGCTGTCGTAGCCGCCCACGCCGGTCATACGGTAGTCCACGCAAACCTCCGTGAAGTCGTTTTCAGGAACATCGCTAATATGTGTCTGGGTTTTCCGGAGGCCGCCGTCCAGGTTCTCCACGCTCTGGCGAAGGGCGTTGAATTCAAACTCCTCATCGGCCAGAACGGTAATGTCGCCCACCTGCAGCCAGGATGTGCCGGTATGGTGCCCGCATTCCTGCGGCCGCACATAAGGATAATACTGTTCCTGGGCCGATGCCTCCCAAATGCGCTTAAAAGTGCCGGAGCAGCGGTCCCAGTAGTTTTCTACCGGACCCCGGCCGAAGTAGCGGAATTCGTCGTCCGCCACCCGGAAACGCAGGCCCAGGCGGGGAATTTCGGTGTTTTGGCCGTCCGGCTCCGTCCGGACCGCCACCGTGAGCGTGCCGTCCGGGTATACGGTCCAGGTTTCAGCGCCCCGTACGCCCTCGCCATTCACCTGGATGGCTACGGTGCCTTGACCGGCCTTCCGGGCGTGGGCGGCCAGCGGTGCAGCCGGCGTGCGGAAACGCTCCAGGCGCAGAGGAGCCCCGTTGCCATAATCGTTGTCGATGGGCGCCCGCCAGTAATTGGGGCGGATGCCGAAGCCGGACACCACCTTCTCCTTTCCTTTCACCTGCCAGCTCTTGACGCTGCCGGATGCCTTGTCAAAGACCAGCTTCACGTCCTTGCCGCGCACCACAATCTCCGTGTCGCCTTCGGAATACTCCAGCTGCCCCTTCCACCGGGCCGCTTTGGGAACGGCCGTGTTTTTGAGCAGGGCTTCGTCACAGGCTACGATGGAACCATCGGCCCCCAGCACTTCAAAGAAGATGCGGTATTCGCCGGGCTTGCCCATCCGGGGCAGTTTCACCGGGAAGGTTTCGGCCGATTGGGGCGCGGTGCGGAAACGGAGTTTGTGCCGCTTCCACCAGAAGGACTTTTTACCGTCCCTCTCCACCCAATAGCGCACGGTGTACTCGCTTAAATCCTTGAAATAGTGACGGTTGAAGATGGAGAAGGTATGTCCCAGGCTGTCTGCCGGCGTGATGCTTACCTCTTGGTACACGTGTTTGACTTCATAGAAGGCCGGGTGCGGTTCCCGGTCCGGATTCACGATACCGTTGCAGCAGAAGTTGGCATCGGAGGGGGCATTCTCCCCGTAGTCGCCACCGTAGGTCCAGCCGCGATTAGGGTCGTACAGGCCCTGGTCCACCCAGTCCCAGATGAAGGCGCCCTGCAGCTGCACGTGGGCATAGATGGCGTCCCACTGCCAGTCCAGCGAACCGTTGGAATTGCCCATAGCGTGGGAGTATTCGGAAGGGCACACCGGGCGCTCCGTATACTGCTGACCCATCCGGCGGAACCATTCGGCGCCGGGATATTGCGGCACTATGAGGTCCGTATCCCAGTCGGATTCGGCTCGCTCATAGACCACGGGCCGATTCATTCCGTCCTTCTCAAGGGCCTTGAGCTCCCGGTAGGCTTCGTAGAAATTGACGCCGTTGCCGGCCTCGTTGCCCATGGACAGGAAGGTGACGCAGGGGTAGTCGGCCGTGCGGGCATACATATTCAGGATGCGGTCCTGGTGCTTGGGATACCATTCCGGCTTGTTGCCCAGGGTGCGTTCCGGTTTGTACCCCATACCGTGGCTTTCGATGTTGGCTTCGTCGTAAACGTAGAAGCCCAGGGAGTCGCAGAGCTCATAGAATTCCCGCGACTGCGGATAATGGCAGGTGCGGATGGCATTGATGTTGGCCTGCTTCATCAGGAGCAGGTCTTCCAGCATATTCTTCCGGGTGGTGTAGTGGCCGGTATAAGGGTTGTGTTCGTGCAGGTTCACCCCCTTGAACTTCACGGGCTGGCCGTTCACCAGGAAGGCCTTCACCTGACGGTCCCGTCCGGGGTCTGGGATGGATTTGATTTCCAGCCTTCTGAAACCTACGTGGAAGCGGGTGTATTCGCCGTTCACGTTCAGCAGCAGCGTATAGAGCTGCGGGGTTTCGGCGGTCCAGGGCTTGATGCCGGGGAGGCGGTCCACCAGGGTTTCCAGGCTGCCTTTCACCTTGTAGGAGGCATCGGCCAGGGTGGTCCCGGCGGCATCCAAAAGCTCATAAGAAACTTCTACCGGAGTCTGGGAGCGTAAGCGGAGCCGGAACAGGCCCGTCAGCAGGTCTTCGTCCAGGGTAGAGACCACGCTGAAGTCAAAGCCGCTGTGCGTTTTCTCACTGGAAAGGTACACGTCCCGCTCCAGGCCGGAAATGCGCCAGAAATCCTGGCATTCCAGGAAGGAGGCCTGCGTGTACCGGAAGATTTTCAGCACCAGCTGGTTCTCTCCGGGCCGCAGATAGGGCGTGATGCGGAAGCGGGCCAGGTCTTTGGAATCCTCGCTGTAGCCCACTTCCCGGCCGTTTACGTATACATAAGTGCCGCTTTTGCTGCCGCAGAGGTTCAGGTACACCTCCCGGCCCTGCCACTCTTCCGGCACGGTGAAAGTCCGGTGATACAAGGCGGCGGGAAAATGCTCCGGCAACACGCCGGCCACCGGATCCTTGGGGCAGAAATCGTAGGGGATATTGGTGTAGATGGCCGTGCCGTATCCTTGTACCTCCCAGTTGCCCGGCACCTGGATGGCGTCCCATTGGGCAGGCTGGTTGTTCTGGGGCAGCTGGTGCCAGTCTTCGTAGTACTTGAAATCCCACACACCGTTCAGGCTACGGTAGTTTTCGCTTTCCCGGAAGCCTTTGGTGAGGGCATCGGCCCGCGTGGCGTAATACACCACTTCCGTCCGGCGCGTTTCCGCGTTCACGGAGGTGGTCTGGATGTCCTGCCAGTAAGGAAGGACGGCTAGTAGCAACAAGGCCGAGAAATGCATATCAATCAATGTTTACAAGGCACGTCTGGCGGATATCATCCGAGGAAGCACCCACCTGGATTTCAAATTCTCCGGGTTCCACCACGCGCTGCATAGCGGCGTTCACCAGCTCAAAAGCGCTGCGAGCCAGCGGCAGCGTCACCGTGACGGTTTCGCCCGCGGGAATGTGCACCCGCTTGAAGGCGCACAGCTGTTTCCGGGGCCGGACGGTGGAGGCCGTGAGGTCGCGGACATACACCTGCACCACCTCGTCTCCAGCCAGCGTACCAGTATTGGTCACGTCTACCTTCACGCAGAAGGCATCGGGGGCATCGCCCTCTGTCCGGACGTTGTTGTATTCAAAGGTGGTATAGCTGAGTCCGTGGCCGAAGGGATACAGCGGCAGGGCGCTTTCTTCCACATAGTCGTGGCTGTAGGGCATTTTCCGGTTGTAGTATACGGGAAGCTGGCCCACGCTGCGCGGAACGCTCACGGAGAGGCGTCCGGCGGGGTTGTACCGGCCCAGCAGAACATCGGCCAGGGCTGTGCCGCCTTCCTGCCCGGGATACCAGAGCGTGAGGAGAGCATCGGCCTGATCGGCTGCCCAAATCTTGTTCAGCGGCCGGCCTTCGATGTACACCACCACCAGCGGTTTCCCGGTGGCTTTGAGCGCTTCCAGCAGTTGCGGCTGCAGGCCCAGCAGGTCCAGGGTGCTGCGGTCGTAGCCTTCGCCGGCTTCCATATCGGAGACGGCCGTTTTGTCTACTACTGCGGCGCCGGTGTCAATGTAGCGGGTCTGGAAATCCCGGGCCGATGAACCGCCCACCACGGCCACCACCACATCGCTGCGGCGGGCTGCCTGAACGGCTTCGGCTATCTGGTTGGCACGGGTATCCCGCACGGCGCAGCCCTTCACATAAGTGACGGCGGCGCCGGCGTTCTGCAGGCCTTCCAGCATAGTAATCACGTTGGCTGGATCCTGCGGGGCGGTGTAGTCGCCCAGCTGGTTGTACGTATTGTCGGCGTTGGGCCCCACCAGGGCGATGCGCATCCCGGCCCGCAGCGGCAGTACGCCGTTGTTTTTCAGGAGCGTGACGCTCTCCCGGGCCACCTGTGCCGCCACGGCGATATGCTCCTGCGAGCGAACCCCGGCGGCGTTGTCTTCCGGCAGATAGGGGTTATCGAACAGCCCGGCCTCGAATTTGCGCACCAGCACCCGCTTGACAGCGCGGTCCAGCACTTCCTTGGAAATGCGGCCGGCCTCTACGGATTCCTTCAGCAGGGAAAAGCAGTGGGCGCCCAGATCCACGTCCACCCCGGCGTTCAGGGCCATTTCTCCGGCCTGCTGCAGGTCCCGGGCCACGTGGTGGCTGGTATATAATCCATCAATACTTTCCAGGTCGCTCACCACAAAGCCGTCAAAGCCCCAGCGGCCCCGCAGCACGCCAGTGAGCAGGTTTTGGTTGCAGGTGGTGGGGATGCCGTCCAGGGAATTATAACTGGTCATCACGCTAAGCGCGCCGGCTTCGATGGCTGATTGGAACGTGGGCAAGACATTCTCCTCCAGGTCCCGCGTGCCGATGATGCTGGGGCTTCCGTTATGGCCGCCCTCGGGCACGCCATAGGCCACGAAGTGCTTCAGGGTGGAAATCACGCCTTTGGAGGAAGTGCCGCGTATCAGGGCCGATGCCATCTGGCTGGTCAGGTACACGTCTTCCCCGTAAGTCTCTTCCACGCGGGACCAGCGCGGTTCGCGCGAAAGGTCAATCACCGGTCCGTAGCCGATGAGTCCGCCCACGGCCGTAAGTTCGTCGCCAATCACCTCGCCCACCGTTTGGATCAGTTCCGGGTCCCAGGTGGCGCTGAGGCCGATGGAAGTAGGGAATACCGTGGTGCCGATGGCCATATGCCCGTGCGGCGCCTCTTCGGCCAGGAGGATGGGAATTCCCAGGCGGGTAGAGTCTATGGCATAACGCTGGAAGGCGTTGTAGGCTTTGACGGCCAACGCCGGATTCAGGCCGTTCTCCAGGGTTTTGCGGGTCCAGGGATCGGCCCGGAAAGCGCCCCACAGCATACCGCCATGCTGCTCTTGGATGAATTTCCGGTAGGCGTCGGTGATGCGCACTTCATCGGCTCCCACCTTCTCATACATCGGCCAGCCCAACGGGCACAGGAGCTGCCCCAATTTCTCTTCCACGGTCATACGGCCGATTAAGTCGTCGGCTCTTTCTTCGGCCGAAAGGGAGGCATCTTTATACAGCGGCGTCTTTTCTCCGCAGGCCATCACCACCAGTGCCGTGGCTGCGGCCAGAAGCATTCTTTGCAGGGACATCATAGGTAGACATTATTTCTTCCGGCGGCGCGGGCGGCGTTCGCGGACGGCCATCGCACGCTCCATATCGGCTTCGGGGTTATCGGTTTCGGCGGGTAAATCGGCCGGGACATCGGTCGAAGGCAGATTTTCTACCAGCTCGTAATCCAGCAGCTTCTGCTCCAGGGAGGTGCCTGCCACACGGATGCGCACCGGGTCTCCCAGGCGCAGGGAGTGGTGCGTCCGTCGGCCCACGGCCCGGTAATGCTCTTCGTCGAACATGTAGAAGTCACTCTTGATGGTGCGGTAGGGAACCATCCCTTCAATCTTGGTGGGTTCGATTTCCACGTAAATGCCCCATTCCGTAACGCCGGATATGTGGCCGTCGAACTCCTGTCCCACTTTGTCCTGCATAAACTCCACCAGTTTGTACTTGGTGCTTTCGCGTTCGGCCTCGGCCGCCACCACTTCGCGCTCTGAGGCGTGTTTGCACTGCAGCGTGTAGTAATCTTTGTTGGCCGAATCCCCACCGGCCAGGTACTGGGACAGCAGGCGATGCACCATCAGGTCCGGATACCGGCGGATGGGCGAGGTGAAATGCGTGTAGAAGGGGAAGGCCAGGCCATAGTGGCCGATATTGTCCGTAGAGTAGCAGGCCTTGGCCATAGAGCGGAGCGCCAGGATCTGGATGGCGGCCAGTTCCGGTTTGTCTTTGGCATCGGCCATAAGTCCGTTGAGGGTATGGGCAATGTCCCGGCCGTTTTCGATGGAGCCCACCTGGTAACCGAAATGGGAGGCAAACTCCCGGAGGCCGCTCAGTTTTTCCAGATCGGGAAGGTCGTGCACGCGGTAGACGAAGGTTTTGGCCTTGGCCTGTGCGTGGCCGTTCATCTTGCCGCAGGTGGCCACATATTCGGCCACGGAGCGGTTGGCCAGCAGCATAAATTCTTCGATGAGCCAGTTGGCTTCCTTGGAGAACTTCTGGTGGACGCCGATGGGTTTGCCGGTTTCGTCTATGTCCACCTTCATTTCCGGCCGCTCGAAGTTCACGGCGCCGGCCTTGAAGCGGCGGGTACGCAGCTGGAGGGCCAGTTTGTTCAGGATGAGCACGGCCTCCTTGACGGGCACGGGCACAAGGCCGCATTCGCTGCCTTCGCCGAATTCCTGCTCCAAGGCGGCGTCGCCGGCCTCGATGATGGCCTGGGCCAGTTCGTAGTCGAATCGGTAGTCGGAGCAGATATGGGTACGGCCGAACCAGGGGTTGAATACTTTGGCCTGGGGCGTAATCTCAAAGACGGCCGAATAGGTGAGCTTTTCCTCGCCGGGGCGCAGGGAGCACAGTTTGTTGGACAGTTTTTCCGGCAGCATGGGGACGGTGCGGTCCACCAGATACACGGAGGTGCCGCGTTCCTGCGCTTCTTTGTCCACGGCGCTGTCCGGCTTCACGTAATAGGAGACATCGGCAATGTGGACGCCCACCTCATAGTTGCCGTTATCCAGTTTCCGGAAACTGAGGGCGTCGTCGTAGTCCTTGGCATCCGTGGGGTCGATGGTGAAGGTGAGGACCTTCCGGAAATCCCGGCGACCCGCGCGGTCTTTGTCGGTGATGGTATCGGGAATCTTGTCGGCCGCATTTTCCACGGCCTTGGTGAAGCGGTAAGGCAGGCCGAACTCCGCCAGGATGGCGTGCATTTCGGTCTCGTTCTCCCCGGGCATACCCAGCACGTCCACCACGTGTCCGTGGGGGCAATGCTCCCCGCGTTCCCAGCCGTCTACCACGGCCGCCACCTTCATCCCCCGCTGGCCGCCTTCCGGTACCGGAACGGAGATGTCATAGGGCATAGTCTTGGAGCCCATCAGCACCCAGCCCTGTTTGCCTACGATGTGCAGGATGCCTACGAAAGGCCGGTTGGAACGCTCCAGTACGGCGATTACCTCGCCGCTCCGGCGCTTGGCCGTGCCGGTTTTCTCCTGCGTCACCGCCACCTTCACGGTGTCCCCGTGCAGGGCGCCGCGGGTCTTGGAGGCTTTTACGTATACGTCTTCTTCCTGCCCTTCAATGCGTACGAAGATGAATCCTTCGCGGGACATAATGGCTTTTCCCACATATTCAGGAATCACACGCTTTGTCTTATGGTTTTTCCGGTTGGGGCTGTTTTTGCGTCTGGACATTTTACTCGATTAAATCGAGTACAAAGATACGCAATATTTGGCTATATTTGCAATCACATTTAAGGCGCTTGCACCACGTGAAAGTAGATTGCCACTGCCATATCCTCCCGGAGATTGACGATGGGGCCCGTTGCCTGGAAGAATCCGTAGACCTTGCCAGGAAGCAGGTGATGTGGGGCTTCCAGAGAGCCATCTGCACCTCTCACAGGACCAGTCTCTACAGGAATACGCCCGAAACGGTATGCCGTGCCTGCGACCGCCTGCGGGCCGCCCTCAAGGAAAGGGGAATTCCGCTGGATCTCGTCCCCTCGATGGAATACCGTCTTATTCCGGAAACCTGGCCGGAAACCCTGGAGAAGGGGTGGCTGCTTCCCTGGGAGGGGAACTACATCCTCATCGAGCTCCCCATCCGCGACGGCTCGAAGATAGGGGACATCGTTCCTGCAGATGAGGTTAAGCGGCTCCTGGATATGGGCTACCAGCCCGTTCTGGCACATCCGGAGCGCTATCTATACTTTACCATTGAGCAATATTACGGAATGAAAGAAGCCGGATGCCTGTTCCAGCGCAACGTGGGGTCCTTGGAGGGTCTGTATGGTGAGGCAGTAAGTGCCCGTGCCGAATCCCTTATGACAGACGGCCTCTATGATCTCGTTGGCACCGACCTCCACAGCATGAAGTACGCCGCCTTCTTTGACCAAATAGGCTTCCGCGCACCAGAAGACTGATTTTTGCTCCCGTTTAGCGCCAGATGTAGACTTTGTCGTTGCGGCGGGGATGAAGGGGAGCGCCGGGGGTGGCATCGGCGTTCAGGTGGTCTTCTGGCATAGCGTCCAGGGGTACGGCCACGGAGCAGCGCTGGCCCTGGGGGCACACATCGGCCGGTTCCAGATCCACGCGTAAGTCTTCTGCCGTCATTTCCAGCATGCCGGTGGTGGGGCCGATGAACAGGAGCCTGTCGCCCTTGTGCAGCGGCGTGGCGTCCACCTGGATTTCGGCCACCTGAATGCGTGAGAACCAGTTGGTTACCTGTCCTACATACACTTTCTGCCGGGTGGCGCTGCTGCCGTATTTGGCGCTCCATTCACCCATATAAGCACCCAGGTAATAGCCGTCCCAGAAGCCGCGGTTGAAGACGGTGGCCAGACGCTCTTTCAGCTGCGAGCCAAAATCTGGCGTGAAACGCCCTTCGGCCACGGCATCGGCGGCTTGCCGGTAACATTCGGCCGTAATTTTTACATAGTCGGCGCTGCGGGCGCGACCTTCGATTTTGAACACCTGCACGCCGGCTTCCACGAATTTATCCAGGAACTCGATGGTACACAAATCCTTAGGGGACATCAGGTACTTGTTGTCCACGTGGATTTCGTTGCCGGTCTCGTAGTCCGTGAGGAGGTAGCCGCGGCGGCAGGCCTGCAGGCAGGCGCCCCGGTTGGCGCTGGCGGCATACGCGTCCAGCGACAGGTAGCACTTGCCCGAAACGGCCATACAGAAGGCCCCGTGGGCGAACATTTCAATGCGTACCAACTGCCCGGAAGGGCCGCAAATCTGCTGGGAAACAATGGCTTCGTGGATGGCTTTTACCTGTTTCAGGTCCAGTTCGCGAGCCAGGACCACCACATCGGCCCATTGGGCGTAGAAACGTAGCGCCTCCACGTTGGAGATGCTTAATTGCGTGGAAATATGCACTTCCAGGCCGATTTTCCGGCAGTAAAGGATGCAGGCCATATCGGAGGCGATGACGGCGTTCACCCCGGCAGCCTTGGCGGCGTCCAGCGTTTCATAGGCCGCCTGCAAATCTTCCGCGTACAGGGTGATGTTCAGCGTCATATAGGCCTTGATGCCATAGGCGCGGCAAATGCGCATCACTTCCGGCAAATCCTCCCGGGAAAAATTGCCGGCCGAATGGGAGCGCATATTCAGGTGGCCGATGCCGAAATACACGGAATCGGCCCCGCCTTCGATGGCCGCCGCCAGACAGGCAAAACTGCCCGCCGGGGCCATTATTTCCAATTCTTTTTTGTGCATACGCTGCAAAGGTACGCAATTAATTGCTATCTTTGCCCGGTTAAAGGAAAAACTAAACCTGTATGAAAAAACTGAATCGTTCCACCATAGAAGCCATCGTCTTTCTGGCCCTTCTGATTGGCGGATTCACCTTCCTGGGTTCCCGGATGGGCAGCGGAAATATGCTCAAGACCATTATGAACACGGCACACGACCTTCTGCTCAATACCGTGTTCTATCTTATGGGCATCACGGTACTCACCGGTGCGCTGTCCAAGCTTATGTCGGAATTCGGGGTGGTAACCCTGCTGGAACGCTTCCTGCGGCCGCTTATGAAGCCGCTGTTCAACCTGCCCGGCGTGGCCGCTCTGGGTGCCGTGATGACCTTCCTCTCAGACAACCCGGCCATCATCGCCCTGTCCAAGGATAAGACATTCAGCGCCTATTTCAAGAAATACCAGCTCATTTCCCTCACCAACTTCGGTACGGCGTTCGGTATGGGCTTCGTGGTCATTATCACTATGATCGGCTACGGACAGCTCACGGGCGCCCTGGTGGGCCTGTTCGGTGCCTTCTGCGGTTCCATCATCTCCACCCGACTGATGCAGCGCAGCTGCCTGAAAGCCTATCCCGAACTGGACAGCCCCGTGCTGGAATCGGTAGCCGAAAGCAGCGAGGATGTTCCCGCCGAAACCGAGCACAAGGACGGCGTTTTTATGCGTTTCCTCAACGCTGTGCTGGATGGCGGTAAAAACGGTGTGGAACTGGGCTTGCAGATTATTCCCGGCGTGCTTATCATCACCACGGCCGTGATTATGATTACCTTCGGCCCCGGTCCTTCCGGCGTGTACGACGGTTCCTCCTCGCAGGGCGTTCCCATTCTGCCCTGGCTGGCCGAAAAGATCCACTGGGTGTTCGAATGGCTGTTCGGCTTCCAGCATATGGAACTCATTGCCTTCCCGATGACGGCTTTGGGTGCCGTGGGTGCTGCCCTGGGCCTGCTGCCCACCTTCAACGGTGCCGGCATCTTGGACGGCAATACCATCGCGGTGTTTACGGCCATCGGTATGTGCTGGAGCGGCTTCCTCTCCACGCACACCGCTATGCTGGATTCCCTGGGTTACCGCAAAGTGATCTCCAAAGCCATCGGCGCACACACCATTGCCGGCCTGTGCGCAGGCATCATCGCCCACTTTGTCTTTCTGCTGGTTTCGCTGATCTAAGCTCCGGGAGCAAAAACCGTTTCTGGTGCTCCCGAAAAGCTTTTCTGGACCCGTCCGGGCGCAAAACGTGCCCATTTTGTGCCCGAATGCTGTTTCTGAGTTCATCCGGGAGCAAAAACGGCCTCTGGTGCTCCCGAACTACCAACTGATGGCGGGCTGCTTCAGGGCTTCGTGCAGCTGCTCGTCGTAGCGGAGGCGTACCTGGATGCCGGCTTCTTGGAAGTAATAGCGCACCACAATTTCCTCTTCGATGAAGGGGATAATCTCGTCCTTCTTCAGGCGCAGGAAGGTTTCCTTGTCCATTTCCAGGGACTTCTGCAGGGCGTTCAGTTCGCCGGAAAGCGCATCCGTGAGACCGTCTTCGGCCAGGGATTTTTTCATCTCGTCGAACAGGGCGCGGGCCGATGAACGGTAATCGAAGTTCTTATCGGCCGCGAAGGCGATGAAATCCTCGTAATCCGTGAAGTGGAAATCCTCCAGGGCCGGGATGCTTTCGTGCTTTTTCACATACTCCAGGGCATATTGCTCCAGGATACCGCTGTACACCACGGAGTAGGTGAGGCGGGAATAGCGGTGGGCTTTCACTTCGAAGTCCGGGGTGATGCCGCCGCCGTCGCGCACCGTGCGCCCGTGGGCGGTGGTAAAACTATGGGTGAGCGAATCCGGGATGTGGCCCACGCTGCCGTCTTCGTTGCGGTGGGAGTAGTCGATGGCCTGAACGCATCGGCCTGAAGGCGTGTAATATTTGGCGGTGGTCACTTTGAGCTGGCCGTCGTAGGGGAGGGGGCGGATGCTCTGCACCAGGCCTTTGCCGTAGGTGCGCGTGCCCAGGATGGTGGCCCGGTCATAGTCCTGCAAGGCGCCGGACACGATTTCACTGGCCGATGCGCTGCCGCTGTCTACCAGCACCACCAGGGGTATTTCGGTGTCCACAGGGTCGGTTACCGTCTTGTACACCTCCTGGGCGTTCCGGCCTTTGGAGGTTACCACCACCGAACCCTTGGGCACGAAGAGCGAGACGATGTTCACGGCTTCGCCCAGGATGCCGCCGCCGTTGCCGCGGAGATCCAGCACCAGCCGCTTCATACCGCTGGCTTTCAGTTTGTTATAGGCGTTGCGGATGTCTTGTCCGCAGCCATCGGTGAACTTGCTCAGGTAGATGTAACCATCGTTTTCGTTGAGCATACCGGCATATTCCAGAGAGGGGAGGGCGATACGCTCCCGCACCACCGGCACGTCCAGCACTTCGCCAGCCTTCCAAGTGGCCCCGGCGCGGAGTTTTTTCACCCGCAGCACCACGGTGGTGCCGGGCTTGCCCCGCATACGCTCGCTGCATTCGCTGCTGTTGAGTCCGTGGGTGGAGGTGCCGTCGATGGCTTCAATCTCATCTCCGCAGCGCAGGCCCGCCCGGGCGGCAGGGGAGCCGGCGTAGGGCTCGTTGATGAGTACGTTGCCGTTCACATCGGGCTTGTAGATGATGGCGCCCACGCCGCCGTAGGTGCTGTTGAGCATCATCTGGAAGTCTTCCTGCTCTTCTTCCGGCACATATACGGTATAGGGATCCAGCGCTTCCAGCATAGCGTCCACGGAGGCCCGTTCAATTCGGCCCACCTCCAGGGAATCCACGTAGGAGCGGTTCAACTCTTTCAAAATGGCATTCTGGACTTCCACCCACTTGCCCAGGGTGAAGTTCTTGGACTGCGCGCCGGCATTCACGGCAAAGACCGCCAGCGCGGCCAAAATAAGGCTGATTCGTTTCATGACAGCGCAAAGATAGCAAAAAATGTGCTATCTTTGCGGCCGGTTAGTTAGTACATATTTTTATGAAGATTGTTTTTGCAACGGGCAACCCCGGAAAGATCCGGGAAGCTGCTGAAATTCTGGGCGAGGGATTCGAGCTCGTTACCCCCGCAGAAGTAGGAATCACAGAAGAGATTCCCGAAACCGGCCACACGTTAAGGGCCAATTCCCAACAAAAAGCCGATTACATCTATAATAAGACGGGCCTGGATTGTTTTGCCGATGATTCCGGCCTGGAAGTAGACATCCTGGGCGGCGCGCCGGGCGTGGAAACAGCCCGCTATGCCGGCGAACAGCGGGATTCCAAAGCCAATATGGCCAAGCTCCTGGCCGAAATGGCCCGCCGCGAGAAAGAGGCTTCTATGGCCCGCACCAACGGCATCGATACGCCCAAGGCCACCCGCAAGGCCCGCTTCCGTACCTGTGTCACGCTCATCGTGAACGGACAGCACCACTTCTTCGACGGCGTGATGGAAGGCCGGATTGCCCTGGCTCCTGCTGGAGAGGGCGGTTTCGGCTACGATCCTATTTTTATCCCTGATGGCTATGACCAGACCAACGCCCAGCTGGGAGAGGAGGTGAAAAACACCATCTCGCACCGCAGCAAGGCCCTGCACGCCATGACGGAGTTCCTGAAAGGATGACGGGAGACAGCATAGAGCTCATTGTGCTGGCCACTACTCCGGTAGGGGAAAACGCCGTGGTGGTGCATACCCTGTCCCGGGTGTACGGTCGGCGCGGCTTTCTGCTGCGGCCCGGCAAAAAGGCCGGCATGGCGCTCTTCCTGCCCCTGAACATCCTGGAGGCCGATGTGGTGGAAAATCCCAAGTCCCAGCTCTGGAGCCTGCGGAACATTCTGCTGAAAGACGGCCTGCCCGGCATCCGCGGCAACCTGTATAAAAACAGTATGACGCTCTTCCTGTCGGAGGTTCTGTTCCGCACCCTGCGGGACGGCGCCAACGAAGACGGCCTCTTCGACTGGTGCGTAGGCTCCATCCTTACCCTGAACGCCCTGGAGGCCGATTTCTCCAACTTCCACATCCGCTTCCTTTTGGAATTGGCGGGCGCGCTGGGCTTTCGGCCTTCCTTCCAGGATATTGCGCCTTTTGCCCGGGAACACCTGCAGGAGCTGAAGCCTTTCCTGGAGCTGGACTTCGGCCCCAGTATGCTGGTTCCGCTCAATGGCGCCAGCCGCAATGCGCTTTGTGAGTGCCTGCTGCAGTACCTTTCCTATCATACGGAACAGTCCATCCAGGTAAAGTCGCTGGCCGTGCTCAGGGATCTGTATCGCTAGCTCCCTTTGTTTTATCGGCAATTTTGGTTATCTTGCAGCCATGAAGAAACTAGCATTTTTGGTGGCGATGTTCGCCTTTGTTTCCTGTGGTTCCAAAGAAACGCCTGTAGACCCGGATCCCGGTCCCGATACGCCGGTTACCGACTCCTTTGTTAAAGGGGCCGATATCAGCTGGGCTTCGGAGATGGAAGCCGGTGGCCGCACTTGGAAGAAAAAGAATGGTACGGCAGCCTCGCTGTTGGACGTGCTCAAGGACTGCGGCCTTAACGCCGTGCGCCTGCGCGTGTGGGTGGATCCTTATAAGGGCTGGAGCGGGAAGGAAGATGTTGTGACTGCGGCCAAAAAGGCCTATAGCGCCGGGATGGCCATCCTGATAGACTTCCATTACAGTGACTTCTTTGCCGATCCGGGCCGCCAGAAGATTCCGGCCGCCTGGGCCGCCGATGCTTCCGACAAAGATAAAATGGCCCTGCACGTAAGCGGTCACACGCGCGAAGTGCTGCAGGCTATAAAATCGGCCGGCGTGGATGTGAGCTGGATCCAGATCGGCAATGAAACCCGCAACGGCATGCTTTCTCCTGCGGGGGATGCCGTTTGGAAGAACGATCAGATAGACCTCACTAAATTCGTAGCGCTGTACAATGCCGGCTACGATGCCGCTAAATCCGTCTATCCCCAGGCCTACGTAATGCCGCACCTGGACAACGCCTACTCCAGCGTCTCCTACAGCAACCCCATGTGGCTGGCCGATTTCAAAGCCAAAGGCGGCAAGTTCGATATGGTTGCCTTCTCGCACTATCCGCAGAACGAGAGCAAAATCTGGATAAACGGCAAGGAGAAAACCCTTACTCCCGCCGAAGTGAACCAGTATGCCCTGGACTATATTAAGTCGGTGATTGCTACCTACAATGTGCCCGTTATGGTGGCCGAAGTGGGCGTTAAGACCCTTGCCAGTGAGACCACCGCCCGCGCGTACCTCCAGGCCTTTATGGACGGCGCCCGGCAAATCGAACGTTGCGCCGGCGTATTCTACTGGGAGCCCGAAACCGACGGCACCTGGAAACCGGAAATCTACTTCCTTCCCGCCGAACTTACCCGCTACACCGGCACCACCCAGACCAGTCCCTGGGGCGCCCCGGACGCCGGCGCCTTCACCCGCTCCGGCGCCCCCACCTCCGTCCTGGACTGCTTCGCCCAGTAATCCGCCTGACATATAATAAGTGAACGGCACCCCTCCCCAAGGGTGCCGTTCGGGTATATAAAACGAACTTAACAAATGGACATGAAAAAGGTTTCAGTGTCCAAAGACAAAGTTACAATCTTTTATGTGTAAAACAAAGGTTTCTTACAGTTTCATTCAATTAAATATTTTTAATTAAGAAACTGTAATCTCAAGCACCTGAAAGACAAATGCTTATAATTTGAAAGCAAATACTTATAACAAGGCGATTACGGCATCGTAATAGCGGCGGGAAACGGGGATGGGCTTTACTCCATCCTTGTCCAGTTGGGCCAGGGCATAGCCGTTGGCGTCCTTGCGAAGCAAATCCACATGGCTGGCATTGATGAAGAAGGAGCGGTGACAGCGGACCAGTCCGTGGCGGGCCAGGGATTCCTCCAGGGCGCGCATAGAGGAGCGCAGGACATAGTCCCGCGCCCGTCCGTTGTCCAGGTGGACGATGTGGACATAGTTGTCATCGGCCTCTATATAGAGGATAGACTCTGAGGAGACGGCCAGTTTGAGCCGCTTCTGTTCATCGTAGAAGCGGATGAGGGTGCGTTCATCTACCACGGGAGCCACGCTGGGCCTTCTTTTCAGCACGTAAACCTGGATGGCCAGGGTGAGGATGGACAGCGGGAAAACCAGAATGCCGGCCGTATACAGCACACAGAGCGACATAGTGGAAAAATAGGTTCTGACGCCCGCCCAGCCGATGCCCATAGGGATGGAGATGAACAGTCCGCACAGGACAACTTCCCCTACGCACCAGAGGATATAGAGGGACCAGCCCAGGTCCAGCACCCGCCTGAGCAGGTAGAGCAGCATACGGGAGAGCGCCATGACACCCAATACTATTAAGCTGCAAATCAATAGATTAAGGGTGTATCGGCCTTGTCCTACAGCTAAGAATTCAGAGATATGGAAGGGGTCGTATGCCAGTACGAAGAGGAAATAGAAAATGGGAACAACGGTAAAAAACAGCACGTTGGACGGCATTTTGTAAAAAGTACGGGCAATTGGTGTCATCGGTCACTTTTTTGTTGGGACAAAGATAATAAAAATATTTAATTCGTCCCAATTTTGCCACTTTCGTCCCAAATATGCGGTTTTTGCCCCTAAACGTTCGTCCCTACGACATTTTTTTCTCCAAAAATGCCTCTCTCTCTAATTTTGCGACGTAACCCAAATGAAAAGATTGTCATGAAAAAACCTGTCATCCCTGTCTTTTTTTCGGTGAACGACGCCTACTCGCCGTTCCTTGCTACTGCTATCAACTCTATCCGGGAAAACGCCTCCCAGGACTACCAATACCGCATTCACGTGCTTACAGACGATATTTCAGACCAAAACCGGGAACGTCTTTCGCGCTTCTCCCGGGAGGGATTCCAAGTAGAATTCTACCCGCTTTCGGAGCTGATGCGCCAATTGCCGGCCGTCCAAAAACTGGAACAGCACAGCTTCGGCGCGTTTGCTTCGCTCACCATCTATTTTCGCCTGTTCATTCCCACGCTTTTCCCGCAATACGACAAAGCTATCTACCTGGATGCCGATCTGGTAGTGCCCGGCGACATCTCCCGCCTGTACCGGGAACCGCTAGGCGGGAAGCTGCTGGGCGCCGTGGCCGACTACTCCATCCAGAAAATAGGCCCTTTTATGCATTATATTGATACTTACGTGGGCGTGGATCACCATAATTATGTGAATTCCGGCGTTTTGCTCTTGAACTGCAAGCGTCTGCGGGAAGTTAACCTGAGCGGCCGATTCCTGGACTGGGTGGAGCGCTACGGTCTGGAAACCGTGGCACCCGATCAGGATTACCTGAACACCCTCTGCTGGCAGGGCATCCATTACCTGGATCCGGACTGGAATGCAATGCCTTCCGAGTGCCTCCGTTTTATGGACAATCCGCAGATCATCCACTTCAACCTGGCCTCCAAGCCCTGGCTCAACGAGAGCGTCCCTTATGATAATATTTTCTGGAAATATGCCGCCACATCGGGCTACGAGGCCGAAATCCGCGCCCGGCAAAAGGCTTTCCTGCAAGATGCATCGGCCATGAAAAACTATAAGAATGCCATCAGGCGGCTCATCCGCATGGCAGCCCGGCTGACCAAGGCGCCGGTGTCGTTCCGCTCCCTCATCCAGGCAACGCCTGCCCTGCGCCTATGCTCTTAGTGACTCCCGGCCGGGCCCAGGCCATCGCAAACATCCGCCGGGCGGCGGAAGAAGGCCGATTCAACGACAAAACCGAACCCTTCGACCCGCAGCGGAGTTCGGAGGCCCTGAAGGCCGATATACTGGACTATGTAGCCAAGCTGGACACCCCGGGCTTCCGGCTCAAGAACCTGGCGGCGCGTGCCATCGTGGATCACTGGATCCGGCGTTACAGTGACGGCGTGAACGAAATCGTTGGGCTGGAGAAACTCCAGGCCCTGCATGGGCCGGCCTTTTTGACCAGCAATCACTTCAATCCCTTCGACAACGGCGTACACCGCACCCTGGCCCGCCTTTCCGGGCACGGCCGGCTGGCCGCCATCAGCCAGGGCACGAACTTCGTGATGCCCGGGCTTAACGGCTTCGTGCTCCGGAACATCGATGTGATCCCCCTCATCCAGGAGCCATCCTATATGAACGGCGCTTTCCGCGCGCTTATGTGCAAGCATCTGGATGCCAATCACTTCATCCTTATCTATCCGGAACAGGAAATGTGGTTCAACTACCGGAAGCCCCGGCCGCAGAAGCGCGGAGCCTTCCTCTTCGCCGCCCAGTACGGCGTGCCGGTAGTGCCCACTTTTGTGGAAATGGTGGACCTGCCGGAAGCGCAAACGCCGGAGTTCAACCAGGTGAAGTTGGTCCTGCACGTGCTGGATCCGCTGTTCCCGGATCCGGCCCTGAGCGACCGTGACAACAGCTTCGCCCTCTGTGAGGCCGATTACCAGGCCAAGAAGGCGTGCTATGAGGCCTGTTACCATCGGCCTTTAACATACGAATTTTCAGCTTGGGACATAGCCGGTTGGAAAGGTTAACTTTTTTTCCTATATTTGCATGTTTGTGACAAGAAATATTTAAATAATCTTATAAACTATAATTCAGACAAACATGGCACAACACAAGAAAAGAGTCTATCGTTTCGGTGGCAAGCACGCCGAGGGCGATGGCAAGATGAGAGAGTTGCTGGGTGGCAAAGGCGCCAACCTGGCCGAGATGAACCTCCTGGGCATGCCTGTGCCCGCCGGCTTCACCATCACCACCGAGTGCTGCACGGAATATTACCGGCTGGGTGGTGGTTACACCCCCGAACTCAAGGCCGAAGTAGCCTCCGCTCTGGAAGCAACGGAAAAGATTATGGGCAAGAAGTTCGGCGATGAGAACGATCCCCTCCTCGTCAGCTGCCGCTCCGGCGCCCGCAGCTCCATGCCGGGTATGATGGACACCATCCTCAATATCGGCCTGTGCTCCAAGACCATCCCTGGCCTCATCAAGAAGACCGGCAACCCCCGCTTCGTGTACGACGCCTATCGCCGTCTCATTATGATGTATTCCGACGTCGTGATGGAGAAGGCCGAAGGCATCGAACCCGCCGACGGCCAGGGCATCCGCCAGCAGCTGGACCGCATGATGGAAGAAGTTAAGAAGGCCAACGGTTACAAGAGCGACACCGAGCTCACCGCCGAACAGCTGAAAGACCTGGCCGAGGCTTTCAAAGTGCGCATCAAAGAAGTTCTGGGCGTTGAATTCCCGGACGATGCCAAAGCTCAGCTTTGGGGTTCCATCGGCGGCGTGTTCAAGAGCTGGAACGGCAAACGCGCCATCCGCTATCGTCAGATCGAACACATTCCGGACGACTGGGGCACCGCTGTGAACGTCCAGTCCATGGTATTCGGTAATATGGGTGACACCTCCGCTACCGGTGTGGCTTTCTCCCGCAACCCCGCCAACGGTGACAACAAGTTCTATGGCGAATGGCTCATCAATGCCCAGGGTGAAGACGTGGTGGCCGGTATCCGTACCCCCAACCCCCTGAACGAAGCTACCAAGAGCGAAAAGAATAAGAACCTGGCCTCTCTGGAAACCGCCATGCCGGAGGTTTACAAAGAGCTGGACGACATCCGCAAACATCTGGAAGAGCATTTCCAGGATATGCAGGACATCGAATTCACTATCCAGGAAGGCAAGTTGTGGATGCTGCAGTGCCGTATTGGCAAGCGCACCGGTCTGGCCGCCCTTCAGATGGCCGTTGATATGGTAGACGAAGGCCTCATCGACGAAAAGACCGCCGTGATGCGCGTGGCCCCCGCCCAGTTGGACGAGGTTCTGCACCCCATCCTGGATCCCGCATCCGAGAAGAAGGCTTCCGTGCTGGCACAGGGTCTGCCCGCTTCCCCGGGTGGTGCCGTAGGTCAGATCGTCTTCACCTCCGAAGACGCCATCAAGTACAACCAGGCCGGCAAGAAGTGCATCCTGGTCCGTGAAGAAACCTCTCCCGAAGACATCGACGGTATGCACGCCTCCGTGGGTATCCTCACCGAGCGCGGCGGTATGACCTCCCACGCCGCCCTGGTGGCCCGTGGTTGGGGTAAGTGCTGCATCGTGGGCTGCGACGCCCTCAAGATCAACTTCAAGGAGAAGACCGTGAAGTTCGCCGGCATTGACAAGGCGTTCAAGGAAGGCGAATGGCTGTCCCTGAACGGTGCCAAGGGTCTGGTATATGAAGGCTCCATCGAGACCATGGACGCCAGCGAGAACCCGCTCTTCGCCAAGTTCATGACCATGTGCGACAAGTTCCGCAAGCTGGGTATCCGCACCAATGCCGATACGCCGGAAGATGCCGCCCGCGCCCTCAAGTTCGGTGCCCAGGGTATCGGCCTGTTCCGTATCGAGCACATGTTCTACGGCCGCAACAGCGAATTGCCGCTGTCCAAGCTCCGCAAGATGATCCTCTGCGACACCGATGAAGAACGCAAGTCGGCCCTGGCCGAACTGGAGCCCTTTATGAAGGCCGCCGTTAAGGAAACCCTCCGCGTGATGGACGGCAAGCCCGTTGTGTTCCGTCTGCTGGATCCGCCGCTGCACGAATTCGTTCCTCAGGGCGAAGACAAGAAGAAGGAACTGGCCAAGGATCTGGGTATTTCCGTGAAGGAAGTGGAGAAGCGCGGCGAAAGCCTGCACGAGGTGAACCCCATGATGGGTCATCGCGGCGTGCGTCTGCACGTGAGCTTCCCGCTCATCGCCGAAACCCAGTATCGCGCCATCTTCACCGCCACCGCCGAACTCCAGAAGGAAGGTCTGCACCCGCACCCGGAAATCATGATCCCTGTGACCATCAGCGCCCGTGAGCTCAGCTTCCAGAAGGCTATCTGCGAAAAGATCAAGGCCGAAGTCCAGGCCCAGCAGGGTGCTCTCCTGGACTACCAGTTCGGTACCATGATCGAGATCCCTCGCGCTGCCCTCACCGCAGACCGTATGGCCCGCGAAGCCCAGTTCTTCAGCTTCGGTACCAACGACCTCACCCAGATGACCTTCGGCTTCAGCCGCGACGATATCGGCACCTTCATGGGTGACTATCTGGGCAACAAGATCCTGGACGCCGATCCTTTCCAGACCATCGACACCAAGGCCGTGGGCCAGCTGGTAAAGATTGGCGTGGACAAAGGCCGCAGCCGCCGCAAAGACCTCCAGTGCGGTATCTGCGGTGAACACGGTGGTGATCCCAAGTCCATCGAGTTCTTCAACACCATCGGCATCGACTATGTGTCCTGCAGCCCGTTCCGCGTACCCATCGCCCGCCTCGCCGCTGCCCAGGCCCAAATCCAGCAGAGCAAATAGTTAGGCTGATAACTGCAAAGCCCTTAATATGTACAAGGTTGGTTCAAATTGAGCCAACCTTGTACGTTAATATGCTTTTGGGCGTATCTCTGGGTGCAAGGTTGGCCGTGTAAAAACCAACCTTGTACACCAGGGGATTGCTATAGCAGTTTAGCAGCCATATCGGAGAGTTCGGAGCGTTCGCCTTTTCGAAGGAAGACGTGCTGGAAGAGGGCCTGGCCTTTCATCTTTTCGCCCAGGTGGGTGAGGCCGTTGGACCATTGGTCCAGGTAAGGCTGGTCTATCTGGAAGATATCACCGGTAAACACCATCTTGGTGCCTTCGCCGGCACGGGTGATGATGGTCTTCACCTCGTGCGGGGTAAGGTTCTGGGCTTCGTCCACAATGAAAAACACCTTTCCCAGGGAGCGGCCGCGGATGTAGGCCAACGGCGAAATGAGCAGGCGTTCTTCCCGGAGCATAGCTTCGATGCGCTGGACTTGTTTGCTGCCGGGGCGGAAGCAGTGTTTGATTACATCCAGGTTGTCCATCAGGGGCTGGACGTAAGGGCTCATCTTGGAGCGTTGGTCACCAGGGAGGAAGCCGATATCCTGGCCTCCCAGCACCACGGTGGGACGGGAGAGGATAATCTGGTCGTATTCATCGGCCAGTTCCATGGCGGCGGCCAGGGCCAGCAGGGTTTTACCGGTTCCGGCGCCACCGGTAAGGGATACCAGCGGAATCTTTTTGTTCAGACAGGCGTCCAGGGCGAACTTCTGCTCTGTGTTGCGGGGCTTGATGCCGCAGGCCTGCCGGGTGGGAACCAGCACAATCTGCTTGCGGAAGGCATCGTAGCGGGCGCAGACGTTGTCGCCCCCCATATTAAATATGTATAGCTGGTTGGGCGTGGGTTCCTTGGCCGATACCTCCTTCCAGTCCATAAAGTTGTCCTGTCCGTAGGCCAGGCGCTGGACGGCTTCCGAGGTGGCGTCCATCTGGATCACCTCACGCTCCAGGCTGTCCGTTACTTCGTCGTCCAAGCGGTCGCGCAGGTAATCCTGCACTTCCATACCGGCCGCCTTGGCTTTCAGGCGCAGGTTGATGTCCTTGGTGACCAGGGCCACGAAACGACGCGGGTTGTTGTCCCGCACCCACATAGCTGTGGCCAGGATGCGATGGTCCTGGATATCGTCCCGGAAGAGGTCTTGGAACTCCGGAGCGAAGGGGTGGTTGGGCTCGATCTTGATGAAACCCAGACCGGGGCCCAGCGGAAAACCGCGCTTGCCCATCTTGTACTTGTCCGTGAGCTTGGTGATTTCCCGCATAAAGGCGCGGGCGTTGAAACTCAGGGCATCATTTCCCTTCTTGAACTTGTCCAGTTCCTCCACCACGGCCATAGGGATCACGATGTCGTTGTCTTGGAACTGCTTCACGCTCTGGTAGTCGTGAAGGATGATGTTGGTGTCTAAAACAAAAATCTTGGCCATTAATCTTCGCCCTCCAGGGTATTTAACAGGGATTCAAGGATTTGCGGGATTTCAACGCTTTCGGTCAGGCGCACGCCGCCGTGGGTGGCCGATGGGTGGCCGATGGGATAATACACTACGTCCTGCAGGATGAGTTCCGCGTCTATATAATCATAGTCGATATCGGCAATTTGCAGTACTACGCCAGGGACCTCCGCGAAGAGGACGCGCACCTGGGTTTCGTCGCCGTAGGCCTTGCAGATGTTCCGGATGCTGATGTCGGCGCCCGTTCCGCCAGCGGTCATAGCCTGCAGGCAAGCCATCAGGCCGCCGTCGCCCACCGTGGCGCCGGCTTTCACAATGCCGTCTTCCACCAGTTCCCGCACCACTTCGTAGCAGTCGATGAAATAATCCGCATCGCTTACGTCCGGCGGCGTGGAAGGCTGCACGCCCAGGGCTTGCGCCAGCGCGCTGCCGCCCAGGCGGTAATCACAAGGGTCGAAGGGAATGTAGATGAGCCAGTCACTGGGCTCCGGAAGCAGGGCTCCGGAGGCCTTGCGCCTGCGGGAAATGCGGGGGTTGGCGGTACGGTAAGGAAGTTCCCGGAACAGGGAGGTTTCTTCATCCAGGGCGTCTTCTTCGGCCACCGTACCGGCCTTGAAGGAAACGGAAGGCTGTCCGTTACACAGACTGAACTGGTCCAGTTTGAGGCCCAGAGCATCCAGATAGGAGCAGGCGCTTTCCACCGAATGGTAAAAAGCGGCCGCATGACCCATAGACTTGTGGTTCCAGCGCCATTCGGCCTTGAGGCTCAGGTCTCCCAGGCGGAAGTGGCCGCTCATCCAGATGGCATCCAGCAGGGCCTGCGCTACCTTTCCGGCCGTGTAGGGCCCGGGAAAGGCCAGCGGGAAAGTGCGTTTGGTGGGAAGCGACTGGGCATACTGTTCCACCAGGTTATCCTGGAAGCAGTAATTGTCCGGTTTCAGGTCCAGCTGTTCATCGGCCAGGGTGTCCGGATCTCCGTCCGGCTCCAGCGGCGGCTCCACGCTGCATTCGCGCAGCATCCGCAGCGGCGACAGCGCCATCTGGACCCCGTCGATGATATAATTGCAGTGCAACATATCTGTCATGCTTCAAATTTAACTAAAATTCGGCATACAGACAACACCTATTTTTTACTATCTTTGTAAAGAAATGGATACTAACTACTCGGAAACCGGCTATCTGAAGCTGGTGCAGGATATTTTCCACCGTTTTCCTTCGGTACAGAAGGACGGGTTCTCCGCCGGGGCATACAAGCCCGGCCTGGACCGGATGCGAGACTTCGACCAGGCGCTGGGCACCCCGTCGCGCCAGTTCCGCAGCATCCACATTGCCGGCACCAACGGGAAAGGTTCGGTGGCCAATATGCTGGCATCGGCCTGCAAGGCCTGCGGCCTCAAGGCAGGACTCTTCACCTCTCCACACCTGATCGATTTCCGGGAGCGGATGCGGGTAGACGGCCAGCGCATCCCCAAGGAGTATGTTTTCCAATTCCTGACGCAGTGGATGAACTGGATCATCGCACACGACCTCTCCTTCTTTGAAATCACCACCGGCCTGGCCTTCCGCTGGTTCGCCGACGAAGGCGTGGACGTGGCCGTGGTGGAAACGGGCCTGGGCGGCCGCCTGGACGCCACCAACATCCTGGAACAGCCCAGCCTCACCATCGTCACCTCCATCGGCCTGGACCATTGCGAACTGCTGGGCAATACCCTGGAGGAAATCGCCGGGGAGAAGGCCGGCATCTTCAAGCAGGGCGTTCCGGCGCTGGTGGGGGAGTGTTCGCGTGAGACATCTTCCGTCTTTGAGGAAAAGTCCTGGATGTTCTGCCCCCTGGAGTATGCCGATAGAGTAAAGCCTTCCCTCTGGGGCCGGTCGGAAACCCTGCTCCGGCAGATGGACCTGCAGGGCAAGGCGCAGGTCAAGAATCTGCGCACCGTGCTGGCGGCCGTGGACATCTTGCGGGGCCTGCCGGGTTTCGAAGCCCTGAACAAGAAAGACGCCGTGCAGGAAGGCATCATCCACACGGCCCGCGATATGCACTTCCACGGCCGGTGGGAGCGCCTTTCCAGCCAGCCGCTGGTAATAGCCGATATCGGCCACAACGCCCACGCCCTGCAGTACAACTTTCAGCAGATGCAGGAGTTACTGGACGAAGGCGTCTGCTCTTCACTCATCATTGTCTACGGGATTATGGCCGATAAAGACCTGAACGCCATCCTCCCGCTGATGCCCCAAAACGCCACCTATATCTTTACAGCGCCGGATACACCGCGCGCCCTCCAGGCCGATGAACTCCTGCGCCGCTTCAACGACTTCTACCACCTGGGCCGATTGTCCCGCACCTACGCCTTCACCTCTGTCCGGCAAGCCGTGCAAATGGCTGTGGCCCTGTCCCATACGTTGTCTCAGCAGCTCAACCGCAGTGCATCGGCCGAAAAACCGGCCTCGCCGCTCATCTACATCGGCGGCAGCAATTACGTGGTGGCCGAAGCCTTGCCCCTTTTCGCCGGGAAGGATAAGGCACAATAGTTGAAGATAACCATTTCAAATGGTTTTGACCTATGAAACACTTACTAATATCCACTATGCTGGTGCTTACCGGCATATTCAACGCGTTTGCTATGCCTGACGGTCACGTCCTTACCAACCTCTGGAAACAATACGAGGAGGCCCAGAAGGCCGACAGGCCCCAACTGGAGGCCGAACTCCTGGCCCAGATCAAGGAGGAAGCCATCCGGCAGCACCTCCCCGTAGATTTCTACGATGCCGCCACGGCCTATGTGACCACCGTGCAGCGCCGCGACTGGAAGCAGCGGGACCAGCTGCGGGAGAACCTGGCCGCGGAAGTGAAAGCCTTCAACGAGCCTATGGTCACCTTCCACTGGATGAACAACTGGAATCGCGCTTCCACCGACGCCCTCTGGGCCTTCGTGCAGGCGAATCCGGAAGGTTTCCAGGGTCACAACCCTGCGTTTTACCGCGATGTGAGCAATTACCTGGGCGGCCGGCTCACGCCGTACATCGGTTCAGATAAGGAATATGTGCTCTGGCGCCTGCTCAAGGACCGCTATTATATCAATGTGGAAGACGACGCCATGTACCGGCAGCTCCAGCCGCTGGTGAAGGGCCGTTACCCCAACGAGGCCGCCCTGAAATACTATGTGATTAACCGGAATTACCGCAACGAGGCAGACCGGGAGAAAAGGCGCCGGGCCCTGCGGGCGCTGGCCGATGAGTACAACGGAAAAGCTGTTTCCGTGTACCCGAAGGCCGATTTGCTGTCTATGAAGAAGGTGGATCTGGATACGGCGAAAGCTTCCGGGAAAGAGTACGAGGCCTTGTGTGAAGAGGCCCGGGCGCTGGAAAAGGAGCGCCAGGCCTACAAAGGCACCGAGGCTGATATCGCCGCCGGTTGCTCTACCGCCGAAAACCTGGTAAGAAACCTCACGGACAGCGACATCACGGTACGCTTCCAGGAGAAGAACGCCCTCATCGTCTTCCAGAACCTGAAAGAGGCCAAAGTGACGCTCACGAAAGAAGGCAAAACCCTCAAAACCTGGAAAGCCGTAAACCCCGTGGGCAGTTTCTATGTGAAGGACAGCCTGCTGCTGGCCCTTCCCAAACTGGCCGATGGCGATTACCGCGTAGAGGCCGTGAGCGGGAAGCTCAGCGACAGCGACGCCTATGCCCAGTACACCCTGTCCATCGCCACCCGGACCGACAGCCGCGGACAGTGCATCTATGTGGCCGATTACCAGACTGGCGCCCCGCTATCCAAGGTGACGCTGCGCCTGATGAAAGGCGATAAGGAGCTGGCTTCCAGCAGTATGCGCTTGGACGGCTTTACCCCGCTGCCCAAGGCGCTGGTCCGCCAGATCGAAAAGACGGATGCCTATCTGGAACTGGAAGCCGTGAGCGGAGACCGCCGCTCGTACCGGCTCAGGGCCGATAACGGCACGCCCTTTCACTATTTCTACAACAGCACCCGCTGCCTGATTTATAAGGATCAGGGGGCTTATCGGCCCGGCGACATTGTGCGCTTCAAGGCGGTGGTGTATCAGGGAGATCCCGCAGTGTCGCTGGAGGTTTGCCAGAACAAAACCGTGACCGTCCGGCTGCGGGATTCGGAAGGCAATGAGCTGGAGAGCCAGGAACTCACCACCAACGAATTCGGCGCCATTTCCGGACAGTTCCAGCTGCCCACGGGCCTTCGCAACGGCCGCTTCCAGCTGGAGGTCAAAGATTTAAGTTCCACCTCCTTTACCGTGGACGAATTCGTCCTGCCCACTTTCGATTTGAGTTGGGACAGGGCCAAGGAACTGTATCTGGTTGGCGACGATGTTCCCGTGAGCGGCGTGCTGGAAAGCTATTCCGGCCATCCGCTCAGCGGCACCCGCATTGCTGCCAGGGTCCTGTTCTATGACCAGGTGGTGCTGGAAGAAGATGTTCCGGTAGACGCGGATAATCATTTCCATTTCACCTTCCCGGCCCGGAGCAAGGGCTATTATAACGTGGAGGTGAACGTGACGGACGCTACCGGCGAAACGCTGCTGTTCAACCGGGGCGTGTATATTGGCGAGGAACTCACCGTGGATGCCTCCGTGACCAGTAGCGCCACGGCCGATCTGGTGGTGAAAGGCGATTCTGAAAGAATCTACTGGCGTTATTCCAAGCCGCGTTATACCCTCCTGAGCACAGATCTGGATATGACGCTGGAGGCCTGTGACGGCCAGGGCAATACCGTTCCGTTACCGGTTAAATATAAGATACTCAAGGCCGATGACAGCGTGCTCACGTCCGGCGAAACGCCTTCCGGCGGCCAGGTTCAGTTGCAACTGCCCGGTGCAGGATACTACCGCGTGCTCACGGAGGTATCGGCCCGGCGGAAAGACGGGTCGGAGCTGAAGGCCGAAAAGGAGATGCTGCTGTTCTGCATTCCGCCGGAAAGCCGCAGCCTGATGCCGCAGGCCGCCCGGGTGTTCATCCCCGGCCCGCTCACCGTGGCGGCCGATGGGTCCATCCAGGCCCGCGTGGGTACTTCGGAGGGAACGGCCTACGCCGTGGTGCTGCTGTATGGAAAGGACGGCGAAGTATTGGAAACCAAGAAGTTGAAGGTAGCCGACGGTACGCTGGAGAACCTGTCGTTCCCCTACAAGGCCTCCTATCCGGACGCCGTGCGCCTGCAGGTGTTCTATTTCCTGAACGGACGTTCCGTGTGCTATGACAAACAGTATCGGCGCGAAAAAGACCGTTATACGCTGCCCCTGCAGTTCACCCGCTTCCAGGACAAGGCGTACCCGGGCGTGGAGTACAGCTTCACCCTGAAGACGGCCCCGGATACTGAAGTACTGGTGGCGGCTTGGGACAAGAGCCTGGATGCCATCGGCGGCAATTACTGGTCCCGCGCCAGTACCTGGGATTACTCGGTAGACCGCGTGTATGTGAGCGAAGCCTGCGGTTCCGTGGGCGCCCGCAACGACGGCCCGCCTGTGCTTTATGAGCGCGCAGTGGCCAAGGGCGCTGTCCTGGAAGCCTTGCCTGCACCCACTGCAGCGGCCAACGCTGCCGTGGTCATGGAGGAATCGGATGGGATAGCAAGCCAGGCGGATGAAGCCGCCGACCTTACAGACGTGAAGGTACGCAGCGACTTTGCATCGGCCCTCACTTTCCAACCCCACCTGCGCCCTGCGGCCGACGGTACGCTGGAATTCCGCTTCACTACCTCCGACAAACTATCCACTTACTATGTGCGGGCACTCGCGCACGATGCGCAGATGCGCAGTGCTATGGTGGAGCAGGAGATGGTGGTGTCGCTGCCGGTAAAGGTGTCGCTGTTGGAACCTCGTTACCTTTATAGGGGTGATGTGTATGAGGCCGCCGTTACCGTGTCCAGCATTGTGGATGAACCCGTTTCGGGCGTACTGGCCCTGCAGGCCGGCTCCACCAGCCAGCAGATTCCCATCACGGTGAATCCGCGCGAAACCGTGACCCATCGCTTCCGGATGACGGCGGAGGGCAACACTCCCGTGGAGTTGATTGCCTCCTTCAAGGCGGCCGATTTCTCCGATGCCGTGAAGGCCACCGTGCCGGTGTATCCGGCGGCCCAGGTGCTGGTGGAGGCCCATTCGGCCGTGTTGCACGACGGAGAAGACCGGGAAGCGCTGCTGGACGCCCTGCGTTCCCGCTTTGTGAATGTGCCTGGATCGGGCGCTTCCTTAAAGGAAGTTTCCATCCTGGATATGGTCCGTGAGGCCATTCCTTCCCACGTGGAGCCCACCGGCAAGGATGTGCTCTCTCTCTCCGAAGCCTGGTATATCCGACTGATGGCCAGTCGTTTAGGCATGTGCTTAACAGAGGCGTCCCCTTCGAACGAAGAACTGCTGGACAAGATTTTGGCCTGCCACAACTCCGACGGCGGTTTTGCCTGGTTCGAGGGGATGAAGTCCTCGCCGGCCATCACGGCCGTGCTGCTGGAGCGCTTTGCCAAGCTGCGCGACCGCGGCTTCGAGGTGCCGGACGTGGTATCGGCCGTGGAATACCTGGATAAGACCCAGTTCGACGACGATTTCCCGTACTGGCGGGGCGGCATTTCCGATGCCCAATATCTGCATATCCGCTCCCTCTATCCGGCGGTTCCGTTTACGGTGAAGCCGGTATCGGCCACGGAAAAGAAGCGCTGGACGGCCTTCCAGAAGTGGGCCAAGGATTACCTGGTCCCTTCCAAGAAGGACGGTCGTGGGCTGCAGGGCCAGATCCTGGCCAAGAGCCGCAGACTTCTGACCCTGAAGGGTTTGCTGGAGCGCGATGGCGGGCTGGAGCTGGCGCAGGCCTGGGGCGTGAAAATCGGCGCCAAAGCCCGGCTCAAGTCTTCTATGAAGGCCGATATCCTCTCCTTGATGGAATACGCGGTGGAGCATCGGGATGGCGGCTGGTACTATCCTAACGCCGTGATGCCTTGGCGCGGGCTCATGGAAAGCGAAGCCTATGCCCATGCCCTGCTGTGCGACCTGATGAGTTCTGTGGAAGAGAGTACAAAAAAGGTTACTTCTTCCAAGATAGCGGATGGGGTGCGGCTATGGCTCATGCTGCAGAAGGAGACCCAGCACTGGGATACCGAACCGGCTTATATCGATGCCATTACCTCTATTCTGGATGGCTCCCAGGCCGTTTTGAATACGCGCGTGCTGGCGCTGTCGGCTACCTATCAGGCACCGTTCCAGAAAGTGAAGGCGGCCGGTAACGGCTTCACGATTGAGCGGAAGTTCTATAAGGACGGCGTGGAAATCCAACCCGGAGACCCTGTATCGGTAGGCGACAGGATTGTGGCGAATTATGTGATCTGGAATGCGGAGAACCGCAGCTTTGTGAAGCTCACGGCCGGCCGCGAGGCCACACTGCAGCCGGTGAACCAGCTGTCCGGCCACCTGGGCTACGGCTTGTTCCGTCCCCTGGGACGCAACAGCTGGAGTTATGTGCCGCAGGGCTACCGGAATGTAAAGCCTTCCTGCACCGAATTCTATTTCGATTCCTATCCGGAAGAGAATACGGAGCTGTCAGAAGAGTTCTACGTCCAGCAGGCCGGTCTGTTCCAGGCTCCCGTGCTGGTGATAGAATCTCTCTATGCGCCGCACTACCGCGCCAATGCCGAATATCGGCCCGCGCTGATGGTATCGGCCTATCCTAAATAGTGGATGAATAGCATGGTGAGGTCGTCGCTTTGCGGGGCCTCACCCACAAATGCGCGAACAGCGTCCTGCATGGATTGCAAATGCTCTGCAGAAGGGCGGCGTCCGTGCAGGACTTGTTTCATACGCTCTTCGCCAAATAGCTGGGCCTCGGCATTTTCGGCCTCTGTAAGGCCATCCGTGTAGAGGAATAGGGCGTCGTCGTACTCCATGACCACCTCTTGCTCCTGAAACTCGAAATCTTCCAGAACACCCAGAGGCAGATTGGAATCCGCGGGTAAGAAACGGATGGCATCGGTAAGGATGATCGGCGGATTGTGTCCGGCATTACAGTAGCGAACCGTGCCCGTAACAAGGTCCAGTACGCCCAGGAAGAAGGTCACGAACATCTGGTTCCGGTTGTTCCTGGCCAGGGTGTTGTTCATGATGGTGGCAATGTGCGCAGGGGAGGTTTCGTGAAGGGAAATGGCCCGGAACAGGGTGCAGGTCTTGGCCATTACCAGCGAAGCCGGAACGCCTTTACCGGAAACATCGCCGATGCAGAAATACAGTTTCTCTTCGCGGATATAATAGTCGTACAGGTCGCCTCCCACTTCCTTGGCCGGGACGATGGAGGCGGCGAAATCCAGATCGGTCCGGTCGGGGAAGGGCGGGAAGGTCTGGGGGACCATGGACATCTGGATATCACGGCCGATCCGCAGTTCGCTCTGGAGGCGTTCCTGCTGGTCGCGGGCTTCCTGGTAGCTGGCCAGGCTTTTGGCCACAAAGCTCATAATCAGGATCAGCATCAGCAGGCCCAGTATGGAGAGCAGGACCATCCCCTGTCCTATCAGACGGACATCGGCCATCAGGTCTCTTTCCGGTACCGAAAGGGACAGAGTCCAGCCCGTACGTTGCACTTCTGCGGTGTAGACGTGGCTCTTTTCCTTGTTCACATCGCATTCCCCGTCCTTGATCAACGTGTTGCCGTTCCGGCTCACGATGGTACTCATCGCGTGGGGATACAGTCTCATATCGTGTACCAAAGAGCCCAGCCAATCCAGGGAGATATCGGCCGTGAGGACGGCGGCAATCTTCCCATCCGCGTCTTTTACCGGCAGGGAAAAGGTGGTCATAAGCAGGTTGCCGCCCCCTTCGTCGAAGTAGGGTTCCGACCAGTGGCCGTCCTGGTCGGCCAGGGCGCCGGTGAACCATTCCCGGGAGGGGTAATCGTATTCCGGGGTGGCCAGGGAGAGCAGTTGGACGCCTTCCTGGAGGGTGGTGTCCCGCAAAGCATAGGGGGCGTAAAGCGGGAAGCGCTTGTTGTAGCCCGGAACCAGTGCAGCGCTGGATCCTGTCACAACGGGATTGTCCAGCACCACCCGCACCGGAATCCTTGCCAGGGTGTCCGGTTTTTTCAGGCACAGTTCCGAAATCCAGATGCTATTGCGGACGGCGGCTTCGGTCTGGCTCACAATGCCCATAATCTCTTCGCTGGCCCCGTTGAGCTCACTGGCTGCCCGTTCGGAAGCATAGTTCCGGATTACTCTATGCGAGAAATAGAGCTGGAAGAATGTGGTGGCGGCCAGGGTTACGGCTGCCACGACGACAATCTTGATGCCGGCCTGGAGGGAGATATGGGAAGCAGACTTAAGCATTTACGAGAACAAATATATTGTTTTTCAGTGATAATGCAAAAAAAGCCTCCCGCAAAAAGGAGGCTTTTTAGAAGTGGTGGGCGGTACTGGATTCGAACCAGTGACCCCCTGCTTGTAAGGCAGGTGCTCTGAACCAACTGAGCTAACCGCCCGAAAGGGATTGCAAAGGTAGTAAGATTTCCGGAATTTGCAAAAAAATTGTATCTTAGCGAACTAAAACTAAAGAAATGTTATCTGTCATTGTCCTGGCCGTGCTGCCGGCCCTCATTCTGATTTATCTGGTGTACCAGCAGGATAAACTGCAGCGGGAGCCCACCCGGAACCTGGTGAAGGCGTTTTTCTACGGATGTGCCTCCGTACTGGCCTCGCTGTGTATCTCCGTGCCGTTTATGCGGCTGGGCCTGTTCCCCACAGAAATCCACAGCAGCATGGACGCTTTCCGCTGTGCCTTCTTCGGCGCCGCCATTCCGGAAGAGACCGCCAAGCTGCTCATGCTGTGGCTGTTCCTGCGCAAGTGCAAGGATTTCGATGAAAGGATGGATGGCATTGTGTATGCCGTGTGCGTGGGGATGGGTTTCGCGGCCTTCGAGAATATCGAATACCTGCTGGCCTCCGGTACCAACTGGGTCACGGTGGGCATCAGCCGCTCCCTCACGGCCATCCCCGGCCACTTCGGCTTCGCCGTGCTCATGGGTTATTTCTTCTCGCTCTATTACTTCGACCGTTACCGCGCTCCGCGGGCGGGCCTGTATATGTGGCTGCTGCCCGTCCTTGGCCACGGCGTGTACGACTGGATTGCGATGAGCCAGGAAGTGAATCCGCAGCTGAGCGGTGCCATCGCCATAGCCATCCTGCTCCTGTGCTTCGGCATGCTCAGATGGGGCCAGCGGCACATGAAAAAGCATCTGGTGGCCGATTCTATAGATATAATTAAACACCCTGATATCCAATGAAAAAGATCCTGATCCTGGCTCTGGCAGCCGTGGCCGCATTCCAGCTGAATGCGCAGAACATCGTGAAGGGCTCCATCGAAGGCGTTCCCGCCCAGGGCTCTTATCATCCCACTTACTCCTCGGACGGCGCCGATTATCGGCCGATGAATGTAATCCTGATGATTGGCGACGGCACGGGTCTGGCGCAGATTGCGGCCGGCTATTTTGCCAACAATGAGGAGCTTACCTATGCCAATCTGAAGTATATGGGTTGGGTTACCACCAAAAGCGCCGATGCCTTCACCACGGATTCGGCCGCTTCCGGCACTGCGTATTCCAGCGGTTACAAGACCTATAACGGCGCCGTGGGCGTGGATGTGAAAAAGCGCCCGCAGCCCAATATTCCGGAACGTGTCATCAAAAGCGGTATCATCTCCGGCGTGGTCTCCACCGACGACCTGAACGGCGCCACCCCGGCGGCCTTCTTCGCCCATCAGCCCCAGCGCGGTATGACCGATGAGATCTGGGCCGATCTCCCCTCCAGCGTGCTCAAGTACTTCGCCGCCGGCAGCAAGGAAGTGTTCGAGGCCCGTCCGCTGGAAACGCAAAAGGCCATCAATAAGGTGTTTACCGTGGTGAACTCCCTGGACGATCCTAAGATTCAGGCGGCCGACCGCGTAGGCGTGCTCCCGCCCGCCGTGGAAACCGGTTACATCGTGAAGGGCCGTCAGGACTTCCTGCCCAACGCCACGCGTCAGGCCATTGACTTCCTGCACCAGCGTGCCAAGGACGGCAAGGGCTTCTTCCTGATGGTGGAGGGTGCCCGCATCGACAAAGCCTGCCACGGCAACGACTTCCCCAGCGCCGTGAAGGAGCTGCTGGACTTCGACCAGGCCATCGCCGAGGCCATCAAATTTGCCGATGAAGACGGCAACACCTTGGTGGTGATTTCGGCCGACCATGAAACCGGCGGTATGGTGGTCCTGAACGGCGATCCCAAAAAGGGCAACGAAGAAGGCCTGTACGTGAGCACCTGGCACACCGCCACGCCTGTTCCCATCTTCGCCTACGGTCCTCACGCCCAGGATTTCATGGGTGTACAGGGCAACGAACAAGTGGCCCAGAAGATCCTAAAGCTTCTGCTGGCTCAATAATCAGCCTTGCTTCAGCCCCTGCTTGTATTCGGTAGGGGATTGACCGGTAATTTCCTTGAAATTGCGCCAGGCTGTGGTGCGGGAACGGTAACCGGCATTGAAGAAGGCGGCCAGTATATCCACATCCGCATTTTGCTCCAACTGGGTGGCTACATCGGCCACCCTTTTTTTGTTCACCATCTCCTTGAAGCCGCTGCCGGTTTCATCCTGGATTACGCGGTTAAGATAGGTGACGTTGGTGGCGCAGAGCCGCGACAGCGAAACCAGGGTGAGGTCCGGGTCTTTCCATACTTTTTCCTGGTCCATGTAGTAACAAACCTTTTCCCAGAGGTCTGTTTCGGTTATTTCGGGCTCCGTCTTGGGCGTGGATTCCGCTTCCGGGAGCGGGGTGGAATCGGTGGCCAAAGGCTGCACTTCTGGCTGGAGAGTGGGAAGGAGGCGTTCTTCCAACTCGTATTCCGTGGAGATGAGGAAGAAGGTGGCCACGAGCATGGGTAGGGTAATAATGAGCCAGATGTGATTGGTGAGCATGAGTGCTATATGCGCCAAACAGATGATGAGCAGGCCGCCGGAATAATTGAGAATCCACCAGAAGGAGGCACTACTGCTTTTATAGTTGCGTGGAAAACGCAGGATGATAAAGCAGTAGGGCAGCATGAGGAATAAAATGACCAGTCTAAGCAATACGTCCGGTGCCCAGACGTGGCGCCAGATATCGGCAGGGGTGGCCAGCGGAGTCCATCGGCCTGTAAAAAAGAGACAGCCCAGGCCCAGGATCAGGGTGGGCAGGAACAGGTAGAAGGACCTGCGGAGGGAAAGCCATTCCGGCTGGATCACAGAAATGGGATAGAGGGTCATGACAACGTTCATAACCATATAACTATAGGCTACCCAGGGGTTCAAGACCGGAGTTGTTAATTGGTGGTGGTCGGAGAGAAAATTCATTACCAGAAACCACAAAGCCAACAGGCCGCAGAGGATGTTTCCCTGGATGAGCATTCGGCGCGAACGGTCGTGGGGAAGGTTCCGCAGACGCCATAATTGGCGTGCGTTAACCAGACACAAGGACATTTCTATGGTGGTGGCAATCAGGGCCAGCAAATAGGTTTTTTCCATGGTTCTAAACGGAAGTATGTTTCAAAATTAATAAAAAATCCCGAAATAGGCCACGAAAATTCAAATTTTGAAACATACACACGCGCGTATATGCATCTGTATTGTGTATCTTTGTCTGCTAATTATGATGCCAAGGATCTTAAACACATGGAAGCTTCTCCTGTCAGCCATTTTGCTGACAGTTTCTGCGATTTGCTTTGATGCCAAAGCGCAAGATATTTCTGTTCGCACCAACCTGCTTTGGGACGGTCTGGCCGAACCCAATCTGGGTGTTGAATTCCAGCTAAGCCGGCATTTCACCCTGGGTGGCAACGTGGGTCTCAAGAGCTGGCCCCGCTGGCTGGCCTGGGATTGGGATGTACAGAACCCCGTCCATTGGCGGAACTTCGTGGTGGCGCCGGAGCTGCGCTTCTATTTCGACGAATTTGACAAGAAAAAAGGCAAAGTATTCGAAGGCGCTTTTATAGGGACCGACATTCTCTATACCCATTTCAATGTGGGCCAGATAACCTTCCCCTTCGGCCTGTATCCCCAGGTGCGGGATCACCGGCTGCAGGGAGATTTATGGGGCCTGGGCCTCTTCGGCGGTTATGCCTGGCGGCTCAAGGACAGCCGCTGGCGCGTGGAAGTGGAAGGAGGTGTGGCCGTGGGCTATCATGCCGCCGGCGTGTTCGAGTGTGAACACTGCGGTGCCCAGGTGGGCGAATCCCGCGGCGTGGTGCTGGTGCCCAAACTGGGCGTGAACCTGGCCTTCGACGTCAAGCGCAAGCGGGAGGAAGTACTGGAAGAAATCCTTCCGCCCGCTCCGGTTCCGGAACCCATTCCGGTGGACAATACCATCCCCCACGTAGAGGAATGGCGTGGCAAGGCCGGGCAACTGGCCAAGCAGCACGCCGTGCTGCGGCCTTCCTCGGATTATCGGCCCTATACGCCGGACCGCATCCTGCGCAAGGAGGAAGGGGCCTTGTATGTGTTCTTCGAACTGGGACAGTCCCAGCTCAAGCGCAGTTTCACGGAGAAGGATCGCACACGGGACAACGGCCCCGTGCTGGATGAGATTATGCACATCACCTCCAGTATTCTGGCCGATTCTACCAGCGCCGTCTCGCGCATCCAGATTGTGGGTCTGGCCTCCGTGGAGGGCTCCCGTTCCAAGAATGCGGAACTGGCACAGGCGCGTGCGCAAGCACTGCAAACCTATATTCAGGATCAGTTGGCCGTGCCGGATCAGTTGTTCGAAACTGTGAGTGGCGCAGAAGCCTGGACCGAATTCCGCGACGTAGTGAACGATTTATACCTGGCCGGCGGCGGCGCGGGCCTGAGCCAAACCCAGCTGCAGAAGGTGCTGGATATCCTGGACAATGAGGCCGATCCTTCCCGCCGGGAAAAGGCCCTGAAGGCCCTGGAGAACGGTAACGTGTACGCAAAACTGCGCGACAACGTCCTGGCAGATCTCCGGAATTCCGGTTACATCCGCGTGTATTATGACTATGTCCCCTGAGGAAGGGAATATTACTCTGGCCCGCGCACTGGCAGAAACCGTGAAGAAAGACTCTCGCAGTGCGGCGCTGTTCGACTACTTCCAGAAACTGGACGCCTACGAACAAGCCCGGAAGGCCTATGAAAATTATTTGGAAGAATTGAAACAATATAATTTAAACTCAAAACTTTAATGCTTATGACTAATTTAACAAAAATTGCCCTTTTGGGCTCAGTTGCCCTTATGGCAGCAGTAGGCTGCCAAAGGGAGGTGGTTGGGGAGATCAACCACAACAACGGTGAAGAAGCGGTTAAAACCCAGTTTATCTTGAACGTTTCTACCGGCAGTTCCACTCCGACCACGAAACAGGACGGTAAGGTGACACAAGAACCAACTGCAACAGGTGTCGCGTTTCGTGGCATTAACGATGCATTCCTGCTTCCTCTTACCCAATCCACTAACGGTAAGCATCTTGCTAAAGACCAAGATGCGTCAACTGTTATTGATCTGTCCGATGTGCTGAATAAGGGTGAATATTCTAGTCACAAAGCCCGGGTTATGGAAGTGCAGCTTCCTTTGACCACCAATACGCTTCTGTTCTATGCAAAGGCTCCGAAAGGTGATATTTCCCAATATGACCGTACTGAAGAGGGCGATTATTATGGCATGAATGAGCGGGATATTTTCGGTCACCTGGACAACTATTCCATTGTTAAGGAAAAAGGAAGTGCCAACTTCCGCCTGGGTATCCGTATGGCCAATACCACGGAAGAGCCTAACCTGGTCAAGAAATTTTTGGACGCCGAGGTTTTGCTCCAGAGTATCGTGAATGTTATCATGAATATGGACGTTAAGGCTTCACATGGAACGCACGAGGCTCTATCTGCTACAGCTTATGGCTATGCGTTTAATGCTGATCCGGGTGATTATAATCCCGATGCAACGGGTGGCTTCAGTTACCCCGAATTCAGTTGGAGTGCGTATGCCGGAGAGAGCGCAATGAGCCCGGTACATCCTTCCCATGTCCAGTACTCCCTGGAATTGAAACTACGTTCTCTGTACCAGCAGATGACCACCATTTCTACTGGTGAACTCCGTGCATCGGCCGGTAATGAAGTGCTGCTTATCATGCAAGACCTTTGGACCGTGGTAAATGCAGTTCGTTGTGCAACTCCCGCAAGTGGTCCCGAGGCTGTCGCCAAATATTTTGCAGAGAATATATCTAATGAATTAACGTATTACTTTACGAGCTCAATTCCTGAGGATGGTGGCGCGGTGAAGATCACCGGTTATAAGAATACTGCGGATATTATCAGCCATTTAAGTGGTGGTGGTACCTGGGCGAATGGTTCCATTGCAAAGTGGTGGGCTGCAGAGGATGTAGATGATTCTACTTCCGAACCCCCGTACAACGCTATTAGACCCACAGCGGAAGAAATGAGTGCTCTTTCTGCTCTTGTTGGTAACGACAATAAGCTTCTGTCGGAATTCCCCTTTAACTTCAACCTTCCCAGAGGCGCTGCGTATATGTCCTATGACACGAAGCATAAAGTCCTGTATTATCCCCAGTCTTTCGATACCTCCAAGATGGGTACGGCGGGAAGCTACAACGCGACCAACTATTATTATCCGCCGGAACTGCTGTACTTTGGCAACAGTGCCATTCGTGTGAACGATACTGAAAAACGGGGTCTCGGCAGTTATGCAGCTGCCGATGATTGGGTTGGTTCCACCAAATGGACATCCGACAACTGGAAATCGGGGGCGGCAGGTGTTGTGGAATCTTCCACTCGTGCAGTTGCCATGCAGAATGAAATCAACTACGGTCTGGCTGTATTGGAAACCAAGATTAAATATGGTGCCGCTACTCTGGAAGATAATCGGCACGCGGTGGCCAAAATTCTCAATCCTAGCCTCCCGGATGATTTCGAACCCAATCAGCAGATTACCGTGGATGCAACTACCTTCACCTTTACCGGTTTGGTTATCGGTGGCGTGAGCCAGAATGTAGGTTGGGACTATCTGCCTTACTACGAAGTGAATGAAAATGGAATTGCAGATAAAAAGATGGTCTATGGTTTCTTGTATGACAAAGCCATAGAACCGAGCGCCCGGACAATTCCGGCTTTTGGTAGTACTTCCTCTCCCAATTATACATTGGTATTCGACAACTTCAAGTGGACCACTCAAACCGATGGTATTTTTGATGATTCAACTGTTCAGGATAATGTGAGTGTTGCCCTGGAGTTCCGTAACAACGGTGATGATTTCTATGGAAACTATAACCTGATCAAGAAGGGTGGTTATTTTTACCTGATTGGTACCTTGAAGCCGTTGGGAGCAAAAGCAGAAAGCATAAGCGCTATCAAGTGGGGACCGGCTGCAGCAGACGGTGGTAGAAACGATGGTCATGTTATTCCTCCGTATTATGCCGATGGAACTCCCATGAAAATTACTCGCGTGTTCATTCAGGATCACAAGACCACGGCCACATTCAGCATAAATGCGAATTCTCTCAAGTCCGCATATCTTACCGTTCCTGATCTTCGTTCTTCATCCATTTCCCTGGGTCTTGATGTAGATTTGAATTGGGAAGCCGGCCTAACGTTCGAAGATGTTCCGCTGGGTCAGTAAAAATACGCTATTCCTTGTTCTCGGGCTCGCAGCCGTTTGTGGCTGCGGGCTCGTAGACGAGGATTTACGTGACTGTGGAACCGACTACAACTTGGATTATGAACTAAAACTGGTCACCAATGTCAGTACGGAAATTTCCACTGAACTGGAGACCACCCTCAGTACGGATCTGGAGTTGTCGGCGGCCCTGGCCCTCCGTAACTATTTTAAAAACATTTTCACCGACTATGCCCACGACGTAGACCTTTCGTTCTACGACGTAGTGGAAGACTCTCTGCGGCTGCACCATGAAGAGCATATCATGGATGCCAACCAGTCCAATTATACCCTCTACATCCCTATCCGCCAGTATATGCATACTGCCCTGGCCAATATTGTGGAGAACCCGATGGTGGAGATAAGGGATGGGGACTGGTGCCATAGGGAAAAACTGCATCAGATGGAAGGGGACACCCTTACATCCCACACCACCGGTCTTTTCGCTGCCCGCCTACCCATGGATATCCAGGAGGGCGAAGATCAGAAATTCAACGTTCACTTGTATATGGTCAATTCCGCAACAGCTATTGTTGTGGATACATTAGACAGCCATATCAGGGACGTAAAAATGTTTGCAACAGGTTTTGCAACGGATTTCTCCGTATGTGACAGCCTGTATTATTTTAATCATACCCCCGTATTCCGGATGGATGAGTTATCCTTGGAGGAGTCCGGAGGGTATTGCTTTGCTGCCGTGCATTTCCCTTCCCGGAATCCGGTAGACACCAAATCAGTCTTTGACAGCCAGGATCCTTTTGTAACTGTGGACGCCGATTCTCCCATCTGGCAAATCAAGGTCTATGCGACCCTTCCCGACAATACGATCACAGAAACAATACTGGGTGTCACAAAAGCCCTTCATGCCGGAGAACTGAAAGTTATCAGGGTGAAGGCAAAGAAAAATGGTTCAGTGGTTCCTTCGGATCACACTGTTGCCGTAAATGTCACGCTGGACTGGAGTCCCGGTCAAGAATACAACGTGGAGTTATAGCATCTGACGATTCAACTATTCGGGCTCATCCTTGAGCTGATAATCCGTCCAACCAGAATGAATACCATAAACAGCTTTTGTAGCCCAAGAGCTTGTCATTTCTTCGTCATTGTTTTCCTGTTTTCCGCACTTTTTCAGTCTGCTGACCAAACTCGCCCTTTCAGCATCGTGAGAGGCTGATTCAAACTTCAATTTGGGTGTCCCGCGTCAAATTGCTACCTTCGCAGTATGTTTGTCCGGCGGAAGCATAACAAAAGCGGAACCTGTTCCATACAAGTCGTCGCTAAGGTTGACGGCAAGTACCGTGTCCAAAAGTCGTTCGGGAGCAGCCGTGACGAGGCGGTGCTGGCATCACTTGAGCAGAAAGCGAAGCAGTGGGCCAATGAGCACGAGTTTGGCGAAGACTTGTTTGCCCCCGAGGGTGCTGCCGAATATGATACCATGATGGCTGGCATCGGGCAGGACCAGCTCAGGCTGGTTGGTCCCGACCTCATCTACGGCCGTTTGTTCGACAAAATCGGTTTTGGAGCTGTCAGGACGTCTGACAACGATATTTTCAAGAGCCTCGTAGTAACACGGCTATATCGCCCTGGGAGCAAGCTAAAGACGCTCCGTTACATGGCCTACTTCATGAACAAGT
Source organism: uncultured Bacteroidia bacterium (assembly GCA_902774155.1). Lineage (GTDB taxonomy): Bacteria > Bacteroidota > Bacteroidia > Bacteroidales > UBA932 > Cryptobacteroides. Next base: position 28,139 of record CACYHF010000012.1, on the reverse strand, counting down.
ACTATGATGAGGACAAGATATATCGCTATCTGGACGAGCTTTGCTGGCGGCCTGGGACTAAGCGTAAAGCCAAAACGTATGATGTCAAGCATGACGTTGAACAGGTAACCTACGAACAAACCAAACGGGTTCTTGGCGGCACTGTTGCCGTAGTCTTCTATGACACGACAACGATGTACTTTGAGTCTCGTGAGGACGACGTCCGTATCCCGGGCTGGTCCAAGGATGGTAAGAATGCCAATCCCCAGGTTGTTCTGGGCCTGTTGGTTGGTCCCGGTGGTAATCCGATAGGGTACGAGATCCATCCCGGCAACACCTATGAAGGCCATACGATGATCCCCATCATTGAGAAGTTGCAGCAGCGCTTTGGCTTCCCTAAGCCCATTGTCGTGGCAGATGCCGGTCTTCTGAGCAAGGAGAACATCCGCGACTTGGAAGATGGCGGCTACGAGTACATCCTTGGAGCAAGGATACGTTCTCAGAGTGAGCAGTTCAAGGAGAAGGTTGCCAGGCTGGGACTGTCCAACGGACAGAGTACCAGTATCCAGCTTACCAAGACCATGCGTATGGTTGTGACGATGAGCGATGCCCGTGCAAGGAAGAATGCCGCTGACCGTGAGAGGGGCCTCAAACGGCTTGAAAAGCGCTTCAGGACGGACAAACTCACGAAGGATAAGCTGAACAACCGTGGGTACAACCGCTTCCTTACCATGAGTGGCGACGCCACCATCAAGATCGACTACGACAAGGTCGCAAAAGATGAACGCTTGGACGGCTACAAGGGATACACGACCAACAGCTCTTTTTGCCGGATGATAGAGTCATCGAGGAATACGGATACCTGTTCATGATAGAGAGGGCCTTCCGCTTCTGCAAAACCGATCTGGACATCCGTCTAATGTATCACCGACTCTTCAACAGAATCGAGGCCTACGTTTGTATCTGCTTTGTCGCCTATACAATCATGCTAGAGTTGGAACGCATCCTCAAAACTGCCGGATCCAAGATATCGCTGGACAAAGCACGCTTCCTGGCTGAGAAGATATACCAGATCGACTACGTCAACCCTTACGATGGCAAGCGAAAGTCAGTCCTTCTCCACACCAAGGAGCAGCCCGAAGTCGCTCAGCTCCTCGACATCATCTCAGCAAACTGCTGAAATGGGTGTCCCATTGCGGAAAACAAGTTCCGCTATAACCCCCGCTCAATTGTTCTGCCAGTCCGCGCTGTTCTTCCAATCCTTATCTGCAGGATACTCTTTTACGGTCCAGTGCTCAGGGATTAACATCTGATAATTAGCGCTATTCTTAATTGTGGGATTGAGCCAGATTATGCCGTCTGCGGGTACATCGTAGGCCCAAAACTTAGAGGGAACACTTTTGTCGGTATTGTTATTGCTTATGAAGTTACCTTCTGTGTACGTTTTGCTATTCATTTTGATTTCCTTCAAAGATTTACAGCCATGGAACATCATTTGGTAGCAATTTTTATTAATGGTGGTTGCGGGTAGGATGGGTGCAACCACAAGCTTTTCACAACTCCTGAACATGTTGCGGTAACAGTAATCGGCCATAACTGTGGCTGGCAGTTCGATAGGCCCGCGCTCGAGGTTTTTGCATCCCTCAAACATGGACTTATAGCAATTGCTCCGAGCAGTCATCATGGGCAATTCCAGGTCAGAAGCATCAATCATGTTCACATGATTTTTGAAGAAATTGATGAAACTGTAGCTTACGGAGGTATATCGGGTTTCCTCCGATTCACAATTATCTCCAAAGATTAAGGAAGCGATGTTACCACCGAGTTTGAATTTCCCGTCCTTTTTCTTGATGTTTGATTCATCCTTGGAGCAGTAGAAATAATCATAATTATCTGCTCTATATTTTGTATCAGAGTTCCAGTCAATGATGGTTGCAATGGACTTGAAGGCAACTTTTTGTCCCAAATCCAATTCAATGATTTGCCTGGCGTTATATGTTTTCCACCCTTCTTCCTGTAAATTATATTCCAGATTAGCCCTGTCGATCATGACATAACACTTTTCTTCATCTGTTGCCTGAACATAGAATTGACGGGTGGGAGCCGAATTATTATTCTCGAAATCGTCAGATCCTATTTCGAAGAATTCGTTGTAGACCCAAACTCTGGTGGCACTCTTGCTTTGGTTGCTCTTGAAATAACTGTAGAAGGTGAACTTGTCTCCTTCCGAGGGGGTTTGATATTCGGCCAGGGTAAGGGTGCGGACGAACTGGAAGGTGTGTTTCCCGGCATATTTTTCATTGTTCGAAATGGATATGCCAGACTGGACCGGGAGGTTGTTGTTTTCTTTCTTGTTGTCAGGAGTTAATGTTCCTGCTTCGGCTTCGATGATGAATTCCAGAGGGAACATGGACTCCGGAAGGTTTTTTGGGATGGTAATGCTAACCGTTTGTTCAGCGCCTCTGCGGAGTGCCAAAAACTTATTTAAGCATTCGACCGTCATTTCCTGCTTGCTCTGCAGGCTAATTTCCACTTCGCGGTACAGGGGATACTCTTCGGCCGCTCGAGGATCACGCCCGGTAATCCTGATGATTTGGGTCCTGGTTCCCGAGAAGTTCGCTGGATTTGTATCGAATCGGATAACCCTGGCTCCATCTTCGTTGCGTGCATTGGGGTAAAAGCCACGGGTATCACTGCTTCGAATCTTATTACCATAATCGTCATAGAGGTAAATAATATCCTCTAAATTGTCCTCCATGGGAAGAAGCTCAACTTGCACTGCGGCAGGAAGTGTATTGGGGACAGGGCTGTTTACGTCATTGAAAAAGCGGGCCAGCAGGTAATAGTAGCCGCTTTCACTGGGTCCGGTATAAGTTCTGGACATGAAAGGCTCTATCACCAGACGCTGACGACCGTTGGAAATATCGGACAGATGTTTCATGGAAATATCGGCCGATACATCTTCGATGGTGGTAGAATTGGCTGCGGCGACGGGATCATCACTACCAATGGACGCAATTCTTGTGATTTCAATATTGTATCTGAAATTCCTGAAAATGGGATAATACACGTAGGCAGCCTGGTGATCCACGGTTTTGGTTTCCATCAGGTCCAGCCGGTAGTAGTAGTATTTATCCGGCTCTGTGTCAGGACTGTCGCTGAATCCTCCGCGGATAATGACAAAGGTGGGCTTCATGGAGGAACTGGGAACGCCGCGCTCATACAGGTAAAAGCCCTGGTCAGGATCATCCTTAACGTATTTGATAATCCTTCCATTACTGGCTTGATAAGGATCGGCAGCCTCGAACATATCTCTGGTAGGGATAGAAAAGTCAAAACCAATACCAACGGGTAAGTTACCTTGGTATGAGATTGTATTGTTCAGGACTTCGAACGTACATTTTTCATAACCACTCAGGCGACTGTCATCCGGAGAATTGAAATTGAAAGGATTATTGACATTGCTGCGGTGCGGTACCGCCGAGCCGCGCAATGGCGTGTTGATAATGGCGTAGCTATCCAGGATAAAGTAGCTTTTTGAAGATGATTCAACTTCATCTTCCCGGTCTGTTTTGTTGGTTACCTGAATCTTGGCATAATTGCGGATCAGGGGAATGTATTGCAGGCTTTTTACCACATCGGGATGTGGCTTGTATGAGCCATCGCCGTACATCGTATTATTTTCATCCGGTAAGATATTTTCTAAATATACCTTTTGCCAGTAGGCCTGTTTCCCTTCGTATGACAACAGGGTAGGGAGGATTTGTCCGGCATCGGCACCGGTATTCAGCTGGCTCTCGTCTATATTGCCCAGGAAGTGAATCGTGCGTTCCTGGTCGCTCAATTCAAGTTGGACTTCAAATTTGTATACGGTTATTTTTTCTTTTTCCTGACCTTCTTCGGGTTCTCCGTTAGGAAAAGGATAATTGAGGTTTTCGTCGGTGATATCTAGAACCTCTGTGTCGGGCTGGCCGTTCTCCTTGTATACTAATTTCGCTTTTCGAATGTATTTGATGCTTTGGGAGTGACCGCAAACTACCAGATACAATTTTTCCGGATCCAGATAGGGTTTGCCACTGGAGATACTAGCATCGGGATCGTTTTCTATAGATTTGGTTGAGGGTACTATACGGACATCGGGCACGGAAAAGGTGATGGTCACAGGCTTTCCCTCAAGGGAAGGATCCATGATCGTGTTCTCCTTCTCTTCAAGGATGCTGCTGCAAGCTAAAAGGGTCAGCAACGCTGTCAAATAGCAGAAGAAATGTCTCATCATTCTTTGTCTCCCCATATAAAATGATCTCTTGAATTAATCGGAGGACTGAGTCTGGGTTCACCTTCTACGGTCTTTCCTTCCTGGAGATCCAGCGGGTCCCAGTACCAGGAATCATAAACACAGCGTAGCAGGGCCGTTGTGGCACTGCTGGACGATACAGAACTACCATCCTTGCTGATCATGATTGGTCCGTTCGCAGACCAATAGGTGTCACCGAAATTAAACAAGACCTCGAAAGTCTTTTTGGCCGACAGTTGTGCAATAAAACTGACCTCGGCCCGGGTGGGAAGGCGCCAACGTCCGGCCGGGAATCCGTCTTCCTGATAACCCGCACAGCGATATTCGGCATATTGTTTTGTAATAGAGCCATATTCCGTACCGCCGAATTTGGAAGAGATGCGGTAAATAGGGGCAATCATTTTTTCCGAAAGGACGCTATTGGTTTCGGTAGGATGATAGTATTCCAAGCGTCGCGGGGACCTGCCATATAAAGCAGCAGCACTGTTAAATCCGTTCCTTATGTATTTTCCTTTTTCCTCATCCCACTCATACTGGTTTCCTTCTTGAATATGCTCCAGCATGTCAACGTCTTCATTATAGTCTATAATGAATATGTTGTTTAAATTGTCCACTTCTTTTTTCCGCGGATCGCCGATAACGAAATCGGCAGCGTCTGTAGTACTGGGGAGTACGGTAACGTGGATATTGAAGATATCTTTGCTACCGCCGCTATAATAGACAGACTGCCATTGGTATTCCTTTTTTTCGTTGTCGGTCTGCAGCTTGTAATACGGATCTTTCTTGCTGGGGTTATCATAGTCCCATCGGACGAAACGCCCGCCATTTACAAAAACGTATCCCCAGGGCATGTATTCCCACGGCGCGTTTATTGTGGAATCGTCAATTCCTTCTCTGTAAGGGGGATAAGGGGGATTGGGATAACCGTGCACCCTTCCCGATTTCCTGATAATTTCCGTATCGGAATTACGTGTAGCTTCAATATAGATGGCCGGGAACTGGGTGATGGTAATGTCCCGGGTGTATTGGCTATAGGTATAGGACGAGGGATCGTCGGCCAAGTCTTTATGGACGATTTTGAATTTAATCGTGAAGGGTGAATAGTCGAATCCGGGTTGCGTAAAGTCATTCTGTAGTTCGTGGTCCAGTAAGATGGAAGTGGACTGCGGTTTAATCCAATTGGAGGGTTCGAACTGCTCATTGCCCTCAGGTTGATCATGATACTGCAGATAATAACCGTCGGTTTCATTCCCCTTGATCCAGGCATGATAACCATCATGATACGAACCCGATGTTTGGTTTGTCATATCACCATAATAGGGTCGCGTGGCCTCTACTGTACCGGTGACAACAACATCGTGGCTAGAGATGAAAGGTATGTTCAGGGTGGACTGGTTACTGATTTTCCACACGGTCTTTTCCAGCGAAAGGTAACGGGCCTTGCTGATGACCGCAAACTTGTTGATGGTGGTGGTTTTGTTTTGCCAATCCAACAGATAGACAGAGGGTGTCAAGGAAGCCATACCGTCATCGGTAGTGGAACCGAGGATAGACACATTCAGGTAGAGCGCATACCAGTTGTTCCGAATAAACTCGGAATTACCCTGCTCATCTATAGAGAGCGGCAGGAATACCTTATAGTAGTATTTGCGACGGTCGTAGGAATAGCCATGCTCCTCCTTCCTTCGCCAGTCCATTTCCAGTTTGATGTACGGCTGTTCATGCGGGAGAGACGTGCTGAAATCCAAATTCGATGACCCGTAATCCCACTTGTAATTCGACCATTTCCCGGGGTAGGAGTACATCGGGTAGGTATTGTAATAGATGATGTCTTCTTCTCCTCCTTCTCCCTCTATGACATCAGGTGACACCGTGGGCGTCCCATCGTCTTTCAAGAAAGGACGCATTTTGTCCCTATAGGTGAAGTATTTGTCCGCTTCGGCCCCTTCGTCCCCGCCTCCGATGAGACAACTTTTATAGCCGTCTACCATATAGATGCGCATGGTGTTGAGTATGGGAGTCCAGATTTCGGACGCTACAGTGCTGCCGTCTTCTTTGTTCTGATGTTCCAGTGTGGCTTCCTTTTCCACATGGATGGCCAGTGTCAGTTTGGTAGCGAAACGTTTCACCCAGATTACTCCCTGTACTTTTGGGGCATTATTCTCGTCATAAGTGATTTCGATCTCACTTTCTCCATCCATCAGGAATTTGGACTGGATAAAGTTGTTCTCTTTTTCTGCAAAATCAGTTACGATGCGAGCTTGGTCCCATTGGTTGAGAGAGGCTTCCGTCTTATTCTCGATATCATAACTGTCGAAATTAACCAGGGCATATACGGTGGCTTTGTTGTCTCCATTCTCTGGGAATATCTTCCGCATCGCATCTTTCCTGATGACAAAGGACAATGCGGATTCTCCGATATCTCCTTTGCTCAATTCTTTACGGACGTGGTGAACGGCCTGTTGATTACAATAGTCTGCGTATTTTCCCGGCTCTGTTTCCGGGTTTGGTTTGGCTCCAGGATAAAAAAGAAAGTCGACGGACAGTATCAGATTTTCGTTAAAGTCATCAACGCCACTTATTGGTTCTGTTTTGGTTAGGGTGGGATAGACACATCGCACCGTAAACGTCATATTGGCATCGCTTTCGATGGGGACAGGTTCGGCGGAGCACCCCGTAATCAGAAGTGCCAACAGCAGCAACAGCACGATATGCAGGCTTTTCTTACTCATTGCCGTTGTTCTCGTTCGAATTTGAATTAGAATCCTTATCCCAGTCTTGGGTTAGGATAAAGCGGTAATAGTCGATGGATTCAGAACCCAGGTCAATATAACGGATTCCATTCCCGATTTCAACATAGAAATGGAGGTCGATGTATTGACCGTCCAGTTCCGTCAAATCTGTCAAATCCTTATACTTGGAATTGCACTCGATAGCGATGGGAATCTTGCAGAATTCAACCTTCTTATTGTCTGGGTTCGTTGTATTTGCATAAATATAATGCCAGTTTTGATTCTTGTCAGGAAGATCAGTAAAATATACTTTAATTGCATCAGTAATCACAACTTTTTTTCCAAATCCATCTACTACTAGAGAATTGGGGACAGGTGCGAGATATAGCTTTGCTCCTATTGGCGTTGCAATGATGATGTCTCCCTTTAATACGTTGTTCTGGGGACCTTCTTCCGGATCGGTGGTCAGCGTATGCCAGAACTTGACGTCAAAGAATCCATAGGATCCCTGGACTTTGACTTCCTCTTTGGAAAAAGAGGGAGGGTTGGTTTCGGTAACGGTAAACCGTTTGATTACATTCACGGTACCGGCGGTAAAGTCAATTGGATTCTGTTCCCAGTTGTCCCAGTAGTCCCAGGGGAGCACTTTTACCGTCAATTGTAGCGACAGGGTTTCCTCGGTAAAGCATGCATAAACTATCCAGGAATGGTTGCGGGAGAAAACATCTCCGGTTTTCATGGAGAAATCCGCCTCTCTTAAATCCTGATCGTCTTCACTGATACGGTAATAAATGGTTCCTGAAATAGTTTTATCCGTTTCTCGCAGATAGATGGGGCCCACTTGAGAACGGGCGTCAATAGCATTATTTAATCGGGTCTCGTAATGTTCGGCCGATTCCATTACCTGGTAGAATAGCTCCTCTGGATTATCCAGAATGGAGAGATTGTCATTAATAATAAGGGAAGAGCCATTCTCACCGGTAAGGGTTGCATCAAGCGGGGTATATTCGCCGGCAACGATGTCAAATGACTGTGTTGTAAATAGTTTTTCGCGGGTTGCTATCTGGCAGTCTTTGCCTTCGTCTTCTTTGTTTTTCCCGTCAAAGGAGATGCGGACAATCTCACACCCACTCTTGACGGGAATGAGTGTGTCCGGATTGTCCGGGTCAGGATTCCCCTGCTGGCTAAAGACAAAGCGTATTTTGGATACGGCTCTGGTGAGCCATAGCGTATTGGAAATGTTCAAGACAGGATAACCACCTGAGACATCGGCACCCTTAAGGACGCCCGACATGGGAAGGCCGACTTCAGGGTCCACGGACATGACCAACGGCGAATTGCCGAAACCATTTATTATTAGTTGTTCCAGCATGTCTCGGGTGGCATTGTCTCCGGGTACCGTACTAATGGCCGATGCAGCATTCATTACCGCATACACATCTACTTTGGTATCCGTCTCTTTTGTAAGTTTCGTGAACATTTCGGGTTCGAGCTTCATCCCGAAACGCGTAACGGTGTTGTAAGGAAGCCCCGTCAGGTCTAATTTGGCATCATAATGATGGTAACAAACCAGAACATCTTCATCATTCTCTTTTTCGGATAGGAATACCCAGATGTCAAGCGTTTTAAAAATGCTTTCTGCGGCAGTGGGATCCACAAATCCTGTTTCTGCACGGGTCATGACGGCTCCAGGGATATACAGTGAAACCGTGATTTCTGAGTCGGGTTGCACTTCCTTTGTGCTACGGCATGATACAACGCACAGCGCTGTAAGAAGCACTGCCGTCAGCATGGTTATGAGCCGGGCCCCGTTCATCCCAATCTTTCTATAATTTTATACTTATTTCAAAGGGCTGAATCTGCGTCCATTTCATTTCGGCCGAAATGCCAATCTCCAACTGAGGGTCGCGAAGATCAGGAACGGTGTTATAAGCTTTATTCAAACTCTTTATCTTTACGGAGACGTAGGTTTTTCGGTCCTGCTTGAAGACGCTCTTCATCTCGTCCGAGTAACCCGTAATTTCGTCTGATGGAACAAGTTCACCCGCCAGGTAGAACATGCAGTTTGGAAGAATGTTCCCTTGCTGGCAAGGGATAGACTTTCCAGTGGTGTTCTTGAATTCCAGCGCGAAATGGACTGGAGAGTCATCCGGGGTTTGAAGGACAAGCGTTTGGACAGAGCCTTTGTTCACGCCGATCTCCAGGTTCTTATTGTTTGCCGTGAGGACTTTGTTGTCGTATGTGTAATGGGCGTCGGAGGTTAAGGGCCGGAAAGCAAAGTCGACTTCCCGTTGCCCTCCTATGATAATGCCGGTCAGGGGGCAACCTCCTGCCCGATTGATGATAATTGCGTCCTCAACAGGATCAAGGGCTTTGATGCTCAGTTCAAGCATCCCCACGCCATATTGGAGCGGGTCATAAATGGCTACGGATTTGGTGGAAGGTCTAACGATTTCGCCGTTGTCTTCTTCAGGGATGGTTTCTTTGTATTTGTTACGAATAGTATCCCAGTCATTGGCCGACACATACCAACTGCGTGCATCGTCCTCAGTTGTCAGGATAGTACTGTTGCCATAGTACCAGAGGCTGGGAGGATAGCAGTAGTTTTCCGAATCTATCAGGGCGATGTTCACGCCGTTGATGAGGCGCTCGAACTTGTCTCCGTTCCACCAGAAGCCAATAGCCCCGTCCGGTATACCATAACTGTTGGGGAAATAATCGACAATGGCTTGGGCAAAACTTGTATATGCATCGTATATAGCATTAAACTCTGGATCATCTGGGGCGTGTGGAACGGAATACAAGGCCGCCAGGTCATCGCGAATATTATTAAGTACGGGAGTGGAGCAGGCCAGAATCTTGTCTTCGCTCGCTAATTTAAGTTGGTTATAAATACCCCGAACCGTTTCGTCGGTGGATTTTTGTAGCGTAGAGATTAAAAAAGTTAATTTCGTCAGTATTTCGTCGACGGTCTGATTGATTTCATTTGGCTCGTTCTCTGTCAAGATGGGCTCCAGTTTAAAGCGGATATCTCCGGCGGTTTCCAATAAATCCATGCCTATTGGTGTGAGTACGCCGTAGATATGTTTGCTATCTTTGGTCCCGTCGGAGGATTCGCTGGCTTTGCCGTAGGTAAGTACCCGGTTCATTCCATTAGGAAGGGTTGCGTTGTCGAAGAGGCGGGCGTGATTGTATTCAATAAGCTGGTTACTGCGGATATAGGGATTCGTGATGGCAACATTGCGGCTTACAAAATAAGGTGTTTGGGCCTCTACGGGCTTCGCTTTATCCTTCGACCATTCGGTGGAAAAAGGAATTACAATTATTTCCTCGATTCCCCGGAAAGACCCGGCGTTGACTTGGGTGACATCGGCAGACATTTTGGTGGGCATCACCTGCCCGGACTCAATATTCTTGACAGACATTGCCAGTGTTTGCGTGTGATCCCCCACGTCTGACAAATCTTCATCAACAAGGGCGCACGAGCCCGTTATCCATGCTAACAACATGAATAACAAGAACATCCGAGCCGAAGCAAAACGCGCCATATTTATATATAAGGTAATGCCGTTTTCCCCTCCGACACAGGGCCGTCATCTCCCGGCGCCAGCCACCAGTCTTTCTACGTCGCAGTGGAGCGTGGAGGCCAGGCGCAGGACAGTTCCGGCCTCGGCGCGGGAGATGGACTGGCTGCCCTGTTCATAGGCGCGGATCATCCGCAGGCTCACACCGCTGCGGCGGGCCAACGCTTCTTGCGACAATCCCACGGCTTTCCGCAGTTCACGCAGCGGGCTTTCGGGCAGATGCAGACGCTGCAAGGCAATCTCTATGAATTTCTGGATATCGGCCTCGTGCAAGGTGGGATAAAGGGCCACGACCTCCTGGATAGGCATTCCATATCGCTGCAGGGTTTCAAAACTGTAGCCGCTTTGCCATTGCAGCTCTGCCAGGGCCCAGCCCGCCCAGTATTCAGGTGTATAACCATGGTCACGGAAGGGAGGGAAGGGGCCTTGGGCTCCGCTTTCTTCCATCACCAGGACGGCCAGGTCGGAGCCCGACATGCCGGCCAGATAGCGGGGATGCCCTTGGCCGAAGGAACGGGATACCGTGCCGGCGGTGAAGCGCTGGTAGAATTCCTGCAGGCTAAACCCACAGCTGTTCACGGCATAGTCCAGCATGCTTCCCAGACGCTCTTTGGCGTCGGGAAGATAGGTTTCATCGTAGGCGGGGATCATCGTTTTTCCAAGATTGTCTGAGGATATCCAGTATAAAAGTTCCCTCGGCGGCGGTGGCCATGCTCCGGAATTCGTTCCGGGCCTGGACGTCACGCTGTTGTCTTCGCGTGAGGTATATGCTGCGGTCCACGGTTTCGGCCGTGAGGAAGACCAGCGCTTCGAAGGCTTTTTCGCTTTGCATGAACACTTGTTCTCCCAGGGTGCCCAGGCGGAGGGCATGCTGCAGCTGTTCCAGGGACAAGGCGCCCTCCAGGAAGGAAGAGGCAATGGCAAAGTAGGAGTCATCGGCCCTGTAGCCGCGCACGATGTCAAAGGCCGATAAGGGTGGCAGGAAGGTTTGAAGAAGGTATTCCTTTGCCTGTCGGGCAAGGGGATGCCGCAGGTCGAAGTGACGGTTTTTCAGCAGTACGGCCAGCCAGTTGAGTACATGGTAGGGCGGGGCAGACAAGTTGGCCACCGTGAGGGACGTGTTGGGTTCCAGGCTATAATGGTTCACGAAGGCAGATGTACTTCCGCTGCTGCAGGCCCACTCCCTGGCCAGTTCCATGTCTGGGGTACAATAAAAACCTGAGCCATAGTCGTTATGGCTTTTCCCTCCACCCCGGAAGGGATGATCTACCACATGGTCGGACCCATGAAACAGTATACTTTCCAGCATAAAACTGACGTTATAACGTTAGTTTTGCAAAAATATATAAACTTTGCCTATAATGCAAGCCCATCCTTGCTTTTCTAAAATTTTGTACATAATTTTGTACGTAAAAAATTGACGTTATGCAAGTGACCACTATCTCCGGATTCCGGGCCAACATCAAGCAATTCTATGATAATGTGCTCCTTACGGAAGAGCCTCTCATCATCACCAAAGGGGACACGGGTGCCGTGCTCATCTCCCTCAGGGAATACAATTCCATGCAACGAAGTCTGGAGCTGTTAAAAAACTCATCGGCCATGCGGGATCTTAGGGAAGCCGCCCTCCAGATGAAAGCGGGGGAACTAATAGAAGTAACGGACATTGACGCCCTATGAAACTGTACCTGAGTCCCAAGGCCTCCTATCAGTACCAAATCCTCAAGGGAAAGAGTGTCCAGTACGCCCAGCAGGTGAAAGCCATCTTCCAGGATATCAAGGAGCACCCGCTGGAAGGGATCGGCACGCCTCAAATGGTGGACCAGGCTCCTTATGGTTACTGGGAGCGCCGCTACAACGGAAGCGGCATCATCTATTATTTCTACGAAGACGACTATGCCGTGATCATAAGCATCGTCAATGAGTTGCTGCCCTCCCATGAAGAACAGCCCACGAAATTGCAGGCAATGTCCAAGGAGGATTATGCCCAGGTAATTCGCCTGATGGAAGCCAACCGTGGCCATGCCGATGATCCTAAAGTTGGAATTTTCTGGTACAACGTTGCCTGGAAAGAACTTTTTGGCGTGGTCTCCCATCCGCTGCGCGACTACACCCAGGCCAATGCCTCCGAAGGACGCATCAGTTGCTCCGAAATGCACGAAGATGTCTGGAAAAAGGGATATAATCGGCAAAAGTTCCACGGCGACAGAAGTGGCCCTTTCATCGGCCCCTATGAGAATAAACCCCGCGGCAGGGTTTTCTATCTGATGGAAGAAGACCGTTTTGTGGTGGCCGTGGGCAAATGGCTGGAGGAATACCCGGAGGCAAAAGCGCTTGTCTTGGAAGAATTTGACCTTCCACCGGAAAAGACCACCTTCGAATACGGTTATCACTGGGACATCGGCCAGCGCTGGATGTAATTCCGGGAGCACTGAAGGCCATTTTTGCTCCCGAAACATCATTTTTTGCCTTACCGGGAGCACAGGAGGCCATTTTTGCTCCCGGAATGTTTTTGTATTCCGGACGAATTGTTATATATTTGCAAAAAATGTTATACAAATGGAGACGATACCCAGAACGCAAACGGCCTTCCGGCTCAAGAACAGCCTCTTGAACCAACTCAAGTGGGAGGCAAAAAAGCAGAAAAAATCGGTGAACACCCTGGTGGAAGAAGTGCTGGAGAGGGAAGTGGGCGTAGAAATCAGATACCCCAAAGTAACGCCGGAATTTATGGAAAAAGCCAGGAAAATTGCCGAACAGTTTGTCCTCAAAGACGCCAAACTCCCCAAGGAGTACGAGGGCCTGGACGGCTACGAACAGGCAGCGTTGGATAAAGAATTTTTGGCTCAAATGAAGTATGAAAAGTATAAGAGTATTTAAACCCAAAATCTTTATAGATACCAACGTGCTGGTAGATTATCTTATCCCGTCGGCAGAGAGGCATGGTCAGGCGGCAGACGTTTTTTCTCTTATCCTCACATCCACTGTTGAAGCAGCTATTTCAACGCAAAGCATTCTGGATGCAGCGTACATCGGCCGTCGTTGCCCAGGGTTTTCGCAGAAAGACTTCCGGGAGATCGTCACAACACTTCAGGATCGTACAAACACAGACAGCATCAGCACCTTCAATCTTCGGGAAGCCTTGCAAGATGAGCACCCGGACCTGGAAGACAATGCCCAGATAGCCTTTGCATACGATCAATGCTGCGATGTGCTGCTAACTAATGACCGCGAACTCCTCGCTCGGGAGGCACCCAGTCCTATGAAGATTATGACGCCGGAGGAATTCCTGTCCCACTGCCGGGCCGGAGGCTAGAATTCGCTGTTGTCTTCGTAGATCTTGGTTTCCCAGTCACTTACAGAGGCGGAGAAGACAATTTGCTGATACAGCTTTCCGGTGTCCAGTCCCAGATGGAAAGTATACTGCTTGCCATACTCGAAGACATTGTCGGGTAGAATCCCGTAAAGCATAAAGCGCCCTAACTGATTCTTGATGGCCGGGTAAGTGAAGTTCTCTACCGTGAAGCTGTCTACGTCATACAAAACTTCCACACACTGCTTTCCCATCAGGATTTCGTCCGGGATGGAATAATAGCGGCTGCTTTCGGCCATGGTGTTTACCAGGGCGTCGCGGCCGATGAACATTTCGTTCTCCATGCCAACGCCTATCACGGCATCCCCTTCAAAGACCACTACGTCGCGGTAATAGCCCTGACGGTGCCAGATACCCTTGTTCAGGGTGAGGTCGTTGAGGAAAACGCCGGCCGAAGCCACATTGGTGGCCGTCACCTTCCGGAGGTGGATGAGCCCCTGCAGCTGCGGATCTGTGGTAATGTCCGAAATTTTATAGCCGATGTCGTTGGTGATATGCTGAAACTCCAACGGCATCATATTCAGCTGGTTAATGGCGCGCTGCACCGTTTTGGACACCAGCGGGCCGGCCTCCGTTTCCTTGACGGTATAAGGAATGGTGTAGGATTCGTACTCATCTCCGTAGCCCACCGTATTCACATACGGATAATAGGCGCTGAAAGTAATCTGGGCCGGGATTTCCCAAAGGCCGCTGTCTAAATAACCAGTGTAGCTGGTGCCCGAATGATAGATGGCCTTGTTGTCTATGAGCAGCGTGTTGCTGGCCATATCTATCCCCACCAGGCCGAAGGGAATGTCCGGATTCATGGTGGCCAGTTTGTCGGCCGCTTCGGCCGATGAGGCATCGGCCTTGGTGGCGATGGCGCCCTGCGAGATGGGCTTTCCATCCCGGGTTACCGTGACATCGAAAGCTACTTTTTTGTCTTTGGGCTGCTCCTCTTCCTTCCCGGATGGACTGAAAGACTCCTTCTGGGAACAGGACAGGATTACCGGCAACATAAGAAGCGGCAGAATGAATCCGGTGAGCGAACCATGGTGCATAGCAATAGTCTTAGTGTTATGCAAAAATAATGTATATTATTTAAGAATCAAATTTTTTATGTAACTTTGGGGTATGAGAGCCCGCGTCGTATTAATTCTACTGCTTTTGCTGGCTGCCTTCCGGCTGGCCGCACAGGACAATCCGTATGAGATAGACAACAACTGCTATACCTGGTATCAGGAGGCCGAATTACTGGTTGGCAAGGAAGGCTTCAAGGAAGCCAGCGACCAATTGCTCAAGACCGCCCAGGAAGTAGGTGACAAAAAGGCGGAGACCCTTTATTACACGCTAGTACTCAAGGACCGGGTTAATTATCCTTTCACTCCGGAGAATGAGCAAAAGGCACTGGAAGCCCAGAAAAAGTTGAAACAGGTGGCCTTGGAAACCGGTCATGACCAGTACTATTATTATTCCTATCTGCTGCTCCAGAATTACTATTACAACAACGGTCATGAGTACCGCGCACTGGCCATGACCCGGGAAATGCAGGCAGAAGCTCTGGAAGCGGGGAACTCCTACGGCTTGTGGCTCAGTGACCGGAACCTCGCTTCGCTGTACATCGCCCAGAACGACTATGTAAGCGCCAAACCCTACCTGCTGCGCGCCATCCAGACCTGGAAGGAAACAGACGATGAAACCCTGAAGCGCCAGTCTCCCACCCGCCTGTATTGTGACCTGGCCGATACCTATCCCATCGGCACGGATTCGGTGCGCATCAATGTGGCCAAGGCGCTGGAAGAAGCCAAACAGCACCTGGACACCCTGCGGTGCTGGTATTATCAGGCCCGCCTGGCCGCCCTGGACGGGAACCAGAAAAAATACCGCCACCTGCGGGACCTCTGCCTGTCAGATCCCCAAATCCCTCAGGTGAACCGGAAGGCCGATACCTACTTTTCCCTCATCGACGCCGTTTTCGACGGCAGCATCGTCCAGCAAAGAGACCAAATCGTGAACCTGACCTCCATTCGGGAAAAGAAGGTCATTGCCAACCTGTGTGAAAACCAGGGGCTCAAGGATTTCGCCTTCGATCTGGAAAAGGATCTGGTGATCCGCCTGGAAAAGGCCATTTCCCGGACCAACCAGTCCCGGGTTTCGGAACTGGAAATCACCATGGGCAAAGCCGCCCTCAGCGCAGATCTGGAAACCAAGGAACACCAGATTTCCCGCATCTCGCACCTGACGCTCATCCTGTTGTCTCTGCTTATGGCCGCCCTGGCTCTCTTCTTCTGGATCCACAACCGCAAACTGCGGGAAGCCAATGAAAGGGTACGCATGGCCGATAACGCCAAAACCCGCTTCGTGCAGAACATGAGCCACGAGGTCCGCACTCCGCTTAACGCCATCGTGGGTTTCTCCCAGCTGCTCTCCCTGCCGGACGGCAGCCTGGAGCCCGAAGAAAAGGAAGAATTTGCCGGCCACATCGTGAACAACACCAAGATGCTCACGATGCTCCTGGACGATATCCTGAATGCATCGGCCATGGACAACGGGAATTACAGCATCAATTACGAAGAAGGCGAAAAGGACTATATGGCCCAGTCGGCCATCTCCAGCTCGGAACACCGCCTGCAGCCCGGCGTCCAGCTTTACTACGCACCGGAAGAACCGGGACCTTTCACCTTTGTCACAGACCCCCGCCGCGTCCAGCAGATTCTGATCAACCTCATCACCAACGCCTGCAAACATACACCCGGCGGCGAAATCAAGGTGAGCAGTTCCCTGTCGGAGAACCCGGGTTATCTTACTTACGCCGTCACCGATACCGGCCCGGGCGTTCCGCCGGAACAGGCCGAAAAAATCTTCGAACGCTTCACCAAGCTGAACGAATTCGTGCAGGGAACGGGGCTGGGCCTGTCCATCTGCCGCGACATCGCCGGCCGCATGGGTGCCCAGGTATATCTTGACACCACCTGGAAAGGACCGGGCGCCCGTTTCGTTTTCACCATTCCCCTTGAAGCTCCCAAACAACAATAGAAAATGACCCCTATCTACGCTCAAGATCGCGATTATTCCGCCTACAACGTTTTAGCCGTAGACGACATCCCGCTGAACATCCTGCTGGTGCAGAAGATGCTCAAGCGCTTTAATTTCAAGCTGCGCACCGCTTCCGGCGGGCAGCAGGCCCTGGACATGATCGCCCAGGAGAAGCCGGACCTGATCTTGCTGGACCTGATGATGCCCGTCATAGACGGCTTTGAGGTGATCCGCCGGCTCAGGGAAAACCCGGAAACGGCCGATATCCAAATCATCATCCTGAGTGCACTGAACTCCCAGGAAGATGTGGTAAAAGGATTCAATGCCGGCGCCAACGACTTCATCATGAAGCCCATCATCATGGAAAAACTGCTTACCTGCGTGGTTAACCAGCTGGGTTTGGTGAGGAAATAAGTGAAACGGATTTTCCTCATACTGCTGCTGGTCTTTTGCAGCCTGGGAAGCCAGGCGCAAATTACCAATCGGCTCCGCGTGGACAAGGAGACGTTCCTGCGCTATGCCTATGGCCGCATGCAGGAATACAACCCCGACAACCTGCCCCTGGCCGATTCCCTGTACCAGGAAGGCGTCCGGCAGAACAATTTCCGCTACAAATGCCTGGGGCTCTCGCTGGAAATGCCCGTGCGCTTCGCCCAGGGGGACTATGACCGGATGGACGAAACCGCCGCCGAAATCAAAGAGCTCCTGGCCGACCGGAAAGACCTGCGCGATTTCTACTTCTCCACCCTGCACGAATACTGTGAGTTCCTGGTGCAGGCCGGCCGTATGGGAGATGCCGTGCTGGAGGCGCGCGAGATGGAACGCCTGGCCTCGCAGGAGAAAAAACCAATGGGCCGGATGTACGCCTACCGCATCATCGGCCTTATCCAAAGCTACCGCAACAACCCGCACCTGGCCATCCGGAACCTGGAAAAGGCTGTGAAATACTGCCGGGAAGCCCGGGCCGAACAAGACCTCCCCAACCTGTACATCCTGCTGGCGCAGGAGTACGTGAAAGCCCGGGAGTTCCCGCCGGCCGAAGACTACTGCGACAAAGCCGCGGAATACCAGACCTTTTCCCCCGCCGTGGGGGTGAAAACCCAGATGACCCGGACCATCCTCCTGCACGCGGAAGGGGACCAGGAAGCCTTCTGGCGCAGTTATGAGGCCCTTCTGCGGGATCCGCTGTACACTATGCAGGCCGATGCCGACGACCGTCGCGGCCTGGACATCACCTACCTCCGTTCGAAAGGCCTGCTGGACCAGGCGCTTGCGCAGGCCGATTCCCTGGGCACCTTGCGCGGCAGACTGGAATACAGGCACGCCCTCCTGGCCGATATGGCTGCCTACGAAAGCGCCTACAACACACTGGAGAACCTGATGCAGGAGAAGGATTCGGTATACATCAAGGTGCAGAACGAAGACCTGGCCATTCTGGACGCTGAAATGAACAATGCCCAGCTGCGGGAAGAAGCCCAGCGCCTGAAAAACCGCAACCAGCTCACCATCCTCCTGGGCTTCCTGCTTATGTTCGCTATGGCCTTCCTCTCCATCCTGGTGCAGCAATGGCAGCTGCGGGCCAATCTGGAAGAACTTCGCCGCAAGAACAGCGAAGCCCTGGCTTCCCGCCGGGCCTACCAGAAAGCCATGGATGCCAAAGAAGCCGAAAACGATTTCAAAATCAAGATTTTGCAAAACCGTACCACTAACGTACTCACCGATTATGAAGATTTCCTCCGTTCTGAATAAACACCGCAATGAACTGCTGGCCCTGGCCGTCTTCCTGGTGGGCGCCACGCTGGGTATGCTGGGCCTGATCCAGAAAGTCCCGCTGGTGGCCGGCATCCTGGGAATCGTGATCCTGGCCGCCGGCCTGTTCTTCTTCTGCATCAACTACAGCTCCGAAAAAGTATATAAGGAGTACTATAAAGACAGCTATGAGATCGAGCACGAGACCATCGAGGACGAAATCCGAAAATCTATGCGCTACCACCGCTATCAGGAAGCCGTGCTGGGCCGCTACGAAAGCGCCTGCCGCGACTTGGGCCTGGTGGACGAGCAGAAAGACTGGCTCCTGGACCTGCTGATGGCCGAAAAGAACAAAGTGGACGAACAACTGAAAGCCGAAGGCGGTGGACACATTTAAAAACGCACAGCTATGACGTACAATTTTGACCGGTGCCCCGACCGCCGCGGGTCGGAAAGTGTAAAGTGGGACCTTTATCCCGGCACGCTGCCCCTCTGGGTGGCCGATATGGATTTTCCCATCGCCCCGGAAATCCAGCAAGCCCTGCAACAGCGCCTGAACCACGGCGTTTTCGGCTATGAACTGGTCCCGGACGATTATTTCACTGCCATCGGCCAGTGGTTTGCCACCCGGCACGGATGGGAGGGAATCGGCCGGGAAAACATCGTACCCACCACGGGGGTGATCGCCGCCTATAGCGCCGCCATCAAGGCCATGACCGTTCCCGGCGACAAAGTGATGGTGATGACGCCCTGCTACAACGCCTTCTTCCCGGCCATCCGCAACAACAAGTGCATCCAGCTGGACTGCCCGCTCCTCTACGACGGTAAAAGCTACATCATTGACTGGGACCTCCTGGAGCAGAAGGCCGCCCAGGCCAAGGTGCTGCTGTTGTGCAACCCCCACAACCCGGCAGGCCGCGTGTGGACGCGCGAAGAACTCCTGTTGGTGGCCGGCATCTGCCAGCGGAACAATGTGTTCGTGATTTCGGACGAGATTCACTGCGAACTCACCTTCCCGGGCCACGACTACACCCCCTGGGCCACCCTGCCGGACGAATTCGTGCAGAACTCCGTGTCCTGCATCTCTCCCACCAAGGCATTCAACATTGCGGGCATCCAGATCGCCAATATCTTCGCCAAGGATCCGGCCATCCTGGCCAAGATGGACCGCGCCCTCAACGAAAACGAGTGCTGCGACGTGAACGTATTCGGCGTCACGGCCCTCAAAGCCGCTTATAATCAGGGTGGCCCCTGGCTGGACCAGCTTCGCAATTATCTTTTCCACAACGCCCGCACCGTGGCCTGTTTCTTGGAAGACGAACTCCCGCAGGTGAATGTACTTCCCCTGGAGGGCACCTACCTTATGTGGATAGACTGTCGCGGCGCCCTGCGCGAAGGGGAATCGCTGGAAGGGTTCAGCGAACGTTTTGGCAAGTTCCTGCAGGAGAAAGTACAGCTAACCCTGAGCGTTGGCTCCATATATGGAGCCGCCGGGGAAGGATTTATGCGGGTGAACATCGCCTGTCCCCGCAGCCGCCTGCTGGACGGCATGCAACGGTTTATCGTAGGTTTTGAACAGTATAAAAATGCGTAAAATCCTGTTTCTTGTGGCTGCTGCGGCAGCCCTTTTTGCCTGCGGGCCCAAGAAGACCGCGCAGACCCCTTCGGCCGAGGCTTTCGCCCCTTATATCAAGGCCTATACGGGCGGTATCGTGGCCCCGGATGCCCAGATCCGCATCGAGCTGATGGAAGCGGCGGCTTCGCAGCCCACGGAAGGGCTGTTTGCCTTCACCCCTTCCGTGCAGGGGCACGTCAAGTGGAATTCGGCCACCTCAGTGACCTTCGTTCCGGACACCTTGCTTCCGGGCAAACAGTATGCCGTTCGCTTTTTCCTGGGCCAAGTGCAGGAAGGGGCGCCGGAGAGCTTCGACTTCGGCCTGGCCGTACGGGCGCCGGAGGTGCAGGAGGCCGAAAGCGTGGTCCAGGCCCAGCCCGGCGAAGGCTTCCGCGTGCTGCGGGCCACCCTGGCCGGTGACCACATTGACGTGGAACTGAGCGACGCCCCCGTGAACGCCCTCCAGAAAGGGCTGGTGGAACTGCAGGGGGCCGTCCGCAGTTACGTGCAGGTGCAGGACAAACGGCTGTGCGTGTACTTCGAAGGCCGCAGCGAAGACCTCACCCTCACGCTGGACAAAGGCATTAAAAACGCCGCCGGAGAGGCTCTGGGGCAGGATGCCGTGTTCACCTTTACCCTGAACGAGGATAAGCCCGCTGTGGAAATTCCGCTTCAGGGTTGTATCCTGCCCGACAAAGACCGGCTCATCCTGCCGTTCCGGGCGGTGAATTTAAGCGCCGTGGAAGTGCGCATTGTGAAAATCTATGAGAAAAATGTTCTGATGTTCCTGCAGGACAACGACTTGGGCGGCAACAGCGCCCTGCGCCGCAGCGGCCGCCTGGTGTACAGGGGTGACATCCCCCTGGATGCCTCCAAGGACCTGCACCGCTGGAACAGCCACAGCATAGACCTGAGCGGCTTGCTCAAGCAGGAGCCGGGCGCCATCTACCGCATCCGCCTGAGCTTCCGCCTGGACCAGAGCCTGTACGGCGGCAAGGAGCCTATGCTGAACCCGGCAGCGCCTTCCGGCAAACCCACCGAGGAAGATGAGGCCCAGTGGGACCAGCCCAGCCCCTATTATTGGGACAACGACTACGATTGGGACGCGTACGACTGGAACGAGGCCGACGACCCCACCAAGGCCTCCTATTATATGGACAGCGACCGCTTCCCGTCTGTCCAGCTGCTCTCCAGCGACCTGGGCCTGGTGGCCGAATACGCCGGTGGCCAGCAGATTTGGGTGGCCGCTACGGACATCCTGAGCGCCCAGCCGGTATCCGGCGCCAGCGTGGAAGTGTACGACTTCCAGCTGCAGCAGATTGGCTCCGGCAAGACGGATGGCAAGGGCCTGGTCACCATCCCGGTCCAGCGCCAGCCTTTCGCCGTAGTGGCCAAGGCCGGCGGCAGCGTGGCATACCTGAAGGTGAACGCCGGTAACGAACGTTCCCTGAGTCGTTTCGACGTGGGCGGACAGGTGCTCCAGAAAGGCCTCAAAGGCTTCGTTTACGGGGAGCGTGGCGTCTGGCGTCCCGGCGACACCATGCACCTGACGCTGCTGCTGGACGACAAAGGCAAGTCCCTGCCCGAGGGACACCCCGCCACCCTGGAAGTGTACACGCCGGAAGGCCAGTTCTACTCCCGCCTGGTGCGGCAGGGCACGGATGGCTTCTACAGCTTCGACGTGCCCACCAAGGCCGATGATCCCACCGGCTACTGGAACGCCTACTTCAAGGTGGGCGGCAGCACTTTCCACAAGATCTTGCATATTGAAACCATAAAGCCCAACCGCCTGAAAATCACCACCTCTTACCCTTCCGTACTGGAAGCTGGCAAGACCATCACGGTGCGCACGCAGGCCGATTGGCTCAGCGGCGGCGCGGCCCAGTTCGCGCCTGTGGAGGCACGGATGACGCTCCGCCGGATGAAGGATTCGCCGTTCAAGGGCTTCGAAAAATACAGCTTCAACGACCCTTCCAGCAATTTCTCATCGGCCGAACATCCACTGTTCAAAGGCAAACTGGACGGCAATGGACAGGGTTCCGTTTCCGTTCCGCTTCCGGAGGCCGCCTACGCCCCCGGTATGCTGCAGGCTTTCGTGGTCACGTCCGTGAGCGAACCGGGCGGCGATGAGAGCTTCACCACCGAAACCCTCCCTTACTCGCCGTACAGCGCCTATGTGGGCATCCGCGTGCCCGACGGCGACTATCTGGAAACCGATAAGGACCAGACCATCGGCCTGGCCGTGGTGGATGCCAATGGCAAGCGCGTGAAAGGCCATAAAGTGGAATATGCCGTGTTCAAGACCGGCTGGAACTGGTGGTGGGAAAGTCCCGGACAGGGCGAACTGGACGCCTATGTGTCCGGCCCGTCCGTGCGCAAGATCTGCAGCGGCATCCTTACTTCCGGTACGCAGGACGTGAACTTTATCCTGCGGGAAAACTATCCGGAATGGGGCCACTACCTCATTCTGGCCCGCGACGTGAACTCCGGCCATGTAAGCGGCCGGGTGGTCACCGTGGACTGGCCCGAATATCGCGGCCGTGCCGACCGCCGGGACCCGGAATCCCTCACGATGCTCAGCTTCTCCACGGACAAACCCGCCTACAAGGCCGGTGAGAAAGCTACCGTATACATTCCCGCCGCTCCGGGCGGCAAGGCTCTGGTCTCCCTGGAGAACGGAGCGGGCGTACTGGCCCGCGAATGGGTCTCCACCGGTAATCAGGATACCCCCTGGACCTTTACCGTGGAGCCCGGTATGGCGCCCAATATCTATGTGCATATCACGTTGTTACAGCCGTACGGAAACACGGTGAACGACCTCCCGCTGCGCCTGTACGGCGTGCAGCGCGTGAAGGTGGAGAACCCGGCTTCGCACCTGGAGCCGGTGCTGGAAATGCCCGCCACGCTCCATCCGGAAGAACCCTTCGAAGTGAAGGTGAAGGAAAAGAGCGGTCGGCCCATGACTTATACCCTGGCCATCGTGGACGAAGGCCTGCTGGACATCACGGCCTTCAAGACTCCGGATCCCTGGAGCCAGATGTACCAGACGGAAGCCCTGGGGGTGAAGACCTGGGATCTCTTCGACCAGGTGATCGGCGCGTTCAGCGGGAAGTTCTCGCCGCTGGCGGCTATCGGCGGTGATGAAGATGCCATCCGCAATGCCCGCAAGGACAACCGCTTCAACCCGGTGGTGCTGTTCCAGGCTCCCCGCACACTGGAAAAGGGCACCGATGTCCTGAAACTACAACTGCCTCAATACGTTGGCAGCGTGCGCGTAATGCTCATCGCTGGCCACGAAGGCGCCTATGGCAACGCCGTGAAGACCGTTCCGGTGCAGAATCCGCTCATGGTGGTGACCACCCTGCCGCGTGTGCTGGGCTGCGGGGAAAGCATCAGCGTTCCGGTGAATGTATTTGCCATGGAAGACGGCGTGCAGGAAACCACCGTGACCATCAAGGCCGATGGCCCCGTGAAGCTCAGCGGCCCTGCCACGCAGACTGTCCGCTTCAGCGGAAAGGGAGACCAGCTGGTGCACTTTGCCCTGCAGGCTACGGACGGAGAAGGCACGGCACACGTGAGCGTGCAGGCCAGCGGCGGCGGCCACAAGGCTTCCGAAGACATAGCCCTGCCCGTGCGGAACGCCCAGCCGGAAATCACGCAGGTAGAGCGCTTTACCCTCCAGCCCGGCCAAAGCCGCGCGCTGAACGGCGGCACGCTGCAACTGGCCGGATTCCCGGCCCTGGATGCCCGCCAGCTGTACCTGACTATGCGTGACTATCCTTACGACTGCGCCGAACAGCTGAGCGCCCGCGGCCTCACTATGCTGGAACTGCTGCCCCTGCTGCCGGAGGCTGATGCCACTCGCGCCAAGGAACTGATTCCGGAACTCATCGGCCGGTTATATGCCCGGCAAGGCGCCGACGGCGGCTTCTCCTATTGGGGTGGCGGTCCTTCCGGCACCTGGGTTTCGTCTATGGCCGGCCACTTCCTCACGCTGGCCCAGAAGGCCGGATTTGATGTGAACGCCGGCGTGCTGAAGGCCTGGAAAGGCTTCCAGCAGAAGCAGTCGCAGCTGTACCGCTCGGTGGAAGGGAATGAATACCTGCAGATGGACGAAGCTTACAGGCTGTACACCCTGGCCGCGGCCGGAAGCGCCAACCAGGCCGGGATGAACCGTCTGCGTGAGAGCAACAAGCTGGGCCAGAACGCCCGCTATATGCTCTCTGCCGCCTATGCCCTGGCCGGAAAGGGCCAGACCGCCGGCACGCTGCTGGACGGCGTGGGACGCGAATTCCCCGAATACACACCGTACAACCTCACCTACGGCACTGCCCTCCGTGACCGGATGGTGGCCCTGGATGCCCTGGTGCTCAACGGACGCGTGGCCGATGCCCTGGCCCTGGCGGGGGAATCCCTGTCCGCCGGGCATCTCACCACACAGGAAAGCGCCTTTACAGCAGTGGCTTACCGGCACCTGTACGATAAACTTCCCACCGCCGGCATCAAGGCCGAAGTGAATGGGAAGGAAGTGGGATCGGCCGGTTCCATGCTTAGCGTTCCGGCCACCGGTTCCGTGAAGAATACGGCCGAAGGCGCGCTTTACTGCACGCTGCTCACGGTTTCGCGCGAGCCCCTGTCCAAGGCGGTTTCCAACGGCTTGAAACTGGAAGTGAAATACACCGACGAGAACGGCGCCCTGCTGCTTCCGGGCTCTTACCCCATTCAACAGGGTATGCGGATCCACGCTACGGTGAAGGTGACCAGCACCCTCCCGCGCGACCTGGAGAACCTGGCCCTGTCTCTGCCCGTTCCTTCCGGCTGGGAGATTGTGAATCAGCGGCTTACCGGGGAAACTTCCCAGGAAGGCTACGACCACCTGGACATCCGCGACGACCGCGCCAACTGGTTCTTTGCCTTGCCCGCCGGCCGTTACAAGACCTTCACGCTGCAGATGCGCGCTGCCTATGAAGGCAGCTACTTCTGGCCGTCCGTGGTGTGTGAAGCCATGTACGAACCGGCCGTGAATGCCGCCACCGCCTCCGGCCAGACCACCGTTATCCGTTAACGACGGTCTTTGTAGCAAAAACGGGCAAAAATGCTCTCAAGACCGTATGATGTGACGGTCTTGGGTGCAAAAACGGGCGAAAACGTGACAAAGACCGTAAAGAAGTGGATGGCGGGCATCTGCGCCGGGCTGTTTCTGGCGTGGTGGTGCTGCCTGCCCCGGGATTTGTTCCCCGGCGTACGCTACTGCACGGTAGTGGAGAGCGCCGAGGGCGAACTGCTGGGCGCCCGCATTGCGGCCGATGGCCAGTGGCGCTTTCCGCCGGCCGATACAGCGTCGGTGCCGCTCCGCTATGCCACCGCCCTGGTCCAGTTCGAGGACCGGGCGTTCTGGTGGCATCCGGGCGTGAACCCGCTGGCCCTGCTGCGGGCGGTGCGGGACAATGCCCGGAGTGGCCACGTGGTGAGCGGGGGTAGCACCCTTACTATGCAGGTGATCCGCCTGTCCCGGCAGAAGGAACGCACCCTCTGGCAGAAAGTGATTGAAGCCATTCAGGCCACGCGGCTGGAGTTCCGTTACAGCAAAGCCGAAATCCTGGCCCTGTATGCCGCCCACGCGCCTTACGGGGGGAATGTGGTGGGGCTGGAAGCGGCGGCGTGGCGCTATTTCGGCCGGCCGGCCAGCGAGCTTTCCTGGGCCGAAGCCGCCACCCTGGCCGTGCTGCCCAACGCTCCCTCCACCCTGCATCTGAGCCGTGGGCGGGAGTCGCTGCTGGAGAAGCGGAACCGCTTGCTTAAGAGGCTGTTGGAGCACGGGGATATCGGCCTGGAAACTTATGAGGCGGCGCTGGAAGAACCGCTTCCGGATGCGCCCCTTCCCTTACCGCAATTGGCCCCCCATTATGTAGCCCATTGCCCGGACGGAATGCGCACGCGAACCACCCTGCGCTACTCGCTGCAGAAGGCGGTGCGGGAAGTGACCGACCGCCGCTCCGACGACCTGGCCAAAGAGGATGTGGCCGATTTGGCCGCCCTGGTGATAGACAATGCTACCGGGGATGTAATCGCTTATGTAGGAAATGCTTCTGCGGGTCGGGAGCGGCCGGGCGCGCAGGTGGACATTGCCGCTGCGCCGCGCTCTACAGGCAGCATCCTGAAGCCTTTCCTGTACGCGGCCGCCCTGGAAGAAGGGATCATCCTGCCCCGGACGCTGCTGCCCGATATTCCCGTGAATCTGGGAGGCTTCGCGCCGCAGAATTTTGACCGGCAGTTCTATGGCGCCGTACCCGCAGCCGAGGCCCTGGCGCGTTCGCTCAACGTGCCCGCCGTGTTCCTGCTCCGCCAGTACGGCGTGGCCAAGTTCCACGCCCTGCTGCAGGAGGCCGGGCTCACCACGCTTACGGCCGATGCCGATCACTACGGTCTGTCCCTCATCCTGGGCGGCGGCGAAGGCCGCCTGGACGAAATCACCCGCGCATACTCCCGCTTTTGTCAAACGGCATCCTTGCCGGTCTGGTACACGCTGGAGGCGCAGAAGGAGGTGAACCGGCCGGACGAACTGGACTGGCGTCTCATCCGGTCCGTTCGGAAGGCCGCGTGGAAGACCGGCACCAGTTACGGCTTCCGGGATGCCTGGGCGGTGGGGATGACCCCGCGCTACACCATCGGTGTATGGGCCGGCAATGCCGACGGTCACGGCGTTCCCGGCCTTACCGGCGCCCGCACCGCCGGCCCCGTCCTCTTCGATATCCTGAACCTGCTGCCGCCTGAAGATGAATGGTTTTCTGAACCAGACACTGGCGTTTGGGCACAGGTGTGCGTACAGTCAGGGATGCTGGCCGGGCCGGACTGCCCGGAGAGCGAAACAATACTGATTCCGGCAGCCGGGCTGGAGAGCGAAGCCTGTCCTTACCACCGGGACGGGGATTTTGTGCTGCCGCCGGCCATGGAATGGTTCTACAAGCCGCATCATCCGGAATATACGGGCACACGGAAAAGCCATACGGAACAGGCGGTGGAATTTATCTACCCGGCTTCCGGCACCACCCTGTCCTTACCCCGGCAGCTGGACGGCACGGTGGAAGGCGTGGTGTTCCGGGCGGCGCATCATCGGCCCGACGCCACCCTCTGGTGGCACCTGGACCAAACCTACGTGGGGGAAACCCGCTTCCTGCACCAGCTGCGCCTGGCCCCCGAACCCGGCAGGCACAGCCTCACCGTAGTAGACCAGGATGGCAACACCGCCAGCATCAGCTTTGAAGTCAAATAAGAGGGGCTTCTGCCACGGAAATTTGGCAGTTGGCCGGGGCTTTGACGTTTTCGTCCAGAATCACCTGGCCAATGGAATCGGCCTTGATAAAGCCGGCGCTGGGATTCTTCATTCTTCACGGAAGGGATGGCGCCCTGGATGGTGGCCTGGACGGAGGAATATTCGAAGGCCAGGTTGGCGTCGGGCTCAAAGCTGCAGTTCTCCAGCACCAGATTCTCGCAATAGCAGAGAGGCTGTGAACCGCCGATCCGGCAGTTCACCAGTCGCAGGTTCCGGGCATACCAGCCCAGGAATTCTCCATTGATCACGGAGTCATATACGGTGACGTTCTCGCTTTCCCAGAAGGCATCCTTGGTGTCCAGCAGGGCGTTGCGGATGACCACGTTGCGGGCATACTGGAAGGAGTAGTTCCCGCGCAGGGTAAATCCGTCAATGTCCAGGTTGTCACTGTGCATAAAGATATAATCGGCCTTGGAGGCCTCTACGTGGCGGAGAATCACGTGGCTGCAGTCCCAGAAGGTTTCC
>CACYHF010000011.1 GCA_902774155.1 uncultured Bacteroidia bacterium | reverse complement strand
CATCAACGAAGATTCCACCCGCCTGAATTTCACCAATGAAGGCGGCATCGACGGCACCACCCGCTTCCTCAAGAACATCACCGGCATGTGGCTGCTGGAACAGAGCCGCAAGGTATGGGAGGCCGAAGGCCGTACTTATAAGTACAGCGAAATGGAGGCCATGGCCCAGGCCGAAGCTGCCTTCCCCGGCCGCATCAACCCCGACGATCCCAGCTTCGCCGCACCCGCCAATATGGTCCGTGCCATCGACGAATATCTGAAGAAGAGCGGCCAGCCCGTTCCCAAGAACGATGCCCAGTACATCAGCTGCATTTATCACAGTCTGGCCCAGCGTTACGGAGAGATTGTGGAGATGCTGCAGGGCTTCGCTCCGTTTAAGATCGAGAAACTGCACGTGATTGGCGGCGGCAGCGCCAACGACACCATGAGCCAGTGGACGGCCAACGCCATCGGCATGCCGGTGACCGCCGGCCTGGTGAAAGACCGCTGGGCTATGCGCCAGATGATTGCCAAGGCCTTTGCCGTGAAAACCTTTTATCCCCAGAATCAATAACACAAAACACAACAATATTATGGCAGAAAACATTTTAGAAAAGGGCATCCAGCTAGCCAAGGGCCTGGCGAAGGAAGCCACCATCATGGGCGCTTACGAAATCGCCAAAGACCGTTATGCTGAATTCGGCGTAGACACCGACAAAGCCATCGAAACCTTGGAGAAGACCCCCATCTCCCTGCATTGCTGGCAAACCGACGACGTCATCGGCTTTGAAAGCGCCGCAGGCCTTTCCGGCGGTATCCAGACCACCGGCAACTATCCCGGCCGTGCCCGCAACATAGACGAAGTGCGGCAGGACGTGCTCTTTGCCAAGAGCCTCCTGGCCGGTAATCACCGCCTGAACCTGCATGAGATCTACGGCGACTTCAAGGGTGAATACGTAGACCGTGACCAGGTGGAAGTGAAGCACTTCCAGAGCTGGATCGACTGGGCAAAGGAGAACAAGATGAAGCTGGATTTCAACTCCACTTCCTTCGGCCATCCCAAGAGCGGAAACCTGTCCTTGAGTAACCCGGATCCGGCCATCCGCGAATTCTGGATCGAACACACTAAGCGTTGCCGCCGTATCGCAGATGCCATGGGTAAGGCCCAGAACGACCCTTGTATCATGAACATCTGGGTACACGACGGTTCCAAGGACCAGACCGTAGAGCGTAAGCGTTATCGTGAAATTTTCGCCGAATCCCTGGACGAGATCCTGAAGGAAGACCTTCCCGGCATGAAGACCTGCCTGGAGGCCAAGCTCTTCGGTATCGGCCTGGAAAGCTATACCGTTGGTTCCCACGACTTCGTGTCCGGCTATTGCGCCACCCGCAAGCTCATGTACACCCTGGACACCGGCCATTATGAGATGACGGAGAATGTGGCCGATATGGTGGCCTCGCTGCTGCTGTACGTGCCGGAGCTTATGCTTCACGTGAGCCGCCCCATCCGCTGGGACTCCGACCACGTGACCATCATGAACGACCAGACCCTGGACCTGTTCAAGGAGATTGTCCGTGCCGATGCCCTGAACCGCAGCCATATCGGCCTGGATTACTTCGACGCCGCCATCAACCGCATCGGCGCCTATGTAATTGGTACCCGCGCTACGCAGAAGTGCCTCCTGAGCGCCCTGCTGGAACCGCTGGCCAAGCTGCGTAAGTATGAAGATGCCGGCAAGGACTTCCAGCGCCTGGCGCTCCTGGAAGAGGCCAAGACCCTTCCGTTCGGTGCCGTGTTCGATTACTTCAACATGAAGAACGACGTGCCCGTGGGCGCCGACTTCATCCCGGAAATCGAAAAATACGAGAAGGAAGTCACTTCCAAACGGTAAATATACGATTGAATATGAATTTAATCATCGGTTTGTTAATCATAGCAATTGGCGCGTTCTGTCAGTCCAGTTGCTATGTGCCCATTAATAAGATCAAGGACTGGAGCTGGGAGAGCTACTGGATTGTCCAGGGTGTCTTCGCCTGGCTGGTCCTTCCTTTCCTGGGCCTGCTGCTGGCGGTTCCTTCCGGCCATACGGTTGGAGAACTCTTTGCAGCCGCCCCTTCCTTCAATATCTGGATGACCATCCTTTTCGGCGCCCTCTGGGGCGTGGGTGGTCTCACTTTCGGCCTGTCCATGCGTTACCTGGGCGTGGCCCTGGGCCAGAGCATCGCCTTGGGTACCTGCGCCGGCCTGGGCACCGTGATGGGCCCGGTGCTGCTGAACATCTTCTTCCCGGAGATGAACGCCCTCGCGTCCCTGACGGCCTCCGTCATCTGGGGCGTGGTGGTGTGCCTGCTGGGCATCGCCATCATCGGCGTGGCCGGCGGCATGAAATCGGCCACCCTCAGCGAAGAAGAGAAGAAGGCGGCCGTGAAGGACTTCAACTTCCCCAAGGGTCTCATTATCGCCCTGCTGGCCGGCTTTATGAGCGGCTGTTTCAATGTGGGCCTGGAGTTCGGCAAGGACATTCATTTCGCGGAGACGGCCGATATGTTCAAAACCCTCCCGGCTACCTTCCTGGTAACTCTGGGCGGTTTTGTGACCAACGCCGTGTACTGCTTCTGGCAAAACACCAAGAACAAGACCTGGGGCGACTACGCCAAGAAGAACGTGTGGGGGAACAACCTCCTCTTCTGTCTGCTGGCCGGCGCCCTCTGGTACAGCCAGTTCTTCGGCCTGAGTCTGGGCCGCTCGTTCTTCGAGCCCGGAAGCGCCATGGATACCCTGGCCTTCTGCATTCTGATGGCCTTCAACGTAACCTTCTCCAATGTCTGGGGAATCATCCTCAAGGAATGGAAAGGTTGCTCCAAAAAGACCATCGCCGTGCTGGTGTGCGGCCTGGTGGTATTGGTTTTCAGTACATTCCTGCCTCAATTGATGGGATAAGATGGCACAAGTAGTGATAATGCCCAAACAGGGCCAGTCCGTGGAGAGCTGCATTATCTCCGAGTTTAAAGTAAAAGTGGGGGACAGCGTGAAGGTGGGCGACGTCCTCTTCGGCTACGAAACCGACAAAGCCACCTTCGAGGAAGCCTCCCAGGTAGAAGGCACCGTCCTGGCCATTTTCTGGGCCGATGGGGACGAAATTCCCTGCCTGGAGAACGTGATGGTCATCGGCCAGCCCGGCGAATCCTTCGAGGAATTCAAACCTGGTTCGGCAGGAAACGGCGCTGCGGAGGGTACGCCCTCTGAAACCGTCGCTTCGCGACCCCTCCCACCGGCAGAGCCGGCGGGCCCCTCCCTCTTATCAGGCCGAGGGTGGCCAGAGGTTTCAGAGGGTGTACCCTCCTCCGCTGGTGTATCACCTAGAGCTAGGATGCTGGCGGCGGAGAAGGGCGTCAATACGGCGCAGGTGGCGGGGAGCGGCCCCGGAGGCCGTATCATCGCTCGCGATGTGGAGGCTGCCGCAGCAGCTCAGGGCACCCTCACGGGGCTGGCCAAGGCCAAGATGGCCCAGGGCGGAGTGGCATCTCCGGGTGCCGGTTCCGGTCTGGCCGGCGCTGTAAAGGGCGCCGACCTCAAGGTCTGGAAGCCCAGCCATACGGAAGGCCTGGCCGGTGAAGGCTCTGAATTCCAGGTGGTTAAGATGTCCAATATGCGCAAGCTCATTGCTAAGAGTATGTACAATTCCCTGCAGAATTCGGCCCAGCTCACCCATATGCTGGGGGCCGATGCCCGCAAGGTGATGGCCCTGCGCAAGAAGGCCAAGAAGGCCCTGGAAGAGGGAAAGGTGGATGTGAACATCACCATCAACGACTTCGTCTGCTTCGCCGTGATCAAGGCCCTGCAGCAGTTCCCGAATCTCAATTCGCACTGCCTTGGAGACGCTATGCGCATCTTCAAACCGGTGAATCTGGGTCTGGCGGTGGATACGGAACGGGGTCTTATGGTTCCGGCCGTGCCGCACGCCGACGAGCTGAGCATCGTGGACCTGGCCAAGGCCCTGAAGAAGGTGGCCGAGGATAGCAAGAAGGGAAATATCAACCCGGATCTGCTATCGCCGGAAGCCGCTTCCTTCACGGTGTCCAACCTGGGCGGCTTCGGCGTGGAATGGTTCACGCCCATCATCAACGTGCCGCAGAGCGCCATCCTGGGCGTGGGTACCATCGTGCCGCGTCCCAAGGACCTGGGCGGCGGCGTGTATGCCTTCGTGCCCTATATGGGACTTAGCCTGACCTATGACCACCGGGCCATCGACGGCGGGGAAGCCACCCGCTTCCTCAAACAGGTGGCCGTGGAAATTGAAAAACTGGATATTGAATTTTAAGCTATGTACGATTTAGCCATTTTGGGCGGAGGTCCCGGCGGTTATGTGGCTGCCGGACGGGCCGGCGCAGCCGGACTCTCCGTCATCCTCTTTGAAAAGAGGGAACTGGGCGGCGTTTGCCTGAACGAAGGCTGTGTGCCCACCAAGACGCTCCTGTACAGCGCCAAAGTATACGATTATACCAAGCACGCCGACCAGTACGGCGTAAACGTGGACGCCTCTTCCATCGATTTCGGCGCCATCTTCAAGCGCAAGGAGAAGGTGGTTAAGAAGCTGGTGGGCGGCGTGAAGGCCCAGATGAAAGGTGCCAAGGTGGAAGTGGTGAAAGGCGAAGCCGTGATTACCGGCCGTGGGGCCGATGGCATCACCATCGCCTGCAACGAGGCTTCCTACAGCGCCCGTAACCTCCTCATCTGCACGGGCTCCGAGGCCGCCGTTCCGCCCATTCCGGGCCTTCGCGAAGGTCTGGGCGGCGTGGTGGTCACCAACCGCGAAATCCTCTCGCTGGCCGAAAAACCGGAACGTCTGGTAGTCATCGGCGGCGGCGTCATCGGTATGGAGTTCGCCAGTTTCTTCAATTCCATCGGCACGCAGGTGACGGTAGTGGAGATGCTGCCCAAGATCCTGGGCCCGCTGGATGACGAAATTTCCTCAATGCTGCAGGCGCAGTATGAGAAGAAGGGTGTGGAATTCCATCTAAGCTGCAAAGTAGTGGCCGTGGAAGGCAACGAGGTAGTCTATGAAGATCCGGAAGGCAAGACCTGCCGGGCCCAGGGCGACAAGATCCTGGTCTCCGTGGGCCGCAGGGCCAATTTCCAGGGAATCGGCCTGGAGAGCATCGGCGTAGAACTGGCGCTGAATCCTGCCGGCCGGCCGTATGGCATCAAGGTGGATGAAAAGATGCGCACCAATGTGCCCGGCGTGTATGCGGCGGGCGATGTAACCGGCTTCAGCATGCTGGCCCACACCGCTTCCCGCGAAGGCGAGGTGGCCGTGAACAACATCCTGGGCAAGGCCGACCATATGCGCTACAACGCCATCCCGGGCGTGGTATACACCAATCCGGAAGTGGCCGGCGTGGGCGTCACCGAGGCCGATGCCAAGAAGCAGGGCCTGGATTACACCGTGCTCAAGCTCCCCATGGCCTACAGCGGCCGTTTCGTGGCCGAAAATGAAAGGGGAGAGGGCCTGTGCAAGGTGATTGTGGGCAAGCAGTACCACGAAGTGCTGGGCGTCCATATGCTGGGCAATCCCTGCTCGGAGATGATCCATAGCGCCTGCGTGGCCATTGAACAGGAGATGACCGTGGAACAGCTCAAGGAAGTGGTATTCCCGCATCCCACCGTATCTGAAATCTTGAAAGAAACCGTTTTTACCTTGAAATAAACTATGCCCAAGTCGTTATACATCGATCCCAATGAGGTGCTCCGCCCGAAGGAGCACGAGATTCAGTTCCCCCAGATTCCCGTTATGGCCTATGACAAGACCGTGAAGCAGGAACTGTCCGAAGGAAACTTCACCCAGGAAGATCTCAAGCACATTTACCGGGATATGTTCGTAATCCGGGAGTTTGAGACCATGCTGAACCTGGTGAAAACCACCGGCGGCTACAATGGCGTAGCCTACAACAATCCCGGTCCGGCCCACCTGAGCGCCGGTCAGGAGGCTGCCGCTGTGGGTATGGCCTACAACCTCACCACCGACGACTTCATCTTCGGCAGCCACCGTTCCCACGGTGAAATCCTGGCCAAAGGTCTGCGTTCCATCGAGATCCTGCCGGAAGACCAGCTGAAGAAGGTGATGGAGGAGTTCTGGGGCGGCGCCACGCTGGCCGTGGCCGGTAAGGGCTTCCAGGGCAGCACCAAGGAACTGGGCATCCGCTTCCTGCTGTACGGTGCCATGGCCGAGATTTTCGCCCGCACCACGGGCTTCAACAAGGGCCTGGGCGGCAGTATGCACACCTTCTTCACCCCCTTCGGCATTTATCCCAACAATGCCATCGTGGGCGGCAGCGGCGCTATCGGTGTAGGTGCGGCCCTTTACAAGAAGGTGAACCGCAAGCTTGGTATCGTGGTATCCAACCTGGGCGACGGCGCCATGGCCCGCGGCCCGGTGCTGGAAGGTATGACCTTCGCCTCTATGGACCAATTCCATACCCTCTGGGAGGGCGATATGAAGGGCGGCCTGCCTTATATGATCTGCGTGATGGACAACCAGTATGCCATGGGCGGACAGACCCGCGGCGAAACGATGGGTTATACCTATCCGGCCCGTCTGGGCGCCGGCTTCGACCCGGAGGCCTGGCACGCAGAGCGTGTGGACGGTTATAATCCGCTGGCCGTGATCGATGCCTTCCGCCGCAAGAAGGCCCTGCTGGAGAAGAAGGAAGGCCCCTGCCTCCTGGATGTGGTTACCTACCGCTACAGCGGCCACTCGCCGTCCGACCAGTCCAGCTACCGCACCAAGGAGGAAATGGAAGCCTGGCAGGCCGAAGACTGCATCCTGGCCTACGGCCGCAAACTGGTGGAAGCCGGCGTGGCCACCGAGGCCGAGCTGGAAGCCATCCAGGCCCATGTGAAGGATGTGATTTTCGAGATGTACAAGCTGGCCATCGACGAGGAGATTTCTCCCCGCATGGACCTGGTGAAGGACAACGAACTGCTGGGACAGATGATGTTCTCCAACGGCAGCGTGGACTCCTTTGGCGACGCCACTCCCGAGGTGAACCATCCCATGGAGGAGAACCCGCGCGTGAAACAGATTGCCGGCAAGTCCCGTTTCTATGTGGACAAGGACGGCAAGCCGGTTTCCAGCATGAAGATGTACAATTTCCGCGACGGCGTATTCGAGGCCATCGTGGACCGTTTCTACAAGGATTCCAGCCTGGTGGCCTACGGTGAGGAGAACCGCGAATGGGGCGGCGCCTTCGCCGTCTATCGTGGTCTTACTGAGGCGCTTCCGTACCATAGGCTCTTCAACAGCCCCATTGCCGAAGCTGCCATCATCGGCACGGCCATCGGCTATGCCATGTGCGGCGGCCGCGTGATTCCGGAAATCATGTACTGCGACTTCCTGGGCTGCTGCGGCGACGAAATCTTCAACCAGCTGCCCAAGTGGCAGGCCATGAGCGGCAACATCCTCAAGATGCCGGTGGTGGTGCGCGTTTCCGTGGGCTCCAAGTACGGTGCCCAGCACAGCCAGGACTGGACGTCCCTGTGCACGCACATTCCCGGCCTGAAGGTGGTGTTCCCGGTAACGCCGTACGATGCCAAGGGCCTTATGAACAGTGCCTTGCAGGGAACGGACCCTGTGATTTTCTTTGAGAGCCAGCGCCTCTATGGCATCGGCGAGCAGTTCCACGAGGGCGGCGTGCCGGAAGGCTATTACGAGATTCCGCTGGGAGAACCGGACGTGAAGCGCGAGGGCAAGGACGTGACCTTCCTTACCATCGGCGCTACGCTGTACCGCGCCTTGAAAGCGGCCGATGAGCTCAAGGAGAAGTATGGCCTGGAGGCCGAAGTGATTGACGCCCGCACGCTGGTTCCGTTCAACTATGAGAAGGTGATCGAATCCGTCAAAAAGACCGGCCGCATCATCATCGCCGGTGATGCCAGTGCCCGCGGCAGCTACCTCAACGACTTGGCCGCCAATATTACGGACCTCTGCTTTGACTATCTGGACGCCGCGCCTGTGGTGCTGGGTTCCCGCAACTGGATCACCCCGTCCCACGAACTGGAAGAGGCCTTCTTCCCGCAGCCCAGCTGGTTCCTGGATGCCATCCATGAGAAGATGATACCTCTGAAGGACTACGTTCCCGTGAGCAACCAGACCTGTGCCCAGCAGATCCTTAGATCTAAGAGAGGTGTGTAATGAAAAATATTTTCTATGTTTGATGTAAATGCACATATTCATACGCCGTATTCGTTCAGTGCTTTCTCTTCCGTAGAGGAGGCACTGGACCACGCGGCGGCGGAAGGTGTGAAGGTGGTAGGAATCAACGATTTCTACTCCACGGACGGTTATGGCGCCTGGAAGGCGGGCTGTGCTGTGCGGGGACTGTTTCCGCTGTTCGGCATCGAGTTCATTTCGCTGAATGCGGCCGATCAGGCGGCAGGACTGCGGGTGAACGACCCCAACAACCCGGGCCGTACCTACATCAGCGGTAAGGGCCTGGCCTATCCTGTGATACTGAGCGGAAAGCCGTTGCGGCACCTGGAGGAGGTGAAGGCCGAATCCAATGCCCAGGTGGAGGCCATGTGCGGAAAACTGAATCAGTGGCTCAAGGCCGAAGGGAAGGATATCCAACTGGATTTCAGTGAGATCCGGGAGAAGCTCACCATGGGCTCTATCCGCGAACGGCACCTGGCCAAGGCTCTCCGTCTGGCTCTGTATCCGGATGCGGAGAATCCGGCCAAGCTGGAGAATGAACTTCGGTCCAAGCTGCTGAAAGCCGGGGGAGCGGCGTTCGTGCCGGAAGACCCCAAGGCCTTCCTGCCCACGGAAACGGTGCAGGAGATCATTCAGGCGGCGGGCGGCATTCCCACCTATCCGTTCCTGGCCGATGATGCCAAAGGCCATTTCACCGACTTTGAAGGAGACCTCATGCAGGCGGCCGATACCCTCAAAAAACGCGGTTTCCGCAGTGTGGAATTCATCTCCACGCGCAATACTACGGCTGTTTTGGAGCAGTATGCCGGCTATCTGGAGGACGAGGGCTTCATCGTGAGCTTCGGCAGTGAGCACAACACCCCGGCCATGGAGCCGGTGAAACTGCACACGCGCGATGCCGCCGAACTCAGCGACAAACTCAAGGCCATCAACTGGCGGGGCGCCTGCGCCATCGCCGCCCACCAGGCCGGCCTTGACAGCCCCGCCGCCGGTGCTGAAATAATAGAAAAGACTTTGTCATTCTGAGGAACGAAGTGACGAAGAATCTGTAGTTACTATGGAAAAAGAAATTGAGAATCTGATTGCCATTTCCCGTAAGTACGGGGCCGATTCCCGCTATGTGATCGCGGGCGGCGGAAACACTTCTTATAAGACGGCCGACAAGTTGTGGGTGAAGGCCAGCGGCCACGCCCTGGCCACCATCGGCGAAGACGGTTTTGCCGTGCTGGACCGCAACAAGTTGGCGCCTATGGGCACCAAGACCTACAGCGCCGATCCGGCCGAACGGGAGGCGCAGGTGAAGGAAGACCTGGCATCGGCCTGTATCACGCGGGACCGTCGGCCTTCGGTGGAAACCAGCCTGCACGACTGTCTGGACTATGCCTTTGTGGTGCACCTGCATCCTACGCTGGTGAACGGCCTCATGTGCTCGGCCAATGCCGCCAATGTCTGCGACGAACTGTTCCCGGATGCCCTGTACATCGAATACACGGACCCGGGATACACCCTTTTCAAGAAGGTCTATGACCGCCTGCAGGTCTGGAAAGCCGCCAAAGGCAGCCAGCCGCAGGTGATCTTCCTGCAGAACCACGGCGTGTTCGTAGGGGCCGATACCCCGGAGGAGGTTGACCGTATCTACGGCGGAATTATGGGCCAGTTGGAAGGCCGGGTGAAGGCTCTTCCGGAAGGTCCTTCCGAGGTGGATGACTGCGTCACGGAGTTCATCCCGGCCATTCGCCAGGTCCTGTCCCGCGGAGGCCGTGGGCTCAAGACGCTGAAGGTGACCAAGAATGCCCTTGTAGACTGCATCCTGGAAGCTCCCGGTGCCGTTACCACGCCGTTTACGCCGGATATCATCGTCTATTGCAAGAGTGAGTATCTGGTGCTGAATGCCGACGTGGCGGAGGCCGAGGCTGCCATTGAAGACTATGTAGCCCGTCGCGGCCATACGCCCAAGGTGCTGCTGGTGAAGGGAATCGGCCTTGTAGCCGTAGGAGACAATGCCAAGAATGCGGGCATCATTACCGAGGTGTTCCTGGATGCCATGAAGGTGGCATTCTATGCGGGAAGCTTCGGCGGAGCCCATGGCATGGAGCCGTCCTGGATCCGTTTCATTGACACCTGGGAGGTGGAGAACTACCGCCGCAAGGTGGCGAATACCGCTGCGAGTGGCCGGGTGGAAGGCAAGACCATCGTGGTCACCGGTGCCGCCCAGGGCTTTGGCGAAGGCATAGCCCGCGAACTCATGGGCCAGGGTGCCAATATTGTGGTGGCAGACCTCAATGAGGCAGTAGGTCAGGCCACGGCGGATTCGTTCAACGCCATTGCGAAGAACAACAAGGCCATCTTTGTGAAGACGAATGTGGCCGATATGGACAGCCTCCACAACCTGATGAAGCAGACCATTTGTAACTTCGGCGCCCTGGATGTGTTCGTGTCCAACGCGGGAGTTCTGCGCGCTGGCGGCCTGGAGGCCATGACGCCGGAGAACTTCGAGTTCGTGACCAACATCAATTACAAGGCATATTTCTTCTGCGCCAAGGTGGCCAGCCACATCATGAAGATAGAGACGGAGAAGGATCCGGAGTACTTTGCCGATATCGTGCAGGTGAATTCCAAGAGCGGCCTGCGCGGCTCCAAGGCCAATTTCGCCTATGCCGGTGGCAAGTTCGGCGGCATCGGCCTCACCCAGTCCTTTGCCCTGGAACTGGCGCCTTTCCGTGTGAAGGTGAACAGCATCTGCCCGGGCAACTTCTACGACGGACCGCTGTGGAGCAATCCGGAGAACGGTCTGTTTGTGCAGTACCTGGCCGCCGGCAAGGTGCCGGGTGCCAAGACGGTACAGGACGTAAAGGACTTCTACCTGGCCCAGGTGCCCATGCGTAAGGGTTGCAACCCCGTGGACGTAACCAAGGCCATTCTCTACGCCATAGAACAGACCGGAGAAACCGGCCAGGCTATACCCGTTACCGGTGGACAAGTAATGTTAGCATAACAATATGAAAACCAAAGCAGTAAGACTTTACGGAAAGGACGACCTCCGCTTGGAGGAGTTTGAGCTTCCGGCCATTAAGGACAACGAGATTCTGGCGAAGGTGGTGAGCGACAGCATCTGTATGTCGTCGTACAAAGCCACGCACCAGGGAACGGACCACAAGCGGGTCCCGAACGATGTGGCGAAGAACCCGGTCATCATCGGCCACGAGTTTGCCGGTGAGATCGTTCAGGTGGGTGCCAAGTGGGCATCGGCCTTCAAGCCGGGCGATAAGTTCTCCATCCAGCCGGCCATGAACTATCCGGGCGGTCCGGTGGGCATTTACAGTGCGCCGGGCTATTCCTATCAGTACATCGGCGGGGATGCTACCTATGTGATTATCCCCAATGAGGTGATGGAACTGGGCTGCCTGCTGCCGTTCAGGGGCGAGGGCTTCTATCCGGCTTCACTCAGTGAGCCGCTTTCCTGCGTGATTGGCGCGATGCACGCCAATTACCACGGGACGCCGGGCAAGTATGTGCACACCATGGAAATCAAGGACGGCGGCAAAATGGCCCTGCTGGCCTCTGTGGGTCCCATGGGCCTGGCGGCCATCAACTATGTCCTGCACCGGGAAGACCGCAAGCCTAAGCTGCTGGTGGTCACCGATATCAACCAGGAGCGTCTGGACCGGGCGGCCAGCCTGTATACCGTGGAGTTTGCCAAGAGCCGCGGCATTGAACTGCACTATGTGAATACTGGCGTGGAGAATCCGGTGGAGCTGCTGAAGTCGTTCACCGGCGGGGAAGGCTACGACGATGTCTTCTGCTTCGCGCCGGTGGCCCCGGTGGTGGAGCAGGCCGATGACATCCTGGCCTTCGACGGCTGCCTGAATTTCTTCGCCGGCCCGTCCAAGGCACTGTTCAAGGCACCGTTCAATTTCTACAATGTGCATTACAACAACACGCACGTGGTGGGCACTTCCGGCGGCAACACCGACGATATGAAGGAAGCGCTTCATTATATGGGCAAGGGCATGGACCCGGCGGGACTGGTAACGCATATCGGCGGCCTCAATGCCGTGATTGATACCACCATCAATCTTCCTTCCATCCCGGGTGGCAAGAAGCTCATCTACACGCATATCGAAATGCCGCTCACGGCCATTGCCGATTTCGGTAAGCAGGGAACGCCGCTCTTCGATGAGTTGGACCGCCTGTGCAAAGCCCATAACGGCCTTTGGAACGTAGAGGCCGAAACTTATTTGCTGAATTACTATGAAGAAAATTGATACGCAACTTATGCACCCGGCCGAGCAAATCGCCCTTATCATCGGCCGCATCTATCGCCGGAAGATGACAACCACTTCCGGCGGAAACCTGTCCATTATGGACGACAACGGGGATATGTGGATTACCCCGGCGGGCATTGATAAAGGCTCTCTCACGCCGTCCGACATTATGTGCGTGAAGGCCGACGGCACCATTGTGGGACCGCATCGGCCCTCGTCCGAATATCCTTTCCACCGGGCGCTGTACAAGCAGCGTCCCAAGCTGCGCTCGGTGATTCACGCGCACCCTCCGGGACTGGTGACCTTCTCCATCGTGCACCAGGTGCCGGATACCACCATCATCCCGCAGGCGAAGTACGTGTGCGGCCCCATCGGCTTTGCTCCTTATGCCCTGCCGGGCAGCGAGTTGCTGGGAGAGAAGATTGCCGCTGAGTTCGAGAAGAATCCCGAATACAAGGCCGTAATCATGGAAAACCACGGCGTGGTGCTTATGGGAGAGGATATTGCCGATGCCTACCAGCGCCTGGAAACCCTGGAGCTGTGCGCCCGTACCATCCTGAATGCCAAGACTTTGGGTAAGCCCGTTTATCTGACGGAAGAGCAGATTCTCAAGCACGAGAAGGCCGTCCATATTGACTTCCAGCATTTCATGAACGTGGAGCATCCTTCCGACGAAAGGGCCATCCGCACGGAAATCTGCGAGATTGTGCACCGCGCCTGCGCCCAGGGCCTCATGTGCAGTTCCTACGGTACGGCTTCGGTACGTTGGCGGGGGAATGACTTCCTCATCACTCCTTCCGACAAGCAGCGCTGGGAACTGGAGCCCAATGACATTGTCCAGGTGCGCAACGGTATGGTGGAGGCCGGCAAGAATGCCAGCCGCTCTACCGCGCTCCATTATGAGATTTACCGCCGCAACCCCAAGATCAACAGCATCATCCTCACCCAGACGCCCTATCTGATGGGTTATGCCACCACGGGCGTGAAGTTCGATGTGCGCACCATTCCTGAGAGTTGGATCTTCCTGCAGGACATCCCGCAATATCCTTTCGGCACGCAGTATTTCAACGTGGAGGAGATGGCCGAGGGCTTCAAGAAGCTGCCTTGCGCCTTCCTGGCCAACGACTCCATCGTGGTCACCGGCGACAAGCTCATCAACACCTTCGACAAACTGGAAGTGGCCGATTTCAGCGCCCGTTCCCTGGTAATGGCCGCCCCCGTGGGCAAGCTCAACCCCATCACCGACGCCGAAATCGAAGACCTTCGCGTGGCCTTCCACGTAGGCGAGTAGGGTCTATTTCAAGTTGCACTTCAGGAAATCCATCACATACTGGTGGTACAGTTCCACGTGCTGGGGCTGGTAGAAGCCGTGGCCTGCGCCAAAGAGTAAATGTAGTTCGCAGTTTTTGTACACGTTGGATGCCTTGGCGGAATACTCCGGTTTCACCAGGGCATCCTCCGTTCCGTGCACGATGAGCACCTGGCCCTGATAGCCGGCAATCTCCTTGTAAATATCAAAGCCTTCGTAGAATTTCTCGTAATAGGCTTTGCCGATGGTCATTCCCATAAAAGTCACCGTCTCGGGGACATCGGCCAGCGTGGGGTAGAGGGCGAAGCCGTCGTCCGGGATGCACAGGGCGGGGAAGGTGAGGCAGATGGCGTTGATTTTCTTTTTCACATAAGGGGCCGTAATGGCGCTAACGCAGCCTCCCTGGCTTTCTCCCAGCAGGAAGATGTTCTTTTTGTCCACGAAGCTCCAGCCGCGCACCATGTCAATCACGTCCTTCAGGTTCTGGCGCTGCGAAAAGATGGAGGTTTCTTCCGTGCGGCCCTGGCTCTGGCTGCGGGGAGAACCGCCCGCAAAGTCGTAGCAGT
Source organism: uncultured Bacteroidia bacterium (assembly GCA_902774155.1). Classification (GTDB taxonomy): domain Bacteria; phylum Bacteroidota; class Bacteroidia; order Bacteroidales; family UBA932; genus Cryptobacteroides. Next base: position 31,296 of record CACYHF010000011.1, on the reverse strand, counting down.
AGGCTACGTAACCGGCCTTGGCCAGCATATCGGCCATGGCGTAGAAACCGTGGTGGGTGCCGCCGTAGCCGTGGGAAAGGATTACGGCCGGGTGTTTGCCGGGCGCTACGGGAATGAAGGCCTCTCCATAAAGCTGGTTCCCGTCACTGACACAGCCCACCACTTCCATGCGGTAGGAAGGGTCTGTGGGCGGCGTATTCATCTTTTTGAACAGTTCCTCAATTTCCTCGCGGCTCATATTGCCGAAAGGGTTCCCGTTATTGTTCTGGCCGTATGCGACCGACGTGGCGAGGGCGCACAGGGTGAGAATGGTTATAAAACGTTTCATTGTTATGGGGTTTGATGGAATTTCAGTCTAGCGCCCTGTGGCCAGGAAATCGGCCTGCACAGGGCCGATGGCCCGGTAACCGTCTTCATTCATGTGGAGACGGTCAGGGAGGTGAAGAAATAAATCTTAGCCTTGGGGCTCTTTTCCAGGATGGTCTTGATGCAGTAGTTGATGCCGCCGCACTGGGTGTGCAGCTTGTTCTGGTCATAGCCGTCCAGGGCCGTGTAGTCCTGCCAGCTGCCGCAGGGACGGCTGTTGGTGTAGTCGTTGGTGGAGGCCCAGAGTACATAGATATCATAGATGCCGGCCTGGTCCACCTGTTTCTGCACGGAGCAGCCCTGGTCCAAGGAGAAGCCCGCTCCGCCCACCCCGTAGGTGGTGACCTCGGCCTGAAGCCTGTCGGCCCAGATTTGCTTGGCCGCGTCGGACTCCTTGTTCACAGAGAGCGAACCGCCGAAAACGGCTATACGCTGGGTGATTTTACCTTTTCGGGGTTTCACAATATGTTTTTCCGGCTCCGGCTGCTGTGCTGCCAGATAAGCCTGGACGGAGAAGGGAAGGGTAATGGAAGAAGCGTGCTGAGCCCCTGTCCATACCTGCTGGTGCGCTACGCGAACCGAAGCCTGTTCCGACCATACGCCCGGATAATTGGAGTGGAGGCTGTATTGGGGAAAGTCGGAAGAACAAATGTCCACGCGGATGCGGCTGCCTGCGGAGATTTCCCACTCAATAGGAAGGAGTTGGATTCGTACGGGCACAATCTCTCCTGGCGTGTAAGTGCCACGAGGGCCCAGTTTATCCTCCCGGAAGGCCAGGGTGGCAATACCGGTGCGGATGTTGTACGTGCTGCCATTGGCCTTCTCCTCGCTGATTTTCACAGCAACGGCCGTGTCTTCGCAGTCCGAGGAGAACCAGACGGTGGCTTCCGGACTGCCGGACAGATAGAGAGGCTGCTCAAGAGGTTCGCTGCGGAAGAAAAGGATGTCGTCCCGGTAGCCCACCGGCGGCTGAAGGCGGCTGCCTTTGCGGTCATCGGCACTGAACAGGGTCTCACCGCCCACGGAAAGGACAGGATTCGAAGGGTCGTAAGTATAGGAAAGGGCCGATTCTTCCGCGGGCGCCTGGGCCTGCAGATTTCCATCCGCTCCCAGGTAAAAGGAGACGGGGAAGACCTGCTGGGAGGGCCATTCGGCCAGATGCAGCCATTTGTCGGCGCCAATCTGGTACACAAGAACCTCGTGTTCAGGCTCTTTCTCTTCCAGCAGGAGGGAGTGGAACCATTCAAACGTGTCCAGGTTGATGTTTACCTCTATGTCGTGTATTACGCCCGGGAGTTCCGGCGTAGTTTTGTAATTGTGGTCCCATCCGCCCACGATGAGCCGGCTTTTGGCCTTGGTCTCTTCCGGGAGAAGTTCGTAGCCCAGCAGGGTTCCTTCCATGTGGTGGTCGAAATGACCGGCCACAATGGTCATGGGCACCGTAATCTTGGGCGGAATGCTTTTCAGGAGTTCCCAAAAACCGGTGTGCCAGTAAGGGTCTGTATAGTCGGTATGCGTGATCCAATCCCGATACCAGGGTAGTGGAGCGCCCAGAAGGTCTTCATCCATCGTCACTTGGGGCATGTACAGCATCTGGTCTCCGTACTTGAAATCCGTGGTAAACTCCGTGGGCTTCCGGATGGGTTCGGTGGCATTGCCTATGGCCCAGGCCGTGAGGATGTCCTGCCGGAACAGCCCGCTGGAATAGGCCGACAGATGGCGGTCCACGCCATAGTGCTCCAGGTAGATGCCTTTCACTTTGGAGGGCAGGGCATCGGCCACAATCCATGAAGTGAGGCCCATATAGGAACAGCCGGTAAGGCCGATGCTCTTGCACCAGGGCGCCTCCTGCAACCACTCCAGTAAGGCAAGACCGTCTTTCCGCTCATAGATGTTAGGCTGGAAAACGCCTTCCGACCCGCCCGTCCCGCGGCAACGCTGGATAACCACGCCGATTCCCCTCTGTGCATAATCCCGGGCTCCCTTCATCCAGTCCCCGGTGGGGAAGTTCAGGTAAGGACTACGCCAGACTACTACGGGAAAAGGCTCCTGCGTGTCGGGCAGATACAACTGGGTTACCAGTTTGCTGCCATCGGCCGCAGCCACCAGCGTGTCTTTGTATACCATTCCGCACGTGGCGGGAATAGCGGTAGGAATGTTTTCGAAAAACTGGGCCCGTGCCGCCAGCGGCAGCAGCAGGGCAGTCAGAAACAGACAAAGATGTAAACGGAGGGAATGCTTCATGATATCAAAGATACTGCATTCTTTCCGCAATCCCAAATAGAGTCGTGCAGAGGCTGGGAAGGGTGCGTTCTTCCGGCAATTCGCTCCAGAATCGCACCCTTTCCGCCCATGGTTTCGAAGTGCTAGTGTTCTTTAAGAATTTAAAGCACGGTTTTAACTCTGGAGGGTATAAAATGTGCTTGAGACGGGGGCCGTTCCACCCGCTGAAGCACATAATCTGCCACTCGGAACGCAAAGTGTGCTTTAAGTTTTTAAAGATGAGGATGTAATCTACGGGTTTTCAGGGAAAAAGATCGCATGGTAACTAAATAGTTAATACTCAGCTATTTGGTAAAAGTTCTCTGCGCAAAAAAAGAGCAGAGAACTATTCGTAAATGCCTCAGAGTAAGTGAGTTGGCAGTCACGGCCGATGGGACCGCATGGCAGCCTAATACTGATACAACCTAACCCGGAGGGCTTTTACCTGACCGGGGGCGAAGGAGGTGATGCCCATAGAGGTTTCGTCACCGTTCAGGCGGTGGAGGTACTCGCTGCCGTCGGTGTTCTGGCGGATTTCATCCACCGATAGGACAGCGGCGTTCTTTCCGCTGGTGGAAGTGACCGACAGCGTGGCGGGGCCCACGCCTCCCAGTATCAGGAATTCCTCTGCGGAGCGCTGGAGGATAAGAACGCCCGAAACAGGCGTTAAGGCAGCTTCCTCCGCATCGGCCGATGCGCCGGTCAGGGCGGTGAACAGCTCCGTATTGTTGGGAATCAGGATGAAGCGATAGCCGCCCAGTTCGGCCTGGTCCATAGTCCGGCCGGCCGGGGGATCGATGAGCAGCCCGGCGGTTTTGCCGCCCTGGATTTCGTCCAGGTATCGGCCCAGAAGGGCGTAGGTGATGTCATAGGAAAAGCCCTTGGCGCTGTCTATACCGAAAGGTGCATAGCAGGCGGCCCCGTATTTCCCGAAGGTGTAGAAAGCGCGGGAGGCACCGTCCGGAGAGGAGGTGGTTTCCGGGATGAAGAGGGGATAACCGGCCTGCGTGTATCCGTCGCAAATCCAGTCGTAAACGTTTGTAGCATAGATGTCCGGAGACAGGAAATCGATGGACGGAGCGGCTGCTTTCCAGATGTCGGACACGTGCGGCAGGGGACCGCCGCAAGGATAATTGCCGGGCACGCACTGGCCTTCCGTCTTTTGCCAGGCATTCACGTACATGGGCAGGGGATACTCCTTTTTTCCGGCCGATGCAACGGCTTCTACATACAAGGCGTACTGCCAGGTGTTGAAGAGCTCTTCCGTGAGATAGGGATACGTATCCTGCCAGGAGCCCTCCTTCAGGGTAAGCGTTCCGGTACCGAACACTTCTTCCCAGCTGCCGGAAGTCCGGTAACCGCTGCGTTTCCAGGCCGCTTCAACGGCCGGATGCAGGGCTCCTTTATGCTTTTTGAGATAGGTGATAAGGGCTTTGGGGACAGCTCCCTTGAAGGCTTTGTCGGCGGCAGGGGAATAATCCCGCATCCCCCGGTTGGGCGTTCCGGTAAAGGTGGACAATACATCCACGGAGCCCAGTTCATTCTCTACCTGCACCATAATCACGGTCCCTGCCTGGTCGTAGTCCCGGATGTGGGCCAGGAGGGCGGCAAAGGCGCGGGCATCGGCCTTCTGACTTTCTTTCCCCAGGGGAGAAAGGGCCTGCGTAGGCTGTCCGTCCTGGAAGTGGGCCCGCGGGAAACGCTTCTGGTCCAGTTTTACCCAGGACGGGGTATAGGAGGAATCTCCGTTCTTCCAGCTGCCGAACCACAGGACCACCAACCTCAGGCCGGCATCCCGGGCACCGTCAATCATCGCATCCACTTCCCGGAAGTTGAACTTGCCTTCCTCCGGTTCCACCAATTCCCAGCTGGCGGCGGCAATCACGGTGTTGAGGTTCTTATCGGCCATCTGTTTCCAGACGTCCCGCATATACGGCACGCTGCCGGTGGTGGAATTGTGGAGTTCCCCCGCCAGCAGGGTGAAAGGTTTGCCGTCAACTGTAAGCTGCCCGTTCTTGTAAACGGCCGGGACTCCCCGGGAGCCGGCCATCGCGGAAAGGGATGCCGACAGAGCGATAACTGAAAGAAGGGTTAATAGTTTTTTCATAATGTTGTAAATATAAGAAAAAACCGAAAAATGTGTATCTTTGAAAAGATATTAAACCAACTCAATGTGAAAAAGACTCTCGTACTTCTTGCTGTGGCTCTGCTCTGCGCGCAGGCCTTTGCCCAGCCGGACCTGACCAGCCAGCCCTGGCCGGCCAAATGGATTTCCGTTCCGGGAAGCCCGGAACTGGACTATGGTGTGTATTACTTCCGGAAAAACGTGGACCTTGCCGCTGTTCCGGCCCGCTATCTGGTGCACGTGACCGGCGACAACCGCTACAAACTGTATGTGAACGAAAAACTGGTGTCCATGGGCCCCGCCAAGGGAGACGCCCTGCACTGGAACTACGAGACCGTAGATCTGGCGCCGTACCTGAACGGCGGCCGCAACGTGATTGCCGCCCTGGTGTACAACGAAGGCGCCAAGCGGCCGGATTCCCAGATTTCCGTGCGCACGGGCTTCCTTCTGCAGGGGGAGGCGGAATCGGCCGAACTTTTTACGGATAAGAGCTGGCTGTGCATCCAGGATTCTTCCTACAGTCCCATCAATCCCATTGTGATCGGCTATTACGTGGGCGGTCCTGGAGAGAAGGTGGACCTGCGCTGCAGCATCGCCGACTGGAACAAGGCCGATGCCGATTTATCGGCCTGGAAGGAGGCACAGGAAGGACCTGCCGGCAAAACTGCGGGCGTGATGGGGATGCAGAACTTTGACGACCATATGCTCCGGCCTTCCACCCTGCCGCAGATGGAGCGGACGCCTTTCCGTCTGGGAGAAGGCTTTACCGTTCCCGCCCATTCCAGGAAGGAGCTTCTCCTGGATAACAAGGTGCTGACCAATGCATACTTCCACCTGAAGATGAGCGGCGGCAAGGATGCCAAGCTGAGGATAGGCTATGCCGAGTCACTGTACATTCCGGACGGTTCCGGCCCGGCCTACGACCTTACTTCCGAGCAGCTGGCCCAGGTCCCGGAAGAGTATCTGTCCTACGTGCTGTCTCCCAAGGTGAAGGGCAAGGGCAATCGCAACGAGACGGAAGGCAAAGTGTTTGTGGGACGGGCCGATGAACTCATCTCCAACGGCTTGCAGGATCAGGAATACACTACGCTTTCGTGGCGTACCTTCCGCTATGTGCGCCTGCAGGTGGAAACGGCCGATGAGCCGCTGGCCATAAAGGATATCTCCGGCATCTTCACCGGATACCCCTTCACGCTGGATGCCAACTTGAACACCGACAGACAGGAACTGCAGCAGATGCTGGAAATCGGCTGGCGCACAGCCCGCCTCTGCGCCTGGGAAACCTACATGGACTGCCCGTACTATGAGCAGCTCCAGTACCTGGGCGACACCCGCATCCAGGCCCTGGTGACGCTCTACAACAGCAAAGACGACCGTCTGGTGAAGAATTTCCTCCATCTGGCCGATGTCTCCCGCAGCGCCGACGGTATCACCAAGAGCCGCTATCCCACCACCCTCCCGCAGCACATCCAGCCCTATGCCCTTAGCTATGTCTATGCCCTGCACGACTATATGATGTACGGCGGGGATACGGCTTTCGTGATGGATCTGCTCCCGGGCGCAGAACAGATCATGCACTACTACAACCATTATCAGCAGGAAGACGGCCGCGTAAAGAACCTTCCCGGCTGGAGCTTCTCCGATTGGGTGAACGACCGTCCCGACAGCTGGCACAGCGGGGTGCAGCTTCCCGGTGCCGACGGCTGCTCCAGCAACATGGATCTCCAGTACCTGTATGCGCTCCAGCTCATGGCCGATATGGAGGAAGTGAGGGGCAATACCTGGCAGGCAGGGGAGTACCGTGCACAGGCCGCCCACCTGGCCGAAGGCGTGAAAAAAGCCTACTGGGACGCGGAGAAAGGCCTGTTTGCCAACAGGGTGGAACACGATGCCTATAGCCAGCATCCCAACGCCCTGGCCATTCTCTGCGGCATTGTGGAGGATCCCAAGGCCCTGGCGCAGAAGCTTCTGGCGGACGAAACCCTGGCCCAGTGCACAATCTATTACAAATTCTACCTGCACGAGGCTTACGTGAAGGCCGGCCTGGGCAACGATTACCTGAACTGGCTGGATACCTGGCGCGAGAATATGGCCATGGGCCTTACCACCTGGGGTGAGGATGCCGATGTATTCGGCACCCGGTCCGACTGCCACGCCTGGGGCGCCAGCCCTAATATCGAGCTGTACCGCACGGTGCTGGGCATCGATTCTGACGCCGTGGCGTTCAAGAAGGTGCGCATCGAGCCTCGTCTGGGTGATATCAAGGAAATCTGCGGCACCATCCCGCATCCGCAGGGTGCCATCACCGTCCAGTACAAGGTAAAAGGGAAGCAGCTCCACGCTACGGTAGAGCTGCCTCTGGGAGTAGACGGTGTTTTCCAGTGGAACGGGAAAACGCAATCGCTTCACGGTGGTAAGAATACCCTTACCCTGAAATAGTTTACATCTCGTTGCCTACTTTGCGGGCACGGTTAGGTTTGTCCAGGTTGATTCCATCGGCCTGGGCAATTTCTACCAGGGTGTTCCAACCGGCAGCCAGGTATACATAGGCCTGGAGGTCACCGGCGTCGGGAACCACGATGGTGGTGAACGGCGTGGGCTTGGTGTCGATGGCCACCACGTGCACGTTGGCGCCGCCGAAGACCTTCTGGTATTTCTCGTACTCGCTCTGTATGGGCTCGACCACGAAGACGATATCGCCGTCTTCCATGACCTCTTCCGGTCCGTGCAGGGCGTAGGTGCCCTCCAGGAAGTCGCTCTTGCGGCGGGTGATCTCATTGGTCTTGAGGGTAAGCTCTTCCGTTACACCGTCGTTCATGCCGGCGAAGTAGATGGTCTTGGCACCGCGAACCCAATCCACCACCTCTTGGGGAATGGCAACGGTGAGGGCCTTTTCCACTTTATCGGCCAGGGCATTCAGCTCTTTGGCGATATCCTTGCCGGCGAGTTTCCAGATCACGGTTTCAAACAGCAGGGCCTGTTCCACTACGCTCTTGGTGGCGGCTACGGCATTTTCCCAGCCACAACCCAGCACAACGGTCTTCTTGCACACTTCCTCCAGAGGAGTGCCGGCGTTGGCGGTTACACCGAAGTAATCCTGGTGACCGGCGGCCTGCAACTGCTTGGCCAGCATGAGGGTTTCCTTGGTACGGCCGGAATTGGAGTCCAGCAGGACGGTATACTTGTCCAGCTTGTACTCACTGGCCTGGTGGGAGCCTTCCGTGTGGGTAACGGTATCGATGCCCCAGCGCAGGGCCTTGCGGATGGCGTTCTTGGCTGGCATGATGCGGCTGGAACCTTCGCCGGAGAATAGGATGTGACCGGTCTTTTTGGCCGATTCCACGATGAAGTTGACGGTTTCCGGGTTGAACTTGCGGATTACATCTACGGTGTCCATCATTTCGCGGCAAAGATAGAATTGCGCGTACTTGTTGTCTTTGAGGTTCATAGTATTAATAGTATTTAATCCAGTTTTACAATTTGGTCGGCGTATTGGATGACGGCTTCGCGGTGGGAGATGAACAGGATGGTCTTTTCTCCGTGATAACGGCCGTGCAGGTTCTGTAAGAGTTGTTTTTCCGTGTGGGGATCCAGGGCCGATGTGCTCTCGTCCAGGATGAGCACGCCGCCGGGACGCAGGAGGGCCCGGGCGATGGCGATGCGCTGGGCCTGGCCTTCGCTGAGGCCGCTGCCGGTTTCTCCGCAAGGCGTGTCCAGGCCTTGCGGAAGCTTGTGGACGAACTGGGCCATGGCCGTTTCCAGGGCTTGGTTCATCTGCTCTTCGGTGGCCTGCGGCGCTGCCAGTTGCAGGTTGGTGCGGATGGTGCCGCTGAGCAGTGAATTTCCCTGCGGAATGTACATGAAGTTCTCCCGCAGGGCGCTGCCGGCGGGCACCTGGTTGATGGTAATGCTGCCCTGGGTGGGTTTCAACAGCCCCAGAATCAGGCGGATGAGGGTGCTTTTCCCGATGCCAGTGGGGCCGGCGATGGCCGTAAGGCTGCCGGAAGGGAAGCTGCAGGAGAAGTCCTGGATAACAGCTTCTTCGGCTTCGGGATAGGCGTAGGTTACGTGCGAGAGGGTTATTTCCGGCGCACCGGACAGCAGAACAGGGCCTTCCAGTTTTTCCTGCTCCAGTTCCAACAGGTCCATCAGGCGCTCGATGGAGGTGATGGCCGTGATGATGGCCGGAATCTGGCGGCCGAATTCGGCAATGGGGCGCTGCACCTGACCCACCAGCTGCAGGAAGGCCGTCATGGTACCATAGGTAACGGTTCCGTGCAGGATGCCTACAACCCCCCATAGGAAAGCCGTGGCATGGCCGGCCTGGAAACCCAGGAACATGAGGCCGTGGGCAACAGCATTGTAATTCAGGCGTTTGCGGGTGTTGTCTTCTACATCGGCCTGTAACCAGCCGAATTTTTCCAGCACGCGCTCTACGTTGGTGAGGGTGAGCACCAGCACACGATGCTGCAGGCTTTCCTGCATGAGCTGCTGCATTTCACTTTCGCGGGCGCGGATGGCGGCCATGAGTTGCCGGATCTGGCGGAAGAAGAGCTTGGAGCCGAATACGGCGGCACCCATGAGGATGACCAGCACCCATAGCAGATTGGGAGCCAGGGTGAGCAGGTACACGCTGGCAGCCAGCAGCTGCACGCTGGTGATAATAAGGCCGGGGATGCGGTCGCAGATAAGGTCCGACACCACGCGGATATCCTCTTCCAGGCGGTTGACCGTATCTCCGGAGAGGAAGCGTTCCCGTCCGTCCCAGCGGCTGCTGAGCACGTGCCCGAACAGGTTCTTACGCAGGATGTTCTGGGTCTTTACCTGGTTGTAGCCGTCCCACCAGTTGATGAAAACGATGGTGGCCAGCTGGGCGGCCAGGATGCCCAGGAACAGGCCGATTCCGCGGCCCAGGGAGTCTGTGCTCACCCCGGTGGCAATGTCCACCAGGTGTTTGCTGGCCCAGACGAAGGAAAGCGATACGGCAATGCGCACCAGGCCTGTGGCCAGGGTGATGGCCACCCGCCAGCGGACGGGACGCGAGAGCGTCCAGACCGTTTGTGCGCATGCTTTCAGGCTTTTCATTCCACTACCACACCTTCATTCATCCAGATGGCCAGGAGCTTGTCTACATCGGCGGCGGCTTGCTCCGGAGAAACCTCGTATTGGTCCAGCAGGAACTGCACCATGTCTTCTTTGCTGAATTCCTTGCCCTGGACTTGTTTCCAGAGATAAGCGGCGCTCTCGTTGAGGGAGAGCATCTTGTTAAAATTGACCTGGGTGAGGCCTTCGCCCACTATAACGTGTTCACCGCAGATGGTGCGCAGAATGAATCCTTCTTTGATTTTCATATGGGTAATCTCCTGTAAATGGCTAAAATGTATCTTCTTAAAGGTTTAATCTTGTACCAGAACCGTCCCTTGCCCGGAATAACGGTTTTGCCATCCTTCTCGATGGCCACCACCGTGCCCAGGACATCGTCCAGGGTGCACTGTTCCGTGCCGGTGATATTCCCGTCTCCCATAAGCGTGACTTGGTTGCCGTCCAGCGCGATGACGCGGTGAAGGACATATCGGCCCGGAAGGCGGATGAGGATGATATCTCCCACTTCTACCCGGGGCAGTTTGCGCATGCGCACGGCGTCTTTTCCGCCACGGATGAAGGGGAGCATGCTGTTGCCCAGGGGCGTGAAGCTCACTTCGCGTCCTTCATTCATGAGGGCTGCGGCTTCTTCCAGCAGCACTTCGTTGGTGACGATGCGTTTATCCATGAACGGTTTTGTAACAGAGTTCTGCCGCTGCCTGGTCCGGCAGGCAGTCCAGCACATAGCAGGGGAGTACGGCCACCAGTCCTTCCAGCGTGCGGTGCCAGCCTTCGGCCAGTTCGCGGAAAGGCCGGAAACTGGAGGCCGATGCCATCAGGGAGGCATAGGCCTGCACGGCGGGAAGCTTTTCTATCTGGTTGAACGGGGCCTGGCGGATGCGTACTACGGCGCCCGCCGGCACGTCCTGGTTCTTGTAACAAGGGGTTTTTCCGCTCCAGGGGGAGCCGAACACCCGCGCCGATCCGTCCGGCATCAGGCGTAGGATGGGGTTGTCGTCGTTGAGGAGTTCCGTGCCGGGGATATGCTTGAGCCATAGGCTGCTGTGCGTACTTTTTCCGGTACCGCTCTTGCCTAGGAAAAGGTACCCTTTCCCATCATTCATCACCACGGAGGAATGCATTTCCAGGGCACCGTGTACGGCCGATGCAAAGGTGTACAGCAGCATGAGGGAGTTGTTCAGGGCAAAGCTGTGGTCTTTGCCCAGGAACATCAACTGGGCCTGGGAAAAGCTTGTATTGGTGCGAAGTTCGGCCTCCAGGGGCTTTCCGGGCAGGGGACGCATGCGGAAACGGTATCCGCCGTCCGGGAGGGCATCGATGGAGATTTCCGGGAATCCGGGGCCGTCTTCCGTCCGGTAAACGGGCGTGGTGGGAAGCGGCAGCAGGCTGGAAACTACTTGCAGGCGGAAAATATCTTCTCCCTGTTCCGAACAGAAGGGTTCCAGGTTCTGAAGAACGGGGAAATCTCCTTCAATGGTGAAACGCAGGCCGGCGACCTGGTAGGATTGTACATGTTGCATATCATGCAAATGTACTCAAAAAATACAAAAAAAGAAAGGCCCTAGTTTTTGAATACTCGCTGCAACATATCCTGATACTCCTCTATCCAGCCGTCCGGCCAGTCGTGTTTACCAGGGAAGAGGAAGAAATGGTGCAGGTATCCTCTTTTGTTCAGTTTGTTGTGGAAATCTTCGGTAGAGGGGAGCATAATGTCCTGTTCACCGGCATAGAGATAGTAGCCCTCCACGGAACTGGCAAACTGAACCGCCAGTTTCGGGTACAGGTTGGAATAGAACTGCTTTTTATAGGGGTTGGACTTGCCCAGGCACCACATATAAGGCGAGAAAGCGGCCACGTATCCAAAGGTATCCGGATGGTTGGCACTGATCCAGATGCTTTGGTATCCTCCCACGGAAAGGCCGGCGAGGGCCCGGTGCGCCTTGTCCGGAATGGTGCGGTACAGGCTGTCTACCAGTTGCACTACATCGTGCACAAAGGCCGATTCCACCACGCCGTCCACCTCCCAGATGGACTCCCAGGCATCTTTGAAGCGGCCGCCTTCGTAGTCTTTGTCGTCGTTGTACTGGTTTACGTTGGGCATCACCACGATGCAGGGCGCGGCTTTGCCTTCTCGGGTCAGGCTGTCCGTGCTTTCGTACACTTCCCCGAAACGGATCCAGGCGGTTTCATACCCGCGCGCGCCGTGCAAAAGATAGATGACCGGGTATCGCTCCTGGCTCTGATAATAATCGGCCGGGAGGTACACGATCATCCTTCTTGCGGTGGGTCCCGGAACACTGGAGGGATACATCACTTCCTCCACAATCCCATTGGGTACATAATCCCGAATGGCAGGCCCTGGCAGGTAACGTTCCGAAGAGCGGAATCGGAAGACTCCGCAGGACGTACATGCCAACAGGATTAGCAGCAGGGACAGTTTTTTCAAGGGATGGAATTACTCTGTTTCCGGAGCCAGGGTGGTGTAGACGTTGGTGACGTCTTCATCGTCCTCCAGCAGACCGGTGAGCTTTTCCAAGGTAGCGCGCTGTTCGGGCGTCACTTCTTTCAAATCCACGTTGGGAATTTGCTCGAAACCGCCGGAAATGAGCTCGTATCCTTTTTCTTCGATGTATTTCTGGATTTGACCATAGGCGGTGTAGTCACCGTAAATGGAGATTTCCACGGTTACGTTCTCGTCTTCGTCCTCCACTTCCTGCTTGAACACTTCCTCTGCGCCGAAGTCGATGAGGTCCAGTTCCAGTTCTTCCACGTCAATGGGATGGGCAGGGTCTTCCTTGATGCGGAACACGCACTTGTGGTCGAACATAAAGGCCACGGAGCCGCTGGTCTGGAGGGCGCCGCCGCACTTGGTGAAGTAGCTGCGTACATTGGCTACGGTGCGGGTGTTGTTATCCGTGGCGGCCTCTACCAGGTAGGCGATGCCGAAAGGTCCGAAACCTTCATAGATGATTTCCTTGAAGTCGCCGGTCTTGGCCTCGGTGGCCTTCTTGATGGCGCGCTCGATGTTCTCCTTGGGCATTTGCTCGGCCTTGGCCTCTGCGATGAGGGCGCGCAGGCGCGGGTTGCCGGTAACTTCGGCGCCACCCTGCTTAACGGCGATGGTGATTTCCTTGCCCAGTTTGGTGAAGGTCTTGGCCATATGGCCCCAGCGCTTCATCTTGCGCTCTTTGCGGAATTCAAACGCTCTTCCCATAACTTATTCGGCGATTTGGATGCGGCTGATGTACTTGTCAATTTCCATGGCCTCGGGGGCGTTGGCCCACAGGTCCTTGATTTCCTGGTAGAAGGACAGGGCCTGCTCCGGCTTACCGGCGGCTTCGGCGGCGATGCCGGCCTTAAGGAGGTAAGCGGCGGCCAGGGCGTTGTCCGTGGTCTTGGCAGCCTTGGTGAAGCAGCTGATAGCAGCTTCATAATCCTTCATCTCTACGTAGCAGTCTCCCATACAGGCCTGGGCACGTGCCAGCATTATGGGATCCGAGCCCTTGTACTTCTTGAGGTAGTTGAGGGCTTCCTCATATTCCCCGTTCTGGAGTTTGGCAACGCCGGTGTACATATACACGGAGGCGGGAGCCTTGGAACCGTACTGGTCGATGATGTCCAGGAGGCCGGGGTCGTTGTCGTCACCGTTCAGGGCCAGTTCGTATTCACCGGCCTCGAACCAGCGTTCTGCGCGGACCATCTGGTCCGTGGCCTGCTGCTTCTTGGGCTGAAGGATGAAACGGTTGTAGGCCAGGATGGCCAGGGCGATGATGAGGATACCCAGGATGCAACCGTACATGAGGTTGCCATACTTCTTGAAGAATTCTTCTGTCTTGGAAACGGCCTCAACCATATTCTGTTGACGGAGTTCCGCTTCGTTTTTGTTAACTTTTGCCATATTATCTGTTATTACTTAATTAGCTTTTGAGCCCGCAAATTTACAATAAATTTTATATATTTGCAATCTAATCAGTCGTCGTTTTCAATGCCTGTTCTAAAGAAGATTGTCGTACAGGATTTCCGGAACATCGCGTTTCAGGAACTTTCCTTTAGTCCCAACGTGAACTGCATCAGCGGTAACAACGGGGAAGGGAAGACCAATCTCCTGGATGCCATCTATTTTCTCTCTATGACCAAAAGCGCCTTTCCGGCGCCGGATTCCAGCCAGTTCCGCTATGGAACGGACGGTTTCACTCTGGGCGGCACCTATTCCATGGAAAACGGACTGGAATCCCGTTTTGCCTTGAAAGTGGGGCCGGAGGGAAAGAAACTGGTGCGCGACGACAAACCCTATGCCCGGATGGGAGAGCATATCGGCATCCTGCCCGTGGTTATGGTCTCTCCGGGGGACATTGCCCTGGTGAGTGAATCCGGAGAGGAGCGCCGGCGTCTTTCCAATGCCGTCCTTTCCCAGATGGACCGGGAGTATCTGGCGGCCGTGCAAACTTACACCCGCCTGCTGGCTCAGCGGAACAAGCTGCTTAAAGAGCAGGATCCGGACCCTTCCTTGTTGGCGGTATTGGACCAGCGCATGGCGGCTCCGGCCGCGCTGGTTCATCAGGCCCGTGCCTGCCTTGCGGCCGATTTGCAAGCCGTAGTATCCCAGTACTACCGACTCATTTCCGGCAATCGGGAGGAAGTGTCCATTTCGTATAAATCTGAATTGGAAAACAGCTCATTACCAGAAGTTTTCGAGCGGCACCGGGAGCAAGACTTCCGATTACGTTACACCACTTCTGGCATCCAGCGGGACGACTTTCTTTTCTCCATGGACGGTCATCCCATCCGGCGCGCAGGCTCCCAGGGACAGCAGAAAAGTTTCCTGGTAGCCCTCAAGTTCGCCCAGTACGAAATTATGAAGCGCGCCTATGGTTTTGCGCCCATGCTGCTGCTGGACGATGTCTTTGACAAACTGGACCTGGGCCGTATCTCCAACCTCATCGGGATGGTAGCGGGGGCCGATTTCGGCCAGATCTTCATTACGGACACGGACGCGGCGCGCCTGGCCGGCATCGTGGACCGCATGACCGATGACCGCGCGTATTTTACCACACGCGGCGGAGAATTCACCAAAGCGGAATAGGGGGGGATGGCGGTACAGATTCACAGGAAGGAAGCTATCGGCATGGATCAGGTTGTGCGGGAG
This sequence comes from uncultured Bacteroidia bacterium, assembly GCA_902774155.1. GTDB lineage: Bacteria > Bacteroidota > Bacteroidia > Bacteroidales > UBA932 > Cryptobacteroides. The sequence goes on along the minus strand of CACYHF010000011.1, from coordinate 16,294 downwards.
TACATCCAGTCCATGAAACTTACGGCCGGGCTCAATACGCAACGGGTCTTTGCGGCCTGGGACGCCTGTTCCGGGGCATCGGCTTATACCCTCAAGCGCTTTTTCCGCGGAGGCAAACTCTATATCACCCTGGGCTCTTCCGTAATCCGCAGCCAGCTGTATTTCCAGCGGGATGTACTTGTGGAGAAAATGAATGCTTTCCTGGCAAAAGATGATTTGTTTACCGGGGAAGATCCTACTGTTGGATATGTAAAAGAATTGATCCTTAAATAAATATGAAAAAAGTATTCCTGTCACTTCTCTTTTTGCTGGCCGTTTCCGGATGGCTGGTTATATGGGCCGATTCGGCCACGCCGAACCCCCTCAGGATGCGGCAGCCGGACGGCAGTACCATCACGCTCCGCCTGCACGGCGACGAGTTCTGCAGCTGGTACACATCGGAGGACGGCCGTACTGTTTACCGGAAGGGCCCAGACGGCTGGTGGAGGCCGGACAACGGCTCCCGTCCCAACCGCGTCATGATTGCGGAGGCCAAAGCCCGGCGACAGGCACGTGATGCCGCGCTGGCTCCCGCCCGTCAGGAAGGACTGGGCTTCGGGGAAAAGCATTTCCTGGTGATCCTGGTCCAGTGGTCGGACCAGCGTTTCCGTGCCGGGGCCGATGATTACTTTACCCGCGCCCTGAACCAAAGCGGCTTCAGCGACAATGGCAGCGTGGGATCGGCCCGTGATTATTATATGGACGCGTCCCAGGGACAGTTCACGCCGGTGTTCGACGTATACGGGCCGGTTACGCTTTCCCGTAAGCACACGGATTTCCCGTCGGGGGACGGCGAAAAACATTATGATATGGCCCGTACCATGATCAAGGAAGCCGCCGCCCTGTTGGATGCGGAGGTGGATTTTTCCGCCTACGATTTGAACGATGATGGAAACGTGGACAGCATCTATCTGCTGTTTCCAGGGTATGCGCAGTCTGCCGGCGGCGGAGAGGACACCATCTGGCCCCATAAAAGCAGCATCAGCGGCAGCGTTATCCATGATGGGGTTTACCTGAAAACCTATGCCTGTTCGTCCGAACTCCGGGGAAAATCAGGTTCGGACCGTAGTGGAATCGGCACCTTCTGCCACGAATTCGGCCACGTGGTGGGTCTTCCGGACCTGTACGATACCAATTATGAGGAAGACGGCCAGGCCATCCATCCCAGCTCCTGGAACCTGATGGCCAGCGGTAACCACAACGGTGACGGAATCATTCCCGCCCGTATGAGTGTGTATGAACGTTATATCCTGGGTTACATCAAGGAGGTACACGACCTGGATACGCCCGGGGAAAAGCAGATCCCCGGCCTGGACACCCCCACGTTCTATCGTATTCCCACCAATAATGAGGGGGAATTCTTCCTTCCGGAAGTACGGGACGGGAAGGGTTTCGACAGCACGCTGCCTCCCGGGATGATCATTTATCACGTGGACCGCTCCCAGAACGTTGTGAGCGGGAAAACGGCCACACAGCGCTGGGACGATTGGGACCTGATCAACGGCTATTCCGACCACCCCTGCCATTACCTGGAGATTCCGGACGATTCGCTTCGGCCCTACGGCAAATACACTATGTACAACGAGAATTACAAGAACAGCTTCTACTCGCTGTGGGTGTTTCCGAAGAATTCCGACTGGGACGTGAGTTATGATGTGAGGGATTACAGTTTGCGGGCGTGGGATGGCACCGACGCCGGCAAGCTCAGCGGCATCAACTATGCCGACGGAAAGGCTTCCTTTGTCTTTGCACAAGGAAGCCGGAGCGTATCGGGTTATGTGACCGACGCCCAGACCGGCGAGCCTTTGAAAGACGCCGTGGTACTCATTGAACCCGCTTCTTCATCGGCATCCGGACCCGCCCGGGCGATGACCCGGTCGCTCACCTTGTCGGCGGCCCGTGCCGCGGCGCGCGCCTCGTCGAGCGGCTATCTGGAGGCGGTGACCGATGAATATGGCTATTATTTCGTTTCCCTTGAGGATACCTACTCCCAGCAGTTGCAGCTTTCCTTCTTCGCCTCGGGCTATTATGCGGAGCATATCCTGGCCGAAGGCTGGGCGCTGCGTCGGGATGTCTCGCTGGAATCGGTTATCCAGGGCGGGGAAACGGGTGTTACCAAAACGCAATTCCCGATTGAAAAATATACAAGCGTCCGCTTCACAAATGTATCAGATTATGCGGTGGCCCAGCATTATACGGAAGAAGAGCTGAAAGACTATGTGGGCGGGGTCATCAACAGCATCGGCTTCTCTACCAAGGCCTCGGGTGAGGAGGTTTGGGTGTTTGTGGATTATGGCACTACTACGCGGACCTTCTCCCGGCGCGTCCAGAAGGTGAACACTACGGTATATTCTGATGCTCCCGCTAACCGGGTGGACATCTCCGACGCCATGGTGACGATCCCTGCCGGAACAGACCTGTATGTGGGCTATCTCATCAAATCGTCCGATGCGGATTATCCGGCGGTTGCGGATTTAAACAAAGATAGTCCGGAGGGGGGATTTATGTTAAGCTCGTCCTTTAACACATCGGTACCGCCCGACCCGTCTTCCTGGGCAGACAGGACTTCTACATACGGGAACGCAGTGATTGACATGATGGTGGACGTTCCCAAGAAACTGGACCCGGCCGCCACGTTCGCAGACCTGGGAATCAGTTATATAGACCTTCCTTCCGGAACGCTTTCCAGCGGGCAGCACTTGCCGCTGAAGCTGGTAAGCAGCCCTGTCGCCAAACCGTCCGGCGTCCAATGGTTCTTCGACGGAATGCCTGTGGAGGGTGAAAGCGTAGTACTGTCGGCCGGGAATCATATTCTCACGGTCCGTCTGCAGTTTGCCGACGGCCGGGAAGAAAAGGTAGAGAGTCAAATCGTTGTCCAATAATGAGAAGCGTCATGAGAAAGATCAACTATATGGGATGGGCCGTCGCGGCTCTGCTGATAGTCTCCTGCCAAGGAGGCACGAATATTCCGGGTACGGATATCACTCCCGGTATCGTGGACGCGCCCACCGTTAAATGGGATGCCGGCGTAAATACGAATCCCGTGTTGGACGCTACTGGCGGCTCGCTTTCCGTCTCGTTCACTTCCAGCGATGCCTGGAAGGCTTCCATTATCAACGGACGGGCCGATTGGCTGCGCCTGAGCCCGGAAAGCGGGAACAAGGGAAAGGGGACCCTGACCATCCAGGTGAGTCCGAACGAAGAGTACGACGAACGCCGTGCCACCGTCCAGGTGAAGTGCGGCACGGCCCAGGTGACCCTGCTGGTGACCCAGAAGCAGAAGGACGCCTTTACGGCAACGGCTTCCAAACAGGAATTCGGTGCGGAAGGAGGTGATTTCACCATCCAGGTGAGCACCAACATCGCTTTTTCCAGCTCTGTGACGGCGGGGGCTGAATGGCTGGTTCCGGTACAGACGAAAGGGCTTACCAATCATACGCTTATCTATAAAGTCCTGGCCAATGAGGACACCCAGAAACGTGAAGGCGCCGTGGTGGTTTCCTCGTCGTTGGGACAGGAGACCTTCAAGGTTTTCCAGCAAGGTTCGGAGCCCACGCTGGTGCTCAGTTCCAACCAGGAGACGGTTTCCGCAGACGGCGGAACCTTTACGGTGGAAGTACGTCACAATGTGGAGGTTAGCATGGAATTGCCCCAGGGAGTGGAATGGCTTTCGGAGGTTACTACCCGGGCCATGTCTACGGACAGCTATACCTTCGAGGTATCGGCCAATGACACTTATGAATCCCGGGAGGCTTCCATCCGTTTCTTCAACGAGGAACTGGGCCTTTCGGAGAGTGTGAAAGTGACGCAGGCGCAGAACAATGCCATCCTGCTTTCGCCGGACAAGGCGGAGCTCTCTTACGAAGCCACCGTGCTGGATATCCTGCTTCGCACCAACGTGGAACCGGAGATGGAAATCGGCGTTTCGTGGATTCAGAGGGTGGATACTAAGGCGCTAACCGAAAAACATCTGTATTTCCAGGTGGAAGAAAATACCGGCAGCGAACCCCGTGAAGGGACCATTACCTTCCGTCATGAAGACCTTGTTCAGACACTCACCGTAACGCAGGGCATGCAGACGGACTACAGCAAGGAACCGGGATTCTACGGCATGGCCGGCCTGACATGGACTTTCGTACCCCAGAAAATGCAACTGCGTATGGGACGTGACGCAGAAGGGACCACCGGCGTATTTACCCTTATGGAACCGTCTACCAACCGGCTCATCCAGATTCGCTATGCTCCCTATGCTTCTTTGAAAGTGGGCAGCACAATTTCTGTGAACCTGATCCAGAACGTGGATGATTCTCGTCCTTCCGTGCAGGAGAACCTTTCGTTCCAGGTGAAGAGTATAGACGGCCCCTTTGTCACTCTGGTGGACGGAGAGGGCCATGAGGCCATCATGAAACAATAAGACGGCCGATGAAGTATCCGATTGTCTGTGTACCCCTGTTTCTTCTGGCGCTCTCCTGCGGGAGTATGCGCCAGGGAACTGGCGGATCGGCCACCCTGGATGGTTCCTCACTTCGTACGCGTGAGGTGGGGGTGGTGGAGGCGCCCCAGGGCAAGGCAGAGGAAAAGAAGCCGGCACAATCGGCCCCTGAAGCCAAGAAACCAGCCTCGTCGGCCGCTCAGAAGCAGGCGGAAACGCTGGGTGACCAGGTGGTTGCCTACGCCCGCACGTTTTTAGGAACACCTTATAAATTAGGCGCTTCCGGTCCCAAGCTTTTTGACTGCTCCGGCTTTACCCGCTATGTGTACAAGCACTTCGGCTATGAGATGACACAGTATACGGGGGCGCAGTTCAAGGAAGGCCGGGAGGTGGCGTCCTTCGCCGATTTGCAGAAGGGCGACCTGGTGTTTTTCGGCCAGCGGGGGAGCGTGCGGAATATCGGCCACGTGGGCATTGTGGTATCCATTGACGAGGAGCGGGGGAGTTTCCGCTTCATCCACGCCTCCTCTTCGGGCGGTGTCATCGAGAGTGAATCCACGCAGAGCTATTACCAGATGCGCTATATCGGTGCGCGGCGCTTCCTTCCGGACGAACCCCGGAAACCTTGATAATTCGGTTTTTTTGCGTATTTTTGCGCTCAGTTCAGTCATGGGGGTGTTTTGGTTTTGACAGCGCCGATGCTGGATGGTAAGCATGCCGGGCGTGGAGGCCTTGCCCGTAAATCTCAGACCTCGAACAATCAGTTGCCAACAACAACTATGCACTCGCTGCTTAATTTGCCAAGCAAATTAGCTTAATCCGTCCCGCCAAGGCTGCGGGGCCGACGAGTATCCCTCGGAACTTCCGCCTCATAAGGGCCGATCAAGGGGTATCATCCATTTGAGGCTGCTCCGGTGGACGCCTTTAAAGCCGGCTAAGATTTAAAGGCTAAGGGACGCTTCGCCCGCCTTCCGGCAGGGCTTCCCCTACAACCAAAGGAAGGATAAGCATGTAGAAAGCCGCCTGGTGCGACGTTTGGACAGCGGTTCGAGTCCGCTCACCTCCACTAAAAACCCTCGCATTTTTGCGAGGGCTTTTCGTTTATTACTCCCAGCTGCCGCTGGTGGAGGTGCTGTTAGCGGCAAAGTCGAAGATAAACTTCATAATGGGTTTGTCCACATACTTTTCGGCATAGGCGGGAACCTTGTCATACTTCATATCTGAGCCGCCTGACGATCCGTTGGAGGTGGTGCTACCGAGCTTCTCATTGCTCTTGTTTACCACATAGTATTCGTAGTGGTAGGAGTGCTTGGCACTGAATACGCCCTCTTTGGAGGAATCGAAACCGTCCTTCAATTTCATTTTCACGCGGGCGCCCAGGGTGGCGGGCAGTTTGTTGGTTTGGACAGACTTGGTCCACTCCTTCGAAGTCATAGTCTCGGTCTTTACCGCACCGGCGGCATCGTAGTACTCCACAGTCAGATTGAACGCGTTGAAGAGGTCATCGGTGACCGTAAATGAGTAGTTCATTACGGCAGAAGCAGGGGTGGTGTCCGGAGCTTGGGGCTGGTCGGGATTGTTCTTGTTGCAGGATGTGAACAAGGTGGCGCAGCAAAGGACGGCTGCGAGCGTCATCAGATTTTTTTTCATAATTTTGATTGTTATTTGATTGATAATTACCATATTCTCACGCGGTCCGCATCCTTGCAGTATAGCTTGTCTTCGGGTTGGATGGGGAAGAGCTCATACCAGTCTTCGGTGTTCATAACCACGCCGTTGACGCGCTCTCGGAGAAGGGAGTGCGTGTCCTTGGCACCGGGTGCGTTATCGGCGCCAAGGGTGCGGTCGTGAGCGTATTTGACGCTGTATTTGCCGTGCATCTGCCAGGCGTAGGCTAGGTAGAAACGGCGGCGCTGCAAGTCGTACTGGTCACCGGTGAAGCCCGCTTCACGCAGGTGGCGTAGATAGGTCTCGTAGGCCAGAAGGAATCCGCCCAGGTCTGCAATGTTCTCGCCCACAGTAAAGGCCCCGTCGGCATAGAGTCCGGGCAGTGACCAGGGCAGGACCTCGAACTGATTGTAGCGGTCGATCAGTTGCTGTGCGCGGCGCAGGAACTCCTGCTGGTTGGCTTCACTGGCGAAGAGGCTTCCCAGATCACCCTGCCAGTCGTACTGTGAGCCGGTGGTGTCGAAGCCGTGTGTCATCTCGTGACCGGTGCAATAGTAGGTGGCGTAGTTGAACGCCTCGTTGGCACCTTCCTGATAATAGGGCTCCATAAGCCATGCGGGCAGGATGTTCATAGAGTTGTGATTGAGCGCATAGAAGGCGTTGGCTTCGGTGAGCTCAAACGAGTTGGCGATGTTGCTAAGGAAGCCGGCCTTGACAGTGGGCTGGCCTGCAAGGCCGATGTTGAATTGTAACAGAGTTCGGCGCAGGGCGAGCACATCGTCGAGGATGGTTTCGCAGGCGCTCAGGTCGGGCAGACCCTCCGGCATCCACTGGTCTGGGCAGCCTACGTTGAAGGTCATAGCGTCAAGTTTGCGGCGGACGCTCTGTTTTGAGGCGTCGCTCATCCAGGTGCTGGCGTCGATGCGCTGGCGGAAGGTCTCGCGCATCTGTTCGCAGTGGGCGATCGCACGTTGCTTCATTTCGGCGTTGACATATGCATCGGCAAAGACCTTTGAGCGTTCATAACGCAGGTATTTCTTGCTGATGATGTTCAGTAACTCCTCTTGTGTCAATGAGGTCTCGTCGCTGAACAGGACGGCCTCTTCCCTGATGGCGGGGAGGAGTATTTTTTCGCAGAACTCGTCAACGCCAAAGTTTTGAATCGTGTTGAACACATCGATAACAGCTTCCGCCTTTCCCTGCTGAACAACGTTTGGGTATTCGCCCATGAAATAGGCGTTCTCGGACGCTACGCCCAGCTCTTGCATCATGGTAACGAGCATAGGCCACTGCTCCGCGTCTATGCTTTTGGTGGCGGCGTCCATAAGCGGACGTACCTGTGCAAGCACCCCAGGGTCATTCGCCAGCCGCCACGCCGGATCATCCCCGGGCTTGAACATGGATGCTGCGTAGTCGTTTGCATTATCGATCCCGATGCAGAGAGCGAGGCGTCCATTATGCGAGAAGGGTAAAAGATTGACAGTCATATGATAGCCCTCTTTCATCATCCTGGCAGCCAGCCGCCAGGCTTCTTCGTGGGTCTGGAGGGCCTCCACGCGGGCCATTGCCTCCTGCAAGCGTTGCTGCTGTAAGGCGATGGTCGCCTCGTCGCGGCGGGCGATGTCGCTCTTGATTTTCTCCAGAGAGGGGATATTCAAGGCGGAGAGGCGCTGATCCATTAACCTGGGCACTTCCACCTTTGCCCAGCAATTGACGTCGACTTTTGATTCATCTACCTGGGCGCTTTTCCAGAACCCGCCATTGCAGAACATAAAGAAATCGTCGCCGGGCTTGTAACTCTCGTCCCCGGCGTCGGCGGGCACGGGCCACACGCCGTTGTCAACCATGTTCTTCGGCTCGTCGGGATTGTCTGTATGGCAGGCGCTCAGAGCCAGTGCCACAATGGCCGATACCAACAAATAGAATATCTTTTTCATATAAAATCAGTTGCCACTGGTCAAATACTGGAGGGCGCGCTCCAGTTGAGAGTCACGACCAGTGCTTTGGAAAAGCGTCTCATTGAAGTCCACTTCGATGTCGGGGGTGATGCCCTCGCCTTCAATCAGCTTCCCGTCGAGTGTGAAGGCGGCGAGCATAGGCACATAGCCATAGACGGCGGTCTCGCCCTTCACGCCGATATGTCCGGAGTAGTTGAAGGTGTTGAGGTCGTTGGTGCCCAGCGGGCAGAGGCCGCCCCAGGTGCGCTTGCCGATAACCTTGCCATTGGGCATGGTCTTGACGCCCAGGGAGGACATCTCGGACAAGCTGACAGACCTGCAGTTGGTGAGGATGACGACGGGCTCGGTGATGGCCTCGTGGGGCGTGCTCATGGTGGGAGCGGTGGCCTCCATCATCGGGGAGTAGTCGTAGCGGGCGGTGCCGCGCTTGTAGCGCTGGTAGCCGACGTGCAGGCCGCCGGAGGGCACCAGTGAACCCACAAAGTACTGGTAATCATCCACGTTGCCGCCGGTGTTGCTACGCACGTCCAGGATTACACCGCCGAGCGTTCCGTTTCGGTGGAGCTGCTGCACGGTGTTGAACCAGGCTTGCCACACCTCGCGCATCTGCTGGATATGATACATGGTGGCGGGTTCGGAGGTGTTGAAGGTCTTTTGTGTGCGGGCATCATCCAAATAGAGCGTCATAGCGAAGCTGCTGACGTGGAAATAGGCTATATTGCCTTTGAGCAGGGCGTAGTTGAACGTGATGCCTTTCGTGACGAAGAGGGGGTCGATGTAGTCATGGCCGGGAATCTCGAGGAAGCTGTACTTCTCGCGCAGACGGTTGTAGAGGGCGACGGCGGCGTCCATCAAAGCGCCCTCGATGGCACTCAGCTCCTGGTAGAAGCCTTGCAGCTGCTGGAGCTGGAAGGTCTCCATCTCGGTGGGGCTAGGTAGTGCAGAGAGCTCCTGGATGCGGCCCATCACCCACTGGAGGCCGATGCCGGGTGTGCCGAGGAAGCGCATGAGCAGGCCAAGGGCGTCGGTGCTATAGCTCATTACGATGGGATTGCCCTCAGCATCGGTCTCCACCTGGTTATGGGCCACATCGGTATAGTAGGTGAGGTCGGGCTTGAAGGTGCTGGCCATTGCGTAGTCGTCGCGCGAGGCATTGCGGTCCAGGGAGGGCATATAGGTCACGGTATTGCCCGTTTTGTGGTTCTTCATTTCGAAGTTGAAGTGGCCGTCGTGCAGCGGACTGAGGGTCTTCTGCAAGAGGGTCTTCAACTCGTCGTCGGTCACGGTGGCGTCCTTGGCGCGACGGTCGAGGGCCTCGAACTGGGGATAGTACTCGTCGTAGATGGCATCCCAGTCCACGCCGTGCTCGGCCTCGTAGTCCCAGATGGTATAGTTCTGGTTCAGTCCGTTCCACATAATGTGGAACTTGGCGGCAAAGGAGGTGTCGGCAGCAGCGAACACCAATTTGTCATTGTGGTCGTAGGATACCAGCGTGTCGCTCTCAGGGCGGCAGGCTCCCATAGTCAACAGCAGGAGCACCGCACCCGTGATGGATAATATCTTTTTCATGGATGATGAACGATTGAGGGTTGAACTTTACTTGAACAAATAATACACGCCTACCTGGAAGGCCAAGGTGCTGTTGTAGCGATAATCCTCGACGCGCATATAGGGCTTGGTGGTAGAGGTAAGGCCGTGGTAGTAGCGGGCTTCGAACTGGATGGCCCAGTGCTGGGCCATGCGGTACTCCAGACCGGCCGAGGCCAGTAGACCGGCATCCCAGCGGTTGTCGCGGTCAGCGTTGAACTTCACGTCCTCGTCGATGTCCACCCACTCGTCGCTGAACACGTTGAAGTCGGTGCCGGAGAGATGGCTGTTGAGCCAGATGCCGGTGTAGAAACCCAGGTTGCAGAAGCCGCGCAGCCGATTACCGCCAAAGCTGAAGGCGGCCATTACGGGCAGCTGCACGTAGTCGTTGCGATAGCAATACTCCCATTTGTCGAGCATAGCACGATGGAGCTGGTAGTTCTTCTGCGTGAAGTTGAGATCCACGCGCACGCCCAGCCAGTCCTTGAAGTTGTACTGCCCGGAGGCGCCGACGGTGAGGCCAGGGGAGCCCTGAATCTCGTAGTCTGTCATGTACTGCTTGTCCATGGAGTAGAAGTTGTAGTCTCCTCCGGTGGTAGCGCCGACGCGCCATTGCGCGTGGGCTGAAAGGGTCGTCAGCAGCATTACGGCCATCATCAAAGTTCGCATTCTCATCGTCTTATCTTTGTGTGATTATTAAGTTCCTCTAGCAGTTCGATATTCTCTTGGATAAACCGGGCCAGAGCGGCATTCTTTTCACCAATCCGCCACCGCTGGAAAATGATGATGGCCACCAGCATCAGTACGATGACGATGATGGCGGCTGCCAGGGCTACGGTGAGGATGAAGGTGAAATCCATACGTTTTGCTCGTTAAATCCGGGAGCAAAGGTATGCAAAAAGGGGTGGACAGTTGTGCCACCCCTACAAATCATTGTGCCAATCCTTCAAAATCTACTTTTTGGATGCTTTTCGGTAGTCCGAAGGGGACATGGAATAAGCTTCGTCGAAAAGACGGTAGAAGGTGCGGCGGGAAAGGCCGCAGAGTTCGGCAATAAGGGATACGGAATCAGAAGTGGTGGCCAGCAGGCGGGCTGCATAGCGCAGGCGGTAACCGTTGATGAAGTCGGTAGGCGTTACGCCGGCGCACTCGCGCAGGGCATCGTAGATATAGGTGCGGTTGGTACCGGCCAGGCTGGCCAGTGTATCCTGGTTGGTGTCGGGATTGGTGAAGACTTCGGGGTCCTGCATCAGTTCGCACAAGCGGCGGTAGAGTAGCTCACTCTGCGAAAGCGTCTCGGCCGGCCTTTCCCGCAGGGCTTCGCGCTCTTCGGCCTCGGCCTTCTCCCGTTGCTGGATCTCTTGATAGAGGCTGCGGTTCTTCTCCTCCAGCGCCTTGTTGTAAATGCGGGTGCGTACGAGGAGATAGCCCACGAGGAGGAGGATGATGATGGCCGATAGGAGGATGATGCGGTGAACAGCCAGCGAGTGGCGGCGGCTGGTGATTTCGGCCTCTTTCTCACGGATGACCTCCTGCTGCTCCATCTCCATCTTCCGCTCCTCCAGATGGATGGAATCGCTTAAGTGGCGCATACGGTCGGCGTATGTCATAGCCTCGTCTGTGCGTCCGGCCTTTTGCAAGGCCTTGTATTGGCTCATCATATAGTTGTCAATGTAGGCGCTGTTGATGGCGCTGCCCTGGGCCAGATAGAGGGAATCGGTCTTGCGGAACAGACGGATGGCCTCGTCATAACGGCCGGCCATTGTGAGGTAGCGGGCTTCGGCTATCAAGTCATAGGGCGACAGATCGGGAGCTTGCCGATGTTTCCGGTACAGAGACTCGGCTTTGTCGAAATAGCCGTTGGCGGCATAGGCAAGGGCCTGGTTGATGGTCAGGTTGTTGACGCGTTTGTTTAGGACGTACTCCGGCATGTCGGGACAGCGGGCCATACGGGCCATGGCTGTATCGGCCTTCTCCACCATAGGCAGAGCTTTCTGGGGCATTTCCTGCTCAAGGTAGAACTCCGTGGTCTCTATTACGGCTACAACCAGGGCATCTATGATCCAGTAATCTTTGGGCTGCACAACGCCCATCATCAGGTCGATGCCTTCCAGATAATAACATTCGGCCTCTTCCAGAAGCCCCATATTCTGCGCGCAACTGGCTTTGTTGGTAAACGCGCGACTTTTGATCCGCAGGGCCATCTGCTCGTCCAAACCACCTTTATCCACGTCGGCCATAATCTCGTCGGCCAGATGGATGGCCTTTCCCCATTCGCCATTTTTGTTCAGCAGCGAAGTAAGCTGGAGAAGGGCCGAATAGTAGTTGACGCCTTCACTCCTGAGTTCGGGACTGTGCTTGATTTGCTCGCCGTAGAAAAGAGCCAGTTGCGTCTGGCCCATCCGCCCGTAGACATTGGACCGGATCAGGTTGGCCGTAGTTTCCGTGAACACGCCGGCCAGTTCAGCACTGTCTACCCGTTCCAATACTTGTTCCGGGTTCGAGAATAATATATCCTGGAGCTCGTTTTTCAGCTGGGTGGCTTCCTCGCTGCGGTCGGGCTTTGAACAGCCTACTAACAACGACAGCGCCGCAACCACGGCTGTTAATAGGATGATATATCTGCGTTTTTTCATACAACTCCTATAGAAACGCAAATATACTGATTTTGTCCCAAAAGGAGTATATTTGTCTTTCATAATTACACAGCTATTAACTTTGCCCCAAGACCACGTGGCGGTTAAGCACAAAACATGTTTTTTTCTTTACTCATATTCACGACGATATAATTACGCCATTTGGATAAATTTAAGTATCTTTGCCCCTCACAAAGGCGGAAACGAATGGACTATCGGCAATTACTGGATGACATTTTTTACGTTATGCTCTTTGGGGGCGTAACGATTTCCGGCATAGTGGCCGCCTTCTATCTTCTGTTCAGAAAGGCTAATGCCATTGCGCCGGAAGTGACGTCTCCTGTGCGCCTGCGCCGTTGGACGGCGGCCTTCCTGCTTGCAGGTGCGTTCAGCCACGTGTGGTGGATTCTTGCTGTTACCCATCCTCTTTCGAAAGATCCCATAGCAAGCTATGCAGTAACGTGCTGCCTGGATATCATCACAGTGTTTCCCACAATGATGGGTACGCTCCTTTCCATGCTGCAAGACAGGCGGCGTCCTCTCTGGCCCTTTTGCCTGGCCCTTCTGCCACTCCTTCTCCTATATTCCCTCTTTATTTCGTTGGGGAACAAGGGCATTCTTACCTTTATAATCGTTTACGCCCTGCTTTTCATTGTAGTCTTTACGCTTTTCATGGTCTTTTCTGTCCGTCACTACGGGCGCTGGCTGCAGGAAAATTATGCCGACTTGGAACACAAGGAGATACGAATGAGTCTTCTGGTGCTGGCCGTTTTCCTTATCTTTTTTGCGATGTACGAAACCGTCGAGACAGGGGGGCGGACTTTAGCTTATCTTCTGCAGGCCGATATACTGTTTCTCACGGTGTTTCTGGTATGGCGCGTGGAAACGCTGCAGGAGTTAATTCCCGCCGCTCCGGCGGTTCAGGAGGCGTCTTCGCCGATTCCCGACAACATCGGCCCGCTGCTGGAAACGAAATGCGAGAGGGCACAGCTATACCTGCAACACGACTTGAGCCTGGCTCAACTGTCCCTTGCCATCGGAACCAACCACAGTTATCTGAGCAAGTACTTTGCCCAGCAGGGGCTCACATACAACGCCTACATCAATGGACTGCGCATCCGGCATTTTATGCGGCTATACCGGGAGGCAGTTTCCGGACATCGTATGATTACCGCTCAGAATTTAGCCTACGAGAGCGGCTTCCGCAGTTACAGTACATTCAGCGCAGCATTCAAGCAGCATACGGGAATGACTGTAACGGCGTGGATGCGGGAGAATTAGTTTCAGAATCTGCAAAAATCTTTCAGAATCTGCAAAAGATGCCGATTTGCATCTTAGGCTTATTGTTGTTTCAAAAAATAATTACTAACTATGTTTAGTTAAATACTAGATTATAGTTAAAAGCAAAAATATGAAACAACGTAAACTCCTAATTGCACTTACGGCGCTGCTGCTCGTGGCGGTGCCGGCGATGGCCGTTTTTACGGGAATGGATTTGGATGCAACCCTGTCCAACCTGCGACGGGAACTCTCGTATGATTACCGACAGAAAACGCAGATACAGAAGCAGTTGCAGGAACAATACGAGGTGCAGCACCGGCAGATGGTGGAAATTGCAAAAAAGTGCAACGATTTGTCGCTGATGCTGTATTCCCAGAAGCAGGAATATACCTTCGATGTCAGCTATGCGCTGGAAAAGGTGACTCAGGAGTACGAGAATTTCAACAAGAACCGCACCCCCTACGACCGCATCGTAGGCAATCTGGATATCGATATCAACCGGTATGCGCGTCTGATAGAGTCCCTTCGCCGCCTTCCGCCGGAACTGGAGGATCTGGATGTGGTACCGGACAGCCTGGCTTATCACAACGACACGCTGGATGCCCATCTGCTGCACAACGCAAGTCTCCTGCAGCAGGAGCTGGAAGAGAAAGTGGATGCAATCACGGCTATGACGCAGGTGCAGGACACATCGGCCACGGAAGAAGCCGTTCCGGCATTCATTCTGAGCGAGCAGGGACAGCGGGACCGCGATACCTGTCTGTTCTACGCCTCTGAACTTCTGATGATGTACGCTGCTTCACGTGAGATGGCAATGGCCGACAGCACCCATTACCAGGAAGCCCGGCTTCGTTTGGAAGAGTCGTACAAGTATGCAAGGGAATACTACGATATCATTGAAAATAAGGTGTTTGTAGAGGGGCAGATTCCCTGGACCACCATCCTGACCCATCCCGGCAGGTACTGGAGGGAGGCCCGCCAAGCCGTTGGAGAGAAATACCGCCTCTCTTTGGTATGGAAAGCGCTCTACTCTGATACAGTAGATTATTCCAATGAACAGATTGCCAATGACAATATGCTCTCCAACTCGGCCAGAGTCTATTGGTGGGTAATTTACATTCTGGCTTTCTTCATACTCTGGGGACTTTCCGCGCTCATTCTCTGGCCGCTCTACCGTTTTATAAAACCGCTTGGGAATTGGATACAAAAGGAACAGAAGCCTTATATTGCCCTGCTTCTTGCCTGCGTTCTGTTCCTCATCCTTAGCTATGAAAGCAACTTGGACGACATAGCCCGCAAGGCACTTTCCATCATACAAACCTTCCTCGGACTGCTGATCGCCATTAACACGGCTCTGCTCATCCGCCTAAATCCCTCTAAACTGAGGGATGGTGTCCGGATGTATATGCCCACCATTATCACGGCTCTGATCGTGATCAGTTGCAGAGTTCTGTTTGTTCCCAATGCATTCTTGAATTTTGTATTCCCGCCCCTCCTGCTTGCCATGGCAGTGTGGCAGCTTACGGTAAACCTGCGGTACGGTCCCAAGGCCGATACCACCGATATGGTAGTGGGATGGGTTTCCTTCGGTATCACGGCCATTGCCACTGTTGTCGGCTGGGCAGGCTACATATTCCTGGCGCTTATCATCCTGGCTTGGTGGTATGTCCAGCTGGCCATCATCCTGGGAATCGCCACTATCTGGGACCTCACACTCCTGTACAAAGAGAAACGGCTGGACAAGCGGGTGGAAACCTACAAGGCAAGACTTACCTACGTACCGGAGCAGGCCAAAGATAAGTTGCTGTTTGGCGCCACCTGGTTCTATGACCTGATCCGGGAAGTTTTGATTCCGATGCTGGTTTTGGGAACCATCCCTACCTGCGTTTATTGGGCGCTGGATATTTTTGAGTTCAGGGATCTGTATATCCAGATTTTCATGGAGCCTTTCTTCTCGCCCGGCGGAGGGGAAGGTATCCGCATTTCCCTTTACAGTGTGCTTCTGCTCACGTTCCTTTTCTTTTTGTTCCGTTACGTGAACAAGGCTGCCCATACCATTTTCCGGACACTGAAGTACCGCAACTTCCTGCGCAAGAACAAACGTCCCGTCGTCAGAAACGATGAGATTAACCTGTCCCTTGGAGACAGCCTCATCAATGTAACCGTCTGGTTTATCTATGCATATTGGGTCATTATTAAGCTCAATATCCCCACCGGATCACTGGGACTTATCGCCGGCGGTCTTTCTGCCGGTATAGGTCTTGCCCTCAAGGATATCATCAATAACTTCATTTACGGTATTCAGCTGAGACGCCCTGGGCGGCTCCCAGGTGGCCTTCCTCAATACCTCGCTGTTTAACAAGAGCTTTAAGAATCTCACCCGCAATGGTGATTATGAATATGTCAAGGTGTCGGTGGGCGTAGCCTACGGAACAGACTTCGAGAAGTTAAAAGAATTGCTGGTGAAGGAGTTGGAAGTCCTAAAGACCAAAGACGCCTATGGCCGGGACGTTGTGGATCCCGATGGTGGCATCCGTGTAGGCTTAGATGATTTCGGAGACAACGCGGTGAACATCGGCATCAAACAGAGTGTGCTGGTGACGGAGCGTTTCCGCTATACTGCCCGCCTCAAGGTGCTCATTTACAAGATTTTCAATGAGAACAACATCACCATCCCGTTCCCGCAGCGCGAT
>CACYHF010000010.1 GCA_902774155.1 uncultured Bacteroidia bacterium | reverse complement strand
GCTGCCGAAAGCCAGTGCTCGCCAATGGGCAGAAGTGTATTCGTATACGCCGCCCAGATAGACGGAAGAGGAGTTGTAGGACCATACCGGCGAGGCACCGGGTGTCCGCCGGATGAACGCGTCCACCGTGGATAAACTGCTCAGGGAGAACCCGCTCCAATACGCCAGTCCCTGGCCCAGCCGTAAGTTGTAGTGGCCCAGCAACAGGCGGTGTCCCCGCCAGCTGCCTTCGGCATAGAAAGTGCCGTCCGAGCCCCGCCAGGCGCCGCCCGCACGCCAGTACTCCCCTTGCGCCCGGGCTTTCCCGCCCACCGTGGAAAGCGTGCCCCGTACCAGGGCATAGCCTCGTATCCGAATGGTATCTGTCTGTCCCGGCAAACGGTGGGAAGCCAATGAAAGGAAGGGACGGAGCGCTTCCACGGCCTCGCGCGAGAAACCGTCCACCAGGGCCAGTTCCTCCCAGGAAAGCACATCCCCGCAGCGGGCCTTGTAATCGGCCAGGGAGGCCAGCTGATAGTCGCTTAGCAGGCCATCGGCCCGAACGGTCTTCTCGTTAATCCGGATCCGTCGTCCGTTCCGGGCTTCCAGCCGCTCGATCCAGTATTCATCCACTTGTTCCTCGGAGGAGGCGCCCGACAGATAGCGGGCCGCCCGGAGGATCTCCTCGTCCTGCGCCCAGACCCATCCGGCCCCCGGCAACAGGCAAATCAGCATACAAATTATCCGTCTCATACCGGTAAGTTACAAAGAGCAGCCCTTCGAACATAGTCCTTGTTGATAAGTTGTGTTGTTTCAGGTGATTTTTTGCGTGTTTTTTATTATTTTTGTAGAATAAATAAAGCAACGATGGAAAAAATCACCCTTCACGACAAAACCTTCCGGCTTTTCATTCCCAACCAAGACATTGAAAAAGCCATCGACGCGGTGGCGCTTCAGCTTAACCAAGACTACGCAGACAGCACGGACCAGGATCCTGCCATCCTGCTTTGCACGCTCAACGGCGCCGTCATTTTTGCGGCCGAACTGCTCAAGCGGGTAAACTTCCCGCTGGTACTCAAAGCCTGCAAACTCTCCTCGTATCAGGGAACCTCTTCCACCGGTGTGGTCAAGACCGATGTTCCGCTTCCCAACAACCTGGAAGGCAAACGCGTAATCATCGTGGAAGACATCGTGGATACGGGCAACACCATCGTGGCCATGACGGAGCAGCTGCGCCAGAAGAACGTGAAGGATGCACGCGTCTGCACCCTGCTGCTCAAGAAAGACGTGTACGATAAAGATGTGAAACTGGACTACGTAGCCATGGAGATTCCCAACCGCTTTATCGTGGGATTCGGCCTGGACTACGATGAACTGGGACGCAATATCAAAGACATCTACGTATTAGACGACTAAACCATGAAGTACTACATTCTCTTTGGCCCTCCGGGCGCCGGGAAAGGCACCCAGGCCGGTTCCATGGTGGAACGCTATCATCTTTGCCATCTGTCCACCGGTGAACTGCTTCGCAACGAAATTGCCGCCGGTACGGAGCTCGGGAAAAAAGCCCAGGCCCTCATCGAAGCCGGCAACCTGGTCCCGGACGAGGTTGTGGAAGGAATGATTGCCGCCAAATTCCGTAGCACGGGTGGCGTGAACGGTTTCCTGCTGGACGGCTTCCCGCGCACCATCGCCCAGGCAGAAGCACTTGACCGGATGCTGGAAAGCACCCTGGAATCCGTCACCGCCTGCATCTCCATCATGATTCCGGACAGTCTCATCCAGGAAAGGATTGCAGGCCGCGCCGCCGTGGAAGGCAGGGCCGACGACGCCCGCCCCGAAGTTGTGGAAAACCGCATCAAGACGTATCACGCTAAAACCGAACCCCTCATCGAGTACTACCGCAAAGCCGGCAAGTATCAGGAGATAGACGGCGTAGGCAGCATCGAGGAGGTGCGTGACCGCATTTTCGCCGTGATGGACCGCTTCTAAAACAAGACAAATGCATCGGATATTCCTGCCTCTATATCACTTCTTCAAGGGTCACAAGGCCCTAATGTATTTCCTGCTGCTGGCCAGCACGTTCGTCTTCGCCTGGTATGGCTTCAAGCTTCAGTATGAAGAGAACATTGTGAAACTGCTGCCCCGTTCGTCCACAGACAACGAGATGGCGTTCAGCGAAATCGGCCTGAAAGACAAAGTATTTCTGCAGCTCACTTCGCGTGACACCCTTTCTCCGGTGGGAACAGACCGCCTGGGGGAAGCGATGGAGACGTTCTGCGGCATCCTGGAACAGAAGGACAGCAGCACCCATTACCTCGCCGGTATTTTCTGCAAACTAGACGTAGACCTGGGCCTGTCGGCGCTGGACTATGCCCTCACGCACCTGCCCACCTTTGTGGACACCGCCTGGTATAAGGAGCTTGTGCCCTTCCTCACCCGGGAAGCCATCGACGCCCAGATGAGCGAGAATTACCGCATCCTGGAAGAAGATGAGACAGGAGAAGCCAGCCAGATGGTGGCGATGGACCCGCTGAACCTGCGGGAAAAGCTCCTGGGATCCATTCTGGGCGACGGTCAGTCCGTAGGTGGCCTCACCCTGGTGGACGGGCACGTCTTCTGCCCCGACAAAACGGTGGCCCTGGCCTATGCCGCCCCGGCGTTCAGCGGTCTGGACACCGGAACGGGCACCCGGATGGTGAATATGATCAACAAGACGGCACGGGACTTCGAGGCAGCCAATCCGGACATCCGCATCCTCATCCACGGCACGCCCGTGGAAAGCGTTTCCAACTCCAGCACCATCAAGCACGACCTGATCTGGACCATCGGCCTTTCCCTGCTCCTGATCCTGATCATCATGCTCATGAGCTTCCACAAGTTCTCCTTCATCTGGCAGCAGGTGGTGCCGGTTGTCTACGGTTCCTTCTTCGCCCTGGCCTGTATGTACTGGATCAAGGGGGTTATGTCGTTTATGGCACTGGGCCTCAGCGCCATTGTGCTGGGCGTAGCCATCAGCTACTGCCTGCATATGCTCATCCACTATTACTACGTGGGAGACACGGAAAAGCTGCTCAGAGACGAAAGCACGCCCGTTTTCCTGGGCTGCATCACCACCGTGGGCGCCTTTATGGGCCTCATTTTCACGGAAAGTGAACTGCTGCGGGATTTCGGCCTGTTCGCCACCTTCGCGCTCATCGGCAATACGTTCTTTGCCCTGGTGTTCCTCCCCCATTTCCTGCATCCCGGACAGATCAAATTCAAGCGTACCCACGGATTCCCGCTGGTGGAGAAGATCAACAATCTCCCCTGGGACCGCAACAAGTGGATCATCGGAACCCTGCTGGTGCTCATCGTCATCGGCATTGCCCTGAGCCCGCGTGTGAAGTTCGACAGTGACCTGAGCCACCTGGACTACGACAACGAAGCCCTGCAGGAAAGCCTGGCGCTATACAACAGCAAGAACACCGACGGCGATATGCATCTGTACTTCGCCGCCTGGGATAACGACCAACTGGACAATGCCCTGGAATACAACAAGGGGATGGGACAAAGACTGGATTCCCTGGTTGGGACCGGCCTGGTGAAGGGGTACTCCCCCATCTCCCATTTATTGTTCCAGTCGCAGGCCGACCAACAGCTGCGCATCCAGGCCTGGAAGGAATTCTGGAACAAGGAGCGCGTCCAGCAGCTGCGCAAGGACCTCAAGGAATCGGCCCGGGAATATGCCCTGCCGGATGGGTTCTTCGACACCTTCCTGGGTATGCTCACCGCCCATTACGAAACGGGCGACCTGTTTGCCTCCGGCCTGGTTCCGCCGGGACTGATGTCCAATTTCGTGGAGCAGCAGGCCGATGGGCGCTACCTGGTATTCACGGACGTTTCCTTCAGCAAGGCAGATGCCAACCAGGTGATGCGCGAAGTGACCCGGGCCCCGCACGTCTTTGTCCTGGAACCGTTCTTCTATTGCCGCGATATGGTGGAAATCGTCCACGACGACTTCTCCACCACGCTCTGGATTTCCAGTATCTTCGTGCTCATCGTCCTCTTGGTCTCGTTCCGGAATGTCTGGATTTCCCTGCTGGCCTTCCTGCCTATGTTCGTGAGCTGGTATGTGATGCAGGGCTATATGGCTCTCTTCGGCCTGGAGTTCAATCTCATCAATATCGTCATTTCCACCTTCATCTACGGTATTGGTGTGGACTATAGCATCTTTGTGATGGAGGGATTGTTGTCAGAGGCCCGAAACGGCGAAAAATCCACGTTGGAATACCATAAGGTGGCCATTTTCTACAGCGCTATGGTGCTGGCCATCGTCACCTTCTCGCTCATTTTCGCCCGGCATCCGGCTATCCATTCCATCGGCCTGATAACCCTTATCGGAATGGCTTCCACCATCCTGATCACCTATTCGCTGCAGCCTTGGGTCTTCCGCCTGTTAACGCGCATTCCCTTCTTCCGCCGCGGCTTCCGTATACCTGAAAAATGATAGACGCCAACCTATACCTGAACCTGATCCGCGGTGGCGCGGCCCAGTTGGCCCAAAACCGTCAGACCATCAATGATCTCAATGTCTTCCCGATCCCCGACGGAGATACGGGAGACAATATGTATATGACCCTGGAAGCGGGCACCCACGCACAGGGCAACTCGCTTTCGGAAGTGGCCGATGCCGTCTCGCAAGGGATGCTTATGGGCGCCCGCGGTAATTCCGGCGTCATCCTTTCCCGGATCTTCGCCGGTATGGCCAAAGGCCTGAGAGGGGCCGAAAAGGCCGATCCCGACCGCTTCCTGAAGGCCCTGCAATGCGGGGTGACCGAAGCCTATCACGCCGTTTCACAGCCGGTGGAGGGAACCATCCTCACGGTACTGCGCGAAGGCGTGGCGGCCGTAGACGACACCACCTCCCTGGACACCCTCTTCGACCGCTGGATTGCGGGGATGGAGGTTTCCCTGGAGCGCACTCCGGAGCTTTTGGATGTCCTGAAGAAAGCCGGTGTGGTGGACAGCGGCGGCGCCGGCCTGCTGTGTATTGTGGAAGGAATGCGCGATGCCCTGCACGGCAAATCCCCCATCGGAGTCGGGGATGAGTCATCCGTCACGGCCGACGCCAATGGGCCTACCACCGCCCCCAAAGTGGATTTCAACGCCTTTACGGAAGACACGGTGCTGGAGTTTGGCTACTGCACGGAATTCCTCCTTCGCCTACAGCGCAGCAAGGTGGACTTGGAGCACTTCGACGAAAGCGTCATCTCCAACTGGCTGCAAACCCAGGGCGACTCCCTGGTATTCTTCCGCGACGGCAGCATCATCAAGGTGCACGTGCACACGATGGATCCGGGCGCGGTGCTCACCCGCTGCCGGCAGTGGGGCGAATTCCTCACCATCAAGGTAGAGAATATGACGCTCCAGCACCACGAAAACCATATGGACGAGCGTTTCAAACGCTCCCGCAAAACCCTTGGACTGGTAGTGGTAGCCACCGGGAAAGGTCTCACGGAAACCTTCAAGGAGATGGGGGCCGATATAGTGATCGAAGGCGGCCAGACCATGAACCCGCCGGTAGAGCGTTTCCTGGAGGCGTTCGACCAGGTGGATGCCGAACAGATATTAGTCTTCCCCAATAACGGCAACATCGTCTTCACCGCCCAGCAGGCGGCGTCCCTGTATAAGGATTCCCAGGTGCAGGTGATTCCCACCCACTCCCTGGGAGAAGGCTATTTCGCCCTGGCCAATCTGGACCCTGAAATGGCCCCGGAAGAGCTGGTTCCCGCCCTCACGGAAGCCGCCGCTTCCGTTCAGACGGGGCTCGTTTCCCGTGCCATCCGCGACACCGCGGAGACCCGTACGGGAGATTACATCGGCTTTAGCGGGAAAGACATCCTGACAGCCGGAGCGGAGCGCCTGCAGACGGCTTTGGAACTGGCCGGAAAGCTGGATGCCGGATCGGCCGATATCCTGATTGTATTCCGTGGGCTGGACGCCCCTCAGAAAGAGGCACAGGCCCTTTGCGGCGCCCTGGAACAGCGTTTCCCCCGCACCGAAGTGATTCTTCGCGAAGGCGGTCAACCTATTTACGATTATATCTTAGTAACGTGTTAATAGTATTATGCTGAAAATCTACACCGACACCGATACCGACATCACCCCCGCCCTGGCGGCGGAGTATGGGTATCAACTCATTTCCATGCCCTATAGCATTGATGCCAGAACCACGTATCCCTATGTGGACTTCGAGACCTTCGACGGCCACGCTTTCTACGATGTCCTGCGCAGCGGCGTCCTGCCCACCACCAGCGCCATCTCCAAGGAGCAGTATATGAACTACTTCATCCGCGATTTCGCCGCCGGGAACGACATCCTGTACGTGCACTTCTCCCGCGCCATGACCAATACCTTCGATGCGATGGACCAGGCCATCGCCGATCTTAAGAAGAAGTTCCCCGCCACCCGCTTCGAAGAGATTGACACCAAGGGCATCACCACCATCAGCTACGCCATCGTGCGCGAAGTGGGAGACCTGTACAAGGCTGGCAAAACCCTGGATGAACTCCTGGAATGGGCCAAGACGGAAGTGGACAAATTCGCGATGTATTTCTTTGCCGACGACCTGAAGTTCTTCCGCCGCAGCGGCCGCGTGAGCGGACTGGCCGCCACCATGGGTACGCTCATCGGCGTACGTCCCCTCATCCATATGAGCCAGGAAGGCAAGATGGTCTCCGTGGGCACCGCCAAGGGCCGCGCCAAGGCTATGGATTACCTGGTGGACAAAGTGGGCGAACTGGGCGATGAGATTGAGAAGCACCGCATCTGCATCGGTCATACGGATGCCCCGGAACTGGCGAAGGAGATCGGCCGTATGATTGAAGAGAAATACGGGAAGCAAAACATCGAATACGTTTATGTGAATCCCACCGCCGGCAGCCACTGCGGCCCCAACGGCGTAGGTGTATGCTTCCACGCAAAGCATAGATAAATGATTGAAGTTAAAGAAGTAACCACCAAGAAGGAGCAGAAGCAGTTCCTGAACTTTGCGCTTGATCTGTACAAGGGCAATCCGTACTTCGTGCCGCCGCTGTACAGCGACGAAAAGAAGATGTTTCGGAAAGACTATGTGTACAACGACAGCTGCGACTGGACGGCTTTCCTGGCCTTTGAGGACGGGAAACCCGTAGGCCGTATCCAATGCATCATCCAGAAGGACGCAAATGCCAAGAACGCAGAAAAACGCTGCCGTTTCAGCCGTTTCGATGTCATAGACAAGCTGGAAGTTTCCCGCGCCCTCCTGGAAAAGGCCGAAGCCTGGGCCCTGGAGAAAGGGATGGACACGGTGGTGGGACCACTCAACTTCAGCGACCTGGAACGGGAAGGCCTGCTGGTGGAAGGCTTTGAGGAGCCGGCCACCTTCGAGGAAAACTACAACTTCTCCTATTACAAAGACCATCTGGAGGCCCTCGGTTACGTAAAGGAAATTGACTGGACCGCCAGCCGGCTGTATGGCCCCGAGAGTCAGGAAACCCTGGAGGAGCTTGAGAAGCTGGTAGCCTTCATCTTCAAGCGTTACAAGCTGCATTACGGCACCTCCAAGAACGGACCGGATCTGCTTCGCAAGTATGCCGATGGTATCTTCGACCTACTGGACACCTCGTACGAAGGACTCTACGGGACAGTCCCCTTCACCGAAGGGATGCGCAAGCTGGTGCTGGAGAACTTCGCCATCGTGATCAATCCCAAGCACACGGCCGTGATTCTGGACGAGAACGAAAAGATCGTCTGTTTCGGCCTGTCCTTCCCGGGACTGGCCAGCGCCCTGGTGGGTACGCGCGGTAAATACACGCCGCTCACGCTGGCGAAGTTGCTGTATGCCATCAAACGGCCCGAAATCATTGACCTGTGCCTGGTGGGCGTAGATCCCACTTATCTGAACCGCGGAGTTTCCGGTGCCCTCAGCCTGGCCATTATGAAGATGCTGCGCGACAACCCCCGTCTCAAATGGGCCGACACCAACCTGAACCTGGAAGACAACTATGCCATCCTGAACCAGTGGCGCCGCTTTAAGCGTGAAGAGTGCAAACGCTATAGAGCTTATGTGAAGTCATTATGATCAAAATAATCGTAGACTGTTTCGGCGGCGACCACTGCCCCCAGGCACCCATAGAGGGGGCCCTCAAAGCAATGGCCACCTATCCGGACCTGTACATCCTCCTCACCGGAGACGAAGCCATCCTGCAGAAGGAACTGGAGGGTAAGACATACGATAAAAGCCGGCTGGAGATTGTTCACGCACCGGAAGTGATCGGCTGTGATGAGAAACCCACGGACGTGGTGCGTCTCAAACGGAACTCCTCGATGATGAAGGGCATCATCCTCCTGCGCGACCGCGACGATATCGCTGCCCTGGTCTCCACCGGTTCCACGGGAGCGCTGGTAACGGGCGCCCTGGTGCGACTGGGACGCATTCCGGGCGTCATTCGGCCTGCTTTCTGTCCCCTGCTGCCCACTATGGACGGCGGCATCGTGGGCGTTTGCGACAGCGGTGCCAATGTGGAAGTAACGGCCGCCCACCTGCGCCAATTCGCCATTATGGCTTCCCTGTATTTGGAGAATGTGTACGGCGTTTCCAAGCCCCGGGTCGCTCTCCTGAATGTGGGGAAAGAGGCCGAAAAAGGCGACGAAATCCGCCAGGAAGCCTACAAACTGTTACAGGATACCCCGTCAGTGAACTTCGTGGGCAATATGGAGAGTCGCGACCTTCTCTCCGGCAGCTACGATGTAGTGGTGGCCGATGGCTTCTCCGGCAATGTACTGGTGAAGACTACGGAAGGAACGGCCCTGGAACTGCTGAAAAAACTCAAGAAAGAGATTTTCAGCAAGACGCTCTACAAACTGGGAGCACTCCTGATGAAACGGATGTTCGCCGATATGAAGGAGTTTATGAACTACCAGAATTACGGCGGCAGCGTGCTCCTGGGCACCTCCAAGGTGGTGGTGAAAGGACATGGTTCCTCCAAAGCCGTAGCCGTGGAAAAATGTATCGAGCAGGCCTACCGAATGGAACTGAGCCGCTTATCCGACAAAATTGAAGCAGAAATCGTCAAATACGAACATTATGATGTTTGAGAAAGTACAAGCCATCCTGGCCAAGCAGCTGCGCCTGGATCCCGCCAAGGTAACCCCTGCATCCCTGATCAAGAAAGACCTGGGGGCCGATTCCCTGGACATCCTCCAGCTCCTGATGCGCATCGAGGACGAGTACGGCCTGGTGATCCCGGACGAGGCCCTGGCCAAGTTTGAAACCGTGGGCGACGTCGTTTCCTATCTGGAAAAACTGGAAACCAAGCTTTAACCGCCGATAAATTCGCGCAGGAGCGAGGTGGCTGGAATCTCTTTGTCGGGCACCGGGGTAAAGTAGTGGATGAACTTGAGGAGGCGGTGCGCTTCTGAGTATTCCGCGCAATTCTGCGGCACGCTGCGCAGGATGGGCTCGGCGTGGTTCTTCAGCACCGCGAATTCAATCAGGTAGGCGCTGTTGAACATCACATCGGACATTTCCTGATATGGATAAATCCACTTCTGCTCCGCATCCAGCACGTTCTGCCAGTTGGAAATGG
The DNA here is from genome assembly GCA_902774155.1 of uncultured Bacteroidia bacterium. GTDB lineage: Bacteria > Bacteroidota > Bacteroidia > Bacteroidales > UBA932 > Cryptobacteroides. The sequence goes on along the minus strand of CACYHF010000010.1, from coordinate 40,491 downwards.
ATTCCCGGGCGGTAAAGGCGCCTTTGTTATAATCGCGCACGATGCGGCGCAGCAGGCGGTTGTCGCTGGTGGGGATCATATTGTGATCGTCCAGGAGGGTTCCGGTGAGCGTATTGATGAAGATCCGGAATTTGGCCGAATCCGGAATCTGTTCCGTGAGGGCGGGATTCAGGGCGTGGATGCCTTCGATGAGCAGGATCTTGCCATCGGCCAATTGTAATTTCTTGCCATTGTATTCGCGCAGGCCGGTGACGAAGTTGAACTCCGGCACATCCACCTCCTCCCCTTCTATGAGCTTCATAATGTCCCGCTCCATAAGGGCGTGGTCCACGGTGTCGAAATTATCGAAATCGTAGCTGCCATCCGGGAACTTGGGCGTTTCCACGCGGTTCACGAAGTAGTCGTCCGTGCTCACGGAAACGGGCTTGAGGCCACAGGCTTTGAGCTGGATGGAAAGGCGCTTGCAGAAGGTGGTTTTACCGGAAGAAGATGGGCCGGTGATGAGCACCACCTTCAGTGGGTTTTCGCTGCGGTAGCGGCGGTCGATTTCTTCAGCGATCTGGACGATCTTTTTCTCCTGCAAGGCTTCTGCAATCTGGATGAGCTCGCTGGCGCGGCCACTGAGGAAGGCTTCGTTCACATCGCCCACAGTGCTCAGGCCCATAATGATATTCCAGCGCAGGGCTTCCTTGAACATCTCGAAGGTCTTGGGCTGGTCTACATACTCCGCCAGACGGGACGGGTCCTGTTTGGAGGGAATGCGCAGCAGGATACCGTCGTGAAAAGGGCAAAGGCCCCAGACAGTGAGATAGCTGGTGGACGGGACCAGTTTCCCATAAAAATAGTCCACGGTATCTCCCAGCGTGTAGTAATCCGTATAGGCTTCTCCGCTGGTTTCCAGCAGTTTCACCTTGTCCATAAAACCGGCTTTGCGGAACTCCTTGATGGCGCGGGCCGTCTGGACATCGTAGCGGTGGAACGGCATATCCTTTTCCACCAGTTCGCGCATGTGGCTTTCCAGCAGGGCCAGATCTTCCGGGCCCACATCCACTCCATCGGCCTTGCGCAGATGGCAGAAATAACCGTGCGAGATGGGGTGTTCGATATACAGCCGACAGCCCGGGAACACGTCCGAAGCCGCCTTATACAGCAAGAAATAAAGCGAGCGGCAATACACCCGCATGCCGCTCGATTCGCGGACATCTATGAATTCGATGTCCTTATTCTGATAGACCTTGAACTTGAGGCCCTGCGAGACATTGTTCACCTTGGCGGAGACAATGGGATAAGGGCGGCGGCAGTCGAATTCCGAGAGCATTTGCAACAAGGAAGTGCCTTCCGGGAAACGTTTGGTTTCCCCCGTGTTCTTGCAGTATACCTGAACCATGGACGGTGATTTTAAAATTAAGCAAAATTAATAAAATGCGCTAAAAATTACAATTTTTTATGTAGGTTTGTATTCGGATATAATGAGTCTAGAAGATGCATAAAAGGTACTGCCTGCTAATCCTGCTCTTGTTCCTTTCCCTATATGGTTATGCGTCAATCCCTCCGGTTGACACCATCGCCCTTTGGAAAGGAGAGAACATCCGTTTTGGCAAGGAAGTATCCCTGTATGCGTACAAACCGGAGCAGCCCAACGGGATCAGCATTATCGTTTGTCCCGGCGGAAGTTATTACTGGCACGATAAGGAGAATGAAGGCGAACTGGTGGCCGAATGGCTGCGTTCCAAAGGGATTACGGCCTTTGTCCTCACCTATCGCGTGGCCGGCGCGGCGGAGATTGCCTTCCATACCCGCCTCATCTTTCGTGGCAAACGGCATCCGGATATGATTACGGATGCCCAGCGGGCGCTCCAATATGTGCAGGAACACGCCCCGGAGTATAAGCTGGATCCCACTCGAATAGGAATGATGGGCTTTTCGGCCGGTGGCCACCTGGTGATGTCGGCCGCCTGCTTCAGCTCCACCAATTTCCTGCAGCTGTCGGGAATTGAAACTGACGTCAACTTACGTCCGGCCTTTGTGGCGGCCGTCTACCCTGTTGTCACGATGCACCCGCCCTATGTGCACAAACGTTCCCGGCGCGGCCTCCTGGGAGACAGCTGGGTGGGCCGAAAATCTATGCGGGACTCCCTGTCCCTGGAGAGGCACATCCCCGACAACTGCCCTCCCGTATTCCTGATCAACTGCGTGGATGACCCTATAGTCCAATACCAGAACTCCGTCTTGCTGGATTCGGCCTTAACGCAGAAAGGAGTCCCGCACGAATACTTGCAGTATCAAGAAGGAAAACACGGCTTCGGGGCCAGCGATTATTATGGCAGCCAGGAATGCCGTGAATGGAGAAATGAGTTCCTGCGCTGGCTGGAAGCGATTTATCCCTGCTCCCTGTAAGCTTTTCTGTCCTTTTTCCCGTTATATGTGTAGCGGATGGCATCGGTCACCTCATACAGGGTGGGAACCTTGTAGGCATCCAGTTTGGATTTAATGTAAACCGCCAGTGCGTGTTTGTCCAGCGTGGCACCATCTTCCATGATCACCAATAATTCCAGCACAGGGCCGATGATCGGATGAGTGGCCTGGATGCAAATGCAGTCCCGGATGCCCGGATAGGCGGAGGCAACGTTTTCTACCTCCAGCGGATTCACTTTGTAACCACCCACATTGATGGTATCTCCCTGGCGTCCGGACAGGTGGATCAGGCCGTCTTCGTCAAAGAAGCCCAGGTCTGACATATACACTTTCCCGTCCCGGATTACGTTCCGGGTACCTTCCTCATCATTCACATATCCACTCATAATGGTAAGGCCCGAGACCACCACCGTTCCGTCTTCCAGTATCTCCACGGAAGCATTCTTGAGCGGACGGCCCACACATCCCTCCATATACTTCCCGTCATTGAAATCGTAGGTGGCCACGCAACCGATCTCCGTCCCGCCATAGGTGTTATACAGATGGGACTGCGGCAGGGCCCGGCTCAGCTGCTCCATATCGGCCTTGGTGATGGGAGCAGCGCCTGTCTCGATGAACGCAATCTTGGGGGCCAGGGCGCAGAGTTTCTCATAGGAGAACTGCATAATCAGGCGGATGCTGGCCGGTACCAGGAAAGTTGCGAAGGACTTGTAGGGAAGGTCGAAGACGCGGAAGAAGGCGTTCATATCCTTAAGGCCGTCCAGCACACAGACGGTCCCGCCGGCACACAGGGTGGGATGGATCTTGAACAAGGAGGCGATATGATTGAGGGGGCCGCTGATAATGAACAGTAGGTCTTCGGTAAAATGCAAATCCGTGATGAAGTTCTCCGCGCAGGACATCAGGCAGGTCTTGGACAGCATAACGCCCTTGGATTTCCCGGTAGTGCCGGTTGTGTAAAGCGTATCGGCGATATCGGCCGGGAAAGTATACTGCTCCACTTCCTCCTTGATGGCCTGAACATTCTCCTCCGTTTCCGCGTGTCCCAGCGGAACGGCCACCGCCTGCAGATAATGGACGGCACAATAGGTCACAATGAAGTCTATCCCCTGGTTGGCGCGAAACACGTAAGCCTTACGCGACTGGAGTCCTTCTGCCTTCAAGGCATCTGCCTTAGCCACGATGGCATCCCACAGTTGCTTGTAGGTGATGCTTTCCTCCCCGCAGATCACGGCCACTTTGTCCGGCCGGCTTGTGGCATACTGCCGGATTCTGCTCTCCAGCGTCATTTTGTCCGTAAGCATCCTGGTCAGGGAAGCCAGGTCCTTGAAATTCCGGGGCGTGATGTCTTCCTGGTCCAGCGGGACGTTGTACTTTTGGGAGAGTACGTACAGAATGGTTGCGACTCCCAGGGAATCCAATTCAGCAAAGAGAAAGTCCGAACCGAAATCCACGGCCGGCAGGATGTCACTCAGTAACTGTTTAATCTCATCTGTTTTCATTGTACAAAAACTATGTTGTTCACAAAACCATCGGCCGCTATCTGCGCAATCCGTCTCCGTTCCTCGTCCGAGATATGGGCGATTACCTTCCCGTCCGGATGGGTCAGCGCCAGCAGGATGGAGAGCTCGCCATAGCCGGAATCGGCATATTCCACCCTGCCCTCCAGGGGCATTTCCAACACGGTGGCGGCTTCTTCCCGGAGACGGCGGCGCACGGGACGTTCGATTTCCTTGCCCTTATAGATATACCGGCCCATCACCTGGGAAACCGCATCCTTGGGGATCCCGGTCAACAAGGACTTAAGGGTAACGGGATAGCGGCGTCCCTGCGTCATCCAGCGGAACAGGAGCGGAGGAATCAGGTAGGCCATCAGGACCACGGAGAACATACCCACGATAGTCACCTCGGCCAGGGAATGCATAGCCGGATGCCGGGCCACGATGAGCGTGCCGATGCCGGCGAACATAATGGCGGCCGATTGCAGGATACTGCTCTTGAAAGCCTTCAGGATGGGTTTTCGGCGGGAATACTCATACTGGCAGCCTTCGGTCATAAAGATGGTATAGTCGTCGCCCTGGCCAAAGATGAAGGTGGCCAGGATTATATTGACGATGTTGAATTTGATACCCAGTAAAGCCATTAATCCCAGGATCCAAACCCAGCTCACGGCCATAGGCAGAAAAGAAATCAGGGCCAGTTCCAGGCGGCCGAAAGAGAACCAAAGGAAAAGGAAGACTATGAGGGAACAGGCCCAGCCAATGTAGTTGAAGTTGTCCGAGAGGCTGCTGGCCATAGCCTTGTTGATGCCGGCAATCTCGAAGCATTGGTCCCCCAGCACGCTTTTCACAGCCTCCATATCCTCGGGTTCCACGTTTACCGGACATACGAGATAAGATTTCCCGTCCACAGAGGTGGTACTTTGGCTGAAGACCGTTTCGCGCAGCGGCTCAAAAAGATCGGCCTCCTGGGGTTCCAGCGTGGAAGAATCCTGGACCAGACGGTAAAAACGGTCGAAAGCGCCCGGCGCGAAACCGGCTGTCCGGGCCGCTTCGGCCAGTTCTGTGGTGAGCATCTGCCGATGACGTTGCACAAACAGTTTCCACCGGTCCAGTCTCGCCTGCTGCTCCTCCCGGGAACAGAAGAAGCTGAGGGCTTCATTCTGACGGGTGAGCTTCCCGCAGCGGGCCAGGCTGTCCAGCAGCACTTCCCTGCCCCGGATATCCCGGATGGCCTCTTCCTCACTGCCGCCGCTGCCGTAGACATACAGCGTCTGTGCCGTATGAGAGACATCGTGGGTCATCAGGTCTTCGAAATACTGCATCTCGCGGCTTTGCTCCGGAGACATATAATTGATGTGGGAGATGTTGGCATCGAACTGGGTGCGGAAACTGAAGAAGAGCAACACCACCGTAAGGATAACCGTCCCTGCCACAAGCCACCGGTGATGCTCCGGGGAGAATGCAGAAAGCATCTCCAGCATGCGGTTATCCCGCTTCCTGCCATTCTTTACCTCCATATAATGCGGCAAGTAGAAAAGGACGAACAGGATGGTTCCCACCAGCAGCAGGGAGGCGAAAAGCCCCAGGTCCCGGAGGGCGGTGGACTTGAGCGGAATCAGCGCCAGGAAGGCGCCCACGGTGGTGATATTCCCCACCACCAGCGGGGACAGGATCTCTTTCAGCGCCAATTTCCGGTCCGGCTGGTAATACGCCGAATGGGAAATCAGGTGCAAAGGATAATTGATGGCAATGCCCAGGATCACACTGGCAATGCCGATGACGATGATGGACACATTGTCCCGGAACACGGACAGCCCGCCCAAGGCGAACAAAAGCCCCCAGCCCACCGTAAGGAAGATGAGAAGGATGTTACGGAGCGAGTTGAAGGAATAGGCCAGCAAAAGGAAGATGAGCACCACCGAAAGGGATATGGCCAGGATGCTGTCTTTCTTGATACGGACGGAGTTCCCCACTGCAATGGCCGGTCCGCCGATTATGTCCACGGAAACACCCGGATACGCCTGCTGCATCTTGTGGGTGATTCCCTCCAGGAAAGAGAGCAGTTGGGCGTTTCCTTGGGTTTCACTGCTTCCGAAGGGAGAATCCAGCATCAGGACCGCCCGGCTCATATCCGGCGAAAAGATGTAATTGTCATACAGTTCAAAACCCGACTGACCCAGGGAGGACTGCAGTCGGGACATCACCGGGCCAAAGAGGGCCAAGGGATCGCGCGTAATCCGTCCCGTTACCAGCGGGGAAGACGGGAACATGAGCACCTGCCGGTCATTGTCCAGGGCTTTTTGCAAATACCCCGGCACCGCCAGCAGGCTGTCCATCCTTTCCAAATCGGCCTCCGTAAGGAAGTACGGGGCATTTTCCAGGACATAATTGGACACGGCGGCAATGGCGTCCATGTCAATCTGGGCGGTCAGATGCTCACACCAGCCCCGCTTGTCTTCGGCACCGGCCGTTTCCACAAAGCACTCGATGGCTTCCACCGTGTAGTCGGGGTCTTCCGGACCGGAGAACAGGAGGATGAGCTTATCGGCCCCGGCAATATTCTGATACACCGACATCTGTTCCCTTTCCCGGGTTCCCAGCGGCAGGAAATCGCTGATGTCTTCGCTAAAATGCAGCGAAGAGACCAGGAAAGCCAGGAGTCCGGTAAGAACCAGTAAGGAGGCCCTCCGGATTCCCTTGCGCCGGGAGAAAAAGGTGTAGATGTCCGTTATGGTCATACCTGCGCAAACAAGAGCATACTGTCTACGGGATTGGCATAGATGCCCAACAGGATACGGCGAATCTCCTCCCGCCCGTTTTTCGGAAGGATGCGGGAGAGATGCTCCTCAAACTGCTGCTTCTGCTCATCGGAATAACGCCTGCCGAAAGTACGGGTGCCGTGCAGGAGGTCGTAAGCAATGTAATTATTGGGGAAGAGCCGATAGGCGCTGCAGATCCGTTTGTCCAGGATGGAAGCGACGGCCCGGTAGAACGCACGGGACGGGAGCGCCTCGTACGGGTACAGGTCTTCTTCCGTCAAGGGCTGGCATACTGTCATATGCACCCTCCCCTTCTGATTCACCACGCCGGTGATAATGCTGTGCAAGTCCTCTCCGGGCTGTTTCTGATAAGGTCCCTGCGCTCTTTTATACAGCTCAACGGCCTTGAGGATATCACAGGGTTCCCACTCATAGGAAATGGCAACGGGGACGATATGCAGCTGGGCAAGGGCCTTTACCCGGTCCTTGGAACCGCTCATCGCAAACATCTTCACGATGGCCTGGTCCGTCCGGTCCAAGCCGTCCTTCGTGCGCCCGTTCCGCTGCGCAATCCAGATGGAACGGTTCCGTTGGACGATGGTGGTACGGATGTAGTCCGAAAGGTGCTCTGAGGCATTGTAAAAATCCCGGATATTACTGCCCGGACGCTCTACCCGGAACATCTTGTTGGATTTTCCCACGTCAATCACAAACTGTCCCTGCATCAGGTTGGCCCCGAAGGTAATCTCCGGCGTTTCGAAACCCTTCAAGTAGAGTTCATAGGTTAACAGGGATGCATCCAGCATAATATCCCGGTGGTTGGACACGAACAGATAACTCCCGGAGGCATCCAGGCCGTCAATCCCCTCTGTGGTAAATCCCTGGCAGGTTTTCTGGATGAGCTTTTTTATGGCAGGCTGCATCACCTGCACCTGGAATTCATCGGCATTTACAATCCGGTCTATATTCCTCCGAATGGTTCTGACATCCTCTCCGGGGTACAGGTATGCCATTACGGAATCGAGTGCGGGATGGCGGGCGATGCGGTGCATAGCCTGGGGAATCTCGGAGTCGTAGTAAGGACGGATGTCATCGAAGCGGTTCAGCTTGTCCAAGATAAAATTGCGCCCCAGGATGGCCTCACAGGTATTGATGGCCGTGAGCGTCACGCCACAGAAACCATGCAGGTTGCAGCACTGTCCGGTGAGGAAGAGGTTGGGTACCTTGGTGAACACCGGGACCTGGGAAAGCACCAGGTTGTTGCAGTCTTTGGAGAAACCATACATAGAGCCGTCTTTCACCCCGTAGAAATCACGGATGGTAAGCGGCGATGCTGTATTGACAGCCTCTATGCAGTCCCGGAAACCGGGATGCATCTCTTCGAGGCCGTTAAGCAATTTTTCTGCACACTCGGCCTTCCATTGCTCATAATCGGCCCCCCTCTTGCCCACTGAAGTATTTTCCCAGCGTTTCACGTATTCCCAGGCCATCGGGGCCGTTACAATCAGCTTATTGGCATATTCCCCCTGGCCGATTTCAGGCGGCGTCAGGAAGAGAAAACCGTTGGGCCAATGCTCCGGATCCCCGAATTTCCACATTCCGTCATAACGGGACATATAATATTGGGTGTAGTTGAAGTACCGGAATGTCCGGGGCTTCAGCTTGATGTTCAGGATAAAGGCCGAATAAGAATTGGGCAATTCATTCAGACGGAGCCGGTAAGGCTTGGGCAGGATCTTCTCATCGTCCAGAAGAGAGAAGAAGGAACACGGATGGATGGCGCAGATATAATCATCGGCCGAATAATCCTTTCCGCTTTCGGTGGTAACGCCGGTAATGAGCTTCCCTTCACTATGAACGGCTTTCACCCCGTCGCCGGAGAAAACGTGACCGCCGTTTTCCTCGATGAAATTCCGCAGGGTTTCGGCAAAAAGGATTGTGCCGCCGGCAAAACGGCTGGACCCGTCGATGTACAGGACGGAGATGAGCGCGTGGATATAGGCCGGCGTTACCTGGGCCTGTCCGCCATACAAGGGGTTCAGATAAGCCACCACGCTGCGGAGGTGCTCATCCTGAATGTATTTCGCAATAAAATCCGTAGCCGACAGATGGAACAGTTCTGAATGGCCCTGCAGGTAATCCGGCGAGGGCCTCAGGTAGAACAGATCCACCTCATTGGCCAGCTTGTACAGCGCATCCACATAGGCCTTGAGTTGTTCCCGCTGATGGGGAAACGCCTGGCTCAGGACTTCCACATAACGGGTGCGGCCCCGGGCGATGGAATAGGTTTTCCCGTCCTCGGAAAAGTAGATGCTGTCCATATGATCCGGGTCCGTATCCTTCAGTTGCACCTTGTCCCAGATGCCCAGATACTCGCAGATGCGACGGATATTTCCATCCTGCTGCATTCCGCCTATTACGTGCATACCGGTATCGAACAGTTCCCCGAAGCGCCGGAAACTCTGAAGGCCTCCGCCGATGATGGCGTTCTTTTCCAGCACGGTAACCTTCAACCCCTCCTTGGAGAGGATGGCACCGGTGAATAGGCCGCCCAGACCACCGCCAATGATGACTACGCTTTTGTTCATACTATCGTTTGCTCTACTTTGTCTGCTATTTCCGTATATCTGCTCTTGTAATATTTCCTGAGCCAGGAGGCCTGGGACTTGTAATCCTCCCCCTTCTGTTTCAGTTCTTCCTGGGAGATCCGTCCATCCATCTCCAGGCGGATGGGCCAGCGCCGAAGGATGCGTCCGTGCTTGGGCAGCGCCTTCCCGGTTCCATACAGGACCACCGGGAGGATATCCAGGCCCAGGTGATCGGCCAGATAGAACGCGCCCTGATGGAAACGGCCGATACTGCCGTCCAGCGAACGGGTGCTCTCCGGGAAGATGACAATGCTGTACCCGTTTTTCACCAGTTCGGACAGCTGGGACGAAATGGCTTCAACGCCCCTGGAAGCCGGGAGGAAATCGGCCTCGTGGATAATGAAGCTGTAAAGCGGATTATTCCACACCCAGTCGGCGGTGAGGATGACCAGCCTGGGCGTTAGGGCCAGCACAGGCAGCAAATCCAGGTGCGACTGATGGTTGCAGGTAATGACAGCCGGCCGGCTGAAGTCTTCTTCCAGGTTTCCTTCCCGAGTAAGCGGATTCCCCACCCATCCGAAAAAGCGGGTGCCCATTCCGGCAAAGCGGCAGATGAAGCGGTGCAGTTTTTCCTTCTTCTGATTGGTATTGGGCGCGAATTTCAGGAAAATCCACACGCCCGGCGTTACTAAAAAGGCCATTACAACCACATAGAAGAGGAAGACGAACAGGGACTTCAGCACCCGGAAAACCCAGCGAAGGAGGGTCCGGGGCCAACCATAAATGAGTGCGAGGATGCACAGGAAAACGTTCAGCAGCGTAATTCTGGCAAAATCGGCGATGGGACGGAAATGCGACACCCGTTCCTCCTGGGGAGGGTAATAGACGCGCACGCCCTGGCTCACCAGGGGGATACCCCGCCAGGCCGAAAAGACCAGGAGCGCCAGTTCGGCCTCATAACGGGCCGAGAACAGTTTAGGGATTCTCTTCAGGGGGTACAGCCGGTATCCTGTCTGCGTATCCTGCAAGGGTATAAAGGTCTGCAGGAAGAACCAGAAGTTACTGAAGGCATTGGCAAAGCGGCTTCCCTTACTGCGCTCTGCGTCTTTGAGTCCCAGCCTGTTCCCCACGATGAGCGCGCCGGGATGCTTCCGGCTGGCCTCCAGGAAGAGCGGAAGGTCTTCGGGGAAATGCTGGCCGTCGGCGTCCAGGGTGATGGCATAAGCGAAACCGGCCTCCCTCGCCTGGCGGAAACCCTCCTTCAGCGCATTCCCCTTCCCCTTATTCTGCTCAATGACAATGCAACGGGGCTTGACGGGCAAAGCCTCCAGCCGGGACAGCGTATCGTCGGTGCAGCCGTCCAGAACCACAAAGACATCTTCACAGTAGGCCTGTGCCCGTGAAACCACATCGGCCACGGTCCCGGCATTGTTGTAAGTCGGGATGATTACACAGATTCCTCTGTTTCTGAGTCCTATTTTGCAGTCTTCCGGCATATAAGGGACATCCTGGCCACGGGCTGTTCCCCGGTGGCGAAATCTATCTGGGCTTTGCTGGTATCTTCGTTCTGAACCAAATGATGGACGCGTACATCCACGGTCTGGCCTTCCGGATGCAGCACACTCAGGAATTTCACATTCTTTGCGGTGTCAAGCTCCAGTTCACAGCCCACGGCATCCGAGAGCAGTTCCAGGCCCATCTGCAGCAGGCATACGCCCGGGGTAATGGGCTCCCCGGGGAAATGTGCCTGGTAGATGATATGCTCCGCATTCAGATGAATCTGGTAGGAAACACCCTCTTCTCCGCGTGAGACGTTATCGATGAAATAGAGATTATTCCGAAAATTCATAGTGGATCTTGCTGAATGTGATGGTTGTCAGGTCCCCTGAAGCTTCGTACAACTCGAACCGGGTAGCGTTCAGGCTGGCCTTGTCGTAGTATAGGAGCAGACGGGACCACATTTTCTGCATCTCCCGCTTCTTGGGGAACAGGGTGACGATGATGGCATCGGCCGTTTCCTCATACTGGGTCTGGAAGTATTTCTCGTCCATAAGGGCGCTGCCCTCGATGTTGCCCACGATCATCCGGGTCATCTCCTTCATCGTCCGGCCCTGGTTCCCGGTCAGGGATTCGGTATGGTCTTCCCTTCTGATTCCCACCTGCTCTCCATCCGCGATGAACGCGATGGGAATGGGGGTCTGATACTGCCACTCCAGATAAGCGGGCCGGCGATAGGTCATATGCCCTGTGGAGACAGCCGCTTCGGCCAGCAGGGACGACTCCTTCGTTTGGGTGAAGTCACAGTCCACGGCCTTCACCTTGGCGCTGAAAGCCAGGATGGCCTCACGGGCTTCCTGGGCGCCCAGCGTAAGGGCCGGGAGCAGCAGCAAGAGGGACAGAAGGGTCCTTAGGATGAGGGAACGGCTATTCATCTTTCAGTGTATAAAGGGTGCTTTCGGCTTTATATTGAAATACCGTGCCATCCACCCTGTCTTCGTCAAAAACGCAGACCAGGACCGTTCTGGCTTCGCCTTTGCGCAGCAGCATTTTCGCATCCCGGATGGCCCAGAAGGCCGATTCCTCTCCCTGGGAGTAGGTAATGTTGTATCCGTGACAACCCGTGCGGATGGCAATGGCAGATGCAATGGTGTTGTGCGTGCTCTGCATAAAGAGCGTGGGCTTGAGGTGCTCTTCCTGATTGGCCACGATGTCTTCCAGGAAAAGCGTGCTGGTCTCGAACATCCCCCTGGAGGTGGCGGCGATGATGGCGTCGGGACGGGTGATCCCGGCCTCCTTCAAAACCGTAAAGGCCGACAGCAGGCAGGCCTTCATCATCCGGTCCATCCGCCGGGTTTCCATCGGGGAGAGATACTCTTTCAGCAGGAGCAGCTGTTCATCGTTAGAAATGACGCAGCGGGAGACAAGGGCCACCCGGGATTCATCGGCCAGCATCCTTTCACGGGCCACCGGCGCGTGTTTGCTCAGGATGAGCGAGGAATCGTTTCCGCCGAAGCCGAAGGAATTGCACATCACGTTTTCCAGGTTCACGCCCGTGCACCCCTGTGAAGGGATCACGCCGCCCGGAATGGGATGGCTCCAGCCCAGGGAAGCCGGCACAAAGCCGTTCTGCATAGCCAGGATGCAGATGACCACTTCCACGGAGCCGGCGGCCGATGTGGTATGCCCGGTATAGGATTTTGTACTGGACATCGCGGGCAGGGCGTTACCAAATACCCGCAGGAAAGCGGCGCTCTCCGAGGCGTCGTTGTCGGGTGTTCCCGTCCCGTGTGCATTGATGTAGTCAATGGCCTCGGGGCCGATTCCCGCCTGGCGAAGCGCTTCCGTCATAGCCAGATAGGCGCCCTCCCCTTCTTTCGAGGTGGCCGTCTGATGGAATGCGTCACAGCGGTTGGCATAGCCGCTTACATAGGCCAGGGCACGGGGAGCATTCTTTTCCAGCACCACGAAGGCGGCGCCTTCACCCAGGTTCAGTCCGGCGCGGGTGTCGTCGAAAGGACGGCATCTTTCCCGGTCCAGGATCATAAGGGTATTGAATCCGTTCAGGTGGTAGCGGCTCAGCGGCTCCGAACCGCCGGCGATGACCAGGTCCACCTCGTCGTTCTGCAGCATCTCGGCGCCCAGCATAATGGCGTTCAGGGCCGATGAACAGGCCGTGCAGATGGTGCAGCACCTGGCGTCTGAGAGGCCTGCATACTGGGCGATTTCCTCCGTACTGCGGCCACATTCGTTGCTGTGCGGCAAGTACTGCAGGTCCGGCTCCGTCTTCATCCGTTCGAAGTATTGCTCCGTAACGTCCATCACGCCCACGGTGGTGCCCGAAATCAGCGCCACCCGTTTTCCGGTAACGTCCTGTATTCCGGCCTGCTCCAGGGCCTCCCGTACGGCCAGTGCTCCCATAAGGGAGGTCCGGCTGACGGGCAGATCGGCCGCGATTCCCAGCGCCTGCTTCATCTGGGCGGTGGACAGCTTGATCTCTCCCACAGGGATGTCGGTGTGAACCGAAGCCAGATACTTCATGGGCCCTATACCCGACTCTTTCCGCAGAAGAGCGTTTAAAACCTCCTGCCGGTTGTTGCCGATGGCACTGAGAATGCCCATCCCGCTTATGGAAACGGTTCCGCCCATTACTTGGTCCTGTTCTTCTGGATATAATCTGCTATGCAATTGATACTCTGGAAGACCGTCTTTCCTTCAGCGGGACTCTTCAGTTTGATGCCGTAATGCTTGTCCAGGATCACAATGAGTTCCAGGGCGTCGATGGAATCCAGCCCCATCCCCTCTCCGAAAAGAGGTGCGTCATTGTCTATCTGGTCCGGCGTCATCCCTTCCAGATTCAGCGCGTCGATGATCTGCAGTTTCAGTATTTCAATCAATTCTTCCATTTTATCTTTTTTTGAGTTTTAACAGTTTAAGGCTGGCCCGGAACACGTTTTCGCTCTCGCAGTCTACAAATCCGGCAATAAGCGCGGACGGCGTGGTGGCGGCGAGGGTGGTGCGCAAAAGGGTTTCCAGGCAGGCATCGTCCAGGCTGGGCAGCATCACCAGCGTGGTCTCTCCCTGAATCTGATGCGTCACGGCAATCTCTCCCAAAACTACATTGGGCAGCGTATTGATGAAGATGGCCGGACTGGGATAATACTCCTCCGAGAAGGTGGACAGGTGCTTCCTGTCGGCCAGAACGGATCCGTTGAGCGTACAGATGAGAAGGCCCCGGTCCTCCGGCGCACTGTCTTCCAGGGTATCCTTCGCCAGCAACCCTGTACCCACATAGGCCAGGCGGCTGAAGAGGTCCATCTTGAAAAAGCGCGAGCCATCGGCCAGATATTTCTTGAAAATCTCCGGCAGCAGGGCGGCACCTTGGTTCTCCAGCGGAATGGACTGTCCATCCACGGAAAGGCCCTCCGGGTCTATTTCCACGGTTTTTACCGTCTCATATAGCGTCTGCTTCGGTGCTGCCTCCGGGCCAGATCCCTTCTGGTACAGAACGGCGCCATTGCAGCCACCAAAGGCCGATTGCGTCTTGATGAAGGCTTTCTTGTCCGTCTCCTGCAGGCAGGAGCAGATGCTGATCTTCCCGCTGACCCCCAGTTCCTCAAAGCCGCGCAGGGGAAGGATTTTTCCTTCGTCCAGCGAGCACATCGTGAGGATGGGTTCCAGGATACCGGAAGCGCCGAACGTGTGGCCGAAATGGGATTTAAAGGCCGTGGTAGGGATATCTCCCAGCCCGGCGCTTGCGAGGGCCTTGGACTCCATCTGGTCGTTGAACAGGGTGGCGGTTCCGTGGGCCGTTACACAGGCCAGGAGGGATATCCGGTCCGGATCCGCCACTTTCCGGATGGCACGGGCCAGCCCGTCTCCGGAAGGGATGGGCGCGCTCACGTGGTAAGCGTCGTTGTTCAGGCAGCCGTCCACGAGGCACCAGTCATCGGCCTGTTCATTTTCTTTTGTGAGAATGAGGGTGGCAGCACCCTCCCCTATGTTCAGGCCCAGACGTTCCATATCAAACGGCCGGCATTCCACAGGGGAAAGGGCCTTGAAGGAGTCGAAGCCGGCCAGTACGAAGGAGGAAAGGACGTCCGCGCCGCATACCACCGCGGCATCATAGATTCCAGCGGCAATCAGCCTTTGGGCCAGCATCTGTGCGGTGGCGCCCGAAATGCACGCATTGCTCACGGTGATGGGTGTGCTTACGAAACCCAAAGTATCGGCAATCTTCTTGGCCGCCAGTCCGGGCGCCAGGTACAGACCATCCTTTTCCGGCGTTTCGGCCAACTCCCCGATACCCGCCGTAGCGGTGCCCAGGATCAGGGCTGTCCGGGGGGAGGAAACGGGGATGTCCGTATGGCTGAGGGCTTCCTTCACCGACCAGATCACCAGCGATTCATACCAGCTGAATCCTTCCAGCTGGACCTGAGCCCGGAGCGCATCTGGGAAAATGCCCACACAGAAATGCCCCGGCAACCCCAGGCAGCCATCCAGCTCCCGGAGGGCGCTTTTCCCCTGTCTTACGGCAGCGTAATTCTCGGCTGTCGTGAGGCCCAGGGGCGAGGTGATATTCGTGGCGGCAATCCGGGTCATAGCAATCCCATCTTTTTTTTCCAATCCAGGTAGAACGCAGGCGCTTCCCAGAGGAGATTATAGTCCCGGTCCATAAAAACCTGCACGGAGGTGGCCTTGAGGAAGACTTCCCCATCGGCCGGATTCACCATCTCGTAGTCGAAGATAATCTTGGCAGCGTCGGAGGGGCGGTAGGTAATGCGTACAACGGGCTTCATCCCGTAGCGCAGGGGTTTCCTGTAATGAAAGTTCAGCTCCACGATGGGAGCGAAGATGTTTTCCACAATGTACCGGTTGTAGGACAGGCCGAAGCGGGTGCCAAAGGCTTCCCGGGCATCTTCCAGATAAGTGACGTACGAGCCGTGCCATACGACCCCCATCATGTCCACCTCGCTGAACCTGATTTCAATTTCCTTCTCAGCACAGAGTATGACCGGTTCCTTGCTCATAATTCCATATTTTTGACGGCCAGCACGATCTGGGCGGTGGCAATGACTTCTTCCTGGCACTTGACCGTTGCGGAGGCCAGGGTCATTCCAAAAACTTCGTCCACCACATCCACCGTGGTGGTAATCTGGGAGCCCGCCCGCGCCTTACCCGGGTTCACAAAATCCCGGATGGCGCCGATATAGCCAATCTGAACCTCCTTCTCCAGGATGTACTTATTGTAAAATCCGATGCGGGACGCACAGGTCTGGGCCATATTCTCCATAATGCCACAGGGCGTGAAGTAACCCTTTTCCACAAACAGGTTGTCCTCCCGAATCACCGTTTCCGTGGTGGAGGTGCGGAGCTCGAAATGAACCAGCTTCCCCACCATCACGAAAGGTTCCTGCTGCGGAAGGATGGTATGGATGTCGATGGACCTGAGGAAGGCTTCTGTGACGTCTGCTAATTGCATTATGCCCAAAAATCGTAAAAGTTATACCACTGCTGAGGATACTGCCGCACCCTTTTCTCCAGTTCGGCCACGTAACCGGCGGCCAGTTGGTTCATCTGCTCCTTGCGGGAGGCTTCCTTATCGTACGGGAGGGGCGTCACGTAAATCCGGTACTTCCGCAAGCCCTCCTTCATCACATTCACGGCCAGCACATCCACGCCCCGCATAGCGGCCACGCTGAACGGCCCCTGCGGGAACTTGGCCTCCGCGCCCAGGAAGGCCAGCGTCAGGCATCTTCCTTCCTCCATATGACGGTCCGTGGGGAAACTGATGATGTCTCCGCGGCACAGGGCCTCGTCTATCTCGAAGAGATGGCTCATATCGGCCTTGAGCGTGATCATACTCACGTTGGTAAGGTGGAACAGGCTGTTCCGGCCCCTCATCACGGATTCCTTCTCAAAGGAATAGACAATGGGATGGATCACCTTGCGCTCCGAGTTCAGGGAATACCCGGCAATCTCATAGTTGCCGATATGGGAACTGAGCATCACAAACCCTTCTTCCCGGGTGGCCAGTTCCTTGAAATGGTCCGTTCCTACAGTGGAGACGTCGAAGGATTTGCCGGCATACATGGCAAAGCGGTCTATCACCACCTGCGAGAAGAGGCAATGATTCCGGTAAACCATCCACAAAGACTTGGGGACGGAATAGTGCAGGCGGTTGCGATAAAAGGAATAGGCCGTTTTGCGGCTATGGTTGAACAGAACACAGAAAGGAACCACGAAGATGTCTGCTATCAGGTACAAAAGCCTTACATCCGTGAAACGAAGGATACGGATGAGATTCCTGTGCATCCACCCATTCCCATAAGTAGCTCCTTTCCATTGGCGCTCCGCCATCACCTAATTCACTTTTGTCTGGATATAATCGCAGAACTTGGCGAACGTATCTACGCCCACCATCTCTTCCTGCTTGATCTTGAAGCCGAATTTGTTGTTCACCAGGACCACGATGTCCACGAAATCCAGACTGTCGATGCCAAGGTCGTCCTTCAGTTTGGCATCCGGAACGATCTTCTCTTCATCCACCTCGATATCTTCAATCAGGAAGTTCTTTACCTTTTCTTCAATTTCTTTTCTATCCATATGGTTTTATATCTTTTTAATAATCAATGCACTGTTGGTTCCTCCGAAACCGAAGGAATTGCTCAGGACCACGTTAACGGGGGTATCCACGGTGGTGGTGGCCAGATGCAACTGGCTGGAGTATTCGTCACCCTTTTCGAAATTGAGGTTGGGAGCCACGAATCCGTGCTGCATCATAATGAGCGAATAGACAATCTCACTGGCGCCGGCCATCCAGCACTCGTGTCCCGTCATACCCTTGGTGCTGCTGATCCAGGCCCGCTGGCCGCCGAAGAGGCTCATGAGCGCTTCTGCCTCACACATATCTCCCTGGCGGGTTCCGGTGGCGTGGGCATTCACGTAATCGATATCGGAGGCTTGCATACCGGCATCCTCCAGCGCGCGCTGCATAGCGCGCATACAGCCCTCGGGACTGGGCTGGCTGATGACCACGGTACCGTTGGAGGAGAAGCCGTAGCCCACTACCTCGGCCAGGATATTCGCCCCGCGGGCCTTGGCGTGCTCATATTCTTCCAGCACAAGGGCGGCCGCCCCCCCGCTGGGCACCAGGCCGTCCCGGTCACGGTCGAAGGGCCGGCTGGCCTTGGAAGGATCCGCCGCGTTCTTGGAGAAGGCTCCCAGGGCATCGAAGGAAGCCATCGAGTAATAATTCATTTCCTGGGCGCCGCCGCACAAGACCATATCCTGCTGGCCGTTCTTGATGAAGAGATACGCCAGGCCGATGGAATGGCTGCCGCTGGCGCAGGCTGCGCTCACGGTGAAGTTGATTCCTTTCAGGCGGAAGATGGTGCTGATGTTCATATTCACCGTGGAGTTCATGGCCTGGAAGATGAAGGTCTGGCCCAACAACTGCGTGTCGCGCTTTTCCTGCATAATCCTTTCGGCCTCGATGACCGGCTTGGCCGATGAGTCGTTGCCGAAGATGCAGCCAATCTCCTGGCTGTCCAGGATTTCGTCCCCGACACCCGCCATTTCCAGGGCCTGGGAACTGGCCATAAAGGCGTATTCGGCCTCTTCGGAGAGGCCCCGGCGCAAGTGACGGTCGATGACTCCTTTCAGCGACGGCCTGGGGACGATGCCCGTCAGGGGCGACTGAAAACCGTATTCCAGGCGTTCAGGCTCCAGCCCGATACCGGATTTGCCCTGATACAGGGAGTCCTTCACTTCCGCTATGCTGGTTCCCAGACAGGACCAGATACCCATACCCGTAATGACGACCTTTCTCATCAATACAATCCTCCGTTGATGCTGATGACTTCACCGGTAATGTAGGCGGCGTTTTCGGAGCAGAGGAAAGCTACCAGCTCGGCCACTTCCTCCGGCTTGCCGAAGCGCTTCATGGGAATCAGCTTCTTCAATTCCTCTTCCGGAAGGTCACTGGTCATATCCGTGGTGATAAAACCGGGCGCCACGGCGTTGACGGTGACATTCCGCGTGGCCGTTTCCTGGGCCAGGGCCCTGGTGGCGCCGATGACAGCAGCTTTGGCGGCGCAGTAATTGGTTTGGCCGGGCATCCCTTTCAGGCCCGAAAGCGAAGATATGTTCACGATTCTGCCGCCACGGCCCCTTGCCATCATCTGAGGCAGGAGATAACGGGTAACATAGAACATACCGTTCACGGACGTTTGGAGAACGGCGTCCCAGTCTTCGTCCGGCATCATGAACATCAGGTTGTCCCGCGCGATGCCGGCGTTGTTCACCAGATAGGCGATATAATCGTTGGGGTGGGCCTGTTCCCAGGCAGCCAGCGCTGCTTCCACCTCTTCTTTGCTGCACACGTTGCACTGCAGGAGAGAAGCCGTACCGCCGTCCCGGACAATAGCGTCATAAACCTCCCGGGCGGCCGTTTCATTGGTATGATAGCCGATAATAACGGGGATTCCCATCCCAGCCAGTTTGAGGCATATGGCCCGTCCGATTCCCCGGGAACCACCGGTAACGAATGCATACTTAAGTCCCATTATTCTTACTAAGAAACTATATAAGTAAACAAAGATAGTAAATTTATTCCTGAGAACAAATTACCGTGCAATGAGACCGCAACCCGCCAGGATCAGGAAAACGCCCACCCACTGCTGCCACACAACTGTTTCCTTGAAGAAAATGATGGCGATGAACATACCCAGCAGGTAACTGATGGACGAGAGCGGATAAACAATGCTGAACGGGTAATTCTTGAGCATATACATCCATTCGATCATACCGGCGATGCCACAGAAACCGGCAGCCAGCAGCCACCAGTTGGTGAACAGGCTGTCCCGGAAGAAGGTCCAGGTCCAGGAAAAGGGCTGCATATGGGAAGCGGCGACCTTAAAAAAAGACTGGGCACCGCACATAAGTACCGACTGTATCAGGGAGAGCAGAATAAGTCTAATCATAGTTGCAAAGTTAGCATTTTTTTTCTTAAATTTGCCCATTCGCACGGTTGGAAGCCACAGACTGGCTTCGCCGCTGCGGCCTGTTTTTAAAAAAATGGAAAAGGGACCTATCTCTCAATTCATTACCCACAACTACCGTCATTTCAATTCCGCAGCCCTGGTAGACGCTGCCAAAGCCTATGAAGACCTCCTGAACAAGGGTGGCAAGATGTTCCTGGCCATGGCCGGCGCCATGAGTACGGCCGAAATCGGCCTTTCGCTGGCCGAAATGATCCGTCAGGACAAGATAGCCTTTGTCTGCTGCAGCGCCAACAACCTGGAAGAAGACATTATGAACCTGGTGGCCCACAGCCACTATTATCGTGTCCCCGGCTATCGTGACCTCACCCCCAAACAGGAGCAGGAACTGCTGGACAACCACTACAACCGCGTAACGGACACCTGCATCCCGGAAGAGGAAGCTTTCCGCCGTCTGGAAAAACACCTGGTGGAAGTTTGGGACAAGGCCAAGGCCGAAGGCAAGAGATATCTCCCCTACGAATTCATCTATCAGATGATCCGCAGCGGCGTCCTGAAACAGTACTATGAAATCGACCCCAAAGACAGCTGGGTAGTGGCCGCCTGCGAAAAGAACATCCCCATCATTTGCCCCGCCTGGGAAGACTGCACCACCGGTAATATCTTCACCGCCCACGTGATTCGCGGCGAATATGATCCCCATATGGTTATCCAGGGCGTAGAAGTGATGATGTTCCTGGTAGACTGGTACAAGAAGAACGCCCCCGGCGTGGGCTTCTTCCAGATTGGCGGCGGCACCGCCGGAGATTTCCCCATCTGCTGCGTTCCTATGATGGAACAGGATCTGGGCTGGGAAGGCACTCCGCTCTGGGCCTATTTCTGCCAGATCTCGGATTCCACCACTTCCTATGGTTCCTACTCCGGCGCCGTCCCCAACGAGAAAATCACCTGGGGCAAGCTGGCACCGGATACGCCCAAGTTCATCGTAGAGTCGGATGCCACCATCGTCGCACCGCTCATCTTCGCTTATGTCCTGGGCTGGTAAGAAATCCCTTCAAGATTCCTTCAGGAGCCTGTTCAGCAAAAAAGAACAGGCTCCTTCTTTTCCCGTACGCACTGCGTACCAACTGATGCCCCAGACGGTGATCCGCCTGGACAAGCTCATCGACAACTGGGTGGAAGGAAAGGGCTACCGGATGCCCGATAAAAGCATCGAGCAGGCAGCCAAACGCATCGGAACGGATTCCGCCACGCTGTACCGCTATTTTGCCGGACGCGGAGAAGACTTCCGTACTTTCCGCGCCCGGCTGCGTCTGGAAGACGCCAAACAGCAATTGTTACTAGAACCCGAAACCCCCTCGTCCACCATTGGCAAACGAGTGGGTTTCAACGACCGCGCCAATTTCTCGCATCAGTTCAAAGCCTTTACAGGGCTCACCCCCGATGCCTGGCGCAAATCCCAAAAACGGTCTTAGTCCTTCTTGATCCGGATCTTGGCTGCACCGGAGGTAGACTTATCAATATTAGGACAAATCAATCCTCTGGCATCGATATCTCCGGCGCCATTTACGCTGAAGGAAGCATAATCGGCCGAACCGCTGATTTCGGCTTCGCCGGCACCGTTGATGGAGAGATAAAACTTTTCGACCCGCAGTCTGTTGGCCTCCAATTCTCCCGCTCCGTTAATGGTGAAAGTGAGCGTAGGAACGCAAATGTCCTTCAGCTCACATTCGGTGCTGCCGTTTACGGTAATGGTCAGGTCCTGCTTGGCATCAATGCCTTCGAAGGTGGCCTCCGCCGCACCATTCATCGAGACGGTCTTCAACACGGGAGAAGACACGTAGACGTTAAAGGTTTCGGCCATCGGCTGCACTTTGTTCTTGGTTTCCAGAATAAGGACCCCTTTTTCTACCCGGTAATCCAGATACTGGAACACATCCGCGTTAGCCTCTACTTTCACGCTGCAGTCTGTACCTTGGGTGAAAGCCAGATCGGTTGCGCCGTTAATGACAATCTGATCAAAACCGGTGAGATCGAAAGTGCGCAATTCCACATCCCCTTTACAGAGGACAATATTCTTGTTATTGCCGATATTGAACGAAAAATTGCAGCTGGTCAACAGAGCAAGGGCCACAAGGGCCATCATCATTTTTTTCATTTTTTATTCCTCTTTAAATACCTTTGCATCCAATCCCAGCAGTTTCATTTTACGCAGGATGGCCGGGACATCCTTGGAGAGAAATTCGGCCCTTTGGGCCTCCATAATCTTTTCACGGGCGTCGGCCGATACGAAATAGCCGATTCCGCGCTTGTTGTAAATGATTTCATCCGCCGTGAGCTTCTCGTAGGTGCGCATCACAGTGTTGGGGTTTACGCCGATGTCGGCCCCGTACTCACGGACGGACGGGATGCGCGCTTCGGCCTGCAGTTTGCCACACAGGATGTCTTCGCACAGGGCGTCGGCAATCTGCAGGTAGATGGGTTTTTCTGCATGAAAGTCCATGGTACTAATGCTTTAAGGTTTTCAGCCGATAGAAGATGCCTCCCGCAAGACCCACCGCAATCAGGCCGGAAACCCACGTGACGGTGTTAAAGATGGAGCGGATAAACAATTCGGCCTCAGCGAAATCGTTTACTTCCACGTTGGTATTGATGTCCAGCAGGGATGCAACGATGGAAAACAGCGACGACACCACGAAAATAATAACGAATGCACTCAGGATCTTGTGCTTCTTGAACAGTATGCCGCACAGCAGGAAGAACAGGTAATTGGCGCAGAAGGCCACAATCATAGAGGGAAGTAAAAAGTGAACAGACCAGGAGGTGTTATACTCTCCATTGATATTGATCAATTGTCCGGAGATATCCCGCATACCATGGCTGAAAGAATACAGCAGGGAATTCCCCACCGTAGGATCCAGTGCCGCCACCAGCGCGTCTGTGGTAAGGGATACCACCAGGAAGAGGACGGGGATCACGATCAAGGTCATCAGGATCATGGAAAGCCACTTCTCAAAGGTGGAAGCCGGCAGCATAAGCCAGGCACTCCCCTTCCGCTTTTCCGTGAGATAGCCGTATGTCCGGGTCTGATAGAGCTGCAGGATTACACTGGCCACATAGAATACCATAAAACGGGCTTTAATGCCAGGACCGGTCCATCCGCCGTTGAACAGCAGGCAGAAGCCTACCACGATCACATAAACGATGAGACCGGAAAGGCCGATGCCGATGGCAGCCCTCATATGGTTCCGGAGCATCTGGGTAGCATCATATTTAAAATAGTTCCAAAAACGAGAACCGTTGAAAACTTCGTTCTGCATAGGTCTACTGGAATAAGGCTTTTACAACATCTTTATGGGCATGCACGGCATTGAAGAGGGCTTCCAGGTTCACCTTGGATTCTTCGCCGGTGGTGTTGGGATACACCTGGATGGCGCCGCTGGGCGTGCGTTCCAGGTACAGGGCTTCCGGATGGATTTCCGTGCCATAGTCAAAGAACAGTTTCTCACTGATGGTCTGAAGGCTGGCGTTGAGCAGCACATCTTCCTTGTCCAGGATGACGATAGGATCGATGATCTCTTCCAGATCGCGTACCTGGTGCGTGGAAATGACCACGCAGCTGTCATCGGCCGTATATTTGGTGATGGCTTTGCGGAACTGGGATTTGGACGGGATATCCAGCCCGTTGGTGGGTTCGTCCAGGAAATAATGGCGCGCATTGCAGGCCAGGGCAAAGGCAATCCAGGTTTTCTTGAGCTGGCCGGAGCTCATACTGTCCATACGCTGCTGCTCGTCCACCTCGAATTCCCTGAGCAGGGTAAGGAACTTACCGTGGTCATACTTCGGCCAAAGGGCTCCTGTCTCCACGCCGAATTGGTTGGCCTTGTTGCGCACAGGTGCTACTTCATCGGGCAGATAGAACTGTTCGGCCAGCAGGGACGGTTCCCGGTCGAAGGGGGTGCGTCCATCGGTGTCGATGGTACCGGTGGCGGGTTTCTTCAGGCCGCAGAGCAGGGTGAGCAAGGTGGTTTTTCCCACGCCGTTCTCCCCCAACAGCCCGTAAATGTTACCGCCTTTGAGCTCCATGGAGATGTTCTTGAGAACTCCCTTGGATCCATAGCTGAAGGATAGGTTTTGAATGGTTATCATAACGCTTTACGTGTATTAGTTCATTAGTACACTGCAAAGGTATGAAGAAAAATGTAAAATCCAAATTTTTTTTGAAAAAAAATAATAGCTCCCGTTCAAAAATAGAACGGGAGCTATCTGTAATCAACTATTAATCAGCTATAATCTGCAGTTAAAAATCAATAGCTTCGGCGGATGTTTTCGGCCATTTCGTGCGCGAGGCGGGCACGGGCTTCGCGGGAATACCAGGCGATGTGCGGAGAAAGCAGCAGGCGCTGGGGATTCCGGCGGGCGGCGTCCATGAGCGGGCTGTCCAGCGGCAGGGGCTCTTTCACGTACACATCCAGGGCGGCGCCGGCAATCAGGCCTTCGTCGATGGCACGCGCCAAATCCGCCTCTACCGCGATGCCTCCCCTGCCGGTGTTCACCAGGATGGCACTTCGCTTCATCTGTTGCATCTGGGCATAGCCGATGAGTCCGGCGGTGCGTTCATTATACGGCGCGTGGATGGAAATGACATCGGCCCGTTCCAACAGTTCCGCCAGCGACACGCAAGGGTAATCCTTGCAATGGCCGGTACCCGAAGTGGAGTAATAAATGACGTCCATCCCAAAAGCCCGGCCGATGGACGCGACTTTCTGGCCGATAGCCCCCATTCCCACGATTCCCAGCGTTTTGCCGGCGATTTCCGTGAAAGGATGGGCATAATCCACGTGCACCGGATTCTGGCTGTACGCACCGCTTTGGACGAAGTCCTGGTAATGGAAGGCCCGGCCGGACAGGTTGAGGATGTGCATCCAGGCAATCTGGGCCACGGAATCCGTGGAATAGGCCGCCACATTGCGGACAGCAACACCCCGCGCCTCACACAGCTTGACATCGATGTTGTTGATGCCGGTTCCGGCCTCACAGACAAGTTTCAGTTTGGGAGCGGCGTCCAGGAAAGCCTGGTCTACAATTACTTTATTGAGGCACGCGACATCCGCGTCCTTTACCCTTTCGCGGGCTTCTTCTGCAGTGGAACTGGGATAACAGACCAGTTCGCCCAGGGCAGCCATCTCTTCTAGAGAGACATCACCCATGGAAATGGCGTCAAGAAATACAATTTTCATAAAGACAAAAATAAAAAGAAAATTTGTATATTTACGCCTGTTATGGCAAATGCGGCAGAAATACTGGCCCGGATAGACGAAAAAGCCCCGTATGCGATGGTAATCGAAGCCAGCGTGCGGGACTATTGCGTGCTGGCGCTGCATTTCCTCAAAGGGCAGGCCCAGCCGCAGCAGTATTTCGAAAGCCCCCTGACCAATCCCCTTCCCCGCCTGGACCAGGAAGCATCGGCCCTGAAACACGCCCAGGAGCGCTATTGCCAGCAACTGTACAAGCCTTCAGAGGAGGCCCTGTTGGCCGATGTTATCGCAGATCTGGCCTTCGCTCAGTCCCAGCGCCTTACCTTAGCCACACCGGCCACTCCCCAGGCCGACGACCGCGAGCGCGCCTGCGTATATATTACAGCGGTCTATACCCTATTCGCGCTGGAACTCCAGGGGCGCACAGACTTCGCCGTCCTTTTCCTGGAAGCCTGGGCCAACTTTAACCAGTTTGCCAGCGCCCGCACAGTGCGCATGCACTATGACAGGAGCTGGCAAAGCCGATATAACAGTCTGTTCTATCCGCTGGGTTAGGCACCCAGACGCACTTCCAGACGCTTACGGATTTCCTGCAGGAACTGCAGAGAGGTGAGGCCCTTAGGCGTAATGCCCTCGGAGAGGTTCACCAGGTCCTTGGTCTCCAGACCCTCGTTCAGGGTGTCGAAGCAAGCCTGTTCCAGCTGGTTGGCGTAGTTCACCAATTCGGGCAGGTTGTCCAGTTCGCCGCGCTTGCGGAAAGCACCGCTCCAGGCAAAGATGGTGGCCATAGGGTTGGTGGAAGTCTCTTCACCCTTCAGATACTTGTAATAGTGACGGGTCACGGTGCCGTGGGCGGCTTCGTACTCGTACTTGCCGTCGGGGCTCACCAGCACGGAAGTCATCATGGCCAGGGAACCGAAGGCGGTGGATACCATATCACTCATCACGTCGCCGTCGTAGTTCTTGCAGGCCCAGATGAAACCGCCCTCGGAACGCATTACGCGGGCCACGGCGTCGTCGATCAGGGTGTAGAAGTACTCGATGCCGGCGGCCTCGAACTGCTCCTTGTAATCGGCCTCATAGATTTCCTCGAAGATAGCCTTGAAACGGCCGTCGTACTTCTTGGAAATGGTGTCCTTGGTGGCGAACCAGAGGTTCTCCTTCACATCCAGGGCATACTTGAAGCAGGCGTGGGCGAAGCTGCGGATGGAGGCATCCGTGTTGTGCATGCCTTCGATAACGCCGGGACCGGCAAACTCGTGGATCACTTCCTCGATGCGTTCTCCGGAAGCACCTTCAAAGACCAGCTTGGCCACACCGGGTTCGGTGGTCTGGATTTCCACGTCGCGGTACACGTCGCCATAGGCGTGACGGGCGATGGTGATGGGCTTCTTCCAGAACTTCACGGCCGGATGGATGCTGGGGATGGTGATGGGTGTACGGAACACGGTGCCGTCCAGCATGGCACGGATGGTGCCGTTGGGGCTCTTCCACATCTGATGCAGGTTGTACTCGCTCATACGCTGCACGTTGGGGGTGATGGTAGCGCACTTCACGGCCACACCCAGGCGCTTGGTAGCGTTGGCGGAGTCGATGGTTACCTGATCGGAGGTCTTGTCGCGGTACGGGAGACCCAGGTCGTAGTATTCGGTCTTCAGGTCCACAAACGGGAGGATGAGTTCATCCTTGATCATTTTCCAGAGGATTCTGGTCATTTCGTCGCCGTCCATCTCGACCAGCGGCGTAGTCATTTTGATTTTTTCCATAATATTTAAAATATTGTCATTCTGAGTGAAACGAAGAATCTCTATTTCCTATTCTTGTAGTAATTCATCAGGCAGCCGTCGGCCAGGATCTGGCGTTCGTCGGCGGTGAGGTTCTGGAAGTACAGGTGGATGGGCTTCACCTCGCCTTTGGCGGTGATTACCTGTGCGTCAATTTCTTCCTTGCCTTCCAGGATAGCGGCGCGGATGCCGGGCACAAACACATAGTCCCCTGCCTCATACTCAAACGGCGTATTCGGAGCCAGCGTGAACGGCACGATACCCCAGTTGATGCAGTTGCTGCGATAGCGCTTGGTGGCGTATTCGTAGCAGATGTTGGCGTCGCCGCCCAGCACCTTCTGGCAGGATGCAGCCTGTTCACGGGCGCTGCCGTCGCCGGGCTTGTTGGCGAAGACGCAGGAGCCGAAGGAAGTGGTATCGGCCGATGCACCGGCAATGGCCAGGGTCTTCTTCAGGGCCGGGGTGAGCTTGCCTTCGCGGCGGGCCAGGTCATCGGCCTGGATGCGCTTGCTCAGGCCCACGTACTCGGGAACGCGGCGGCTCAGGGCGAATTCAGAGAGCTTCAGCGGATTGGAACGATAGCTGGAGGTTTCGCCGGAAGGGATGAGTTCGTCGGTGGTGGTCACGGGGTCGTGGATTACGGCAGCCAGTTCCAGCAGCATGTTCTCCTGCATGGGATACATGGTGGGCCAGTCCTTGATGTTGGGACCATAGCGGAGTTCCTGGCTCAGATCGGCCTTGCCGAAACCGTTGTAGATGCGCTTTTCATAGATGCGGCCGTCGAAGGTGTACGGCTTGTGCTGGTCGTGGTATTCCACGTCGGTGGCGGCAGTGATGACACCTCCGTTGGCAGCCGTGGCGGCGATGGAACGGGCATCCATCAGCGCCACCATGGAGATCTGGCCCTGACCGGGCTTGGAGCCTTCGCGGTTGGGGAAGTTGCGGGTGGTATGGCGGATGGACAGGCCGTTGTTGGACGGCACGTCACCGGCACCGAAGCAAGGGCCGCAGAAGGCGGGTTTAATGACCACGCCGGCCTCCAGGAGCTCTTCGGCAATGTGGTTGCGCGTGGTGGCCAGATACACGGGCGTGCTCTGCGGATAGGCGCTCATAGTGAAGTAATCGTTGCCGATGGACTTGCCCTTCAGGATGGTGGCAGCCTCGCTCAGGTTGTCATAGGTACCGCCGGAGCAACCCGCGATGATACCCTGGTCGGCATAGACCTTGCCATTCTTGATCTTGGACAGGAGGTCGGGATGCACTTTGTCGCCGAAACGCTTCTTGGTGTCTTCCTCGATGGCCTTCAGCACCTTTTCGGGATCGGCCTGCAGTTCGTGGATGCTCACGGCATTGGACGGGTGATAAGGAAGGGCGATCATGCTCTCCTGGGTGCTCAGGTCGATGGTGACCATGGAGTCGTACCAGGCCACGTCGCCGGGTTTCAACTCCTTGTAAGCCTCCGGCCGGTTGTGCATCTTGAAATAATTCTTTACCTCATCATCGGTGACCCAGATGGAGCTGAGGCAGGTGGTTTCGGTGGTCATCACATCAATGCCATTGCGGAAGTCGATGGGCAGTTCCTTCACGCCAGGGCCAGCAAACTCCAGCACCTTGTTCTTCACGAAACCGCTCTCGAACACGGCTTTCACCAGGCTGATGGCCACGTCGTGCGGGCCGATACCGCGCTTGGGTTTGCCTTCCAGCCAAACCAGCACCACTTCGGGAGCATTGATGTCCCAGGTGTTCTTGAGGAGCTGTTTTACCAGCTCACCGCCGCCTTCACCCACGCCCATGTTGCCCAGGGAACCGTAACGGGTATGGGAGTCGGAGCCCAGGATCATGTTACCGCAGGCGGTGAGGGCCTCGCGGGCATACTGGTGGATAACCGCCTGATTGGCCGGCACATAGATACCACCATACTTCTTGGCGGCGCTGAGGCCGAACACGTGGTCGTCCTCGTTGATGGTACCGCCCACCGCGCACAGGGAATTGTGGCAGTTGGTCATGGCATACGGCAGCGGGAAGGTTTCCAGGCCGCTGGCGCGGGCCGTCTGGATAATACCCACATACGTGATGTCATGGGATACCATGGCATCAAAGCGGATACGCATTTTCTTGCCCTTGGAACCGTCCACATCGTGGGCACGGAGAATCTGGTAGGCAATGGTGTTTTCGCGGGCTTCGTCTTTGGAAAGGGGCGCCTCGCTGACCACTTTCTTTCCATTCAGGAGATATACTCCTTCTGCGTTCAGTGTTATCATATAATAGAATCTATAAAAATCGTCAATGCCAACATGTCGGCCGCTCCGCCGGGAGAAATCCCCTCAGCCGCATAGCGGTCGCACAATTCCTGTAATTGGTTCTGCTTTGTTTCATCCGAAGAAAAATATTTTTCGCAAGGCTTTGCAAAAAACCATTTTTCTTCGGCCATTAGCATAGCTTCGGCTTCACCTTTAACCAGCTGGGCCCGTTCCGCGCCCGCCCGCTTGACCACACAGGTATCGTCCAGGGTGGACATAATGCGCAGCAGAAGCTTCTGTAAATGGAGGGGCGAAGAGGCCCTTTCGTCCGTCCGTAGATACGGCAGCCAGTCTTCGAAAAGGATCCGGTAGCCGCTGGCGGCTATCTGCCGTGCGCCACACAATGCCTCAGGCGTGGTGGCTAAGCCATTGTTGCTCAATTGAATACGGAAAATCGATTGTGCCGTTTCAGCTAATCGATTTTGCATAAGCTCCTCATTGTGAGCACCTTGCATCCACGCATTCAGCGCAAGCCCCAGGCAGAAGATGGCCCCGCGATGGGTATTCACCCCACCCGTAGCCGCCATCATCGCCATTTCGGCCTCTATCCCCAACTGCCGCAGCGTTTCCGGGGTATCGGCCATAGCCATGGGGGCAAAGAAAGGACGGATAGCTGCAATGCCCCTCTGCATCAGAGCATAGTCCATGTCACTGTGCGCGCCGTTGGAGTCCGGACACACCAGTCCGGGCTTCAAAGGCAGATCCAGTTCCATCTGCAGCGCCCGCTGTGCCAGCACCGCCAGCAAATACGGCCACGTGGTTTCCGGGCACAGCGCTGCCGCCGAATGGAAATCCCCTTCCGCCAAATACTTCCGCACCCGGGAGGCCGAAATAATATCAGCATCGGAAAATTGGTTTTTTGCAAAGCCTTGCAAAAAATAATTTTTTTCGGCCGTTAGCCGGGGAATAATAACTGCGTTAGGGATAAGCGTGTTATATTGGTTAGTGAGAGCGTCAAGGGGTTCCGAGCCCACAAAACGCACGGAGGCGTTCAGGGCCGGGGCAATGTGCCGCGCGAAAAGGTCCAGGTCCAGCCGCATCTGCGTCTCAGCAGCATCCGACAAGTCCTTTAAGAAATAAGTAGGGAACGTGGCGGCCGAAATCTGATAATCCGATCCCTCCAGTACAACGACTTTCGACGGCAAAAAATTATTTTTCGCAACGCTTTGCGAAAAACCAATTTTTTGCCACGATGAGCTTCCTGGTGCTATTTTTTCAGAAGAAAATTGGTTTTTTGAGCTACTGCACAAAAAATAATTTTCTTCTGACTCTCCACCCACAGCGGCCTTAATCATGGCCAGGCGCTCTGTGTATGGGAATTGGGACAGGTCTTCTTTGACGGGAATTACATACAGTGTATCCACTTGAGAAGCGGCCTGTTCCAGGAGATACAGATGCCCCAGGGTGAAGGGATTGGCATTCATCACCACTACGCCGCATCGGCCTTCCTTGGCGAAGCCTTTCAAATACGCGCAGTAGCGCTCCAGTCCCCGGCCGTTTTCCATCAGGATGGCCTTGGGGGCACTGGCTAAGAGATGGAAGCCCAGGCTTTCAAAGATGGCCTGGTTCTCCGGCTTGGTAAAGAGTTTGAGCTCCAGGATGCCCCGGGCCGATGCCAGGGAAATCAGATGCGAAACCAGCGGAGCCACCAAACCCTCCTGCCGGGCCTGCTCTGCCACGGCAATGCACTTGATAATGTCACGGGAAAGGCCGGCTCCGGCCAGGATGTTGCCATCTTCGTCTTCGATGGCATAATATACATCTAATGCTTCCATCCGGAGACCATTTTCTCCGAGGAAGCGCTCCACCTTGTTGCGGAAGAAAGGAGATGAAAGCGGCATCTCCGATATGTGGCGGTTTTCGTACTTTTCCATTATCCCGCAGGCTTCCCAATACTCCCGGTATGACCCGCAAAACAATTGCGATGCGAATGTACGGATTTATTATAAAAAAGCAAAGCTTTTATTATAATTATTAACTAAAACCAGCAAACATTCTCCAAATCCAGCTCGTTTCCCGGCAAATTCAGGGAAGTTGTAAAGACAAAGCGATAGCCTTTGAGCAAGCTGGGGATGCTGTTCATCCATCCAAACTGCGGAGAGCCATAGTCGCCCGAATGTCCGTATAGCGTGAAAGTGCGGTCCTTCTCGTTCTGGTGATAAAACCCGCCGCCGTGGACCCGCACATACTGGCCCGTCCGCTGCTCGAACTCCTCTACCAGCTCCCGGTGCTGCCCCACATTGCCGTACAGCAACATCCCCTCACGCGCTCCCGGAAGCGATATAATCACAAACTTATGCGCCATACGTCTTCAGTCTCTGGATCAGCTCATCACCCAGGGCTTCCTTCTTCCGGATGTGGTCCAACACAGCCTGCACGAAGGAATTGGATTCGAAATCGCCCCGGACCTGGCTGAAGTCACGCTCTTTGATTTCCTTGCCGCCATCGGCCCCGAAACTGGTCATGGAGGCCAGGTTGAACTCCTTGTGGGCGTCTTCGTACAGTTCCTTATCCAGGCCGATTACCGCCTCTTTCCAGCGCTCCACAATCTCAATCACTTGGGCGGCCGTAATGGTTTCCAGCGGATAACCGAAGAAAGATGCATACTTGTCATAGGCCCAGGTCCATTCGGCATCATAATACTGCTGGTGCAGACGGTGGAAAGCCGCAAACAGTTCCTCCAAAGTCAGTTCTCCCCTTTCCACCTGCTCAATGAGATTCACCAGGGCATCCTTGGGAACGATGAGCCCGCTCACATCGGCCCAGTCCCCTTTCCCGAAGGAGCAGGTGGGCTTCAGCGCCTCGCGGATGGTCTCGTCCGAGGCACCTGCAGGAAGATTCTCCAGGCGTTTGATGATGGAATTGCCCAGGAACTTGGTAATGGCCGTGTGGTAATAATGAATGCCGTTCCGCAGCGATTTGTTGCGGATCTTAGTGCTGTGATAGGAGTAAATGTCAGAGAGCTCACCGGACGAATACTGCAGGTTCCTGAGCAGCTGAATCCCCTTGAACATCTTCTGGATGGTGTAAGGGCTCAGAAGGTTGTAATTGATGCAATCCAGTTTGTCCGGATCCTTGCGGGAGTCTCGTTTGGGCCATTTCTGGGCATCACGCACCGTTCCCACGCTGCGCAGGTTCACGCCCGGCACCAGATAGGTGGTATTCTGCTGTTCGATCAGATAGGAGAACGGCAGGTTGGACGTGTCGGAATGGGTGACGTGCCGACCCATCACCAGCGAGAAAGCGCCCACACGGGAAGGCCACAGGATATAGGAGTCGGAAGAAGTCTTGGCGCCCCTTTCCAGGATGCCCTGGTGCATGGGACCCAGCTTGTACATATGATTGCTCTGGTTGGAGCCGCTGCCGGCGTTCATAAAGGAGAACATGCCGGCTATCAGAAGCGTACTCTTGTGGTGCGTTACCGTAAAAGGACCGGCAAAAATGGCGCAGGCCTCTCCGTTCTCCTCCTGGCAATTGCTGAAAAAGAGCGAATCCGAGGCACTGTAACCGTGCCCCAAGCGGCAGCTCTGCCCAACAAAGCAACGCTCCAGGGAGGTATTGTCGGAGACGTGGGATCCGCTGCAGATAATGAAATCGTCGGCAATTACCCCGTGTGCAATGGTGACCGGGGCCGATTGATTGCTGTTCACACTGCCATTGCGCAGGCGGCTGGTGCCGCTGATGACGGCATAGTCCCCAATGCGCACGCCATTGATATGGCGCGTGTTCCGGATGGAGACGTGATCTCCGATGCGACCGCGGCTGGAGCACTGCAAATCAGCATACTCATCAATCATAGCATTGAGGCGGGCAATCAGGGCAGGCCGATGCCGATACATAGCCAGCACATAGGCAATCTGGGCGCTCAGGCGGTCGTAAATCTTCACCTCCCGGCCGCCGGTCTCGCTCAGGACAGACACTTCCACGCCGTTTCCGAACCGGGAAGGCCCCTCGCAAACCATCAGGTCCACATTCTCAATATACGTATGCGAGCCAATGTCGTAGTTGGCCACATAATTGGTCACATTCTCAATGAGGGAATCATCTCCCACCGTCACATTATGCAGGGTGGCCTCCCGCAACCCGGAATGCTTCTTCACTCCGCCGGGAAGCACGAACACCTCCTGGAACCGGCCGAACTTGACCGTCCCCGAAAAACGAACCCCACGGATATATGACAAGGACTCCGGATCGGATGTATAAACGGTGGACCAGTCATCGGCCCGACAGCCGCGTTGGATCAGGAATTCTATCTGTTCTTGACTAAGGGGTCTGTAATTCATATTCGTTAAGTATTTGTTTAATTCGTTCCAATAATTCACTTGTAGTATGCGTTTTAGCTCGCATACAATACCTCACTTCATTCTCACACAAAAGGCACCTTCTAGGCGCATATCCAATGTCCGCCCTGCTGATTGCCTCGACATGGTCCTGTTTTGAATGTGCCAAAGAAAATTGGTTTTTTGAGCAACTGCACAAAAAATAATTTTCTTTGGCTTGATGTTCGGTCTGTTCCTCTGGCACCCCATGAAGCACATCAATATCCATTAAGCGCCCAAGGGGATGGTTATCTTCCACTTCTACTGCTTTGCGTTTGGCTTCCAAAGCAGGTAAGGAGACCAGGAAGTAACCCTCGTAGCCGGTCTCCAGATCTATTAGTTCTTCATAGTCTGGCTGGAAAGCCTGACGGATGGCCGATACCCCGGCCTTCGCTATAGCCAGTGACTGTTCATTCCGCTTTTCCGGCCCGGGCAACTGCACTGTAAGACAAAGAAGGGACTTGCCCGGGAATCTCCCAAGCAAGTCCTTCTGATGCTGCGCACGTGCGTCGCGGCTTTCCAGTAACTGGTTAAGGCTAATCACAAATGTTATAAATCCTGTCCAGGACGGAACCGTCGCGGTTCATCACGATGCCCACCACTTTGTCACCGAAAGGCAAAGCGTCCGGCGTGCCGATAATGGAAGACGCCTTCTCTGCCAACGATTTAATATCCACGATATTTAATCCGGCAGCCTGAAGTTTTTCTTTAATTTCTGGACGGGCCGGATTCACGGCAATGCCATACTCGGTAACGACCACATCCACGCTCTTTCCGGGCGTAATGAGGGTGGTCACCTTGGGCACCACGCAGGGGATACGACCCCGCAGGAGCGGGCACACGATAATGCTCAAGGCACTGTCGGCCGCGGTATCCTGGTGACCGCCGATGGCGCCGCGGATGATACCGTCGGAACCCACCAGCACGTTCACGTTGAAATCCGTGTCCACCTCCAGGGCGCTGAGGATTACCATATCCAGGGCGTGAGTGGCAGAACCCAGATGCTGGCCGGAGGCATACTCTACGGCCGACACCTCCTGGTGGAGCGGATCCTTGGCGATGGATTCGGCCGCTACTTTGTCGAAGGACTGGACGTCAATGAGTTTGCCGATCAGGCCTTCCTCGTGGAGTTTCACCATATGGGCCGTGATGCCGCCCAGGGCGAAGGAAGCCTTGATGCCGCGACTGATCATCTCTTCACGGATGTACTTTACGGCAGCCAAAGAGGCACCGCCCGTACCGGTCTGAATGCTAAAGCCTTCCTTGAAGTAACCGGAGTTAATAATCACTTTAGCAGCCTGTTTGGCAAGCAGGATGTCGCGCGGATTCTTGGAATCGCGGATGGCGCCGGCGGCAATCTTGGAGCTGTCGCCCACGCTGTCCACCACCACGACGCTCTCCACATCGGCAGCGGAAATGCTCTGCGGCATATTGGGATAGGCCACCAGGTCGTCGGTAATCACCACCACATGGGCGGCATAGCGGGCGTCCGGGAGGGCATAACCCAGCGAACCGCAAATGCTCTTGGCATTCTCACTACGGGGAACGCCGCAGGCATTGCCCAGTTCGTCACAGGCCGATGCGCCCAGGAAAGCCACATCGATCTTGAGTTCGCCGTTGGCGATAGCGCTACCGCGGCCGCCGTGAGAACGGAAGACCACGGGCTCCTTGAGCAGGCCGTGGGAGATGGCATCGGCCAGTTCTCCGCGCAGACCGGAAGTGGAAATGCCGGTAATGACGCCATTCTTGATGTGCTCGATGAGCGGTTTATGTACGTCGGAGAGGCTGGAAGCGGCCAGTTTCAGGTCTTTGAAGCCCATCTGGGCCAGTTTGTCCACTACCATATTCACCACCTTGTCACCGCCACGGAAATGGTGGTGGAAGCTGATGGTCATACCATCCTTGAGGCCGCTGCGGCGGATGGCTTCTTCCAGGGTAACTACTTTGCTGTTTCTCATAGGGCTTCCTCCTTGTCAATGACACCGGCGGCCACCGCCAGGGCGATGGTACGCTCTGCACGCAGCACAACCGGACGGTCTACCATCTTACCGTTCACGGCGATGACGCCGGAACCCTTTGCCTGGGCCTCCTTGATGGCGGCCACCACGGCGCGGGCCTTGTTGATTTCTTTCTCGGTGGGCGTGAACACGCTGTTCACCACCTCAATCTGACGGGGATTGATGATGGATTTTCCGTCGAAGCCCAGCGTCTTGATCAGTTCCACTTCCTTCCGGAAGGTTTCCATATCGTCCAGGTTGGAATACACCGTATCGAAGCAGCAGATGCCGGCGGCACGGGCCGCCACCACAATCTGTTCGCGGGCCAGCAGGAGTTCGGCGCCGCCCGGGGTACGGTTTGTCTTCAGGTTGGCCGAATAGTCTTCGGCGCCCAGGGCGATCCCCATCATACGGGTGGAGGCCGTGGCGATGGCATAGGCGTTCACGACGCCCAGCGCGCTCTCGATGGCGGCCATGATGCGGGTCTCCCCCACCCGGCCGATCTCGGTTTCCACTTTCAGGATTTCGGCTTCCAGTTCGCGGACTTCATCGGCCGTTTCTGTCTTGGGCATGCGGATCACGTCCACACCGGCCTTTACAACGGCTTCCACGTCCTTCTTCCCATACGGGGTATTCAGCGGATTGATCCGTACCACCATCTCGGTGTTACCATAGTCGATGGTTTTGAGGGCGTTGTACACCAGCAGGCGGGCAGCGTCCTTTTCGGCCATGGTTACAGAGTCTTCCAGGTCCAGCATAATGCTGTCGGGGCCGTAAATGTGGGCATCGGCCATCATTCCGGGGTTATTGCCCGGAACGAACATCATGGTTCTCCTTAGTCTTTCCATACGTCTTTGCCTGTTGCCCGGACGGCGGCGGCAGTAACCCGCGCCCGGATGGTACAATCAAGTGCGCCCTTATCTACGGCCTCCACATGGGCATCGTGGATTCCCAGGCCCTCCAGGGTCTCGGTGATGACAGCTTTGATCTGTCGGCCGAACTGTCGGCCGAACTGTGCAGCCACGGAGCTTTGCAGGTCCACCTGCAGGCCTTCTCCAGGGCCGATGGTGACCATGATGTCACCGCTTTCTAAAGTTCCAGCTATTGCATTTTTCATTTTATGAAAACAAGTTTAAGTTTAACCTTGGTGGGCAGGGCGTAAAAGATCAAGGACAACCTTAACGGGGTTGAAGGTTTCGATGGGAACTTCCACGAAGAGGGTGTTCCAGTCGCTCATGGCGCCGTTCCACAGACCGGGCAGTTCCAGGGCCTTGAGTTCGCGGCCTTCGAAGCTCTTGGAGCTCATGAAGCCGGCTTCCGGGTCTACGTGTTTCAGGAGGTCGAAGTGCTTGCCTTTGTAGTCCAGCAGGCAGCAGACCAGGTCTACCGGATTGAAGTGCGTGGCGTGCGACATGGCACCCATGGCACCGGCATCGGCCTTGTTGATCTGGACGCTTTCCAGGATTTGCAGGCTGGTGCAGCCGTCCTTGCCGGCAATCACGTACGGACCGCCGCCGGGCTCGCCTTCGTTGCGAACCATACCGCAGACGCGGATAGGCCGATTCAGCTTGGTACGGAGCATCTGGAGGCGTTCCTGTTCGGAATGGGCCAGGGGCATCTGG
Source organism: uncultured Bacteroidia bacterium (assembly GCA_902774155.1). Classification (GTDB taxonomy): domain Bacteria; phylum Bacteroidota; class Bacteroidia; order Bacteroidales; family UBA932; genus Cryptobacteroides. The sequence goes on along the minus strand of CACYHF010000010.1, from coordinate 3,448 downwards.
ATGCAGAGTTCCTTGTCCAGGAAGTTCTCGATTTCGTTGCACAGCTGCACGGAAGGATTCTCTTCCAGCTGGCGCAGATAGGAGAAGATCTTGTCCCGCAGCTGCAGGGCGCAGCCCATAAGCACCTGTTTGTATTCGGCCGTGACGGGCAGGAGCTTTTCGTGAGATACGTTGTCGATGTTCTTGATGCTCACCAGCTCATCGGCCACCTTGTTCAGGTTGTAGATGAGGGCGCCGTGACCGGCGGGACGGAAGAGCAGGCTGCCATCGGCCTTCCGGAAGGGCTTGTTATCCGGCGTGACGGCAATGGTGTCCGTGGCCTTGTCCTGGAAGGTGAAGGTGATGTTGTATTTCACGCCGTATTTCTTCTCATAGGCCTCCTTGATGGCGCCGATGGCTTCCTCGAACAGGCCCTGATGCTCCGGAGAAATGGTGATGGTAAGGTTGCAGGTGCCATCTGCATTGCGCATATACTTCTGCGCTTCTACCAGATGTTCTGCGATGGCGGTGCGTACTTCGTCCTGATAACGGTGGAATTTGAGCACGCCCTTGGGCTTGCTGCCATAAGCCAGGCCGTCTTCCTTGAGCAGTTTTTTCAGGGTTTCCTGCCGATAGGCCGCGCTGTCTTCAGGTTCCCCGAAGAGCTCCGGCGTATAGAAGGCGAAGTCCTTGATGCGGGCTGCGAGCTTGGCGCCGGGGGCATCGGCCGGAAGATCCTTGCCGGCTTCCAGTTCGGCCAGGCCCTGGAACATGTCCTTAAACATGCGGGAGGCGGCCCCGGAGGCGGGAACGAACTTGCTCTTGCCCTGGATGGCAGCCTGCTGATAATAGGCCACTGCGGCCTGCACGGCCTGCGGGTCCAGGACCTTGATGCCCCTTTCCGGCGTGGCAGGTCCCACGATTTTCATCCACGGGAAGCCGTTCTTGAAATGCTCGATCTGTTCTTTTACCTGGCGGAGCGTTGCGCCTCTGTCCAGGATTTGCTGTTGGTCGATTTGGCTAAACATAGTGTTATAGTGGTTGTCAAGATAAAATTCTCTCCGGTAATTGTATTCGCTGCGGAGCTGCTCAAAGGTGTCCGGGCTGCTCCGGAACAGGAAATCGTCCGTGAAGATGGGATAATTGTACTGCATTACGGCGGCAATTTCCCCCTGCGTGCGCCCCCAGAGATCCAGGGAAACGGGAAGCAGGGCCGGGTCTTCTTCCACCGGGAAAAAGTCCTTCAGGGCATCGATCCCGAAATGACGGGCCACCGCCTGTACGGCCATGGCCGTCCCTCTCTGCTTTCCCTGATAAGAATAGCCGGCGATGTGCGGCGTGGCGATGTCGCAGATATCAATCAGATTGGGGTTTACGTCCGGTTCGTTGCACCAGGTGTCCAACACCAGGGCCGCCAGCTTGGGACGGGCATGGAGGAGGGCCGGTTCGTCCACCACTTCCCCGCGGGAGGCGTTGATGAAAATGGCACCGGGCCGCATCTTGGCGAAGAAAGAATCGTTGGCCATATTGCGGGTGGTCTCGTCCAGCGGAACATGCATAGTGACCACGGTGGATTTCTCCAGGAGTTCATCCAGGTCCACGAAGCCTTCAGGGCCCTCCCAAGCGGCGCGGGGAGGATCGTTGAGCAGGACCTTGAAGCCCAGCGTACGGGCCATATACTCCACTTTTCGGCCTACATTGCCCACGCCGATGATGCCAATCACAGCGTCGTCCAGCTTGATGGCCCGGCGGGACGCGATTCCATAAAGGGCCGAGAAGACATAATCCGCCACCCCTCCGGCGTTGCAGCCTTCTGCGTTTTGCACCTCGATGCCGTGGGCCTCACACCAGGGCAGGTCGATATGATCCATGCCGATGGTGGCACTGGCGATGAGCTGCACGCGGGAGCCCTGCAGGCTGGCTTCGTTGCACTTGGTACGGGTGCGGATAATCAGGGCATCGGCATCCTGCATGGCAGCCCGGTCGATGGCCCGTCCGTCCAGGTACACCACCTCCGCGTAGGGTTCCAGGACCCCTTTCAGGAAGGGAATATTGGTATCTGCAACAATTCTCATATCTAACCTACAAATATAGCGATTTTTTGTAAATTTGCCGCCTATTTTGGACCGTGCTCATTATGTGGTGGTTGCTATCCTTCATTTCCGCGGCTTTCCTGGGCTGCTACGACTCCTGCAAGAAGCTGTCGCTTAGGGATAATGCCGTGATTCCGGTGCTGTTCTTGAACACGCTGGTTTCCACTTTGCTGCTGAGTCCCCTGCTGTTCAGGACGGGCTTCGGCTCCTGGGATGTGCAAAAATGGATCCTCCTCAAGAGCACGATTGTTCTGTCTTCCTGGCTGGCCGGGTACTATGCTATGAAACACCTGCCGCTCACCATCGTGGGACCGCTGAACGCCACCCGCCCGGTGCTGGTGCTGTTGGGGGCCGTGCTGCTGTTCGGAGAAAGGCTGAATCTGCTGCAAAGCCTGGGCGTAGGGACGGCCATCATCGCCTACTTCCTTATGCGCTCTTCGGGCAAGCGGGAAGGAATTGATTTCCGGCACAACCGCTGGATCTGGTGTCTGATTGCAGCCGTCCTTTTGGGGGCGCTGAGCGGGCTCTACGACAAATTCCTCATGTCGCCGGAAAGCGGACTGGGGCTGGATAATTTACAGGTTCTGAGCTGGTATACGCTCTACCAGTTCGTGTTTATGAGCTTGATCCTGGCCTTTGTCTGGGCACCCAGGCGTGCTGTTACCACGCCCTTCCAGTGGCGCTGGTCCATCCCCCTTATCAGTATCTTCCTCTGCGCGGCCGATTACGCCTACTTGCAGGCCCTGGGCCAGCCCGGAGCGCTTATTTCCGTGATCTCCATGATCCGCCGCGGCAGCGTGCTGGTCAGCTTCCTCATCGGCGCTTTCCTGCTGAAGGAGCAGAATATCAAGGCCAAAGCCGTAGACCTTGCCTTGGTCTTCGTGAGTATGATTCTGCTATACCTGGGTTCCCGGTAATACGCTGGTGCAGGTCCGTGTGTTTCTTGGCGCGGGTCGGTACACTGTCTGGCGCAGGTACGATGCCTATGTGGAGCAGGTCCGTATCCTGTATGGTGCAGGTCCGTTTTTATGTGGGGGACCGGCACCGCAAATCGGCCTTTCATGCGTTTTAGTGGCGCAGGTCAGTCGACTAAAAACAGACCTGCGCCATCTCTCAACTGACCTGTGCCACCTCTTAGCTGACCTGTGTCACCTCTTAGCCGTCAAGTGCCCAATCCTACTCTGTCTTCAATGAAAACGATTTCGTCTGGCTTTCTGCAAAAAAACAGAAAAAAACTTTGCAAATTCAAAAATAGTATCTATCTTTGCAGTCCACAAACGGGGTATTAGCTCAGTTGGTAGAGCGTTTGAATGGCATTCAAAAGGTCAGGAGTTCGATTCTCCTATGCTCCACTTGAAAATCAATTAGTTACGAGC
>CACYHF010000009.1 GCA_902774155.1 uncultured Bacteroidia bacterium | reverse complement strand
TGGTGCGGCCCTTCGGGGCATCTGTCGAGGTGCTGCATGGTTGTCGTCAGCTCGTGCCGTGAGGTGTCGGCTCAAGTGCCATAACGAGCGCAACCCTTGTCGTCAGTTACCAGCACGTAAAGGTGGGGACTCTGGCGAGACTGCCACCGCAAGGTGTGAGGAAGGGGGGGATGACGTCAAATCAGCACGGCCCTTACGTCCGGGGCGACACACGTGTTACAATGGTGGTTACAGAGGGGACCTAGCTGGTGACAGTATGGGAATCTCGAAAAGCCATCTCAGTCCGGATCGGAGTCTGCAACCCGACTCCGTGAAGCTGGATTCGCTAGTAATCGCGCAACCTAGGGCGAAACAGGTAATTGGGGCTAAGTCGTAACAAGGTAGCCGTACCGGAAGGTGTGGCTGGAACACCTCCTTTTTGGAGCGCGTTCCTGACAGAGACGCTCGGCAGAGTGCAAGGCAAGTGCCTTTAGTCTTTCATTATTATACAGGCTCTTAGCTCAGTTGGTTAGAGCGCTACACTGATAATGTAGAGGTCGGCAGTTCAACTCTGCCAGGGCCTACCAAAATCGCCGGCCACCAGACCGGCGATTTTTGTGTCCGGGGGTATAGCTCAGCTGGTAGAGCACATGCTTTGCAAGCATGGGGTCGCCGGTTCGAATCCGACTACCTCCACTCAAAAACGACAGGCGTTTCCACGCTTGTCGTTTTTTCGTTTAGGTAGTCGATACCTTCCCCACGTTACCCTCTCCCCAAACCCCTCCCCTCGAGGGAGGGGCTCGACGGCAGAAGCCGTCGTTCGCCTTCGGCTCATACATTAAGTTTCCCCGCAAAGCAATCCGGGAGCAAATCACCCCGTTTTCGCTCCCGAACGCAACAAATAACAGTATCCGGGAGCAAATCACCTCCTTTTTGCTCCCAAATACTCCGAAAATACCAAGCCAGGGGGCGGAAGAACGCACCCTTCCTGCCCCATCGGCCGTGGCAGCTAAATGCCTGAAACACAGCATAATACAATAAAGTTCTCTGCGCAAAAAAAGAGCAGAGAACTTTATTGTAAGTGCTTGATTAATAGGCTGTTATGTGTCACGCAAGGCCGCGCAAAACTAACTGAAACCTGCCCGGGATTAGGCCAAACCGCCGTTCAGGGCGGCGGCTTTAAGCATATTACTATTACCAGTCAGTTAAGACGCAGCCTTTTTTGTTTCTGCCTCCGATATACTGAAAGGAACCTGCCAGTTAATCTGGTTCCGTTCTTCTGTCGATAGTTCGGAAAGGGGCTTTCCATACTGTTCCAGGGCTTTTTCGTTGCGGATATCTTCGTATACCTTGAAAAGCAACTCCTGCATGTGCCGATAAGCGCCATAGCTGGTACCCCGGTCAACTACCAAGCAGAAACGGGCTTCCTTTCCACGCTCTCTCAGGAATCCTTCACCCAGCCGGAGCATCTCCTCGTACTCCGAGCAGACCTTATCTCCGAATATAACCCTGTCGGCTGAATTGATGCGCACTATACAGACATTTTTAGATTTCTCTCCAGTGTAATACTCTTCGGGGTACCCTTTCGGACTGGACGGAAATGGAGGCATGTTGCGGGTCGTTCCTTCCTGCCCAGTGGGCGAAGCGTATTGAATCTTCAATGAACCCAGCTTGCGAAGCTCGTCTTTCACGTCCCGGACAGCACCCAAACGAACATCATCTGCCGCTACAATCTGTACGGTAGTCAAGGGCTGGCCTGCCTCATGGGGGGTGATGATATCTTTCAACTGGGTCACCGTGTACACCTTGCCGCCGTTTTCAATCTTGCCATCGGCCCTTACATTCAGCACAATGGCTTCAGGTTGAGTCGAAGCGCTGTTTGCCTTGGAGGTGCGAATCGCGAACGTTACAGGAATAAGCATATTGAAAGCTACGGGGTTCCCGTTTCGGAAGGCCGGTGTCCAGTCGGGTGATTGCTTTATCAGTCCAACTATCAAGTTATCCAACTCTTCGCAAAGGCCCCGAAGCACTCTTACTCCCTCCACTTTGCCTTTTTCGTTCACCGTGAAGCCGGCCACCAACGTACCTTCATACAAGCAACCCTTTGGATACGCGATGCGGCTGTTCAGCCAGGCGGAAAAGTTCTTCTCGCTGAAAACGGGAGGCGTGTCCACTTCCGGATTCTGGAGCGCGAACGATTTGTTACTTTCTGCATCCTTTGCATGTTTAATCTGGTCGGGCGTTACAGAAGCATCGGCATAGGTCACCACAACAATCTCCTCCTGTGCGCCTTTCTTCTTTTCATCAAGAAGGATTTTTTCACTATCTTTGTCCAATGGGACATAGACAGTCCTTGCCTGAAGGCCGTTTTGACATCATAGTAATTCGGTTTTTAAGGATACTGTGATTAAAGCTGTTAGCAACTGAGTAGCCGCTCTTGCTGACAGCTTTTCTTATAAGCAAATATTGGTATTCTTTCAAGTTGGCACCACTGCGGAGCACTGCGTCATCGGCCTCATACTCATGTAGTTCCTGGAGATCCATGCGGAGCATCCAGATGGCGGGATTGAACCACTGGAAGGCAGACAGAATGTCCACCAGCAGCAGTTCCGACGAATGGCCATAGGCAATGTGCGCCTTCTCGTGCGTGATGATGGAATCATGCTGCCCTTCCCAGTCTTTCCGCGGCAGCACTATGTACCGCATCCAACTGAACGGGTCTATCTCCCGATCCGTGACGATAATCTTGCATCCGTCCTCCTCTCGAGTTAACTGGCCACGGCGGACTATGCGCACGATAGACAGGATGGATACTGTCACACGCCCAAGCACAAAGGTCACGCCGGCAAAGAAAAGGATGGCTAAGGCTGTCGTCCACCAGGCAACGGCGTCCTCCGTGGCGGTAGCCACCGGGGCCAGTCCCGCCGCCATCTCTTCGCCCAAATCCATCGGTGTCAGGTCCCCCACTGACGCCATTTCCATCGGCTTATGAATGGTGATGATGCATAGCGGTAGCAGGAAACTGGCAACAACCATCCCCACTAGCACCATCCGGTTCAACCTGTGGAAGGTTTCCTTTTTCAGGAGAAGCCTGTAAAACATGTAGAAGACTGCCAGCGCTACCGCAACCTTGCCTTCATAGATAAGGAAGTCCATCATTTTTCCTGCCCTTTTTCAACCATGTCTATCAGCTCCTTGAGCTCTTCTACGGTAATCTTCTCCTCCTTCACCAGTGCGGAAACGGCATTGATGTAGGAATTGTCGAAATACTTGTCGATAAGGCCGATGAGAGACCGTTGCTTATACTCCTCCCGTGACACCTTGGCGAAGTACTGATAGGTAGGCCCATAGGACTTATGGTCAATGAAACCTTCCTCCTGGAGCGTGCGCACCTGCGTGCTCAGGGTGCTGAAATGCGGCTTGGGTTCTGGGTACAATTCCCGTAACTCCCTCACAAACAGCGGCCCCTTCTCCCAGAAGTGGTTCATGATAATCTCTTCTTTCTTGGTCAGGCGTTTCATAAGCGTAGCATTTTTCTGCAAATATAGCTAAAAGAATTAAATGCGCAATTATTTCTTATAATTTTTCGATTGTTTTATTTAGCCGAATCGAATATTTAATGCCCACACCGTCCTACGCGAACACAAACTTGCCCGTTTGTACTTCTCGGCCAATTGCACGAACTCCTCTCCACTTAATTATGACTCGCTCATAAGCAGTGTCAACCACCTCCACAGCTATAAATCAAAAACCCTTTCTGAATACAATCAGAAGGGGTTTTTCTTATTTTGGAGCTTAAAATAGATGCACCAAAATTGCACCATTTGTTTGTTAGGAAAGAAGTGAGTCTCTGTTTTTTCTGGCATATTCGGCAATAAGGGAAGTCAGGTTCTCTGACTTATCATAAAAGGGTGTATCACACTCTTTATCAAGCAGGTCTGATTCCTGGTCTTTCAATAAGCCTTGTGAAATGATGTCCAGTGCTTTTGCACAGATCTCTTTCGTTTCAGAAGCATTTACAGCTGTTAATGCATCGATAAGGGAATCGTTGTACTGACCTCTGGTGTTAAAGAAGAACTGTTCGAATCCACCATTATTAACCTCACCATCAAGGTCATTGAGAATCATGATATTCTTCTCTACTTCGTTTAAGTTTTCTACTTTCTGAAAATTGTAGCTTTTCTTCTGTATGTAATCATATAATCTGAAAACCAGTTCTTCGTCCTTCTCTTCTTTCCAAAAACGCTCTATCTCCTCATCTGACAATCTGTAAGACAGGTATTTCTCGGCATTTTTGAAAGATTTGTATGCCCGCCCTAAAATGAATGTGCGATAACCAAGATAGCCAGCTACTATGAGCTCTGTCCATCCTTTGATATCTCCATTTTGGATTAACCTGATGACAGAAACAGTCAAAACAATCAAAAAGAGGATTCCCCAGATGAGGAATTGTTTTCCGAACATAGTTTTCAGACCCGTGAAATCTCCTTCTTTCATCATATTGTCATAATCCTTTTCCATCTTGGCCTCCTGGGTCTTCTTGTTATGCAACAGAAGAAGGAATATAGCGACAATTGCCAGGATAATTATTAAATCAACACTCATAGCAAATGGTTTTGAACTTCATCTTTCCACACAAAGGTACTGCTTTTTGGGGTTATTTTATCAACTCATCTGTTTAATACAACGTTCTATTTTTGTACAAGAGGAGGAAGGGAAGGCACTCCCGGGGGCTTGTCCACCCCCGGGAGTGCCTTCCCTTCCTCCTCGTCGCAGGTATGTGAAAAACGGCAATCGGCCGTGGCAGCTAAATGCTTGATGCACAGCGTAATACAATAAAGTTCTCTGCGCAAGAAGAGCAGAGAACTTTATTGTAAGCGCCTGATTAACAGTCCGTTATGTATCACGCGAAATTATGCCAAACCGCCGTTCAGGGCGTAATCGGCCTTGACTTCCTCGTAGAAGGCGGCTTGGGCGGTGTAATAGTAGGGCGTGACCCAGAGGAGGGCGATGCCGGCGGAGACAATGCATAGCAGGAACCAGCCGATGAAGCTGAGCTGCAGCCAGAAGAGGTCGAACTTGTGGCCTTGCATCATCAAGCGGCTGCGGTGGATGGCTTCGCTGGCGCTGAGTTCCGGATTTTCGTCCAGGATGTAGGGCGTCATGGCATAGGAGTATGCCTTGATGATACCGGGAATGATGAACAGGAGGGTCCACAGGAATACGAAGATCCCCATAAGCAGCATGCCGCCAATCTTGTGCCAGTAATTGGAGAAGTCGAACAGGTTGGAAACGCAGTTGTTGTCTCCAGTGACCAGCAGTTTGCGGAAGACGTTATAAAAGGCTACGCCCATGGGAACCAGCAGGAAAATTTCTACAAGGAAAGTGGCGGCCGATGTCCCTTGACTCTGCTTTTGCAGGGCAGCAAACTCCGGATCGGAAGCCAAGGCAGTAACCTGGCTGATGGAAGTGAAGGAATATTCGCCTACAGCATCCTGCATTTTGATAGAAGTATAGGCAACAGGGCCAGTAATAGCCATAGCAATCAATACATAGACCACGGTGGCCAGGATGGATTTTCCCCAGTTCCCGCGCAGCGCATTCAGGGCGCTGTCCTTGAAGAAGGTGTTCGATTTCATATACAATTTTTTATAAGCTATTGACAAATTTACGCATTTTTCGGATATTTGTACAACAAAATACCAAAACTATGACACTGATTATCGTTATTGTTATTCTCGCAGTCCTGGTGCTGTGGGGTATTTCCGTCCAGAACAGACTGGTCAAGAACGACGAATTCTGCAACAACGCCCTCAAGCAAATCAGCGTTCAGCAGACCAGCCGTTACGACGCTCTGGAAACCGCCGTCAAGATTGCCCGTGAGGAAAATAAAATAGAGGGTGAGAACTATGAGAAGATCATCGGCATGCGCCGTCCCACCGCTTCCGCCAATCCTACTGTAGAGGAAATCAATGCCAATGAAAGCGCCCTGGGTGGTTTTGCTTCCCGCCTTATGGCCGTAGCGGAAGCCTATCCGGAACTGAAGGGCACCCAGGCCTATCAGGATGCTATGCACAAATACTTCGAGTTCGAAGAGCAGGTGCGCCTGAGCAGAATGACCTACAACGACACTGTCACCAAATACAACCGGGATGTTCGCGCCTTCCCCGGCTCTGTAGTTGCTTCCCTCCTGCACTTCGAGCGCCGCGACTACCTGGCCGACAGACCCGAAAAGGCCGATATTCCCCAGGATCTCTTCAAACAGTAATTCATGAAGAAATGTTTGCTCACCGCAGCAGCCTTGTTGGCTGCGGCGGTTTTTTCCCGTGCTCAGGAAATACGGGACATCGAGACCACGGTGAACCTGTTCCGCAACGGTAACGCCCAGGTAGTTCAGAAGTGGGATGTGACCGTGGTAAGCGGCACCGAATACTATATTCCCATTGACAACCCCGGGAAGTCGTATATCCACGACCTCATGGTGTTCGAGAACGGGAGGGAATATGCCAACGACGGGCGGGCCTGGGATTCGGACCGTTCCCGGGAAGAAAAAGCCGGCCGCTGCGGCATCGTGGAGAAGGGGAGAGGCAACATTGAGATTTGCTGGGGCCTGGGCGACTATGGCGACCACGTGTACACCATTGCCTACATCATCGACAACCTGGTGCAGTCCTATCCCGAATGCGACGGCTTTCACTGGCATTTCCTTAACGACGAATGGAGTGTAAAGCCCCAACACGTGTCCATCCGCCTGGTGAACGAGACCGAGGCCGACACCTGGTTCTGGGCCAGCCCGGACTCCTGCAACGTGCGTTTCTGGGGCTTCGGCCTGGAAGGCGAATCCGGTATGACCGAACAGGGCAACATCCTCTTTGAATCTACCAGCCCTTTTTCCTATAACAGCTTTTTCTCCGCGCTGGTACAGTTTGACAAGGGCCTGTTTGAGCCGCGGGTACAGGGAGACGGTACGTTCGAGGAGCTCAAGGAAGAAGCTATGAAGGGAAGTGACTATGGGGAGGAAGAAGACGGCTTCTGGGATTATGTCCTCTACATCTTCTTCGCCATCATCTTCATCGGCATTCCCGTCTTCATTGTGGGATGGCTCATTTTCTTGGGTATCCGGCGGCTATACCGCCGCGTGACCGGCAACCGCTACCGTAAGGAAATATTTGAACAGACAAAAATCACCACCTGGAACCGGGATGTGCCTTTTGAGGCCAATCCCTGCGTCCTTTACAGCTTGTTGCAAAGCGGTGATTACTTCCATCAGAACAAGAACGCCGCTTTCTCCAACGTGGTAGGGGCCTATTTCCTGAAGTGGATTCAGGAAGGTCTGGTTACGGTGGAAAAGGATCCCAAGAAAGAAACCCGCGTGAATCTCCGTTTCGTGAAACCCAAAGAAGAGGAAATTCCCTTCACGGACAGGATGGAAGCTACCATTTACAATAGCGCCCGGGAGGCGGCCGGAGACGATGTCCTGGAAGCCAATGAATTCAAGTCCTGGTCGTACAAGCACGATGCAAAGGTGGCCGCCTGGCCCAACGAAGCCATCAGCAGCGGACGCAATGTCTGGAAGTCCGTTTCCCCGGAGATGCGCCGCAAGGCCGTTGAATTCAAGAATTTCCTGGAAGACTTCACCCTCGTGGACGAACGTTCGGTTCCGGAAGTGGGCCTGTGGAAACAGTATATGATTATGGCTGCCGGCCTGGGTATCGCCGACAAAGTGGCCAAGAACTTCGAGAAACTGTTCCCTGAAGTGATGGAGCAGTATGCCCGTGACGCCCATATGCTGGATACGGTAACCACCTATCAGGTGCTGGACAGCCTGAGCCGGTCTTCCTCATCTATGATGAAGGCGGCGGTAGACCGGCAGTCGGAACGGGCTGCGGCAAGGGCTGCGGCTGCCAGACGCTCCAGCGGCGGTGGCGGATCCATTTCCTTCGGCGGTGGCGGCGGCGGATTCGGCGGCGGCCACGGTGGCGGAACGCGCTAAATAATTATTGGAAATTCAGGCAGAGCAGGGTGAGGTCGTCGCTGGCCTCGGCCTTGCCTACGTGCTGGGCGACGGCTTCCAGCAAGGTGTCCACCAGGTCCTTTGCCTCCGTAAACGGATGCGTGGACAGGACGGTTAGCAGGCGGTCGTTGCCAAATTCCTCGTGCTGCTCGTTTTCGGCTTCGTTGAGTCCATCCGTATACAGCAGGATGGGTATATTGCGGAAATTCTCCAAGACCTGACCCTCGAACTCCCAGCCGGCACAGACGCCGATAGGGGTATTGGGCAGACATTCCATAAAATGCGGTGCAGGGGCCAGGAGCACAGGCGGATTGTGCCCGCAGTTGCAGAATTCCAGGCGGCCGCATTGCAGGTCCATCTGGCCGATAAAGAGCGTTACGAACATAAGTTGCTCGTTGTTCTCGGACAGGCTGTCGTTGATCTGGCGCGCTACTTCTGCGGGGGGAAGCCCCTGCTTGGCCAGCAGGCGGAACTGGTGACAGACGACCGCCATAAACAAGCTGGCCGGCACGCCTTTTCCGCTAACGTCGCCAATGCAGAAATGCAGTTTTCCGTCCTGGATAAAGTAATCGTACAGGTCTCCGCCCACTTCCTTGGCCGGACGGATGATGGCGTACAGGTCTATGTCTTTCCGGTCCGGGAACGGCGGGAACACATTGGGAACCATCCCCATTTGGATACCGCGGGCAATTTGCAGTTCGCCTTCAATGCGTTCGCGCTTGGCCGTGGATTCTGTTAGCTCGTCGATATAATTGACCAGGGAACCCTGCATTTCGCCGAAGGCGTTGGTGAGTACGCCGATTTCGTCATCGGCCCGGCGGGTTCCCGGCAGTTTCTGGTCGAATTTACCATCGGCGATGACGTGTGCCTGTGCGGCCAGGTGGCGCAGTGGGGCCAGCAGATTGAGGATGAGCCGGGAGAACACCAGGAACATGAGCAGCAAGCACAGGGCCACGATGGCGATAACAATGTTCTGAAAACGGTGATAATTGCCGAAGATGTCTCTTTCGGGACAAACGATGGCTACGCTCCAGCCTGTTGCAAGCATGGGACGGAAAAACACATAGCATTTTTCGCCATCCAGTTTGATTTCCCGCATGCCTTCCTTCCAGTCCAACATGTCTTGTCCCAGTTCCCATTGTTCCAGGTTGGGGCTGACCAGCTGCTGGGTGAAGATGGTCTGGTAGAACAGTTTTTCCGGGTCCGGATGCACCAGGTAGGTGCCGCCCCTGCCCAGCATGATGGAATAGGAGTGGGGGTAGGGCTTAACGGCCGAAATGGTCTCTGACAGCCATTCCAGGGAGATGTCCAGCGAGAGCGAGCCCACAAAATTGCCATCGTTGCCGATGAGCGGCCGGCAGTAAGACACCATCATCTTGGAATCCATGGTAAGGGCGTCTTCCTCTTCCTGGTCTGTATAAGGCTCCGTCCAGCAAGGCTGTCGGAGCAGTTTGGGCAGCAGATACCAGTCCAGATAGAAATACTGGTACTTGTCGTTGCCTTCCTGCTGTGTGTATACGGTTTTTCCGTTATTGTTGGAATAACAGGAATAGTATTTTCCCTTGGATTTGTAGAAATACGGCTCGAAGGAAATGGAGCAGCCGTTCAGGAACGAGTTGTTCAGCACCACGGAACGGGAATATTCCATCATGGCCTCCGGTTTATCCAGGTCGCGGTAGATGAGCCATTCCAGATTATCGGCCGTAATCTCAACGTTCTCCAGAATATCGTTGACCCTTTGGACTGTGTTCTCCAGTTCGCGGGTGGCACCCTGGATGGCTTCCTGCCGTACGGTCTTCTGTGCTACCTGGAAGATATAACCCAGCGACAGGAGGAACATGGCGGCGGCAAAGAGCACAATCCACAGACTGAGCCGGGAGCTTAGCGAATGGCGGATTACCGTGTTATTGTCGGGGCGTTTCTTACTCATCGACTTAGATCCTCCATGGTAATGGGACGCTTGATTTCTCCGTTGCGCAGCATCAGATCACTGGCTTTTTCCAGCATGTCGGGTCGAAGGAGGAAAGCACGCTCTCCGGTGTCCGGATCCAGTTGCAGACGCAGGATTTCCTGGAGCATGAGCCCCTGGATTACCCGGTTGGTGGCGATGAAGTTCCGCTGCACATATTCCATCACAATATCCAGAGCCTCCTCCGGGTGTTCGGCCACATATTCCCAGCCCCGGCGGCTGGCCCGGGCAAATTTGTCGGCCTCTTCCTTGTGATTCTGGTAGTAGGCGCGCGTCATGTACAAGCCGTCTTCCTGGATATTGTAGTTGTGGTCGCTCAGGCGATATACATAATCTTCCGTAATGGAAATACCGGACTGGAGAATCTGGAAGTATTCGTTGTAGCTCATGGCTACCGAAGCATCTACGGCGCCGGCAATGAACAGATTGACGCTATTGGCGGCTTTGATCCATTCATAGTCCAGCTGGGATTCCTTTACCATGCATTCGGCCAGCTGGGTGAAGCCGGCCTGCCAGATGGCCACCCTGGCGCCCCGCTGGTTCAGGGGATTCTTCCCGCGGCGGGAAACAATGACCAGGGCGTTGTTCATGGAGGTTTGCAGCAGGTTCACCAGCGGAACCCCGTCGCTGATGATCTGTATGGCCTGCGCCAGCTGCAACGTGGTGACATGGCTTGTGTTGTTGCGGATGCGTTCTTCCGAAGACTGGGTGGCATTGGGATGGACAATCTGGACATCGATGCCTTCTTCGTCGTAGAAACCTTTTTCCTTGGCCACATAGTAACCGGCAAACTGGGCCTGCGCTGTCCACTGGGGAGTAAAGATAATGGGCTCCGGTTTTGATTGCCGCTGACTTTGCGCCTGCAGTGGAATAACGGCAAGCAGCAAAAGGGCCCCTATGACAGTCAAATGTTTCATTATCGTACAAATGTACGAAACTTTTATAAAAACTGACAGGGTAATTTTACAAATCCAGGATTCCGTCGGGGAGTTGCAGGGTAAGCGTGAGGGAAGCATCGTTTACGGAAACGATGAGATCTTCATGGAAGGGGAGGAGCACCTGATTTCCATCGGGCCGATCTACCCACAGGCACAGGTTGCCGGGGATATCCTCATAGTCGGTTACGGTACCGATCACTACGCCATCCGGCGTGCGCACCTGCCAGCCCGTGAAGTCTTCTTCGCCTTCCTCTTCGAAATAATCGGCATAGATGGCCGATCCGGCCAGTTCGTCGGCGTCCTTCAAGGAGTGGACGCCGGTGAGGTGTACCAGGGCGCGCTTGGTGCCCCGGGGCTGAAACGATTCAAAATAAAAGGGAACCGGTAGTCCATCGAATGCGATGAATACCGGTTCCTGAAGGTCGATATCTTCCGGGGCGATGTCCAGGAAGCTGATTAAAAGCTCGCCGTCCGTCCCGTTGGATTTCAATACCTGGGCGATCCGCAGCATTATTCTGCCGGGGCTTCCACAGGTTCGGCGGTAGCGGCCTGGGCAGCTTCCTCGGCGGCCTTGCGGGCGGCTTCTTCGGCTTCTGCCTTCTTGGCGGCGATGGCCTTGGCACGGGCTTCGTTCACGGCAGCTTCGGCGGCCTTGGCGGCCTTGGCAGCAGCGATAGCCTCATTCTTGAGGCCGGTCTTCTTGGCGGCGATCTTTTCGTCGCGCTGGGCCTTCCAGGCAGCGAATTTGGCGTCGGCCTGGG
Source organism: uncultured Bacteroidia bacterium (assembly GCA_902774155.1). GTDB lineage: Bacteria > Bacteroidota > Bacteroidia > Bacteroidales > UBA932 > Cryptobacteroides. Next base: position 39,621 of record CACYHF010000009.1, on the reverse strand, counting down.
CCTCGGTGAGGGCGCCCTTGGCTACGCCTTCTGCCAGGTGCTTGCGAAGGAGGATACCTTCGTAAGAGAGGATACGGCGGGCCGTAAGGGTGGGCTGGGCGCCTACATTGAGCCAAGCCAGAGCCTTGTCACCGTCAAGGACGATGGTGGCAGGGTTGGTGTTGGGGTTGTAAGAGCCAAGCTGCTCGATGAATTTACCGTCGCGCGGAGCGCGGGAATCGGCCACTACAATGTGGAAGAATGCGAAATTCTTCTTACCGTGGCGCTGGAGTCTGATTTTAACAGCCATTGTGAATCTGTTGTTTAAAATTAATAATCCGTAATGCCCCAACTCGTGGGAGCTTGCAAAGGTAGAAAAAAATTTTGGGATTACAAAAAATGTTCTTATCTTTGCAGTCCCAAATCAAGCGGGTGTGGTGAAATGGTAGACACGCCACTTTGAGGGGGTGGTGGGCATTAGCCCGTGGAAGTTCGACTCTTCTCACCCGCACAAAAACGCCAGGCAATTCCGCCTGGCGTTTTTTGATAATACGTAGCATTATGGCCGACAATTATCTGGAAAAGCGGGCCGAAGAGCTCCGCAATCCGCGTCCTAAGGTGGTGCGCAACCATCCCTCACTGGAAAGTCTCCTGAAACGCAACCGCAGCTATCGCGGCTACGACGCCTCCCGTGCCGTCACGGAGGCCGATTTGCTGAAACTGTTGGAAGTGGTGCCCTGGGTGGCCTCCGGCATGAACGCCCAGCCGCTTCGCTTCAAGCTGGTGTACGGGGAGGCTGCTGCCCTTGTGCACCCGCTGGTCCGGCTGGGTGCAGCGCTCCCGGAGGAGCACCTGCCGCATCCCGGCGAAGAACCCTCGGCCTATATTGTAGTGTGCGCCGCCACCTCCGGCCGGGTGGTGGACATCGACCTGGGCATAGCCGCACAAAGCATCCTGCTCCGGGCCGTGGAGATGGGCCTGGGCGGCATCTTCATCCTCAATTTCAAGGCCTCCGAGCTGGCCGCCACTCTGCAGCTCCCTTCGGAGCCCCTGGCTGTCATCGGCATTGGCAAGCCCCTTGAGCACATCTTCCTGGTACCCGTAAAAGAAGGCACCGACCTTGCTTATTATCGCAAGGACGGCGCCCACTTCGTTCCCAAGCTTCAGGTCTCCGACCTTCTGCTATAGGAGATTACTCCTCGGTAGGGACAGGCTTGCGCCATAGGGCGGTCATGTCTTCCAGGGTTTTGCCTTTGGTTTCCGGCACCAGGCGCCATACGAAGATGGCGGCCACAATGCAGATGGCCCCGTAGAGGGCATAGGCGAAGAAGTGGCCGAAATTCTCTCCCATGGCCCCCAGCTTCATGTTGTACATGGGCACGAAGGTGCTGGATACAATGAAGTTGAAGATCCACTGGAACGCTACTGCCAAGGCCGTGGCCTGGCTGCGGATGGTGTTGGGGAACAGCTCCGAGATATATACCCAGCAGATGGGGCCCCAGCTGAACATGAAACACGCGCTGTACACCATGATGCTGATCACCGGTATCACGGCCGGCATGGAAACCACGTTGCTCAGGGCCACGCCCAGTGCGCCCAGTGCCATGCCCAGGGAGCCGGTGATCAGGAGCGGCTTCCGGCCCAGTTTTTCCACCGTGAAAACGGCCACCAGCGTGAAGGAGATGTTGATGATGCCCATGATCACCGTGAACAGCATATTGTTGCTCACGCCCATGGATTCAAAGATGCGCGGGGCAAAGTACAGCACGGCATTGATGCCGATGATTTGCTGGAACACAGACAGCATACAGCCGATGAAAATCACCAGCACGCCATAGGAGAAGAGACTCTCCCGTTCTTCCTTCACGGTCTCGATGATGTCCAGCAGGATCTTGCGGCCCCGGCCCTCGCCGTTGATCTTGGACAGGATTTCCAGGGCTTTCTCGTTCTGTTTGCGCAGCACCAGGTAGCGCGGCGTCTCCGGCACCAGCAGGATCAGGAGGGCGAACAGTCCGGCGGGCACGGCCTCGGAAACGAACATCACGCGCCAGCCGATGGCATTGGTCCAGGCCACTACGTTAGGGTCCGAGGCGTGGCTCTGGATAATGAGGTAATTCACGAAATACACCACCAGCTGGCCGAAAATGATGGCGAACTGGTTCCAGGACACCAGGCGTCCGCGTTTGCGGGCCGGGGCAATCTCTGCGATGTACATAGGGCAGATGGCCGATGCCAGGCCCACGCCCACGCCGCCCAGGATGCGGTAGCCGTTAAAAGCCACCAGCAGGCCCTTGGTGGGAACGCCCTTTTGGAAGAAAAGGAATTCCGGATAATAGGATCCCAGGGCGCTCAGCAGGAACAGGACACCTGCCACAAACAGCGTTTTCTTGCGGCCGAAGCGATGGGCCAGCCGGCCCGAAAGCAGGGCGCCGATCACGCAGCCGATCAGGGCGCTGGAGGTGGTGAAACCGTGCCATCCGTCCGTATAGGTAAAGTCTCCGGCACTCTTGAAGAACTGCTGCAGACCTTTTTCGGCTCCGGAAATGACGGCGGTGTCGTATCCGAAGAGCAGTCCGCCGATCACCGCCACCAGCACGATACTGATGAGGTACAGCGTACTGCCTTCTTGTCTGTAAGGACTACTTTGCATAGAGGTTCAGGTAAGTTTCGTACAGTTCCTGTTTGCCGGAGGCTGCAACGGGTTCGCCGTTGGCTTTGGCATATTCGTAGAGGTCTTCCAAAGAAGCTTTGCCATCTTCGAAATCTTTACCCAGACCGGAATCGAAGGAAGCGTAACGCTCTTTCACCATGGCGGGCACCGGGCTTTCTTCCAGGATGGCGGCGGCGTTCAGCAGGGCGTGAGCCATAGCATCCATGGCGCTGATGTGGGCGATGAAGATGTCTTCCGGGTCCGTGGAGGAGCGGCGCAGCTTGGCGTCAAAGTTGGTGCCGCCATTGCCGAAACCGCCATTCAGCAGAATCTGCATCATGGCCTGCGTCAGATCCAGGGCGTCAATAGGGAACTGGTCCGTATCCCAGCCGTTCTGGGCATCGCCGCGGTTGGCATCGATGGAGCCCAGGAAGCCGTTCTCGCGGGCCACGGTGAGCTCATGCTCGAAGGTATGGCCGGCCAGGGTGGCATGGTTCACCTCGATGTTCACCTTGAAGTCCTTGTCCAGACCATTGGCGCGCAGGAAGCCGATCACCGTTTCCGTGTCTACATCGTACTGATGCTTGGTGGGTTCCATAGGTTTGGGCTCGATGAGGAAGGTGCCCTTGAAACCCTTGCCGCGTGCATAGTCGCGGGCCGCCTTGAGCATATTGGCCAGGTGGTCCTTCTCCCGCTGCATCTGGGTGTTCAGAAGGGTGTAGTAGCCCTCACGGCCGCCCCAGAACACATAGTTGGAACCGCCCAGCTTGATGGTGGCATCCAGGGCGTTCTTGATCTGGACCGCAGCGCGGGCCACGATGTCGAACTGCGGATTGGTGGCGGCGCCGTTCATATAGCGCTTGTGGCCGAACACATTGGCCGTGCCCCAGAGGTTCTTGATGCCGGTCTCCTTCATCTTTTCCAGGAGATAGTCCGTAATGTCTTTCATACGGGCCTCGTACTCGGCGATGTCTTCGCAGTCTTCCACCAAATCGATGTCGTGGAAGCAGAAATACCCGATCCCCAGTTTCTGCATCAGTTCAAAGCCTGCATCGGCCTTGGCACGGGCGCGGCAATAGGGGCATTCGCCCTTGTCCCATTCGTAGCTGCGGGTCTGACCGCCGAAAGGATCGGCCGAAGCCTGCCCCAGCGTGTGCCACCAGGCCATGGCGAACTTGAGCCAGTCCTTCATGGGTTTGCCCATGACCAGCCGTTCGGGTTCATAGTAATGGAAAGCAAGGGGATTCTTGCTCCCGGTCCCATCGAAAGGGATTTTCCCGATAGTAGGGAAGTATTCTTTAGCCATAGTGTTATTGATTATTTAAATACGATTTCCATTGTTCATAGGCGGCGCGGTATTCCTCCTGATGGTCCGGGAATACCACATCCAGCCGTTCCAGGGTGGCGAAAGCCTCCCGTGCATTCTTGTAGATGCCTGCGCCCATGCCTGCGCCCTTGGCCGCACCCACGGAGCCGTCGGTATTGTACAGCTCGATGGTGGCGCCGGACACACCGGCCAGGGTTTCGCGGAAGATGGGACTCTGGAACATATTGGCCAGGCCGGCGTGAATCTTGTCCACCTTCATACCCATTTCCTGCATAATCTCAATGCCATACTGGAAAGAGAACACGATGCCTTCCTGGGCGGCGCGCAGGAGGTGGGCCTGTGAGTGCCGGTTGAAGTTGAGTCCGTTGATGCTGCAGCCCTTGTCCTTATTCAGCAGCATACGTTCTGCGCCGTTGCCGAAAGGCAGGATGGAGACGCCGTCGCAGCCGATGGGGGCCTTGGACGCCAGTTCATTGATCTGGGGATAGCTCATACCCTGCATCACGTTGCGGCGCATCCAGGAATTCAGGATGCCCGTTCCGTTGATGCACAGCAGTACGCCCAGGCGGGGGTCTTTGTCCGTATGGTTCACGTGCGCAAAGCTGTTCACACGGGAAAGCGGGTCATAATTCACCTGGCCGATTACCCCGTATACCACGCCGGAAGTACCGGCCGTGGAGGCAATTTCGCCGGGATTGAATACGTTGAGGCTGAGGGCGTTGTTGGGTTGGTCGCCGGCGCGGTAGGTAACCGGGATGCCTTCCGGCAGTCCCAGGGCTTCCGCCGCTGCCCGGGTGAGGGTTCCCTGCACGCCGAAAGTGGGTTTCACCTGCGGCAGCAGGGTAGGGTCGAAGCCGAAATACTCCAACAGCTCTGCCGAAGGCCGGTGCTTGCGGAAATCCCAGAAGATCCCCTCCGACAATCCGCTTACCGTGGTGCAGGTGACACCGGTAAGGCGCATAGCGATGAAATCTCCGGGGAGCATCACCTTCCAGATGCGTTTATACACCTCCGGCTCATGCTCTTTCACCCAGGCCAGCTTGGCCGCCGTGAAATTACCGGGCGAGTTCAGCAAATGGGGAAGGCAATACGCTTCTCCCAGCGCCTCAAAGGCCCGCTGGCCATAAGGGACGGCGCGGGAGTCGCACCAGATGATGGCCGGACGCAGCACGTTCAGGTCTTTGTCCACACACACCAGGCCGTGCATCTGGTAAGAGATGCCGATGGCCTTGATATCCTTGGGGTTCAGTTCCTGCTCCTTGGCCTGGGACAGGACATCGGCCGTGGCCAGCCGCAGATAACCCAGCCACATGGAAGGGTCTTGTTCGGCCCAGCCGGCTTTCTTGGAGATAATGGGCGCTTCCGTCTTGGGATGGAAGGCCGATGCCACGCATTTTCCGCTTTCTGCATCCACCAGTGAAGCCTTCACCGATGAACTGCCAATATCATATCCTAATAAGTACATACGTCGGGGTGATGTGACTCGAACACACGACCCTCTGGTCCCAAACCAGATGCGCTAGCCAACTGCGCCACACCCCGAATACAATGTGTAAATATACACCAAAATTTGTATCTTTGCAAACCTATGATTCTTGTAGCCCGGCATATCGTCAAGTCCTTTGGCACCTTAAAGGTGCTGAAAGATGTGGACTTTCAGGCCGATGAAGGGGAGGTGGTAGCCATCGTGGGCGCTTCGGGCGCCGGGAAGTCCACCCTCCTGCAAATCCTGGGCACGCTCCTGGGGCCGGACGAAGGCACGCTGGAGATTGACGGAACGGATGTCCTGCACCTGGGGGAGAAAGCCCTGGCCGCCTTCCGGAACCGCCGCATCGGCTTTGTGTTCCAGGCCCATCATCTGCTGCCGGAATTCACGGCTCTGGAGAACGTTATGATTCCCGCACTCATCGGCGGGGAAAGCACGGCGGTGGCCCGCAATCGGGCCCTGGAGCTGCTGCAAACCGTGGGACTGGCCGAACGGTCCGATCACAAACCCTCGGAGCTTTCCGGCGGCGAACAGCAGCGTGTGGCCATCGCCCGGGCCCTGGTGAACCGGCCCGCCATCCTCTTTGCCGACGAACCCACCGGCAACCTGGACACCCGCACCAAGGAGGAAATCCACCGCTTATTCTTTGACTTACGCAAAAAAATGAACCAGACCATTGTCATCGTAACGCATGACGCCGGTCTGGCTGCTCTGTGTGACCGCACCTGTACCCTGCGGGATGGTGCGTGGGTGGATTAGTCGCCCATAGGGGGCTGAGGCATACGGCCGCCTCTGTGGCCATCCGGGCCGGGACCGGGACGGTTCCCCTTGCCGCCCAACTTGCCAATCTGCTGGTGACGGAACTTTTCTTCGGCCATCACCAATTGGGCCACCTTCTGCACGGGAAGCACCTTTTTATAACGGATAAGCGCTTCGGTTTCCAGATCTTCGCACTTCTTCTTGGCGTCCAGATAGTTGTTCAGCAGGTTGTTCACATCGGGCCCGTCAACGCCTTCGTTCAGGGCTTTGAAAGCCTCTCCGGAGGCCTGGAAAGCTTCGCGGCGCTGCTTCTGCACCTCATTGTATACGGGCCAGAAAGCCTGGGCTTCGGCCTCCGTCAAATCCAGTTCGGAGGTGATCATGGCCACTTGTTCGGCGCGAACTTTCTCCCGCCATTTCTCGGGATCCTTCTGTTTTTTATCCTGGGCAAACGCTACTACGCTCACCAGAACCAGGGCGCACACTACACTAATAATCTTCTTCATAATCTAATAAGGCTAACTGTTCAACGGAAATATTGCTGGCGATAAGGAAACTACGGATTTCTTCGTCGGTGAGATCGGCGGTCTCCACGAGCTCGATCTGTCCGTCCGGATCCAGCGACTGGGACAGATAAGAGACGTAATCCCACGTGTTGTCTTCTTCGGTGGCTGCAGACCGGCCGAAGATGAAGTTCGCGAGGCCCACCAGCACGGCCAGACTGGCGGCATAGGCCAGCCAGGGCGATACGCGTTGGATCACCGTGGGCTTCACCTCCCGCTGGGGGAGGCTTTGCAGGCGCTGTTCCAACTGCTGGAAGTAGCCTTCGGGGACGAATATGTCGTTTTTCCTTGTCATCACTGCTTACTTTGACACCTCGGATTCGGAAAGGTTTAATTTTAATTTTTCCTGCGCGATATGATAGGAGGCCTTGAGGGCGCCCACGCTGGTGCCGGTAATGGCCGATATCTGCTCATACGAAAGTTCGTCCCACCAGCGCATAATAAACACCTGGCGCTGTTTTTCCGGCAGGCGGGCCACCGCCTTGGCCAGTTCCCGCTGGGCGGCGGTGCCGTTGAAATAGGGATCGGCCTCTATGCGCCGGACCACCAGGTCGTCGGCCGAAGCGAAGTGCAGGGCGGCGCGCAGTTTTTCCCGGCGCAGCCAGTTCAGGCTTTCGTTGGTGGCGATGCGCCACACCCAGGTATAGAGCTGCGCCTCCCCCCGGAAGGAGGGAAGCGCAGTCCATATTTTCAGGAAGATGTCCTGGAGCAGGTCATCGGCGTCCTCGTGGCTGCCCACCATACGGCGGACGTGCCAATAGAGGCGCTCGGAGTATTCTTTTACGATGCCGTTAAATACCTGCTCGGGGGATTCCATTTACTTTTTGGCGATGGCCTTTTTGGCGGCCTCCGCAATGTGCGGGGCGTCCAGGCCGTACGCCGCCATTAATGCAGAAGGCGTGCCAGACTGGCCGAATTTGTCCTGTCCGTTCACAAATACCATAGGCGTAGGGCATTCGCGGGCCAGTACGGCGGCTACGGCTTCGCCCAGACCGCCGGCGAAATTGTGTTCTTCGGAAACCACCACGGCACCGGTCTTTTGGGCGCTCTTGATGAGGGCTTCCTCGTCCAGGGGCTTGATGGTGGCCATATTGATGACCTCGGCCTTGATTCCTTCGGCCTCCAGGGCCTCTGCGGCCAGCAGGCTCTCCCAGACGGTGTGGCCGCAGGCGATGAGGGTGACGTCGCTGCCCTCATTGAGTACGATGGCCTTGCCGATCACGAAGGGTTCGTCTTCGGGGGTGAAGTTGGGCACGGCGGGACGGCCGAAGCGCAGGTACACGGGACCTTCGTACTTGGCGGCGGCCAGGGTGGCCTGCAGGGTCTGGTTGTAGTCGCAGGGGTTGATCACCACCATTTCGGGCAGGGCGCGCATTAGGGCGATGTCTTCCATGGTCTGGTGGGTGGCGCCGTCTTCGCCCAGGGTGATGCCGGCGTGGGAAGAGGCGATCTTCACATTGGTTTTGCCGTAGGAGACTTCCTGGCGGATCTGGTCGTATACGCGGCCGGTGACGAATTCGGCGAAGGAGCCGATGAAGGGAATCTTACCCGTGAGGGCCAGGCCGGCGGCGGCGCCCACCATATTGGCTTCGGCGATGCCGCACTGGAAGAAACGCTCCGGGAATTCTTTGGCGAAGGCGTCCATCTTGAGGGAGCCTTTGAGGTCTGCGGTTAAAGCTACGATGCGTTCATCGGCCTTTCCGGCAATGAGCAGGCCGGCGCCGAAACCGCTGCGGGTATCTTTTTTACCTGTATCTGTATATTTTTTCATACTAAAAATCTCCTAACGGGGTTTCACCTAACTGTTTGAGGGCGTCTTCCAGCTGTTCGGGCTTGGGAACGGAGCCGTGCCATTTGTGCGTGCCGGCCATAAAATCTACGCCGTGACCCATTTCGCTCTTGAAGAGGATCATGGTGGGGACGCCGCTGCCCTTGCCGGCTTTGGCCAGGGCGAAGGCCTGCTGGATGGAGTCGAAGTCGTGGCCATCGGCCACAATCACGCGCCAGCCCCAGGCTTCCCATTTGGCGGCGAGGTCGCCTTCGCCGGCCACTTCTTCCACGGGGCCGTCGATTTGCTTGCCGTTCCAGTCGGTCATGGCGATGAGGTTGTCCAGCTTGTGGAACACGGCGAACATACCGGCTTCCCAGATTTGGCCTTCTTCGCTTTCACCATCACCGCAGAGGCACCAGACAAAGTTATCGTCCTTGTCCAGTTTTTTGCCCAGGGCGGCACCGGCGGCGGCGCTCAGGCCCTGGCCCAGGGAACCGGAGGCCTGGAAGATGCCGGGCAGGTTCTTGCGAACGGAAGGATGTCCTTGCAGGCGGGTGCCCATCTGGCGGAAACTGGCCAGTTCGCTTACCGGGAAGTATCCGGTGCGGGCCAGGAGGGAATAATAGACCGGGGTCATATGCCCGGCGCTCAGGATGAAGATGTCCTGTCCTTTGCCGTCGCGGCGCCAGGTGGCGGGATTGTGCTGCATCTCGTTGAAGTAGAGTGCGGTGAGGATGTCCGTGGAGGACATGGACCCGCCGGGGTGGCCGGATTTGGCCAGGCAAACCATACGCAGGATGTCCCTGCGCACTTGCGTGGCAATGATTTGGAGTTCTTGGTTGGATTTAGCCATAATTATATAGTTGTAATCAATAATCGCCGATTTAATATGCGTTGAAGGAGAAGATGCAATGGCTGGTGTAGGTTTCCCCGGGGCGGAGCACTACGGAAGGCCACTGCGGCTTGTTGGGGGAGTCCGGATAATGCTGGGTTTCCAGGCAGATGGCGCTGCGAAGGGGATAGGCGATGCCTTTTTTGCCGGTTACGCTGCCGTCCAGGAAATTGCCCGCATATACCTGGATGCCGGGTTCATCGGTATATACTTTCATGTTGATGCCGCTTTCGGGGCAGTAGAGTTCGGCCGCCAGGGCTTCGATGGCTCCTTCCGTGTCCAAGCACCAGTTGTGGTCGTAGCCGCGGCCGTTGCGCACCTGCTGGCAATCGGCCTCAATATCCTGGCCGATGGGCTTGGCGGTGGTGAAATCGAAGGGCGTGCCGGCCACGGGGCGGATTTCGCCGGTGGTCATAAAGGTGCTGTCCACGGGGGTGAAATGGGTGGCGTTGATCCACAGGACATCGTCCGTGATACGGTGAGTGGCCGGCTTCCCGGACAGGTTGAAATAGGCGTGGTTGGTCATATTGATCACCGTTGGGGCGTCCGTGGTGGCTTCGTAGGCGATATCCAGGCCGTTGTCCTCCGTGATGGTATAGGTGACGGTGGCCTTCACGGTGCCGGGGAAGCCATTGTCGCCGTCGGGGGAGGTGAGACCCAGTTTGAGCTGCTGGCCATCGGCCTCCAATACTTTATATACCTGATACTGCCAGCCGGTGGGACCGCCGTGCAGGCAATGGCCGAAGTTATTCTGCGGCAGCTGGTATTCCACGCCGTCCAGCGTGAACTTGCCCTGGTTGATGCGGTTGGCATAGCGGCCGATGGCGGCGCCGAAATCCGTCTGGTTGTTCTCCGGGAAATAATCCTGCACTTTGTCGAAACCCAGCACTACGTCCTGCATGTCTCCTTCGCGGTCCGGGACCAGGAGGGACACGATGCGGCCGCCGAAGTTGGTGATGCACACCTCCATACCGTGGGTGTTGGTGAGGGTGTACAGGGCGGTGGGGGAGCCGTTGTAGGTACTTTCAAAGTCTTTGGGGTTCAGGCCGGACTGGGTAAGGGGAGCCTGGGTGTTGCAAGCCGCAAGGAGCGCGACGGTGCAAAGGGTGAAAAGTGCTTTTTTCATAATGAAGCAAAGTTAACTAAAAAACGCTATCTTTGCAAGCTATGAAGAATATCCGCAACTTTTGCATCATCGCGCATATAGACCACGGGAAATCCACCCTGGCCGACCGTCTGCTGGAACTCACCCAGACCCTGAGTGAGCGGGAGATGGCCGCCCAGGTGCTGGACGACATGGACCTGGAACGGGAGAAGGGCATCACCATCAAGAGCCACGCTATCCAGATGGATTACAAGCGGGGCGGGGAAACCTATCGGCTCAACCTGATCGACACGCCCGGACACGTGGATTTTTCGTACGAGGTGTCCCGTTCCATCGCCTCCTGCGAAGGCGCGTTGCTGGTGGTGGATGCTTCGCAGGGCATTCAGGCCCAGACCATTTCCAACCTGTATCAGGCCATCGACCACGGGCTGGAAATTATTCCGGTGCTCAACAAGATCGATATGGACAGCGCCCAGCCGGAGGTGGTGACAGACCAGGTGTGCGACCTCCTGGGCTGTGACCCGGAAGAGGTGCTGCGGGTATCGGCCCGTACAGGCGAAGGCGTGCAGGCGGTGCTGGATGCCATTGTAGATAAGGTGCCGGCTCCGAAAGGTGACCCTTCGGCCCCGCTCCAGGCCCTTATTTTCGACTCCGTCTTCAATTCGTTCCGGGGCATTATCGCCTATTTCAAGGTGGTGAACGGCACCATCCGCAAGGGTGACAAAGTGAAGTTCTTTTCCACCGGCAACGAATACGAGGCCGAGGAAATCGGCAACCTGAAGCTGAAGCTGAATCCTACCGGCGAGGTCCGTGCCGGGGATGTGGGTTATATCATTACCGGTATCAAGGCCGCTGTGGAGGTGAAGGTGGGGGATACCATTACGCACGTGGAAACGCCTTGCCGTGAGGCCATTGCAGGCTTCGAGGAAGTGAAACCAATGGTGTTCGCCGGCCTGTATCCGGTAGATGCCTCCAAGTTCGAGGAACTGCGCGCCACGCTGGAGAAATTCCAGCTCAACGACGCTTCCTTCACCTATGAGCCGGAGAGTTCCCTGGCCCTGGGCTTCGGCTTCCGCTGCGGCTTCCTGGGCTTGCTGCACCTGGAAATTGTACAGGAGCGCCTGTTCCGGGAGTTCAATATGGACGTGATCACCACCGTGCCCAATGTGTCGTACAAGGTGTACACTACCAAAGGGGAGGTCCTGGACGTGCACAACCCTTCCGGCCTTCCGGCGCCGTCGGTCATCGACCACATCGAGGAACCCTATATCCGCGCCCAGATCATCTCCAAGGCCGATTTTTACGGCCCCATCATGAAGCTGTGCATGGACAAGCGCGGTACGCTCATCGGCCAGCATTACATTACCACGGACCGCGTGGAGTTGAACTACGACTTGCCGCTTTCGGAAGTTGTCTTTGACTTTTACGATAAACTGAAGTCCATTTCCAAGGGTTACGCTTCCTTCGATTATCACGTGACGGACTTCCGTCCCGCCCGCCTGGTGAAGCTGGACATCCTCCTGAACGGAGACCCGGCCGATGCCCTTTCTACCTTGATTCACGAAGACCACGCCTATGATTTCGGCCGCAAGATCTGCCTGAAACTGAAGGATCTGATCCCTCGCCAGCAGTTCGACATTGCCGTTCAGGCGGCCATCGGCGCCAAGATCATCGCCCGCGAAACCGTACGCCAGGTGCGCAAGGACGTGACCGCCAAGTGCTACGGCGGCGACGTCACCCGTAAACGTAAGCTACTGGAAAAACAGAAGGAAGGCAAGAAGCGAATGCGCCAGATCGGCACCGTCCAGGTTCCCCAAAGTGCCTTCATGGCCGTCCTCAAGCTGGATTAACTGCTATGACCTTCAAAGCCGCCCTTCAATCTATGCGCCTCAGGACCCTGCCGCTTTCTATGGCCGGGGTGCTGCTGGGCATCCTGCTCTCCGTGGCCGACTGGAAAGTAGACCCCTGGGTAGCCGTCCTCATTGTGCTCACCACTGTTTGCCTACAGATTCTTTCCAATCTCTCCAACGAGCTGGGAGACGTACTTCGTGGTACGGACACGGCCGAAAGGCAAGGTCCGCAATACGGCCTTAACGGTGGAGGTATGACGGTGGCCGATATGAAAAAACTCATCGGCCTGTTTGTGGGACTGTGCGTAGTGTTCGGCGCCGCTATGACCTGGCGGGCCTTCGGCACCCTGTGGGATCTGACGGCCATCCTGGTTTTACTGCTGGGCGGAGCGGCTATTGCGGCTGCTATGAAATACACCCTGGGCCCCAATCCTTACGGTTACCGCGCTAAGGGAGATTTCTACGTGTTCCTGTTTTTCGGTCTGGTGTCCGTATTGGGATCTTATTTTATTTGCACCAAGGGTCTGGGATTGCATTGGAAGCTCCTCCTTCCCGCCTCCGGCGTGGGCTTTTTCAGCGTGGGAGTCCTCAATGTGAACAACATCCGGGATATGAAAACGGACGCCACCAACCGCGTCACCGTGGCCATTAAACTGGGCGCGCACAAGGCACGTGTGTACCAGACGGTACTCATCGGCCTGGGATGGGCTTGTATGACCGCCTATTGTCTCCTGTGCTGGCCCTCCTGGTGGCACTGGTTGTGGGTCGTTACCTTACCGCTCTATATCAAGCATTTACAGATGGTATGGACCCGCGAAGATCGTGCTCTGGACCCGGCTCTTCCCTTGCTGGTGATGTCCACCTTCATCCTGTGCCTGCTGATGGGCCTGGGCTTCTGCCTCTATCTGATCTAAGCGTGATAGGTAACCTGTTGTGTATCATTACGTTATAATATAGTCCTCGTTCAAAAATCGAACGAGGACTATATTGTAAGTATATGTGTATCGACGAATTAGCTGTCACGGTTTTTCTGGGTGGAGGTATTACCGTTCCAGCCAGTTGAGGAAGTCTTCTACGCGGGCGCGGGAGACGGTGAAGTCGGTGGCGGCGGGGATGCCGGGCCGAAGGGTGACGCGCAGGCGTCCGCCCATGAGTTTGGAGATGCTGTCGATGACCTGCTCGGAGATGATGCAGCTGCGGGAGATGCGGAAGAATTCCGAAGGATTCAGGCCGCCGGCCAGGGCGTCCAGGGATTCGTCCAGCACGTAGGAGGAACCGCCCAGCGTGACGATGTAGGAGTTCTTGTCTTCGGAGTAGAAGTAGGCGATATCGGCCGTGCGCACGGGAACGATGCGGTCGTTCAGGCGGATGAGGAATTTCTCCTTGCGGGCCTCGCGAATGAGGTCGCGCACCAGTTCGCTGGAGGGCTTGACAGCCTCGCCGGATGCCACGCGGGCAATGGCGCGCTGCAACTCTTGCAAGTCAATGGGCTTGAGCAGATAGTCCACGGCTTTTACTTTGAAAGCCTGGACGGCATACTGGTCATAGGCGGTGGTCATGATCACGGGGGCGGGAACATCTATCTGGGTGAAGATGTCGAAACAGTTGCCGTCGCTGAGCTCCACGTCCATGAAGATGACATCGGGGGCCGGTTGGGTCTCAATCCAGCGGAGGGTGTCTTTGACGGAACCCAAAGCTCCCGCCACTTCCACTTCCGGGAAGTTTTCAGCCAGGAGTTTGATCATATGACTGCGGGCGCGGGGTTCGTCCTCTACTATCAGGGCTTTCATATCAGATTATTTTCCAAAATAGGGATGGTAACTTCGAAATATTCAGGCGTTTGCGTAACGATAATCTCTTTGTTGGCAAGGTCGCGGTACTGGTTGCGGATATACTGCAGGCCGATTCCGGTGGAACCGCTCACAGACTGTTTGGGGATGCAGTTGTTCCGTACGCTCAGGTTCTTTCCATCTGTGGACAACGTGATGGTGAGCGGACGCTCCGGGCCGATAGCATTGTGCTTGATGGCGTTCTCCAGCAGCAGTTGCAGCGTACAGGGGACGATATATCCGTCCGGTACATGGGAGCGGAACTGGCTCTCGATAATGAGCCCTTCCGGGAAGCGGATTTGGATAAGGTCGCGGTAATTACAGGAAAAATCGAACTCTTCCTGGATGGTAACCAGGCGCTTTCCGTCGTGCTGCATCATGTAGCGGTAGATGGCCGCCATCTTGTGGATATAGGCGCTGGCTTCTTCCCGCGTGCCTTCCTGTACAATGGAGTCCAGCACGTTGAGGCTGTTGAACAGGAAGTGGGGATTCACCTGGTTCTTGAGGTTCATGTAACTGAATTCGGCCTGGTGGCGCCGGGTGCGCTGACTGGATGCCTCCCGCTGCATGGAAACGGCGAAATACACCATATAACCCAGGAAAATAACCGTGATAATGGTCATGATGCCCAAGGCGGCCGAATCCTGGAAAAGATTCCCCTGGTAATTAATGCCGATATATACGCGCAGGCCCAGAATGGCCGCCACGATTCCTACCAACCACCATTTATAATGGATCCAGGACTTACGGCGCTCATAATGCGTGGCGCCTACCGGCTTGAAACGGTGGGCAAACAGGAAGAGCGACCAGCCCAGCAATTCCGTTACTATGAATGTGGAAAAGACGTGCTGCCACACGGGAGGGTAGTCTTCAAATACCACCTGGGCGCCCAGATTGCCCAGCACGAAGCCCAGCACGTTCACCAGTACAAGGGACACGATGGTAACCTGCACTGTGAGCTGCTCCCGGTAGCAGATGACAATGGCCATGGCCATGGTGAGCACCGTGAGAAAAAGGGTATCCGGAAGGCCCGCCCGGGCACAGAGCGCTACGGTAACTGCGTGAGACAGAGCGAAGCCGTGGATCAGGAGCTGGGTTCCCCATTTCTTCATGCTGCGAAGTTACGGAATAATTCCGTTCGTCGCAAAAAAATGTCCATTCAACCTTAATTTGCGCACGCGTGTATAGAAGAATACGGCCGATTGATTAATTTTGCGGATGCCACATTGGCTAAAACTAAGAACGAAATGTCTCAAAAACGTGACTTGACCTTCCGCCAGCTGGTGGATCTGAGCTTCGGCTTTTTCGGCGTGCAGATAGCCTATGCCCTGCAGAGCGCCAATATCAGCCGCATCTTTGCCACGCTGGGCGCCGACCCGCACCAGCTGAGTTTTTTCTGGATTCTGCCCCCTCTGATGGGCATGATCGTGCAGCCGCTCATCGGCAAGTACAGCGACCGTACCTGGTGCCGGATGGGCCGTAGAAAGCCCTATCTGTTGGTAGGTGCCCTCATCGCCGTCCTGGTGATGATCTTCCTGCCCAACGCCGGCAGCCTGAACTTCGGCGCACGGGTGTTCCTGGGCCTGAACATGGCCATGTGGTTCGGCCTGTTCTCCCTTATTTTCCTGGACACCTCCATCAACATCGCCATGCAGCCCTTCAAGATGATGGTGGGTGATATGGTGAACGAGCACCAGAAGACCACCGCCTACAGCATCCAGAGTTTCCTGTGCAATGCCGGCTCCCTGGTGGGCTACCTTTTCCCCATCTTCTTTACCTGGATCGGCATTGCCAACACCGCTCCCAAGGGCGTGGTGCCGGACAGCGTGATCTGGAGCTTCTACTGCGGCGCCGCCATCCTGATCCTGTGTGTGCTGTATACCTTCCTCCGCGTGAAGGAGATGCCGCCCCAGGAGTATGCCGATTTCCACGGCTTCGATCTGGAAAAGAAGGTCCAGGAGCCTTCCGAAGGCCTCCTGAAACTCCTCACCAAGGCCCCCAAGACCTTCTGGACGGTGGGCCTGGTGCAGTTCTTCTGCTGGGCCGCCTTCCTGTATATGTGGACCTATACCAACGGCGCCATCGCCCACAACGTATGGCATACGGCCGATACCGCCTCGGAAGCCTATCAGACCGCCGGCAACTGGGTGGGTGTGCTCTTCGCTGTCCAGGCGGTGGGCTCCCTGCTCTGGGCCGCCATCCTGCCGCGTTTCAAGAACCTGAAGTTGGCCTATGTAGTGAGCCTCCTCATTGGCGCCGTGGGCTTCGCTTCCGTGTACTTCTTCCATAACCAGTACCTGCTGTTCGTGAGTTACTTCCTCATCGGAACGGCCTGGGCCGCCATGCTGGCCCTGCCCTTCACCCTGCTCACCAATGCCCTGGAAGGCAGCCCCTATATGGGCAGCTACCTGGGCCTGTTCAATGGAACCATCTGCCTGCCGCAGATTGTGGCGGCCGCCACGGGCGGCCTGGTGCTGTCCCTTGTGGGCGGCAGCCAGCCTGCTATGCTGCTTATGGCCGGCGTGTTCCTGGTGCTGGGTGCCATCAGCGTGAGATTCATTAAAATCAAATAAATCTATTATATTATAACCAAACACTACATGAAAAGGATTTTAACCGCACTCGCAGTGCTCCTGGCAGCCTGCGCTACCGTATTCGCCCAGGGCGGATACCAGGTTAAAGGTGTGGTGGTAGACGCCATCGGCCCCGTGATCGGAGCCTCGGTGATCGAGCAGGGAACGTCCAACGGCGTTTCCACCGGTCTGGACGGCGACTTCCTCCTCACTGTCTCCGGCCCCGACGCAGTGATTGAAATTTCCTGCATCGGTTATGCCACACAGACCTTCCCCGCATCGGCCGTGCCCGCCACCATCAACCTCGCAGAGGATACCCATTTCCTGGACGAGGTCGTGGTCATCGGTTACGGTACCGTGAAGAAGAGTGACCTCACCGGTTCCGTCTCCACGGTGAAGGCCGATGAAGTGAACAAGGGTGTTATCACCAGCCCCGCCGACCTTATGCGCGGTAAGAGCGCAGGTGTGGTGGTTACCGCCGGTTCCGGTATGCCGGGCTCCGGTGCTACCGTCCGTATCCGTGGCGGCTCCTCCATCAACGCCTCCAATGACCCGCTGTATGTGATCGACGGTCTGCCCGTCTCCAACGACGGTATCTCGGGTATGAGCGACCCGCTGTCCTCCATCAATCCGGAAGACATCGAGAGTTTCACCGTCCTGAAGGATGCATCGGCCACCGCCATTTACGGTTCCCGCGCTTCCAACGGTGTTATCGTGATCACCACCAAGAAGGGTTCCAAGAGCAGCACCGCTCCCCACGTGGCGGCCGATCTCACCACTTCCCTCAACACCATCTCCCAGTATAACAGCCTGCTGGACGCCAATGGCATCCGCAGCCTGATCCAGGACTTCTACGGCCCCAACTCCGCCGCTGAAGCCGCTCTGGGCAACACCAACACGGACTGGCAGCGCCAGATTTACCGCAACGCCTTCTCCGTGGATGCCAACCTGAGCGTAAACGGCAAGGCCGGCACCTGGCTGCCTTACCGCGTATCCGGTGGTCTCACCACCCAGAACGGTACGCTCAAGGGCTCCAAGATGGACCGTCTCACCCTGTCCGTGAACCTGGCGCCCACCTTCTTCAAGGATCACCTCACCGTGAACCTGAACGGTAAGGGCACCTATGCCTTCAACGAGTACGCCAACCAGGGCGCCATCGGTGCGGCCAACCACTACGACCCCACCAAGCCGGTATACGATCCCAACGGCATCAACGGCTACACCACCTGGTACGACCTCTCCGGCAACCCCAACACCATGGCTACCTTGAACCCGGTCGCCCTGCTGGACGCCCATCGCGACTATGCCGATGCCTGGCGTTTCATCGGCAATGCCCAGTTCGACTATAAGATCCACGGTCTGGAAGACCTTCGCCTGAACCTGAACCTGGGTATCGATACCGCCTCTTCCAACGGTAATTCCGTAACGGCTATGGGTTCCGAATCCTCCATCCACAACACTACCGAATCCGGTGGCGGTTCCTTCACGGATTATGACTACATCCGCCGGAACACCACGCTGGAAGCCTATGCCGACTATAACAAGACCTTCGCCAAGAAGCACACGCTGGACGTGATGGCCGGTTATTCCTGGCAGCATTTCTGGAACAACAGCCACAACTACAAGATCCGTCTGTCCGATGGCCTGGAAATGTCCAACACGGAAGGCAAGGGTGAACTCTACCTCATCTCCTTCTTCGGCCGTATCAATTACAGCTTCGCAGACCGTTACCTGATTACCGCTACGGTGCGTGCCGATGGTACTTCCCGCTTCCAGAACAACAAATGGGGTATCTTCCCCTCCGTGGCCCTGGGCTGGAACATCAAGAACGAGAGCTTCCTCAAGAACGTAGATCCCGTCTCCACCCTCAAACTGCGTTTGAGCTGGGGTGAAACCGGTCAGCAGGAAGTGGGCGGCTACTACGACACCTTCGCCCAGTTCCTCACCATCAACACCCCCGGTTCCTATTATTTCACCGGAAACGGTAGCTACACCGCCCCTGTGGTGGCCCTGGGTTACAGCGCCAACCTGAAGTGGGAAACCACTACCACGTACAACGCCGGTTTGAACCTGGGCTTCTGGAACGACCGTCTCACCGCAGCTGTTGATTTCTACAAGCGCGACACCCGCGACATCCTGAACTACATCCCGGTTCCCGGTCTGTCCAACCTCACCAACTACCTGAACACCAATATCGGCTCCCTCACCAACATGGGTTATGAGATCGACCTGAACGGTGTCCTGGTGGAAACCCGTAACACCAGTTGGACCCTGGGCGTGAACATGGCCTACAACAAGAACACCGTGACCAAACTCACCGCCTCCGACGAAAATGCAGCCGGTGTGGAAACCGGTGGCATCTCCGGCGGTACCGGTAACAACGTGCAGCTGATCCAGGTGGGCTATCCCATGCGCACCTTCTATCTGTATCAGCAGGTGTACGACAAAGCCGGCAATCCCATCAACGGCGTATACGTAGACCAGAACGGCGACGGCCAGATTACGGCCGACGACAAGATCATGACCCACCACGCCGACGCCGACTACACCTTCGGCTTCAACACCACGTTCACCTACAAGAACTGGACGGCGGCCCTCTCCGGTCACGCCTCCATCGGCAACTGGGTATACAACAACGTGGCCTCCGACACCGAAATGCTGGCCGACCTCTGGACCAACAGCTTCGTGTCCAACCGCGTTTCCTCCGCTCCCAAGTCCATGTTCACCCAGGCCCAGTACCTGAGCGACTACTACCTGCGGGACGGCAGCTTCCTGAAGCTGGACAACTTTACCATCGGCTACACCTTCCCGAAACTGTTCAAGAGCGATTCCGATCATCCCGGCTCCCTGAATGTGTTCGCTACGGTGCAGAACATTTGCACCATCACCAAGTACACCGGCATCGATCCGGAAGTGTACGGCGGTATCGACGGTACGGTTTACCCGCGCCCCAGAACTTTCGTCATCGGTGTTAAGTTTAACCTCTAATCCGGCACGCATCTTATGAAAACCATCAAGAATATTTTAGGCATTGTGGCTGCCAGCGCAGCATTGACTGCCTGCGTGGGTGATCTGAATGTGACGCCGATCGACCCCAACGCCAATACCGTGGACAAGGTGCTCACCTCCCAGGCTGCCCTTGATTCCTATATCTCCGGTGTGTATCTGGGCTTTGCCACTTCCGGCTACTACGGCCCCAACGGCAGCGCTTCCATTTCCGGTCTGGACGGTGGCGCCTCCCAGTACATCCGCGGTCTGTATCACCACCAGGAGCTCACCACCGACGAGTGCGTGTGCGGTTGGAACGACCAGACCATCAAGAACTTCCACTACATGAACTGGACCACGGACGACACCTTCATCTATGCGTTCTATTCCCGTCTCTTCATGCAGGTATCTGCTGCCAACGAATTCATCCGCGAGGTCAACAAAGTGGACTTCGACCCTGCCGTTGCCAAACGCTACATTGACGAAGCTCGCGTCCTGCGCGCCATTGCTTACTACCACGCCATCGACTGCTTCGGCAACGTTCCTTTCGCCACCGAAGACGATGTAGTGGGCACCAACCCCGATCAAATCTCCCGGGCCGCCCTCTTTGAATGGCTGGAAAAAGAACTGCAGGACATCATCACGGGCAACAACCTGCCCGGCAAGAACAATGTGGTGGCCGGCCATGTGAGCATGGGTGCTGCCAAGTTCCTGCTGGCCAAGCTGTACCTGAACTCCAAGGTCTACACCGGCACCGAGCGTTACAACGAATGCGCCACTGTACTGAAAGACCTCATGGACGACGGCTACAGCCTGCACACCACCTCCGCCGGCGTGTACTCTCCTTATCAGGAACTCTTCCTGGCCGATAACGACCGTTGCACCGATGAAATCATCTTCGCCGTGCAGCAGGATGGCCTGTACACCCAGAGCTACGGCGTCACCAACTACATCATCTTCGCCTCCACGGGCGGTGAGATGGATCCCGATCAGATTGGCATTTCCTCCGGTTGGGGCGGTCTCCGCATGACCCCGGAATTCTATGCCAAGTTCACCAACGACGACCAGCGCAAGCTCTTCTACACCGCTACGCAGAAGGCCAGCATCGACGACATCGGCGACTTCACCAACGGTTATGCCTTCATGAAGTTCCTGAACCGCACCAGCGACGGTGGTTATGGCCAGGAGCTGGGCTTCGTGGACACCGACTTCCCGCTCATGCGTTACGCCGACGTGCTCCTCATGGCAGCCGAATGCCAGGCCCGCGGTGCTTCTATCGACGGTCTTTCCGCCTTCAATCAGGTGCGTGAGCGTGCCGGCCTGAACCCGGTGTTCGCCCTGAACCTGGATGACATCCTGGACGAGCGTGCCCGCGAACTCTATCAGGAGTGCTGGCGCCGCAACGACCTCATCCGCTTCGGCAAGTTCACTTCCGGTTACACCTGGCAGTGGAAGGGCGAAGTGCAGGATGGTCGTGACGTGGACAGCTATCGCACCCTGTTCCCCATTCCGGACAGCGACCGTTTGGCCAACTCCAACCTCCAGCAGAACGAGGGCTACAAATAATAGATGAACTGCCTTATGAAGAAAATAGTATCGATTATTCTTGCAGGTGCGGCCGCCCTCGCCGCCGTTTCCTGTGCCAAGCAGGAGTTGGTGCGGTTCGACGACAGCAAGGCCACTGCCCCCGTCGTCAACGCCTACGATGTCACCGATGACGGTGTGTTCGTGAACTTCACCGCCGGCTCCTTCAACCAGAACTTCAACCAGAAGATGCCGGTGAACCACTCACTGGTGCTGCTCACTGTGGATGGCAAGCCCGCCAACAAGGTGCTTTCCTCTTCCATCAACGGCAACATTATCAGTGTTTCCAAGACCACTCTCTGCCGTACCCTCATTGCTCAGGGTTATGTGGAAGGCGCCGTCGTTTCCCTGGAAATGGCTCTCCGCGCTTCCATGCAGGAGTCTGCCCGTGACAACACGCGCAATGGTTATGTAGAGGCCGTGGGCCATATTTCGGTTCCCAGCTTCGAGGTAATCGTGCCTCAGGGCAGCCCGTACGAGGAATACACCGAAATCAGCAACTGGTCTGTGATCGGCGACCTGTCGGCCTACGAAATCTCCTGGGACAAGGATCTGGTGATGTGGACCGACGGCAAGGGCAACCACGTGGCTGCTCATGTGAACCTGAATGCCGCTGACGAATTCAAGTTCCGCAAGGATCAGGATTGGGGCGTGAACTTCGGCGGCGACTTCGGTGGCCTGGACAACGAGTTCTCCCTCAGCCAGGATGGTCCCAACATCAAGGTGGGCACCGACGGCGTGTACGACCTCTTCTTCAACGAGTCCGGCAGCGCCTGGATCTCCGAGGCCTACGATCCTTATCCGGATTACACCGAGGCCAGCACCTGGTCCGTAATCGGCGACCTGTCCAACTACGGCATCAGCTGGAACGGCGACATCGCCATGATTACCGACGGTACCAGCCATGTGGCACTGAGCGTAAACATCGCGGCCAACGACGAATTCAAGTTCCGCAAGGACGCTGACTGGGCCGTGAACATGGGCGGTGAGTTCGCCGGTATCGACACCGAATTCGCCGTGACGCAGGACGGTCCCAACATCAAGGTGGGTGCCGACGGCGTCTTCGACCTCTTCGTGAACCCGGATGCCGGTACGGCCATCATCACCAATGCTTCCGGTGCCAAGGTTTCCTACATCATCGGTGGCGACGAACCCGAACCCGAGCCGGAGACTGTGACCGGTTGGAACATCATCGGCCTCAACGGCGACTGGAACAATGACATCCTGGCCACCCAGGACGGCAACATCTGGACGGCTTACATCACCGCCGAAGGCGACACTGAATTCAAGTGGCGCAAGGATGGCGGCTGGGACGAGAACTATGGTGGCGTGATGACCGCCCTTGGCGAGCCCTTCGAGGCTGTAGCCGGTGGCGACAACATCAAGGTCAGTGCCGGTTTCTACAAGGTACAGCTGGATACCGATGCCCTCACCATCACCGTATCCGACGGTAATGTGTGGTCCCTGATCGGTGACTTCAACAGCTGGGGCGGCGATGTGGACATGGTCCTCACCGACGGCAAGTGGGTATCTCCGCTTACCAAGCTGGAAGGTGGCTTCAAGATCCGTCACAACCACGACTGGGCCGAGAACGTGGGCGGTACCATGATCGCTATCGGCGAGCCTTTCGCCGCCGTTCCCGGTGGTGACAACATCCAGGTGGAGGCCGGTTCCTACATCGTTACCTATGATCCCGAGGCTGCTACCATCACCGTTTCCGAAAGCGGCTGGGGCGTGGTAGGTACCATCACCAGCTGGGGCGGAACTCCGGACATCATCCTCAAGGAGGAAGGTTCGTTCCTGGTGGCCAGGAACGTCGCCCTCTCCGAGACCGATGAAGTGAAGCTCCGCTACAAGAGCAATTGGGACGAGAACCGCGGCGGCCGTACTTCCATCGGCGTGCCCGTGCTGGCTGTTCCCAACGGCGACAACATCAAGCCCGGTGTGGCCGGCAACTACGATGTGTACTACCGTCCCGATTGCGAAGTGATTATCCTGAACCCTGCCGGCGCCGAACTCAACTACTGGGGCGTCGTGGGCACCATCAACGGTTGGGCTGCTCCGGATGGCATCCTCTTCGAGAATGCCGATGGCCTGCTCCAGACCGGTGAAATGCTCCTGGGCGCTTCCGACGAGATCAAGATCCGCAAGAACGAAGACTGGGCCGAAAACCGCGGCGGTAAGTTCGAGGAACTGGGCCAGCCCTTCGCTGTGACCCCTGGCGGCGACAATATCAAGCTTGGCCGTGCTGCTACGGTTGTGCTGGTGTACGACGCTGCCGCCGAGACCATCACCATCAGCGGTGAGTACAGCGGCGACACTCCGTCCCTGCCCGAGAATATGTATATGATCGGCGACGGTGTCGGTGGTTGGGACTGGGAAGCCAATGGCCTGGAGATGATCCCGGTGAACGGAAAGACCGGCCAGTTCTGGTCTATCCGTTACATCGAGGCCGGCAAGGGCTTCAAGTTCAACTCTGTCAAGGCTTGGGGCGGTGACTTCACCGGTCTGGGCGAAGACAGCGGCTATACCGTAAGCGACGGCAACTGCTACGTGGCCGAGAATGGTGTGTACATGATTTATGTGGACACTGAGAACAAGAAGCTGTGCGTGGAGCCTGCCAAGGTGTATGGTATGGGTAACTGCTTCGGCGGTTGGAACGAGGGTATGGACAATGCCCTGTTCTCCGCTTCCGAAGGCAAGCTGTCCGTGACCATCCCGGCCAGCGGCGAACTGCGCATCTACGCGGCTTCTTCCATCGCCACCTCCGACTGGTGGACCCGTGAGTTCATCATCCTGGAAGGCAAGATTGCCTACCGTGGCAATGGCGGCGACCAGGAGCGCGTGAATGTGAGCGCCGGTCAGAAAGTGACGCTGGACTTCAATGCCGGAACCGGTACCATTGAATAATCCCTTATTTCAGGCGGGCGCCCCTGACCGGGCGCCCGCTTGCCAATTTTTACGTGTATGAAAAATATTCTCTGGATACTATGGGCCGCTATGACGCTGGTGGCCTGCGGAGGAAAGGTAAACCCGGAGCCTCCCACACCACAGGAAAGCCTTTCCGTAAGCCCCACGACGCTGTCTTTCTCCGAAGAGGAAACTGCAACCAAGCTCATTACCGTATCGGCATCCGGCTCCTGGTCGGCCTCGGCTTCGGCCGGGTGGATCCATGTTTCGCCGGCTTCGGGCAGCGGGAACGGCTCCTTGTCGGTGAAGGTGGATGCCAATACGGGAGAAAACGCCCGCACGGGTTCCGTCGACCTGGCCTGCGGCAGCAAGAAAGCCAGCGTGAGCGTATCCCAGTCCGGCGCCGCCAAGGTGGCTATTGTGCCCGCTCCGGCCGCGTTTGACGGCAATAAGCGCGCTTCCACCACCTACCAGTTGCTGGTGTACACGTTCGCCGACAGTGACGGCGACGGTGTGGGCGATTTCAAGGGCATCCAGAACAAGCTGAACTACCTGGACGGCTTGGGCGTTACGGCCTTGTGGCTGAGCCCGGCGCATCCCACCAATTCCTACCACGGCTACGACGTGAACGACTACGCGGCGGTGAACCCGCTCTATGGCACCGAGGCCGATTTCAAGTCCCTCGTAGACGCCGCCCACGCCAAGGGCATCAAGATTTACATGGACTTCGTGCTTAATCATTCCGGCACCGGCCACGAATGGTTCAAGAGCGTGAAGGCCGATCCCAAGAACAGCCCTTACAGGGACTATTACGTGCTCTCTACCGATCCCACGGCCGACGGACTGGCGGGCAAGATCGACAATTACGGCGGCTCCAAGTCGCCTAACATGGGCGGCTGGTTCTCGCTGGGCGACGGAAATATCGGCTACAAAGGCCGCCTGCATTTCAAAGTGGACTGGAGCGGCAGCACCAAGTACGTGACGGTGACCGAAACCACAGATACCCCGCAGAATCCCAATACCACCAATGCCGAACGCTGGATCCACGTGGGTTCCAGGGGGAGCCTGGGTATGTACAAGACGGCCGACAATATCTATGAACTCACCATAGATGTGGATACCAACTGGGGCTTCCTGGTGCGTACCTCCAATAGCGACTCCTGGCCTGCCGGCACTAAATACGGCGGATCGGCCGGAAACAGCGTCATTACCTTAGGAAAGCCCTTCCCGCTGGACAATTCCACGGCTTCGGATATCGTCTTTGGCGAAACCACTTATTATTATGGTGCTTTTGGCTCTTCCATGCCGGACCTGAACTATGGCAAGTATACGGAGTGTGAAACCTCCGGCGCCTTCAAGGCCACCGTGGATGCCGCCACCAAGTGGGTGAACCTGGGTGTGGACGGTTTCCGTCTGGATGCCGTCATCTGGATCTACAATGCCCAGATCCCGGCCAACCAACGCTTCCTGGACCAGTGGTACCAGGCCGTGAACGCCGCCTACAAGGCAGCCGGCCATACGGACGATATCTTCATGGTGGGCGAAGCCTGGGAAGGCCACGGGATAGAAAAACAGTATTACACGGGCCTTATCTCCAACTTTGAATTCGAGTACTTTGGCGCCATCACCAAAGCCATGGGTGGCAGCGGCAGCAGTTTTGCCTCATCGGTAAGCGGCTGGTTGAGCGACCATACCACCCAGCGCCCCGATGCCATCACTTCCATTTTCCTTACCAACCATGACCAAGCCCGCTCCTCCGAGTCCCTGGGCAAGAACCTGGCCAAAGAAAAGCAGGCTGCAGCCATGCTGCTTACTTCTCCGGGCAAGCCGTTCGTTTACCAGGGCGAAGAACTGGGCTACTGGGGCACCCAAAACGGCGGCGATGAATATGTGCGCGCCCCCATCGTGTGGGATGACGCCGCTGCCCAGGTTGCCAAGAAGGGCGTGAACAATAAAGTGGACAATAGCATGCTCACGGGCGCGATTTCCGTTGAAAACCAATCGGCCGATGAAAACTCCCTGCTGAACGTATACAAGTCCTGGAGCCGCCTTCGCAACACCTATCCGGCCCTTGCCACGGGTGATATGACCCCGGTGAGCCTGTCCGGTTCTTCTTTTGCTGCCTGGTATATGACCTCCGGCAGCCAGAAACTCCTGGTGGTCCACAACTGTGCCAACTCGGAAAAGAGCGTTACCGTCTCCGACAGCATGTCTAAGCCCGTCGCCCTTCTGGGCACCGGCTTCGTGAAGGAGCAGACCCTTATCCTGGGTCCCAACTCCTCCGTAGTGTTCCAGTTGTAGGATTAGAAAGTCCGGCCTACGAGGCGTTTGGCGAAGGATTCCAACGCAGCAAGCCCTTCTGCTGGCAGTTCGGCCGCCCGGGCCCTCTCGATGGCGCGGGCGCTTAGCTCGGCAATGGTCTCTTTGGCGGCATCGGCCACGCCCACACTGTCGTACAGGGCCTTTACGCGGGCAATCTTGGCGGTTTTTTCCTCTTCTGTAACGGCAGGCGCGTTCAGGGCCTGGGCCACTCCGGCTGCGCCCAATTCTTCGGCCTTGATGGTGAGCCAGGACTTCTTGGCGTTGAGGATATCCCCGCCGATAGGTTTGCCGAATACCTTTTCGTCGCCATAAGCGTCCAGGTAATCATCGGCCACCTGGAAAGCCAGGCCCAGGTTAAAGCCATAATCATACAGCGCCTTCTGGGCAGTGAGGCCGGCCCCGCCGATGAGCGCCCCCATCTGCACGGAGCAGGCGATGAGTACGCCGGTTTTGAGGCCGATCATACGCATATACTCCGGCATGGAAACGTGTTCACGTTTTTCGAAATCCATATCCAGCTGCTGTCCGTCACATACCTCCGCGGCGGTTTGGGAAAACAGTTCCAGGGCTTGCGGCAGCACTTGGGCCGGCGCCTGGGCAATCCGCTTGAAAGCGTCGATGCACATTACATCTCCGCTCAGGATGGCGGTATCCTCGTTCCATTTCTTCCAAACGGTTGCGTGACCGCGCCGAAGGGAACTGCGGTCCATGATATCGTCGTGGATGAGGGTGAAAGTATGGTAAACCTCCAGGCCGGCGGCGGGCTCCAGGATGTGGGGCCCCAGCGTGTCCTGATAGATGCCGTAGGTGAGCAGGCACAGCCGCGGGCGCAGCCGCTTGCCGCCGATGGCAATCATATAACGAAGCGGGTCATATAACCCGGCAGGTTCCGCCTGGAAGACAATGTTTCCAAAAAGGTCCTGAATGGCCTGAGATAGAGTATTTTCCTGAATCATGCTACAAATGTAGCGAAAAAACTACAGTTCCAGCGTGCCGCCGCGGTAGAATTCTACCAGATGGGTCTGGAACAGATATTCGTAAGTGGCCTGTACGGCGTCGGACTGGGCTTTCACCAGGCGGTTGCGGGCTTCGTTGAATTCGGTGAGGGTGGCTTTGCCGTTCTCGTACTTGGCTTGCTGCAGGACGAAGGCATCCTGGGCTGCCGCCTGGGCCTTGTGGGCGCTTTCCCACTTGGCTCTGGCTGCCACGGCTCCGTTCCAGGCCTGTACAATTTCCTTATACAGGGTGTTCTTGGCCCGCTGCAGCTGGATTTCCTGGTTGCGGCGGTTTACCTGCGCCGTGCGCACCTGGTTCCGGGCCGAGAAACGGGTAAAGATAGGGATGTTGAGCGACAGGCCCACATACTGGCTGAAGTTGTTGCGCATCTGGTCCCAGAATCCCTGCGTGGCAAAGCTGGTGTAATAATTGGTTCCCAGACCGGCACTCAGGGAGAGGGAAGGATATAACTGCGCCTTTGCGATCCGGATGGAGCGTTCCGTGCCTTCCAGGCGCAACTCTTCGGCCCGTATGGCGGGACGGATGCCCACGGCATCGGCGAAAATATCATCGGGGGAACTGATGAGCACCTGTTCCATCTGCAGCTTGGGCCGTTGCACAGAGAAACCGTGCCAGACGGGCAACTCCAGCAGCTGGGAAAGGTCCAGCAGGGCGGCGCGCACATTGTTCTGCGCCTGCACCAGCGAGAGCTGGCTCTGTGCCAGGGAGGCTTCCTGCTGGGAGAGTTCGGCGGCCGATGCCTTCCCGTTCTCGAACAGACCCTTCAGGCGTACCACCTGCAGCGAATCAATGGCCTGCTGCTCCCGCGCAACGTCCAGGATTTCGTAATTGTACAGAATCTGGACATAGGCTTTGGCTACGGAGACCCGTACGTCGTCGCGTGCTTTCTCCAGGTCCTCGGTGGCGGCTTCCAGGTTCAGCCGGGCCAGTTTGATGCGGTTGGGCGTGGCCAGGCCGTCGAACAGCGGCATGGCGCTGCTCAGGTTGAAGCCCGTTGAAGCGCTGTTGCCGCTTTTATAGGTGTTATCCCCGCCGATGCCGCGGCCGAAACTCCAGTTTTCGCTGGCCGATGCATTCAGGTTGGGCACCCAGGACCAATCGGCCGTATTCTTGTCGATGGCGTTGCGCTCCAGGGTGGCTTCCTGCTGGGCTACGGTAAGGTTGTGCTCCAGCGCCCAGTCGATACACTGTTGAAGGGACCAGGGCCGGGAAAGGTCCGGGAGGGAATCAGTGGGCGCCTGAAGCAGCGCAAGGGCGATCAATAAGGTTTTCATGGCTACTTCTTTTCGGTGCTGATGATCTGAGGACCGCGGACTTTGTCGCCGTCCTGCAGTCCTTCCTTAATCTCGATATTGACCCCGTCGGACAGGCCGGTTACCACGTCGCGGCGCTCATAGCCATCGGCCCCCTGAACATAGACATAGGTCTGGTCGCCGTCGTACTGGATGGCGCTTTCCGGGAGGGTAAGCACGTTCTTGACTTCCTGCAGCACAATCTCGGCGTTGGCGCTGTAGCCGCTGCGGATGGTTACGCTGTCGGGAACGCTTACGGACGCCTTGATCTCAAAGAGGTTGGTGCCGTTGGACTCGGTGGCCTTGGGGGCGATGTACTCCAATGCCGCGTCGAAGGCCAGATCCTGCAGGGCGCCCACGGTGATGCGCACCGGCAGCCCCACGTGCAGGCGGCCCACTTCCGTCTCGTCGATGTTGCCGTCGAAGATGAGGTCGTTCATATTGGCCACGGTGGCGATGGTGGTACCGTCGTTGAAGGTGTTGGACATGGTGACGGAGTTACCTACCTTCACCGGCACGTCCAGGATGAGGCCTGCGATGGTGGAACGGATGAGCGTGGTACTTCCGCTCTTGTTGGAGGAAGCCACACCGTCCCGCACGATCTCCAGCGCTTCCTGGGCGATGGCGTGCTCTTCCTGGGCCTGGTGCAGGGCCTGGAGCACTTTCTCGTACTCATCGGCGCTCACCAGCTGCTGGTCGTAGAGCTTCTTTTCGCGCTCATGGTTGGTCTGGGCCTGTTTCAGGTTCACTTCGCTCAGGCGCACGCGGCTCTGGGCGCTGGCTAGCTGGCTCATGTCCGGAATCACCTTGAGCTTGGCGATGATTTCGTTCTGTTGCACCGTTTCGCCGGCCTTCTTGTACACTTCGGCCACGATGCCGTTGAGCTGCGGCTTCACGTTCACTTCGTCGCGCGGCTGGATCTTGCCGGTGACCACGGTGCTCTTGGAGATGTCGCCCATCTGGGGCACCAGCTCCTGGTACACGGCTTCTTTGGGTTTGGAACGCTGGAACAGGTAGGCGAAAGTGCCCACGAATACGGCTGCCACCAGCACGATAATCAGAATTCTACCAAACTTTTTCATATAACGTTTAATTTATTATTCATCTCTCATGGCGTCCACCGGCTTGATCTGCATGGCGCGGGTGGCGGGCATCAGGCCGGCCACTACGCCCAGCACGGCCAGGAGCGAGGCGGCCAGCACCGCCGTGGCAAAGGGCACCTGGAAGGGCGCTTTCAGGATGCCGTCCTGGGTCATGGCCAGTTCTACGCCGTACAGGATCAGTACGCTGAATACGATACCCATCATGCCGGCCACCAGGGTAAGGACCGTGCTCTCGGAAATGATCTGTCCCAGGATTTGCCGGGGCGTGGCGCCGATGGCCCGCCGGATGCCGATCTCCGTGGTGCGCTCCTTCACGCTCACCATCATGATGTTGGAGACGCCGATCACACCGGCCAGCAGGGTTCCCAGGCCGATAAGCCAGATCAGAAAGTTGATGCCTTTGAACAGGTTGTCCACAATGCCGAAGATAAGCTGGGTGTTCAACAGGAACATGGCCTGTTCGTCGGTGGGATCCACATAGTGTGCCCGGGCAATCACTTCCCGAACGCGCGGAATGATGTCGTTCATGGTGATGCCTTCCTTGGCGGTAAAGCACAGCATATATACGCGGTCGCCCAGGTTGTACACCTTGCGTGCCTGGTTGATGGGGATGGTGACGGCATCGGACGCCCTACCGTTGATGTTGATGCCGCCGCTTTCTTTCCAGTCGACGCCGATAACACTGTAGTAGGAGCCGTCAATGCGGATGCGCTGCCCGCAGGGGTCGCCGCCTTCCGGGAACAGTTCATCGTATACTTTCTTGCCCAGCACGCACACTTTCCGTTCCTGGGCGTTGTCGCTGTCGTTCAGGTATCGGCCGTACATCATGCGCGGGGTCTCGATGTTGGCGTAATCGGCCCGGGCGCCTTTGACCACGGCGCTGGAAGAGGTGTTGTCGTTCCGGCTTACGCTTTTTCCCCACAGGCTCACCACGGGGGTGATGGTCTCCAGTTCGGGCACCAGGTTGCGCAGGCGGTCCAGATCGGCGTAATTCATATTCCAGGAACGGCCTTTCTTGAAGCCCTTGTACGGCTTGGAGGTTTGGTCGGCGAAGACGATGCAGGTGTTCTGGGCAAAGCCGTCGAACTCGTTCATCAGGATTTGCTTGAGGCCTTGCCCGCCGCCGGTCAGGAGCATGAGCATGAACACGCCCCAGAACACGCCGAAGCCCGTCAGGAGGCTGCGGCTCCGATTGCGCAGGATGCTGTCCAGAATCTCCCGGAAAGTATCGGTATCAAACCACTTTTTCATTCGGCTCGCAGGGCTTCAATAGGTTTCACTTTGGCGGCTTTCCAGGCCGGGATGATGCCGGCCAGTGTACCGGCCACAATAAGCAGCAGGGTGGCTTCCAGCGCCACGTCCAGGCCCACGGAAGGATTCACCAGCATGCGGATTTCCTCAAAGCCGATATTCACGCCCCGCTGGCCCACGGTCTTGTCCAGTACCTCGCAGGCTATCATGCCCAGGAACATACCCACGTAGCCGAAGATGGCCGTAATGGTCACACTTTCGGCGATGATGAGGCTCAGGATATTGTGCGGTTTGGCGCCGATGGCCTTGCGGATGCCGAACTCGTGCGTGCGTTCCTTTACCGTGATGAGCATGATGTTGGAAACGCCCACGATGCCGCTAACCAGGGTCAGGAGGCCCAGGATCCACATGGCGAGGCTCAGGATGCGGCTGGCATTGGACATCTCCAGATTATCGGTATAGCCGTTGCGCACCCAGATGCCTCGGCGGTCGTCGGGGGCGATATCGTGCATGCGCTTGAGGGCACCGGTATAGGAATCCTCGAAGTCCTGGTGCTCTTTGAGCGTACTGGGACCGTTCACCGTAAAGGAGATGTCCTCAATTTTATCCGTATGGTCGTAGATTCCTTTATAGGTGGAGTAGGGGATGGGGCAGGTCTGGCGGAAATCCTGTTCATCGGTGTGATAGATGCCCACCACGCGGAAGGCCACGCTTCCGGCGCTGATCCACTGGCCGATAAGGGCTTCCGGATTCCGGGGGCTCAACTCTTTAGCTTGAGAGCGGCTCACCACAATCACTTTGCGGCGGCCTTTGATATCGTCGACATTCAGGAAACGTCCGGCCGACATCTGCAATTTTTCGGTTTCCTGGAAATCGGGCATGACGCCCCGCATCCAGCCGTTTACGTTCCGGCCTTCCAGAGTCAGTTTCACGGACTGGGAGGAGGTGGCAACAGACACGTTGCCGATCACACCTTCCCATTCAGGGCCTTCCGTATAGTTGAGGTCCCGCTGGTCCAGCTGGATATTGCGGTTCTCCTTATAGCCGGCGTAGGGCTTGGAGGTGCGCCAGCCCGATACGGTGACCGTCTGGCTCACATACTGTTCCATGTTGCCGGAGAACGAATTCATGAGTCCGTTTCCGGCTCCCAGCAGGGCTATGAGCAGAAAGATGCCCCAGCTCACCGCAAAGCCCGTGAGGGCCGTGCGGAGCTTGTTCTGCCGGATGCTGCTGGCTATTTCGTGGAAGAGTTCGCGCATTACTTGATAATGGTGCCGCCCCAGGCGGTGTGCCGGGTATTTTCTTCAATTTCACCGATAATACCGTCCTTGATGTGGATGATCTTGTCGGTCTCGTTGGCCACGCCGCCTTCGTGGGTAACCACGATGATGGTGATGCCGTCTTGCTGGTTCAGCTGTTTCAGGAGCTGCATCACTTCTACGCTGGTTTTGGAATCCAGGGCGCCGGTGGGTTCATCGGCCAGGATAATCTGCGGCTTGGTGATGAGGGCGCGGGCGATGGCCACGCGCTGCTTCTGGCCGCCGGACATCTCGTTGGGGAAGTGCGTGGCCCAGGGGGTGAGCCCCATCTTCTCCAGGTACTCCATAGCCATCTCCTGGCGCTTGCGGCGGGGGACACCTTGATAATATAAGGGGAGTTCCACATTTTCCAGAGCCGTCTTGAAGCTGATGAGGTTGAAGCTCTGGAAAACGAAGCCGATCATACGGTTGCGATAATCGGCCGCCTGCTTTTCCGTGAGGTCCTTGATCAGTTTGCCATCCAGGTGGTAGGTGCCTGTATCGTAATTGTCCAGGATGCCCAGGATGTTCAGAAGCGTGGATTTACCCGAGCCGGACGCACCCATGATGGATACGAATTCCCCCCGCTCGATGCTCAGGTTAATGCCTTTGAGTACGTGCAGGGGTTGCCCGTTGTTGTATGTCTTGTTTATGTCTTTCAGCTCGATGAGGGCCATATCACGACTGTATTAGTATCCTATTACACTGCAAAGATAGAACGGATTTTTGAAACTTCCAAATCTTAAGCAAAAAACTTGCCGATTTTGAGAATAATTCATTAATTTAGCGGTTCCAAAACAATGACTATTATGGCAGATTCTACAATGAAAACCCTCCGCGACTCGGCCGCTATGCGTTGGACAGCGCTGCTGTTGCTGGCCCTCGCTATGTTCTGTGCCTATATCTTTATGGATATCCTGTCTCCCATCAAGGACCTGATGCAGGAGACCCGGGGCTGGGACAGTGCCTCCTTCGGCCGTATGCAGGGCGCAGAGGTGTTCCTCAACGTGTATGTGTTCTTCCTCATCTTCGCGGGTATCATCCTGGACAAGATGGGGGTGCGTTTTACGGCCGTCCTTTCCGGCGCCGTGATGCTGGTGGGCGGCATCATCAAGTTCTACGCCTGTAGCGAAGCCTTTATGGGCACGGATTTGGAAGCCTGGTTCACCAACCACCTGAACTGGAACGGAGACCTTCCCATCATTGGCGCCATCCTGCCGTTTGCGGCCGGGATGCCGGCATCGGCCAAGCTGGCTGCTCTGGGCTTCATGATCTTCGGCAGCGGCTGCGAAATGGCCGGCATCACGGTGAGCCGCGGTATCGTGAAGTGGTTCAAAGGACGTGAGACGGCCCTGGCCATGGGTTCCGAAATGGCCCTGGCCCGCCTGGGTGTGGCCACCTGCATGATTTTCAGCCCCTATTTTGCCAAGTTTGGCGGGGAAGTGCACGTGGAAAATGCCGTAAAGTTCGGCGTGGTGCTGCTGTGCATTGCCCTTATGATGTTCGTTGTGTACTTCTTTATGGACAAGAAGCTGGACAGCCAGACCGGTGAGGCCGAAGAGAAGGACGACCCGTTCAAGGTAAGCGACCTGGGCAAGATTTTCTCCAGCCTGGGCTTCTGGCTGGTGGCCCTGCTGTGCGTGCTCTATTACAGCGCCATCTTCCCGTTCCAGAAGTATGCGGTGAATATGCTGCAGTGCAACCTCACCCTGAATCCGGCCGAAGCCGGCAGCTTCTGGGCCGGTGAGTCGGTGACCATCGTTCAGTACGTCATTATGCTGGTAGTGGCCGCGTGCGCTTTCGCCAGCAACTTCTCCAAGAAGAAGAGCCTGAAATTCAGCCTGATGGGCGTTGCCATCATCGCCCTTATCGTTTATTGCTACATGGGTTACATGCGCGGCACCGCGGAAACCATCTTCGCCGTGTTCCCGCTGCTGGCCGTGGCCATCACCCCCATCCTGGGCAACTATGTAGACCACAAGGGTAAGGCGGCATCTATGCTTATGCTGGGCAGTATCCTCCTGGTCATCTGCCACCTCACCTTCGCCTTCATCCTGCCCGCCTTCAAGGGCAACGCCGTAGGCGGCACCGTCGTGGCCTATGTCACCATCCTGGTGCTGGGCGCCTCCTTCTCCCTGGTTCCGGCCGCGCTCTGGCCTTCCGTTCCCAAGCTGGTGGACGAGAAGATCATCGGATCGGCCTATGCTGCCATCTTCTGGATCCAGAACATCGGCCTGGGCCTGTTCCCGGCCCTCATCGGCATCGTG
This sequence comes from uncultured Bacteroidia bacterium, assembly GCA_902774155.1. GTDB lineage: Bacteria > Bacteroidota > Bacteroidia > Bacteroidales > UBA932 > Cryptobacteroides. The sequence continues at coordinate 4,805 of CACYHF010000009.1, read as the reverse complement.
CTCACCAAGACCAACGCTCCCGGCACCGCCGCCCATGAGCTCAACTACACCTGGGCGCTGGTGATGCTGGCCGCCCTGGGTATCGCCGCCCTGTTAATCTCGGTATACCTGAAGGCCGTGGACAAGAAGAAGGGGTACGGCCTGGAGGAAGCCAATATCAAATCGCTTCCCAACCAGGTGCTGGAAGCCGTAGCTGAAGCCGCAGAAGAGTAATGGCTCCGGGCACACAGAAATCTTTTTACAGGTCAGCGGCTTGGATAGCGCTGGCCTGTTTGGTAGTGCCGATGTTCGCATCGTACTACTTCGACGATATGTTCTCCAGCATCTCGTACCTGTTCGAGGATGCTTCCCTCACGCAACTGGGCTGGGATTCGGCCGGATATGGGCTTTATGCCAGCGGCTATAGCGTCCTGTGCGTGTTCGGCGGCCTGGTGATCGGCGGCATCCTGCTGGACAAATGGGGGGTGCGCATCAGCGGAAGCCTCTTCGTGGGCATGATGGCCGCCGGTGCGGGCGTGGTGCTCTGGGCCCTGCTCAGCGGCGCGTCCTGGTCCCTGCAGGCCGCCTATGTGGGTGTCATGTTCTTCGGCCTGGGTTCCGAGATTGCCGGAACGGCTGTTTCACGCAGCATTGCCAAATGGTTCCGCGGAGGGCCGATGGCCCTGGCTATGGGTCTCCAGCTGGCCATTGCCCGTCTGGGCACGGCCTTCGCCCTGGTGCTTTCCCCCCGCCTGGTCCAGGAGCAGGCCGGCCACGTATATACGTTGACCGAAACCGCCCGTCCCGCCGTGGTGGGGATGGGCCTGATGGCCCTCGGGCTTATCCTCTGGGCCGTTTTCGTGGCCCTGGATGCTAAGGCTGACCTTCATTCCCGGCTTGACCGGGAATCTCATGAGATGGCCGATCCGGTCGGCCATGACGATGCTTTCCGGTTCAAGGATGTGCTGGGGGTGCTGCGCAACCGGAATTTCTGGTTGCTGGGGCTGCTGTGCGTGCTGTTTTACAGCAGCATCATCGCTTTCAAAAAGTTTGCGGGCGCCATCCTGGTTCCCCGCTTTGACATTCCCGCCCAGGCGGCCGGCTGGATGGTGAGTATGCTGCCGTTCTCCACGGTGGTCTTTGCTCCGCTCTTCGGTATGCTGGTGGACAAAGCCGGCAAGGGCACCCGCTGGATGGTGCTGGGCGCCATCCTGGCGCTCATCGCCCACCTATTGCTGGCTTTCGCCCCCGCCGGTGTTCCTTTCTGGGGCTATCTCTCGATGGTATTTCTGGGATTCGGCTACTCGCTGGTCCCTGCCGCCTTGTGGCCTTCCGTTCCCAAGATTGTTCCGGACAAGGTGCTGGGCACCACATTCGCCCTCATTTATTGGGTGCAGAACCTGGGGCTGCTCAGCTTCAAGTGGATAGCCGGCGTCATTCTGGGGAAACCGGGCAATGGTCCCGTCACGGTGGAACTTATGTTCGTGGGACTCTGCGTGGCCGCCGTGTTGGTGGCGCTGGTGTTCCGCCGTACATCGGCCCGCCATCCGGAACTGCGCTTAGATGCGCCGAACCGATAAAAATTCGTATATTTGTAAACCTATGTACGAACTGCTGCAAACTGTGAACTCGCCCGAGGATGTGCGTCGCATGTCCGGGGAGGAACGTGTGCAGCTGTGTGCGGAGATTCGCCAGTATATGGTGGAGTGCTGTTCCGTAAATCCGGGACACCTGGGTTCCAGCCTGGGTGCGGTGGAACTGATCGTTGCTCTGCATACCATATATAATACACCGGCCGATAAACTGGTCTTCGACGTGGGGCACCAGACTTATGCCCATAAGATTATTACGGGCCGACGGGAGGAATTCCGGAAAAACCGCACGCGGGACGGTATCAGCGGCTTTCCCAAGCGGGACGAAAGTCCGTACGATGCCTTCGGCGCCGGGCATTCTTCCACTTCCATATCGGCCGCATTGGGCTTTGCCGAAGCGGCGCGCCTGACGGGAAGCAAAGACAAGGCTGTGGCCATCATCGGCGATGGCGCCCTCACCGGCGGCCTGGCCTGGGAAGGCTTGAACAACGCCGGTTCTTCCAAGGCCGATCTGCTGGTAATCCTGAACGACAACAACATCTCCATCGACGAGAATATCGGCGGCCTGCATAATTACCTGCTGCAGGTGACCACCCATCCCATCTACAACCGTATCAAGAACAAGGTGTGGAACCGGATGGGAGAAGGCAAGGCCCGTGCGTGGGTACAGGACCGCGTAATCGATGCCAAGTCCAATCTGGTCCGCTCCAGCGGCGGCGCCCTGTTCGAAAGCCTGGGCTTCCGCTACTTCGGCCCCATTGACGGCAACGACCTGGAACAACTGACGGCCACGCTGAAGCGTCTGAAAAACCTCTCCGGACCGCGTTTGCTGCACATCCATACCCGAAAGGGCTGCGGCTATGCCCCGGCCGAGGCCGATCCCACCACCTGGCATGCTCCGGGTCGTTTCGACGCCATTACCGGGGAGAGGATTAAGACCGTCTACACGGCGGACCGCTATCAGGACGTGTTCGGAGAAGTGCTGGTGGACCTGGCCAAGCAAGATCCCAAAGTGGTGGGCATAACGCCCGCGATGGCCAGCGGCTGCGGTATGAACCGCCTGGAAGCCGCTTTCCCGGACCGCTTCTTCGACGTAGGCATCGAGGAAGGTCACGCCGTTACCTTCGCCGCCGGCCTGGCCGCCGCCGGCATGAAACCTTTCTGCAACATCTATTCGGCCTTTTCACAAAGGGCCTATGACAACATCATCCACGACGTGGCCCTGCAAGGTTTGCCGGTAGTGCTTTGCTTCGACCGGGCCGGCCTGGTAGGGGAGGACGGCGCCACACATCACGGCTGCTACGATATGGCCGCCTACCGCAGCATCCCCGGCATCGCCATCGCCGCACCCCGCAATGAGCTGGAGCTGAAGAACCTGCTCTTTACGGGTGCCAACCTCCAAAGCGGCCCGCTTATCATCCGCTATCCGCGCGGAATGGGAGAAGGGGTGGCATGGCGCGACGCTATGTACAAGTCCCTCCCGCTGGGGAAAGGCGAGAAACTGATGGAAGGCAAGGGCGTGGCCATTCTGGGCATAGGGCCGGTGGTGAACCGGGCCCTGGCCGCCGCCACGCGTCACAAGACCGATTTCTGGACAGGCCCCGCCGTATACGATATGCGCTATGTCAAGCCGCTGGACGGGGGAATCCTGGAAGAGGTGAGCGGCTTCCGGGCCATCGTCACCGTAGAGGACGGCAGCCTGAAGGGCGGCCTGTTCGGCGCAGTATGCGAATACTTCGCCGGTCGTACGGATGCTCCTATTATTAAAGGAGTTGGCATCCCGGACCGCATCATCGGCCAGGACACGCAAAAGGCCCAGCTGGCCGATTGTGGCCTGGACGAAGAGTCCCTGTACGAACTTTTGGTGGGGATGATGAAAAATGTCTGAAAAATTTTGTGAATTCAAAAAAAGTATCTACCTTTGCAGTCCTTTCAGCGATGAAGGATTCGTTTGAGCGCCGATATAGCTCAGTTGGCCAGAGCACGTGATTTGTAATCTCGGGGTCGTGGGTTCGAATCCCTCTATCGGCTCGAAGGAGCTTTGACATATTGAAAAGCTTGATTGGGAGGTTCGCATAGTGGCAATTGCGGCGGACTGTAAATCCGCTCCCTCAGGGTTCGGTGGTTCGAGTCCACCACCTCCCACAACTTTTGTAGAAAAATTGCGGAAGTAGCTCAGTTGGTAGAGCATCAGCCTTCCAAGCTGAGGGTCGCGAGTTCGAACCTCGTTTTCCGCTCAGAAGAAATACAAAAGCCGGTGTAGCCGGTGTAGCTCAGGGGTAGAGCGCATCCTTGGTAAGGATGAGGTCATGAGTTCAATTCCCATCACCGGCTCTTTTTTTGGGTTTAGGCCCTTTTAAACGCAACAATTGTTTAAACAATAATAAAACTATGGCAAAAGAAACATTCCAGAGAACCAAACCGCATGTCAACATCGGTACTATCGGCCACGTTGACCACGGTAAGACCACCCTCACCGCCGCCATCACCAAGGTGCTCGCCGAGCGTATCGCCGGTAACGCCGACAAGGTGAAGTCCTTCGACCAGATCGACAACGCCCCGGAAGAGAAAGAGCGCGGTATCACCATCAACACCGCTCACGTTGAGTACGAGACCGAGAAGCGTCACTACGCTCACGTGGACTGCCCTGGCCACGCCGACTATGTGAAGAACATGGTTACCGGTGCTGCCCAGATGGACGGTGCTATCCTCGTGGTGGCTTCCACCGACGGTCCCATGCCTCAGACCCGTGAGCACATCCTGCTCGCCCGTCAGGTTAACGTGCCTAAGATCCTCGTCTTCATGAACAAGGTGGACCTTGTGGAAGATGAAGAAATGCTCGACCTCGTAGAAATGGAGATCCGCGACCTCCTCGCTTTCTACAAGTTCGACGAGGACTGCCCCATCATCCGTGGCTCCGCTCTTGGTGCTCTGAACGGTGAGAAGGTTTGGGAAGACAAGGTCATGGAGCTCATGAACGCTGTGGATGAGTACATCCCGCTGCCCGAGCGTCTGGTTGACAAGGACTTCCTGATGCCTATCGAGGACATCTTCTCCATCACTGGCCGTGGTACTGTGGTTACTGGCCGTATCGAGTCCGGTACCATCCACGTGAACGATCCCGTGGAACTGGTCGGCTTCGGTGACGAACCCCGTCAGTCCGTTGTTACCGGTGTGGAAATGTTCCGCAAGCTCCTCCCTCAGGGTGAGGCCGGTGATAATGTAGGTCTGCTC
>CACYHF010000008.1 GCA_902774155.1 uncultured Bacteroidia bacterium | reverse complement strand
CTTCATTGTATATTCTTTATAAAATTCTAAGCTTGTCCCTGACATCCTAGTTTCTCTAAAGAAACTGACGCTCGTTTAAATTTGCTTGCTTGTACTTTTAGTCTTTCAATATTGTCAATGAGCCGTAAAAAATCCCGTTCGTTTCAAACGGGACTGCAAAGGTAGTAATTATTTCCGAACCGGCAAATTTTTTCTACAAAATTTTTAGAAAAAAGAGATCCCCGGTCAAGCCGGGGATGACGGGTGCATTTCGAGCCGGGGATAGTTTTTACAGATTCACTACCGGGCGGAGGACAAAGCGGAATTCCCGCTCGCAGGCCGGGAGCCGATACTTCTCCAACGGCCGCCGGCCCCAGGAGTCGATGCCGCCCACCCCCATCTGTACGGCGTCCACGTGGACATAAGTGTTCCCGGAGGGCACCAGTTCCTGCGGATGACGTGCCACGCCGTACTGGCCGTTATGGTTCTTCTGGGACGTATCCCCTTCCGGAGCCACTACATCCAGGTCGGCAATGGAGTACGGCAGGGCCGATGCCGAGAAATCCAACGGTGCCGATACCTCCAGGCCGTTTCCGCCTTCGTCCAGGATGCGCAGGAAGCGAAGCCCGGTATGAGTGCCGGATTCCTGCGTGCGCACGTACCCGTAATGATATTGTTCCGCCACGCTTTGCCGATAGCGGCCCAAAAGGGCGGCGCTGCAGCGGTCGGCATAGTTTTCCCAAGGACCCAGGCCGAAGAAATCCAGCCGGTCGAAGGAAGCCGGCATAGCAAAGGACATTCCGAAGCGGAACAGGTCCGGGGCCTCTGACAGGCCGCCGGCATCGGCCATCTTCTCCACTACGCTTAGCGTGCCGTCGGAGGTGACCCGATAGAAAACCGACACCGCCGCCTTCCCGCCGATGGGCGCATAATCCACCTCCACCAGGCAGGCACCGTCCTGCGGCGTTACCCGGAAGTCCGATACCTCAAAAACGGGGTTCCGCCACAGCGCCTGCCGGAATTGCAGACCGGCTCCCAGGTCGTTCTCTACCGGGGCGCGGTTAAAACAAGGCATAAACGGCTGCGTGAGCAGTTCCTTGCGCTCCACAGTATAGGAATCCAAGGCGCCGGTGTGTTTGTCGAAGCTGGCAGTCCACAGGGCTTCACGCTCTCCGGTGGTGCCGGGAGCCGGCAGAAAACCGGTGAGCACCAGCACCTGCGAAGTGTTGTATACCCCCAACTGGCCGCCTTCGCACTCCAACAGCAGCGGACGGCTGTCGCGGAGCAGCAACTGGTCATAGGCCAGCTCCCAGTCCGCCGGGAGCAAAGGCCGGGCCCGCTTGAGCACATAGCGCACCGTGAGGGTGAGCGTTCCGGGAATGTCGTCCATCGGGCCGATGCCCAGGTCCAGCTCCGTGGACCTCTGCGGACGGACAACCAGGTCCTCTACTACGCCGGAGCGTACGGGAACGCCATCGGCCTCCAGGCTCCAGAGCAGACGAACATCGGACAAATCCCGGAAGAAATATTCGTTATGGATGGTTAAAGCTTCCGGCGTGCCGGAAGTGAGGATGTCCCGATACTGGTAACGGACTTCATAAGCGTGCGGATGCAGGCTGCGGTCGGCCGCGATGATGCCGTTGCAGTTGAAGGAACCGTCGGAAGGATCGGCCGGGTCATAATCGCCGCCGAAGGCGAAGAACCTGCCGTTCCACAGCGCCTGGTCCTGGAAATCCCAAATGAAACCGCCCTGGTACGCCGGGTACTTACGCACCAAGTCCCAGTACTCCTTGAAATTACCCATGGAATTCCCCATAGCGTGGGCATACTCGCACTGGATGAGCGGACGGTCCGGGTGGGCCGATACATAGGCCTCACTCTTCTCCGGGCTCCAGTACATGGGACACACGATATCGGAACAGTCGTACTGGGTCATGAGGGCGTTCTCGTACTGGACGGGGCGGCTGGAATCGTAGGACTTGATCCAATCCCGGCAGTCTACGAAGTTGGGACCGGGACCGGCCTCGTTGCCCAGGCTCCAGACAATTACGGAAGGATGGTTAAAGTCCCGCTGGACCATGCGCTGGTCGCGTACCAGGTGCGCAGCGCGGAACTGCGGATCCTGCGCCAGGGTTTCGCCGTCTTTATAGCCCATTCCGTGAGATTCGATATTGCCTTCGTCCACCACATACAGGCCGAAACGGTCGCACAGGGCCAGCCAGCGAGGGTCGTCGGGATAGTGGCAGGTGCGCACCGCATTGATATTCAGATCTTTCATGATGCGGACATCCCGGATCATGTCTTCCTCGGAGACGATATAGCCCTTGGTGGGGTGCATTTCATGTCGATCGGCCCCCTTGATCAGGACAGGCTGGCCGTTCACCAGCAGTTGGGCATCCTTGATCTCCACTGTGCGGAAGCCCACTTCGAAAGGGGCGCTCTCCATCACGTTGCCCGCCCCATCCAAGGCGCTTACCTGCAGGCGGTACAGATAAGGGGTTTCCGCGCTCCAGGGCTTCACGCCGCCCACCTGCGTCTGGGCCAAGGCTTTCCCTTTCCGGGGCTTGGCCGATAAACCGGCCACCCGGACACCGGCAGCATCGTACAGGTCCCCCTGTACGGAGGCAATGCCGGAGGTGACATCGGCCTGCAGTTGCAGGGAGCCATCGGCCCCGGCGAGGATATGCACGTCCTCCAGGCGCTGTTTTGCGCGCGTATAAAGATAGATGCCGCGGGAAATGCCGCTCAGGCGCCAGAAGTCCTGGTCTTCCAGATAGGTACCGTCGCACCAGCGGAACACTTCCAGGGCGATGACATTCAGGCCCGGTGTCACGAACTTGCTCACGTCGAAACGGGCTTCCAGTTTGCTGTCCTCGCTGTAGCCCACCATTTTCCCGTTGATCCACACGCGTACGTTGGAGGTGGCGCTGCCGATGCAAAGATACACCGGCTGCTTTTCCCAATCGGCCGGAAGGTCGAACACACGGCGGTACTGGCCCACATGGTTGCCCTCCTTGGGCACGATGGGCGGCGTATTGGGCTGCAGTCCCTTCCAGGCATAGCCGATATTCACATACACCGGATTCCCGTAGCCGTTGAGCTCCCACAGGCCGGGGACGGGCATTTCGGCCCAGCCGGCATCGTTGTAGTTGATGGCCTCGAAACCCTTCAGGCGGCTATCTACCGTTTCACTCCAGTGGAAACGCCAGCGGCCGTTGAGCGAAAGGGTCTGCTGCTGGTCCGTGACAAAACTGGTGTGCATGGGAAGGCGGTTCTCCTGGAAGACTTCGGGGTCCTGCCAGGGTTCCAGTTTTCGGGCTTGCAAAGAGGTAAGGGCCAGAAGGGCCAGGGAAAAGAGGACGAGTTTTTTCATAATGTACAAAGATAGCAAATAATTATTTGGTAACTTTGTGGCCGATATGGAAAAACAAGTGTCCCTCTGGCAGATTTTCAAGGTTTTCGCCAAAATCGGTGCCTTCACCATTGGCGGAGGCTATGCCATGATCCCGCTCATCCAGTCCGAGCTTTCCCGCCGCGGCTGGATTTCGGAAGACGAACTGCCGGATATCGTGGCGCTTTCCCAGAGCGCACCGGGCGTGATGGCGGTGAACATCTCCATCTTCGCCGGGCATAAACTGCGGGGCTTCAAGGGCAGTGTGGCCGCCACGCTGGGCAGCATCACGCCTTCGTTCCTGATGATTCTGGCCATCGCCATGTTCTTCGTGGCCTTCCAGGACAATCCCTGGGTACAGCGGGCGTTCAAGGGCATCCGGCCGGTGGTGATTTCGCTCATCGCCGTCCCCACGGTGAATATGGCCCGCAAATCCTGCAAGAACGTCTGGCACTGGCTGTTGGCCGTGGCTTCCCTGCTGCTGGTGGCTTTCTTGAACGTTTCGCCCATCTACATCATCCTCTGCGTGCTGGTGCTGGGCTTCAGTCTCACTTATTATCAGGAGGGCCGATGGAAACGATAGTGTTATTGGCCCAACTGGCCTGGACCTTCTTCCTGATCGGCGCCTTTACTTTCGGCGGTGGTTATGCCATGCTGTCCCTCATCCAGAACCAGGTGGTGGTGGAGCACGGCTGGATTTCCGAAGCCACCTTCACCGACATCGTGGCCATTTCGCAGATGACGCCGGGCCCCATCGGCATCAACAGCGCCACCTATGTGGGCTATGACGTGCTCTTGAACGCTTCCGGCAGTCCCCTGCTGGGGGTTATCGGCTCTCTCACGGCCACCCTGGCCCTCATCCTGCCGTCCTTCGTGATGATGCTGCTCATTGTGAAATTCTATTTCCGCTTCCGCAGCAGCACGCTCTATGCCGGCACCCTGGCCTGGCTCAAGCCGGCTGTGGTGGGCCTTATCGGCGCGGCGGCCGTCATCTTAATCCTGAAAACCACCTGGACGGGCGGCGTGCCTTCGGTCCAAGTGGTTTCCGATAACTTCCCCGACTGGATAAGCTGGGTGCTGCTGGGCGGAGCCTTCGTGGCCGGCTACTGGGGCAAGGTGAACCCCATCTATCTCATTCTGGCCGGTGCCGCCCTGGGCTTGCTGCTGTATTGATTACCAGCCCCAGTCTTTCTTTTCCAGGTAAGCTTCCAGTTCTTCGGGGCTGCGGGCGGGCTGGCGGTCCAGGCCGATGAGCCCGCGGCAATCCATCGAGTAGTTCAGACCCATTGCATCGAAGATAGCGAAGGCGTGGTCCAGCGAGGCGTCGAAGCGGGCGAAGTCCTTCTTATCGGCCGCGCACCACTGGATTTCCGACAAGGCGCACATACGGGGCAACAGCATATATTCCAGTTGCTCCGGCGTGGGGATGTATTCGGTCCAGAGGTTGGCCTGAACGCCCAGGATATGCTTTTCGGAACCGGGAACCAGGCCGTCGAAAGGCTCATAACTGTACACCTTGTCAAGCGGCAGGAAGCCACCGATAGCCAGCGGCTCCTTGTCACGCTCCTGACCCTGATAGTAGTCGAAATACAGGTGGCTGCTGGGGGTCATGATGGCGTCGAAGCCCTTGGCGGCAGCCTTGATACCGCCTTCCACACCGCGCCAGGACATCACTGTGGCGCCTTTGGCCAGTTCCCCTTCCAGAATCTCGTCCCAACCGATAATCTTGCGGCCGTGGTCGTTGAGGAACTGCTGGATGCGGGCAGTAACGTAGTTCTGCAGGTAGTGCTTGGCCATCGGCCCTTTCTTGATGCCCAGCTGACGCATCTTGGCGGCGCACTTGGGGCAGTGCTCCCACGGAATCCCTTCGGACTCGTTGAAGGCTTCATCTCCGCCGATATGGATGTATTCCGAAGGGAAGATGTCCATCACTTCCGTGAGGACGTCCTCCAGGAAGGTGTAGATTTGCTCGTTGCCGGCGCAGAGGATATCGGGAGCCACGCCCCAACGGGTCCAGACCTCATAGGGACCGCCGGTGCAGCCCAGTTCCGGATAAGCGGCCAGCGCTGCCACCATGTGACCGGGCAGGTCGATTTCCGGAATCACGGTGATGCCCCGCGCGGCGGCATATTCCACCACTTCTTTCATCTCCTCCCGGGTATAGAAACCGCCATAGCGGATGCCGTCGTTGGAGCCCCAGTTTTTCCCGATCATGGTGCCGTTGCGCCAGGCGCCTACCTCGGTGAGTTTAGGGTATTTCTTCACCTCCATCCGCCAGCCCTGGTCTTCCGTGAGATGCCAGTGGAAGCGGTTCAGTTTGTAGGCCGTCATCACATCCAGGTAGCGCTTGGTCTCCTCGATGGAGAAGAAGTGGCGGCAGGGATCCAGGTGCATACCCCGGTAGCCGAAGCGCGGCTGGTCCAGGATGCTTACGCAGGGCAGCACCCAATCGGCCTTCACGGCCTCCTTGCCATAAATGGCGGCAGGAAGCATCTGCTTCAAGGTTTCACAGGCGTAAACGAAGCCGTTCAGGGCCGATGCCTCCACCGTGACGCTCTTAGGCGTGATGTTGATGGAGTATTGCTCGGCAGCCAGGCTGGGATTGGCCCGGAAAATCATGCCGCCTTCGGCCCATTTGCACTGGGTGCCGGTGGCCGTTTCAATGGCGTCCACAAAGCGAAGGACGGCGGCCGCCGAAGCCTCGTCCAGGTCGTCGTCAAAGTGTACCGCGGCGCCCTTCACGCAGAAGGTGCCGTCACTCACCGTGACCTGGTCCGGCATCGGAATTACCTGGAAAGCCTGGGGTTGCGGCTTGGCGCAGGAAAGCACCGCCAGGGCAGAAAGAAAAAGAAGGAATCGCTTCATAGCGTGGATGTAAATTATTGGTTATTAGATTCACTGTCCGATACGTCCACGGGGCGACGGCGCAGGAGCAGCCAGGAGGCCCCGCCATACAGACCGATGAGTACGGTATTTACCGCCAGGCGCAGCCAAAGGGCCTCGATGTGGCCGAAACAGGCCCGCATGGCCATATAGGCCGCCCCCATGAGCAGGAAAAATGCGCCGATGCGCTTCCAGCTGTACGGGATGGGATAATACTTGGACCCCAGCCAGGCACTGATGATAAACATAACCAGGTAGCTGGCCAGGTGGCCCCAGGCCGATGCCCAATAGGAGAAGCGCGGCATAAACGTCACGTTCACCACGACGGTTACCAGAAGGCCCGCCAAGGTGATCCAGATGGCCATATTGGTTTTGCCGGAGAGCTTGTACCACATGGACACGTTGAAGAGCATGCCCAGCAGCATGTAGCTCAGGAGCATGATGGGCACAACGCCGATCCCCACCCGGAAGTCCCGTCCCAGGAACAGGGAAATGATGTCGATATAGCCGATAACCCCCAGAAATACCACGCCGCAGAAGGCCGTGAAGTACTCCATCACCACGGCATACAGCTCCTTGGAGTTTTTGTCCCGCGCCCGTTGGAAGAAGAAAGGTTCGGCCGCATAGCGGAACATCTGGATGAACAGGTTCATGATCACCGCCAGCTTCACGGCTGCCTGGTATACGCCCAGCGAAGCGCGCCAGGCCTCTGAGGAAGTGTCGAAATAACGGAACAGCACCCGGTCCAGGAAGTCGTTGGCCACACCCGGCAGGGACGCCACCATAAGCGGCAGGGAGTAGATTAACAGGCGTTTTACCACAGAGCCGTCCCAAATGGGCCTCAGGCGAAGCATATCCGGGATGAACAGGGCCAGGCACAGCACGCAGCTCACAAAGATGGCGAAAACGGGATAGGTGAAATCCGGCTGGGCGGGCCATACAAAGAACAGAACCAAATTGGCGCCGGTTTCCGTTAAAATCTTGACGGTCTTGAGGATGGCAAACTTCACGGCCTTGTGCTCCTGCCGCAGTTTGGCAAAGAGGATGGCCGTTATGCTGTCGCAGAAAAGGATGGCCGCCACATAGATGATCAGCCGCCGATATCCTTCATAGCCCAGGGCGGCCGATATGGGCCCTGAAAACGCCACCATGCAGGCCAGGAACGCCAGGTTGAGTCCAGTGACGGTTAACAGCGCGCCGGAATACACCTTCCGGGGGTCCTCCCCTTCCTTATTCGCAAAGCGGAAACAACCCGTTTCCAACCCCAGCACCAACACCACCTGCAGGATGGCGATATAGGCCATGAATTCCGTTACCACACCATACTGCACCTGGGTGAGCATGCGCGTGTAGATGGGCACGAACAAGAAATTGAGGACGCGGGCCAGAATGGAACTGAAGCCGTAGATAGCGGTTTCCCCCGCAAGCTGTTTGAGTGGATTTTTTGCCATTTCACCACAAAAATAACTAATTTTGCGGTGAGAAAGAAATATTCTTATGAAGAAGTATCTGTACCTGTTTATAGCCCTGGCCGTGCTGGCCGGCTGCAAAAACCGCAACAAAGGAAAGGAAGCGGCCGATGCCGCTCCGGAAGAGATTGAACTGACGGTGGAGCCCACCGATACCCTGGCCGCCAAAAAGGCCGCGGAAGCCCTCCCGGAAGAGCCCGTCTTCGACATTGTCACCAATATGGGCACCATCCGCGTCAAGCTGTACAAGGACACGCCCCGCCACCGGGACAACTTTGAGAAACTGGCCCTGTCCGGCTATTACGACAGCACGCTGTTCCACCGCGTCATCAACGGTTTCATGATCCAGGGCGGAGACCCCTTCACCAAAGACACCGCCCTGGTGGCCCAATACGGGGAAGGCGGACCCAAATATACCATTCCGGCCGAAATGCGGGATGCCGACGGGCAACCGCTCCATCGGCATAAGAAAGGGGCACTGGCCGCCGCCCGCGTGGGAGATATGGCCAATCCGTTCAAGGCCTCGTCGGGCTCGCAGTTCTATCTGGTGCAGGATCCGGACCACTGCGTGCACCTGGACGGCGAGTATACCGTCTTCGGCGAAACCGTTGCCGGACTCAACGTGATTGACAAGATTGCCGCCGTGGCCACAGACCGCCGGGACCGCCCCATGGCCGATGTCCGCATCCTTTCCATCCGCCCCAACCCGGAACTTAACGAAATTGAACGCCAGAACGAACTTTCTGGCACGAAATTCGCAGAAGAAAAAACCGAATAGTTTTTTTAATAGGTTAAGTTTTTAGGTTAGAATGAGAGACTCCGTTGCTGGGAAGCACCGGAGTCTCAAATTTTATGCGGAGAGACCGAGATTCGATTCCAGGCGTCTCAAAAAGTCTATTCTAGAGGGTTCTACGCTATTATTTATGTCTTACTTGCGGGTTATTTGCGGGTAAATCTTAAAATTTCACCGCAGGCGGTTGTATTTTCCATGTTCCTCCATAACCCAGGGTAGGAACATTCAATCGGCAGTCACAGTCAAACACAAAGATTGCCCCATTGTCATGCTTTAAAACATTGTACTCGTTGAGGTCTCCAATGTAAAGATCCTGTGTTTTGTAGTTGAGGCGCATACCAAAGTCTTCACCGGCGTCTTCAAAACCAAGTTTGTGCATGAATTCTGCGCGTTCCTCTTCGGAGACTTTGATTCCTTCGATGTATGGCTGTTCTATCAAAACACCAAACTGACTATCCTCGTCCTTTCCAAAGCCTATTACCTTCATATAGGCATTTGGGAAGATTGCATTATGAATGATTATCCTGTCAAGCGCGAGGCGAAGGACGTTATAATGCTTCAGCGTTATGAACTTTCTTACAAGCCTATTCTCTGTGTCGAAGAAGACCGTACTCTCTGTTCCCATGTCGTATGCCTGGGATATCGAAGAAAGGTAGAGACGTGCCTCATCAAACCAGCATCCTACGATGCGGGCCCATTCTTCTACGAGCGCTTCCTGAACGCGTCCTTCGCCGATGAGATCGTCCGTGCGGTAGATCTCCCTTGCTTCCGACTCTGTTCCAGGACAGCCTCTACAGATAATGGCCGCCGCGCAGAGGAGCGCAGAGCCCTTTGACAAGCCTGGCTGTTGCGCTTGTGGAATTCGTTCAAATACCGTGGTGCCATTGTATACCTCCTTTGCAATTGCCGATAAACGGCTTAATGTATTTGTGGTAAAACCATTGTCCCAGATTTCCTGGTTCAATCCATCCAATTTATCTTTGGAATTCTGGATGATATGGTTACGCCTATTCACATCTGCAAATATATGCATATTTTTCTAAATATCGGATCCCATTAGGCTGACAGTCTTGTCTGATTTTGTATATAGAGCCAGTGTGTCTATAGAATTCAAAACCCTAAGGGCGCTGTCTGGGTAATCTTGTAGATACGAAGCAACGTTTACAAGTAATTCTTTCGTCCGGTTCGTCCCACATGAGCCAAGAATGATGATGGGAATTAAAAAATATAATGTGAACTGTCGATGCATATGATATGATTTTCCGCGAAAATACCCATAAAACGTGATAATTCAAAGATAAGCGGTATCTTTGCCCTGACTACTACTGAAAGATTCCGCCATGCCCAAAGACTTCGGACTCACTTGGTGGGGACAGCGTTGGCTGGACTCGCTCACCCATATCGATTTCGCGAATCGGATACCACGCGGTGCCCGTTACGCACGTAACGGCAGCGTGCGGGAAGTGATGTTTGATAAAAACGGAACCATAAAGGCAAGGGTAAAGGGTTCCAGGCCTTCTCCCTACAAGATAGAAATAAAAGTGCCGCAGTTTCCGGAGGACGGGAAGAGGAAGCTGGTGAAGGAATTGTCGGCCCATCCTGCCATCCTGTCCCGCCTTATGAATCACGAACTCCCGGAAGAGGTGCTGCTGATGGCGGTAAAATGCGGTCTCAAGGTGTTCCCGACAAGTTGGAAAGATCTTGGGATGAAATGCAGTTGCCCGGACTGGGCCGTCCCCTGCAAGCACCTTGCCGCCGTCATCTATAAAGTGAGCCAGGAGATAGACAACGACCCGTTTCTGGTATTCCGGATGCACGGACTGGATATTCCCTCGGAGATTGAATCCCTTGGCATAAAATTGGGCAGCAGCCAGACCCTCTCCGTTGAGAAGACGTCGGACAGGCTTGTCCTTGCCGATAAAACAACGGATATCAAACCCTGGGCACCGGATCTTTCGGTACTGCCCGACCTTACCGACAAACTCACGGATATTCTGGATGAAAATCCGCCCTTCGAAAAAGGGTTCCGGGAAAAATATCGGAAACTCCTTCACAGAGCGCAGCGCACTCTTGGCAAAGCAGGAGCGCAGGGCTTGCAGTTTAACCCTGTCCGTACATCGGCAGACATCAGGATTGTCTTCTATCCGGATCTTGAAATCATCGCCGAAGTCTTTGACGCCGGGAAGAAGTCCGGGAGGCTGCAATCCAGCATCCTCATAGAGGCGCTCCGGGAATGGGAAGACAAGGACCGCAGCATGATGCAGCCATCGGCCCTTCTTTTGTACAACATTTTCCGAGCAGGGACCTCTCTTGTGCTGAAAGGCTGCGTTGTGCCAAAAATTATGGCAACAGATGACGGGAATTACAAGATCATCTGGGAGCCAGCCATGATGGATAATACGGTTTCCGCACTTGTAAAAGAACTTTCAGAAGCTTCTGGAGACGGGATTGCAGTCAATGCAAAAGGGAAGGCGCTACATAATGCCGGCCCTCTTATCCTTGAAGCATTCATCACCATCCTTGTCCAGGAGAGTGTGCTCCCGCAAGACAATGACCTGGCCGACATGTTCTTCTGCGGGAGTCTTTGTATATTTGACAGCGTCGGCGAAAAAGGGATACCGGGCAGCATCAAGGCCTGGCTGTCGCCATTCAGGATTGCAGGCAGCGGACACAAACCCTTTCTCAAGGCCAATGATACCGGTGAGGACTTTACCCTCGATTTCGGCTTTGAAATAAAAGGGCGGGAGGTCGCGCTGCGCAATATCCTTTCACGGAAAACTTATGAGACAGACCGTTTCAAGATGCTCCAGCAACTGAGTCTGGTTCTGAGGCACGTTCCGGGGGCTTCGGCCTGGGTGGACGGCGGAGCAAAAGAGCCGATGGATATGACGGACAGCCGCTTTTTTGACTTCCTCCAGGATATTGTTCCCGTGGTACGCCTCCTCTCCGTCCGGGTTATCCTGCCTAAGGGACTTGAAACCCTGATTCATCCGAGGCCAAGCCTTCGCATAACCAAAAAAAACTCCGGAGGAAAATCCTTCTTCCGGGCCGATGACTTGCTGGACTTCAACTGGGCAGTTGCCCTTGGAGACGAACTTGTAGATGAAGCCGAATTCTCAAGGCTCATCAAAGGCGCGAAGGGTCTTATCCGCTTCAAGTCCAGGTATTTCTGCGTAGACGAGGGCGATCTCCTGCGCCTGGAGAAGGCTTTTTCATCGTCCAAGGGGCCGGGCAAGATGCGGCTTCTTCAGGCAGCCCTCTCCGGGGAGTATGAGGGAGCGCAGGTTTCTCTCTCCGACGAAGTGCGGGAACTTATCCGAGAGCTTACCGCTACAGAGGATATTCCCGTTCCGGCGGGAATAAATGCACAGCTGCGCCCCTACCAGGCCAGAGGGTATTCATGGATGTACAAGAACTTCCGCCTGGGCTTCGGGTGCATTATTGCCGACGATATGGGACTGGGCAAAACCCTGCAGGTCATATCGCTTTTGCAGAAGCTGAAGGACGAGGAGGCGCTGGAAAACAGGAAAGCCCTTGTTGTGGTGCCGACCGGGCTCCTTGCCAACTGGGAGTCCGAGCTGGACCGGTTCGCACCGGCACTTTCGCACTTCCGCTACCACGGCCCCGGGCGGAATCTCAAAGATTTTGGCGCAGACATCCTCCTTACCTCATACGGAGTTCTCAGAAGCGACGCCATTGTGCTGGGAAAGACAAAATGGGAAGTGGTAATCATTGACGAGGCGCAGAATATCAAGAACACCTCCACCGCCCAGACATCGGCCGTGAAATCCATTCCTGCAGAAGTAAGGATAGCCATGAGCGGCACTCCGGTGGAAAACCGCCTGAGCGAGTACTGGAGTATCATGGACTTCGCCAACAAGGGCTATCTGGACACCGCCAAACGTTTCCGGGAGCAATATGCGGCGCCTATCGAGCAGGAAGGCGACAAGGCATGCGCCGAGAGGTTCCGCAGGGTTACCGCCCCTTTTATGATGCGACGCCTGAAGACCGACAAAAACATCATCTCGGACCTCCCAGACAAGGTTACGCGCAACTTCATGCCGGTGCTGACCCCTTCCCAGGCCGCCTTGTACCAGCAGGTCGTTCAGGAGTACATGGCAACGATCGAAGGCGCCGGTGACGAGTCCCTGTTCAAACGCCAGGGAATCGTTCTGCAAATGATACTTGCACTGAAACAGATTTGCGACCATCCATCCCTTTTCCTCAAGGATGGAAAGGCCGACACAGCGCTTTCCGGGAAATGCGGCATGCTTGCGGATCTTGTCGGAAGCATCGTGGAAAGCGGCGAGAAAGTTCTCATTTTCACGCAGTTCAAGGAAATGGGAGACTTGCTTTCCCAAATCCTCAAGCAAGAACTGGGTTTCAAGCCCTTGTTCTATCATGGAGGCTGCCCCCTCAAACAGCGCACGGAAATGGTAGAGCGTTTCCAGAACATCCGTAGCGAGCAAGTATTTATCTTGTCCCTGAAGGCCGCCGGAACCGGACTCAACCTTACGGCCGCATCACATGTCATCCACTTCGACCTCTGGTGGAACCCGGCCGTGGAGGCCCAGGCCACAGACCGCGCCTATCGCATAGGCCAGCATAAAAACGTCATGGTCACCCGCTTTGTCACCGCCGGGACATTCGAAGAGAAGATAGATAGAATGATAACGGAAAAGAAAGCCCTTGCCGACCTTACTGTAGCTTCAGGGGAAAGCTGGATTGGAAAACTTTCCGACGCCGAGCTCCGGGAAATTTTCGATTATCATTAGGGGACAAACCAGCTATATTCAAGTGAATATAAATGGAGAGAAGAATCTGTTTTCGGGATACTATTTGGGATATTTTTATATGAAAATGCCTCCTGCAATAGCGCAGAAGGCATTTTGCGGAGAGACCGAGATTCGAACTCGGGATACCCTTTTGGAGTATACACGCTTTCCAGGCGTGCCTCTTAAGCCACTCGAGCATCTCTCCAGGCTTATTCCCGAAAAATCGGGACTGCAAAGATAGGAACTTTTTCTTATTCTGCAAAAAAAAGATTATTCGGCCAGGCAGCTGTCCATAAGCTTTTCCAGGGCCGGTTTATCCAGGTGCTGGCCGATGAACACAATCTTCTGCATACGGTCACCGTACTGGGGATCCCAATCGGCCCGGAGCTTGCGGTCGCGCTCCATCATCTGGGCCAGTTCATCGGGTTCCATAGTGGCGAACCAGAGGCCGCAGTCGCGCAGGGACTTCTGCCTTCCGGCCTGCTCAAACAGGAAGCACTTGTCGGGGTCGTTGGAGAAGTAGCACAGGCCCTTGGCGCGAATGATTTCCTTGGGCCAACGGGTGGCTACCATATGGTCGAACTTGTTCAGGTCCAGGGCCGGACGGCGGGTGTACACGTAGGTGTCGATGCCATATTCCAGGGCTTCCCCTTCGGCCTCTTCGTCCTCGTCTTCCTCGCCCTCGATGGCGGCGATCCAGGCGGCCGAAGTGGCCACTTCGTCGAAGCGGAACATCCCGGTGTAGATAAGCTCGTCCAGGTCTATGTCGCCGTAATTGCAGCTGAGCACCTTGGCCCCGGGGTTGATGCTCTTGACAATACCCTTGAGCTTGCCCAGTTCCTCCGGGCTCACCTCTGCAGCCTTATTCAGCAGCACAATATTGCAGAACTCAATCTGCTCTATCACAAGCCTTTCCAGGTCATCTTCGCCGATGTCTTCCTTCTCCAGGGCGGAGCCGCTGTCGAATTCGTCCTTCATTCGCAAGGCGTCCACCACGGTACAGATGCAATCCACGTACGGAAGGGCGCCCTGGGCATATTGCGGCGCCAGCGCAGGCATCGTGCTGATGGTCTGGGCGATGGGGGCGGGTTCGCAGATGCCGCTGGCCTCGATCACGATATAATCGAAGCGCCGGGCCGCTATCAAATCGGCCAGCTGGGCCACCAGGTCCATCTTGAGGGTGCAGCAGATGCAGCCGTTCTGGAGGGCCACCAGGCTGTCGTCGGTGCCGCCCACCACGCCGCCTTTTTCAATGAGGCTTTCGTCGATATTCACTTCGCCGATATCGTTGACGATGACGGCGAACTTAATGCCTTTTTTATTGGAGAGGATGCGGTTCAGCAGGGTGGTTTTGCCGCTTCCCAGATAACCGGTGAGCAGAAGCACCGGCACTTCCTGACGGGTCAGTTGGATTTCCATATTACGCTTCTAACTTTTCTCCCAGATGGGCTTCGGACACGTTGAGGGCGTAGTCACCCACCTTTTCAAACTCGTTGACCAGATCCATAAACACGGTGCCGTTGTCGTAGCTGTACACGTGGTTGTCCAGGTCTATGATATTCTGCTGCTTCAGGCTGTTGCGAAGATTGTTGATCTGCATTTCATAGCGGGCCGATTCGTCCAGGGTATAATCTTCCTTCTGGCCTTTCAGCAGCACGTTCATGCGCGTCATGGCGCCATCCACCAGGCCCGCCATCTGGATAATGCTCTGCTCCTGGGTCTTCGAGAACGTGACCTTGGTGTCCCGCTTACGCTGCAGGATGCGGGCCATGTTGAAGCCGCTGTCGCCGATGGACTCCAGTTCCCCGATCTCACGCAGCATACCGCGGATCTTCCCCTTGGTATCGTCCGACAGATGGGCGTCGCCCACCTGACCCAGGTATCGGCCGATCTCGTTTTCCATCCGGTCGGAGATTTCTTCGTACTTCTTGATGCGGTCGAAGATTTCCTGGAAAGCTTTTTCATCGGTTTCCTGCGAGAGATCTTTCACCATGCCCAGCACGCGCTGCATCCGGTCGCCGAAGATGGCAATTTCCTTCTGGGCCTGCAGCACGGAGATTTCGGGCGTTTTCATGATACCGCCCTTGATATAGGTAAGGTGGAATTCGTCTTCCTGCTCCGTCTGCTTGGGCTTGATGAGCCAGCACACCAGTTTTTCGATCTGCGGGATGAACCAGATAAGGATGGCCGTGTTGATCACGTTGAAGAACGTATGGAAGGTGGCCAGGGCGAAGGACAGCTGCGTAGGGCTTTGTTCGGCCGCATCGGGATCCAGTCCCACCACGCCGCAAACCATGCGCACGAAGGGGAAGAAGAGAATGAGGACCCAGAATACGCCGAACAGGTTGAACACCATATGCGAAAGGGCCGTACGACGGGCCTGGACATTGGCGCTGAGGGCTGCCAGGTTGGCCGTTACGGTGGTGCCGATGTTTTCGCCCATTACCAGCGCAATACCCTGGTAGATGGTGATGGCACCGGTGGAGCACAGCACCATGGTGATGGCCATAAGGGCGGCCGAAGACTGTACGGCTGCCGTAAGGATGGAGCCGATAAGGAGGAACAGCAGGATGGTGCCGTAGTTGGTCTTGAAGCTGGCGAAGAAGTCTACCACGGCCGGCTTGTTGGCCAGATCCATCTCAATGCCCGTTTCCTTGAGCATACCCAGGGCAAAGAGCAGGAAGGACAGGCCGAAGAGGAAATCACCCACATAGCGGTGCTTTCCGGCCTGGATGAGGATAATACCCACCAGGAAAGCCGGCCAGACCAGCGACATTACGTTGAAGGAGAAGCCGGCGCTCATAATCCAGGCGCTCATGGTGGTGCCGATATTGGCACCCATGATGATGGAGATGGCCTGAGCCAGGGTGAGCAGTGCAGCGTTCACGAACGACACGGTCATGACGGTGGTGGCGGCCGATGACTGTACCGCTACCGTAACCAACGCACCGGTGACCACACCGGTAAAACGGTTGGTGGTCATGGCGCCCAACATGTGACGCAACTGCGGGCCCGCCATTTTCTGCAAGGCCTCACTCATGACCTTCATGCCGTAGATCAGGAGGGCGATACTGCCCAGGAGTTTCAACGCTATGAGCATAGTGGAACGAGTTTGTGCGCAAATTTACAAAAAACTGGCGATTTTTTGGGGTTTTTGTGTAAATTTGTACAATGCAGAAAAAGCCTCTTATGAGAAAAACCCTCCTGATAGCCCTGGCGGCCCTTCTATCTTTCCCGGTATGGTGCCAGTCCATCCGGACCAACTACCGTTCCGAAGGCATGACCCATATCTCCACCGACTATGAGCCGCTCACCTTGGGAGGCATCCCCGCCCAGTTGCGCGTAGAACTGGTGGGCTTTCCGGATGGCTCCACCCTCTATCTGCTGTACATCAACCTGGTGCAGAAAGAGGCCGTAGTGGTCCCCAAAGGCGTCAAGATGGCCGTCACCCTTGCCAATGGCAAGCTCATCCGCCTGGAGCAGATCAATCAGGTATCTTCCACCCCAAACCGGCTGGAAGACGGCACCATCCTCAATCGGCTCAAATACGCCACCGAACCCGCCGATATGGAAAAGATGGTGAAGGGCATCAAGTCCGTCGAACTGGTAACCGGCTGGAATCCGGACGATTTTGTATCGGCCCGATTCTCCGAAGACCAGATGGGCGCCCTGCTCAAACGCCACTGCGAAGCCATCCTGAACGCGTCTTCCAAGACCATCGACCTCCAATCCAACTTGTCGGGGTACACGGAAAACGCCAACAGCATTATGTCCACCGCAGACCCTATCGTGGCCCGCGGCTCCCGCTTCGACTACAACATCCTCCTGTCCCATCTCTATTACAAAAACACCAATGGGGAAGATATGGACCTGGCTTTTGTCATCGGCACCCAGGAGCAATTCTTCATCCCCTATGACTCCCCCGTGCGCTTTACCCTGGCCGACGGTTCCCTCATCAGCCTCCTCCAGGCCCGCGAAGACACCAACTTCGTCTATCTCTACCCCAGTATGGAAGACCTGGCCCGCATGTGTGAAGTGGGCATCACCGGCCTGGCCATTGATTACAAGGGCGGTACACTGGAAGACAGCTTCCCCGCCGGGGAGGAGAAGAACGGATTTTCCGACGCCATCAACCAGCAAGTACAGCTTCTGCTGTCGTTAAGCCCCCGTTAGTTTGCCTATTGGCAAATTATTCACTATCTTTGCAGTTCCGGTTCCGTAGCTCAGTTGGATAGAGCAACAGCCTTCTAAGCTGTGGGTCAAGGGTTCGAATCCCTTCGGAATCACAAAACTTAATAACAGACAAATTAACTGAAATACTATGAAGAAGTTCTTTGTTCCGCTTCTCCTGGTTTTAGCCCTTCTGGCTGCATCCTGCAGCACAACCACCTGGAAGAACATCAATTATCTCCAGGATATACAGGCCGATACCTCCATGAACATGGCCATCAACAAGGGTATCATCATCCAGCCTCAGGACCAGTTGTCCATCATTGTCAACAGCTCCAACCAAGAATTGGCAGCTATGTTTAACAAGTCCATCGCCACCCATTATGCCGGTTCCGAAATGAGGTCCAGCGGTGGCCAATATGTAACTGGTTATGTCGTGGACAATGAAGGAAACATCACTTTCCCTCAGCTGGGGGCCATCAAAGTGGCCGGCCTGAACCGCTGGGAACTGCAAACCCTGCTGGAAGATATGCTGCATACAACCGGTCTCCTGAAGGATGCCACCGTCACGGTAGAATTCCTCAACTTCAAGATCTCCGTCCTGGGCGAAGTATCCTCTCCCGGCACCTATTCCGTAACCGGTGACAAGATTACCATTTTCCAGGCCCTGGCCCTTGCCCGGGACCTCACCATTTACGGTCAGCGCAACAACGTGATGGTAATCCGGGAAAAGAACGGAGAACGCACCATCTATACCCTGGATCCGCGTTCCAGCGACATCTTCAACTCCCCCGCCTATTACCTCCAGCAGAACGACGTCGTGTACGTGACCCCCAGCGACGTCCGCGCCGGTCAGTCCACCATCAACGAGAATTACTTCAAGTCCGGTTCTTTCTGGATGGCCATGGGCTCCCTGGGCGTAACCATAGCCAACCTGGTCATTACCATCTCCCGATTAAAATAACTGATAACATATGTCCGACAACTACCTGTCAACGAATATCACCCCTGCACAGCAAGAAGAGGAGCAGACCATCCGCCTGGCCGATATTTGGGCTATGGTCTGGAACCACAAATGGTGGTACGTCTTTTCCCTGGCCGCCTGCCTCTTCCTGGCCCTGTTCTATCTGTACCGCACCCCCAAGACCTTCAGCCGGTCGGAGCAAATCATCCTGGACGTAGACAACCAGAATGCCATTATGCGAGAGCTGACATCCGTCACCTCCAGCTCCGCCTCCCGCCGGTATTCTTCTGGTAACTCGGTAGACAACGAAATGCAGGCCCTGTCCTCCCCGGACCTGATGGAACTGGTCATCGCCCGCCTGGGCCTGGAAACTTCTTATACGGAAAAACGGTTCCTGCGTCGGCGCGAAATGTACCTTTCCTCTCCCGTGGATATGCAAGTCCTGGAGCGGGGAAATGTTTCTTCTTTCTCCTTCACCGTGGTCAAGAAGGGAGAGGACTCCTTTGTCCTGGAAGACTTCCGCACCTCCAACAATCCTAAGGAGACCGTCGATATCAGCGGCAAGCTGGGAGACACCCTCCAAACCCCGGCGGGCGTCATCCGTATGATCCCCGGTACCGGCATCAACCGGTGGAAGCGCAAAGTACAAGTGGCCTGGGTGAATCCTTATGCACGGGGTAAATCCTATTGCAGCCGTCTCTCCGTGACCCTGGTCACCAAGATGTCCTCGGTCATTCAACTGGCCCTAACGGATGTATTCCCCTCCCGCGCAGACCTTGTCCTCACTACCCTTTTGGACGTGTACAACGAAGTGTGGATGGAAAACCACGACAAATCCCTGCGCGCCACCTCCAAATTCCTGGAAGAACGTATCGCCGTTATCGAAGGAGACCTGGGCGGCATTGAAAACGCCCTGAAGAGTTATAAGCAGACCCACCAGATTTCGGATATTTCCCAAGCTGGATCAGCCATTTCCCAGCAGTCAATCAATTACAACAACCGGGTCTTCGAGGTTAACAACCAGCTATCCATCGCCCGGATGCTCCGCGACTTCGCCAACGACCCCTCCCACGCCCAGGACCTCCTGCCGGCCAATACGGGACTGGAAAGTGCCAGTATCGCCAGCCAAATTAACGAATACAACAATACGTTGCTGCAGCGGGATCGCGCCCTTTCCTATACCACGGAGAACAACCCCATCGTACAGGACCTCACCTCCACCCTTATGAGTCTTCGCCTGGCCATCAACCGTTCCGTCGAAAGCCTCATTTCCTCCCTCCAACTGGAGCTGAAACAACTGGAATCCAAGGAGCAGGCCCTCCTGGGCCGGGTATCCAACATCTCCGGACAGGAACTGGCCCTGCTCTCCATTGAGCGTCAGCAAAAGGTGAAAGAGCAGCTGTACGTCTTCCTCCTCCAGAAGCGGGAAGAGAACGAACTCCAGAGCATGCTCTCGGTGAGCAACAACCGCCTCATTACCCGTGCCAACGGTTCTTCCTCACCCATAGCCCCCAGAAAGATGATGGTTCTGCTGGTGGCCCTGGTACTGGGTCTGGGTCTTCCGTTCGCCGTCTTCTATCTCATCAGCTTGTTCGACACCTCCGTGAAGTCCCGCCTGGATATGGAGCGGCTTTCGGTTCCGTTCGTAGGCGAGATTCCGCAGATGGGCCTGAGCAAAAACTACTGGAAACGCCTGGTAACCAACCGCTTCGACAACGGCAACACCCGTATTATGGTAGAAGCCGGCAAGCGAAACTCCATCAACGAGGCCTTCCGTGTACTGCGTACCAATCTGGACCTGCTCATCCGTTCCGGCGAACCTGCCAAGGTGATTATGTTCACCTCCTTTAACCCCAACGCCGGCAAAACCTTCACGCTGCTGAACCTGGCCGCATCCATGGCCCTGAAGGATGCCAAGGTCCTGATCATTGACCTGGACATCCGTAAAGCCACGCTGTCCAAGTCTGTCGGGAAGAACCACACCGGCGTCACCGCCTACCTCACCGGCAAATCGAACGACCCCCTGTCCCACGTCCAGCACCTCCGTGACAACCTGGACCTGCTGCCGGTGGGTACCGTACCTCCCAACCCCACGGAACTGCTGGTCTCCGAACGCTTCAAGACCCTTATCGACACCCTGCGGGAGCATTATGACTATATCTTCATGGATGCTCCGCCCGTGGCCCTTGTCGCCGATGCCTCCATCATCGACGAGCAAGCCGACATTACCCTCTTCGTCATCCGAGCCGGCCTGTTCGACAGGCGCGCCCTCCCGATGTTGGACGAAATGTACCGGAAGAACGAATACAAACGTATGGCCATCATCCTCAACGGTGTGGACACCTACGCAGTCCAAAGCGGGTACGGATACGGTTACGGCTATGGCTACGGTTATGGCTATGGATACGGCTACGGCTATGGTTACGGCTATGGCTACGGCTATGGTTACGGTTACGGCAACGAG
Organism: uncultured Bacteroidia bacterium; assembly: GCA_902774155.1. GTDB lineage: Bacteria > Bacteroidota > Bacteroidia > Bacteroidales > UBA932 > Cryptobacteroides. The sequence goes on along the minus strand of CACYHF010000008.1, from coordinate 66,360 downwards.
GACGATCAGGACGACGAATAGGCATGTTCTCCTTCCTGAATCCGCATACCTCCCTTGCGCATAGCGGCCTCCTTCAAGGTGCCGCCGATCACCACTCCCATATTCTCTACGGTGTGGACGACGGCGTCAAAACCCTGGAGGGGTCGCTCCGTATTCTGGACTGGGAAGCCGCCCACGGCGTAACGGATGTATGGTGCACACCGCACATTATGGAGGACGTTCCCAACCGGACCGAAGACCTTCAGAAACGTTTTCAGGAGCTCACCAGCGCCTACAAAGGCCCCATCCGGCTGCATCTCGCCGCCGAATATATGTTGGACAACCTTTACCTGGAACGGCTGAAAAACCGCGACCTCCTTTTGCACGGTCAGGACCGTATCCTGGTAGAAACCTCCACCGGTATTCCGCCCTACAACCTGTGGGAAATCCTGGAACAGACGCTATCGGCCGGATACCGTCCCATCCTGGCGCACGCGGAACGCTATCACTATTTGCATCAGGAAGACTACGACCGGCTCATCAATATGGGCGTCCGCCTGCAATTGAACCTGCCCTCCCTGGCCCACTATTATGGATCGGAGGTAAAGAACCGGGCCGACTGGCTGCTGAAAAAAGGCTATTACTGTATGGCCGGCTCCGATGTCCATCGTTTCAAGACCCTGCTGCATCAGTTCGGAAGCAAGGCCATCCGGAAAAGGACCCTGCCCCTTGTCCGCCCCATTATGCCCCCTTACACTGAAGATTAATACACCCCGACTATGACCATTACCATGATTATCGAGCTGCTCATCGTGTTGGCAGCCCTCTATGTGGGTTCCCGCTACGGGTCCCTGGCCCTGGGCGCCATCAGCGGCATCGGCCTGGCCATCCTGGTGTTCGGCTTCGGCCTTAAGCCCGGCACTCCTCCCACGGACGTTATCTATATCATCATCGCCGCTGTCACCTGCGCCGGTACGCTACAGGCGTCGGGCGGTATGGACTGGATGATCCAGATTGCCGAAAGGATGTTGCGCAAGCACCCGGAACACATTACCTTCCTGGGCCCGCTGGTGACCTTCTTCCTCACCGTGCTGGTGGGTACGGGCCACGTGGTGTACACCATTATGCCCATCATCTGTGACATCGCCCTCAAGAAGAACATCCGTCCGGAACGTCCTTGCGGCGTGGCTTCCGTAGCTTCGCAGGTGGGTATCACCTGCTCACCCATCGCAGCCGCCGTGGTGGCTTTCGTCACCATCTCCAATGCCAACGGCTATATGGTAAGCATCCCGCAGGTGCTCATGGTCACCATCCCGGCCTGCGTCATCGGCCTCCTGTGCGCCTCCGCAGCCTCCTACAAACGCGGCAAAGACCTGGATAAGGATCCCGAGTTCCTCCGCCGCAAGTCAGACCCTGAGCTGTACCAGTATATGTACGGCAGCTCCGCCACCACCCTTGACAAAGTCATCTCCAAAGAGGCCAAAGCTTCCGTATACGTGTTCCTGGCTTCCCTGCTGGTCATTGTGGGCTTCGCTTTCTGCCAGATGATCCACGTCTCCAACGGAGACACCCTGGCCAAGGCCATCAACCTGCCCAAGATGAACATCTGCATCCAGATCATCATGCTCACGGCAGCAGCCGCCAATATCATCTTCTGTAAAGCCCAGCCCAAGAAAGCCGTGGGCGGCGCCGTCTGGCAGTCGGGTATGGTGGCCGTGGTAGCCATCTATGGCATTGCCTGGCTGGCCGACACCTATTTCGGCAACTACATGGACCAGATGAAGCTCATGCTCTCAGACCTGGTTACCAACTATCCCTGGAGCATCGCCCTGGTGTTCTTCCTGGTGTCCGTACTCATCAACTCCCAGGGAGCCGTGGTGGTGGCCATGCTGCCGCTGGCCTATGAACTGGGCATTGCCGGTCCCGTGCTCCTGGGTGTATTCCCCAGCGTGTACGGCTACTTCTTCATCCCCAACTACCCTTCGGATATCGCCACCGTGAACTTCGACCGAAGCGGCACCACGGTTATCGGCAAATACCTGCTGAACCACAGCTTTATGATGCCGGGGCTCATCAGCGTATTTGTCTCCACCATCGTGGCTTACCTGATCACCAACGTATTCTTCGCGGGGTATTTCTCCAGCTTTATCCAGTAACGCGGGCAATAATCGCCTGCATTTGCGGAGTCTTTTCCAGGGCGGCGTGGAACAGCGCCACCTGGTTCCGTGTGCGCACCAGGTTGTGGTCCGGGTACTGAATCTTATAATAGGTGTCGCCGTTAATGTAATCGGCGAAGAAACGCACGGCCTGCATGTAAGGGAACAGACAGGCGGCATAGGGCAGGTTCTCCACCTCGATGGGCGTTAAGAAGCTGCCGGCACCCTCCAGATAGCCCTTGGCAAACGCCTCGAAGATATCCATCCGGAAATCCACCTTATCGATATCCGGGCAATCCTCGGCCACAGTATTGGCGCCGGTGCGCAGGAAATCGCCGAAGTCGGAGAAGACGAAGGACGGCATGAGGGTGTCCAGGTCGATCACGCAAAGGACCGCCCCGTTCTCATCGAAGAGCATGTTGTTCACCTTGGTGTCGCAGTGGCAGATGCGTTTGGGCAGCCGCCCCTCCCGGTACAGCCGTTCCGCCTTGCACATCTGCTCCTCGAAGGGCAGAAGATCCGCCAGGATGGCCTGTACCTCAGGTTCGGCCAGACGGCCGACAGGATTGGCCGATACAGCCTCATGCAGCTGCCGGGCCCGAAGCTCCATGTTATGGAAGTCCGGGATGGGTTCTCCCAGCTGATCCGGGATATCGGCCAGCATGGCCTCGAACTGGCCGAAAGACTTGCCGGCGCAGTAGGAAGACTCCGGATTCACCGCCTCCAGCGTATGGGCGCCCTGGATGAACACCGACACACGCCAATAGCTGTTTCCGTCGGTCCAATAAGACTTCCCCGTAGCCTTGCAGGGCAGGAAACGGAGCACCTTCCGCTCGATGTCCGGGTCTCCGGCGAGCTTCTTCCGGATGTGGGCCGTGGCACAGTCTATGTTGTGCTGCAGCAGCTCCACATCCTGGAAAATGGCATTGTTAATCCGCTGCAGGACATAATCTTCAGGTCCATCGGTATGGACCAGTAATGTGTCGTTGATGAGTCCGTTCCCTAACGGCTTGATATCCAGCACCTGCCCTTGGATGGCAAACTGGTTCACGATTTGGCTTAGTTCATTAGTGCTTTGCATGCTCAAATATACGCAAAAAACACTATATTTGTACGAACCACCTCTAATGATTTACACTATGAGTAATACACCCACCCCTCATATCGGCGCCCGGAAAGGCGAGATTGCCCCGTTTGTCATCATGGCCGGAGACCCCTTGCGGGTCCGCTTTATGGCAGAAAATTACCTGGAAAACCCCGTACAGTTCAACAACGTACGCGGCATGCTGGGCTATACCGGCACCTATAAAGGGAAGCCGGTCAGTGTCATGGGCCACGGCATGGGCATTCCCTCCATTTCCATCTACACCTATGAGCTGTTCCACTTCTACGGCGTTGAGAGCATCGTGCGCATCGGCTCTGCTGGGGCCTATGACGAAGACCTCCAGATCGGAGACCTGGTCCTGGCCCAGGGTGCCTGCACGGACTCCAATTACGGCGCCCAGTTCCAGCTCAACGGCACCTTCTGCCCCATCGCCGACTTCCACCTGCTGCAAAAGGCCGTAAACAGTTGCGAGGAATTCGGCTATCGTTACAAAATTGGCAATGTGCTGTCGTCAGACGTGTTCTATTCGGCCTATCCCCAGACCGACAAATGGATCAAGATGGGCGTGCTGGCCGTAGAAATGGAAGCCGCGGCCCTGTACATGAACGCCGCCTGGGCCAAAAAGAAAGCCCTGGCCCTGTTCACCATCTCCGATCACCTCATCACCGGAGAGGCCACAACAGCAGAACAGCGCCAAAACACGTTCACCCACATGATGGACGTAGCTTTGTCGCTGCTCTGAATCCACGCGGCTTTTAGCCGCTTACACTATTTCACCATTCCGCTGAAGCCCATGAAGGCCAGGGCCAGGATACCCACGCTCACGATGGCGATGGGAACGCCCTTGAAGGCCTTGGGAACGTTGTTCATGGCCAGGTGCTCGCGAATGCCCGCGAAGATGACCATGGCCAGGCCGTAACCCAGCGAGGTGGCAAAGGCATACACCAGGGCCTGACCCAGGTTCAGCATGCCGCCGGGCACAAAGGCGAATTCCTTGGTGACCACGTTGATGGCCACACCCAGCACCGCGCAGTTAGTGGTAATCAGGGGCAGGAAGATACCCAGGGCCTGGTACAGCGAAGGAGAAACCTTCTTGAGCACAATCTCCACCATCTGCACCAGCGCCGCAATCACCAGGATGAAGACGATGGTCTGCAGGAAGGTGAGGCTGAACGGCACCAGCAGATACTGGTTAATCAGGTAAGTGACCAGCGTGGCCAGCGTAATCACGAAGCACACGGCCATGGACATGCCCGTGGCGGTGGACAGCTTGTTGGATACGCCCAGGTAGGGACAAATTCCCAGGAACTGGGCCAGGACGATATTGTTGACGAAAATCGCCGAAATAATAATCAGAAAGTACTCCATAGCCTAGTTCTTTTTAAGGAATTTGTTGAACAGGACCATCAGGTAGCCCAGGCACAGGAAGGCGCCGGGGGCCATCACAAAGGCCAGCATACCGTCGTGGCCGCCGATAAAGTTGTAGCCGAAGGCGCTGCCGGATCCCAGGATTTCACGCACCAGGCCCAGCACGGTGAGCGAGCAGGTGAAGCCCAGGCCTACGCCGATGCCGTCGCAGGCGCTTTCCAGCACGCCGTGCTTGTTGGCGAAGGCTTCGGCCCGGCCCAGCACGATGCAGTTCACCACGATGAGCGGAATAAAGAGGCCCAGCGTCTCATACATAGCCGGGGTGTAGGCCTGCATCAGGAACTGCAGCAGCGTCACGAAGGTAGCGATAACTACGATGTACACGGGGATATGCACCTTGTCCGGCACAATGGGCGAAATGGCCGATATGGCCATATTGCTCAGCACCAGCACGAAGAGCGTGGCGAGGCCCATGGAAAGGCCGTTGATGGCCGATGTGGTGGTGGCCAGCGTGGGGCACATGCCCAGCAGCAGGACGAAGGTCGGGTTGTTCTTTACCAGACCGTCGGTAATCAGTTTGATTTTACTCATGGTCTTCCTCCTCCTTTTCATCGTTGATTTCATCCAGGCCCAGCTCATCGAAGAGCAGCAGGGCGTTGGCTACTGCCTGGGTATAGGCCCTGGAAGTAATGGTGGAAGCCGTGATGGCATCCACGTCGCCGCCATCCTTCTTCACGGAAAGCTGTTTCACGGAAGGATCAAAGCCCCTCCACTGGTCCATGAACTTGGTATCGGTGGTGCACTTGGCGCCCAGACCGGGGGTTTCACTGTGGGACAGCACGGAAGTGTTGTACACCACGCCGTCCGGGGTGATGCCCACCATCAGGCTGATGTTTCCGCCGAAACCTACCGCGCTGGATTCGATGGCATAGCCCACCACCCGATCACCGTCAAAGGCGGTATAGTAATGGTGGTCATCTTCATATTCGAGCGTCTCGAAATGCGGGAGTACCTGGCTGATGGCGCTTTTGGTCTTTTCGGCCTGCGCCTTCTCAATGGGCTCCTTGGTAAGGGCATAGGCTCCGCCCAGCAGGCCCGAGCACACCAGGCAGGTGAGACTCAGGACCAGAACCATATTGGTTAAATTGGATTTCACTGCCATAACTTATTTCCTCCCGAATTTTTTCTGTTTGAAGCCCATATTGATCAGGGGCACCACAGAGTTCATAATAAGGATGGCGAAGCTCATACCTTCCGGATAAGAGCCGAAGTAACGGATCATCATGGTAAGGAAGCCGATGCCCACACCGAAGATGATACCGCCCTTCACACTCATGGGACTGGTCACATAGTCGGTGGCCATGAAGCAGGCACCCAGCACCATACCGCCGCTGAGCAGGTTGAACAGCGGGTCGGTGAAACGGGACGGATCAATGCCCCAGAAAATCAGGGAAGTGAGCGCCACGGTACCGAAGATGCTCAGGGTAATCCAAGGCTTGATGACCTTGCGGAGGCACAGGTACACAAAACCCAGCAGCAGGAAAATGACGCAGAACTCACCGGCGCTGCCGCCCATGTTGGCGAACAGCATCTTGGAATAGGTGTATTCTCCGGCGCTCATAATCTCCTGGATGGAGGAGCCTTGCAGCAGGCCTTCCTGAATGGCGCCCAGGGGCGTTGCCTGGGTAACGGCATCCAGGCCGAAGAGTCCCTGCGGGGCGCTCCAGGTGGTCATATAGGTGGGGAAGGAAACCAGCAGGAACACACGGCCCACCAGGGCGGGGTTCCAGATGTTCTGGCCCAGACCGCCGAACGTCATCTTAGCTACGCCGATGGCGACGACCGAGCCGATGACCACCACCCACCAGGGCGTGGTAAAGGGCAGGTTCAGAGCCAGCAGGATACCGGTAATGACGGCGGAGAGGTCTCCGATAGTGGAGGGCTTTTTGAGCATATATTTGGTGATGGCCCATTCCAGCAGCACGCAGGAAGCCACACTCACGCCCATGACCATGATCTCCCGCCATCCGTATAAGATGAAGGTGCAGATGACGGTCGGCAGCAGCGCAATCACCACATCCAGCATCAGGGACCGGGTAGAGTCCTTGGAGTGGATATGGGGTGAAGGTGAAACTAATAATTTATTCATAGTCCTTTACTTTTTAGCAGCTTCTGCTGCGGCCTTGGCGGCGGCAGCACGTGCGCGGATAGCGCTTAACACAAAGCCCTTGCCTACGCGGATGTTATCCAGCAGCGGAATATGGGCGGGACAGGAATACAGGCAGCAGCCGCACTCGATGCAGTCCTGCGCGGCATTGGCCTCGCAGGCGTCCCAGTCGGCGTTCTTGGAGAGCTTGTTCAGCAGAAACGGCTCCAGGCCCATGGGGCAGGCATCGGCACATTTGCCGCAGCGGATGCAGTTGGTTTCCGGGGCGCGCTTGGTCTGGGCTTCCGTGAGGAAGAGCAGGGCTCCGGTGCCCTTGACGGTGGCCGCCTGCAGGTTGGCCACGGCGCGACCCATCATAGGACCGCCGCTGATGATCTTGGCGGCATCGGCCGGAATACCGCCCAGATAATCGATGATATACTGCAGCGGCGTACCTACGCGTACCAGCAGGTTGGCCTGCTTGGGGAAGCACTGACCCGTAACGGTGACGGAATTGTCCACGATGGGCTTGTTCTTCTGGACGGCGTCGTACACGGCCAGGGCCGTTGCCACGTTCTGGACCACGGCACCTACGCTGATAGGCAGTGCACCGGAGCCCACCTGACGGTGCATCACGGCATCGATGAGCTGCTTTTCACCGCCCTGCGGATACATCATCTTCATCACCATCACGTCCATGTCTTTGTAGCCCAGTTTGGCAATGACCTCATTGATATGGGCAATGGCTTCCGGCTTGTTCTCCTCGATGGCGATGGTGCAGGGAACCCCGCCCATAGCCTTTTGCAGCAGGGCGGCGCCCACCACCACCTGCTCGCCTTTCTCCAGCAGGGTGCGGAAGTCGGAGGTAAGGTACGGCTCGCATTCGCAGCCGTTGATGATTACGCGCTCGCACTTGGAGCCCGGAGGCGGCGAAAGCTTCACATGCGTGGGGAAGGTGGCACCACCCAGGCCCACTACACCACCGAGCTTGATCTTCTCTACGATGGCCTTGGGGTCTTCAGGGATGGTGGTGATGAGGGTGTCGGAGGTATCGATGCCTTCCAGCCACTCATCGCCTTCCACGGCAATTTCAATGTGGGTGCTGGCGCGGCCGGCCAGATCGGCCCGGGGGGCGATGGATTTCACCGTACCCGACACGGAAGAATGGATGAACGCACCCACGAAACCGCCCGGCTGGGCAATCACCTGGCCCACCTTCACTTTGTCGCCCACGGCCACACAGGGCACGGACGGGGCGCCGATGTGCTGGGCCACGGACAGGTACACGGTAGGGGCGATGGGAAGCGGGGTGATGGGGCATTCCCGGGAAATCTTGTTGTCGTGCGGATGGACACCGCCCAGGGAGAATGTATGCTTACTCATTTGCAGCCTCCTTTTTGGCAGCTTCTGCTGCCTCTTTAGCCTTCTGCTGACGGACTTTGATGCGTTCCTTGATGGCATCTTTGTCCAGGGGCTTCGGGAAATTCACGCCGTGGATGGCGCCGGTGGGGCACATAGCCTCGCACTCCCGGCACAGTTTACACTTAGCAGGATCGATGTAGGCGATGTTCCCTTCCACGGTAATGGCCTCGTGCGTACAGGTCTTGGCGCAGATGCCGCAGCCGATACAGGCGCTGGCGCAGGCCTTCTTGGCCACCGGACCCTTGTCCTTGTTCACGCAGCTCACGAACATCCGCATACCGCGGGGACCCTTGGGCCGAAGCTCGATGATGCGTTTGGGACAGGCCTTCACGCAGGCGCCGCAGGCGGTGCACTTCTCCTGGTCCACTACCGGCAGGCCGGTGACAGGATCCATAGAGAGCGCGCCGAACTGGCAGGCGTTCACGCAGTCACCGCAACCCAGGCAGCCGAAAGCGCAGCCGGTGTCGCCGGTATACAGGAGGGACTTCACGTAGCAGGAGGCAAATCCGTCGTACGTGTTCACCTTGGGACGGGCCTCACAATTGCCGTTGCAGCGCACGGTAGCCACCATAGGAGCCTTGGCTTTCACCTCGTAGCCCAGGATGGCCGCCACCTTGGCCATAGTGTCGTTCCCGCCCACCGGACAGTAGTTGTTGTCCAGGTTGGGGGCCTTCACCGCCGCTTCGGCAAACGCACGGCAGCCGGCAAAGCCGCAACCGCCGCAATTGGCGCCGGGCATGGCCTTTTCCACCTCGTCGATGCGCGGATCCTCCTCTACCTTGAACTTCTGGGCTACAAGGTACAGGACCAGCGCCAGCACGAGACCCAGGACGGTCACCACTGCGATTGTCCAAATGAAAATGTTTAGCATAAGTTATCCTTTTATTGTAAATATGTATTCGTTTTTCAGTCGGTCGCGGAACAGGTACAAGAGCAAGTAATAAAGGGCCAGGGCTCCCAGGCCGCTCAGGCCCGCCGGCACCTCTCCTACCCCGAAGCCCACGAGAATCAGGATCACGGCCACGATGATCAGGAGGGGGATGAAATAGGCCAGCCAGACGGCCTTCATACCCATAGAGGCCTTGAGCAGCACTTCCACTTCGTCGCCAACGCCATAGCTGGCATAAGGGTCCGTGGGTATTTCCACCGTCTTTTCGGCTAAATCGGCCATTCCGCACAGGCCGGCCGCGTGACAGGCCGAGCAGGCGCTATGCTGTAAAATGGACACCGTAGTGAGCTGCGGTGTCATCTTGATAACCTTCCCCTTATGGCTTACAGACTCACTCATGGCTGATAATCCTTGAGCCAGGCCCATACCGAACCCACCCGCAAAGGCGCCATGATGGCCAGGGGAACGTAGGTTCCATCGTCCGAGAGCCAGAACTTGAGTTCCTGATTTCCCTCGAACATAGCGCCCGACACCACCGAGCAGGAGAACAGCAGGGAGTTGCGGACGCCAAGCTTCCGTACTTTCAACGGCTCCGCGCCTTGAAAAGTAAGAATAATATCAAAAACGGCCTCGTCGATGGCAAAACTCAGGGGATATTGGTCTCCGGGTTTCATTTTGGACAGGTCCATGGTCCGGAGATAAAAGATCATGGCCGGAAGGTCATACACGCAGGGATGCAGGGGAATTTCGTAATGCTCCATCCCGCGGTTGTAGAAATTCACATCGGCGTGGATGACCATTTCCTCCCAGTCGTAATTGTAGTCGTTGGTGGCGGTGTACTTCCCTTCCAGGGTGTTCCGGGTGAAACGGAGCGGGCGGATACCGTCCATGGTCATCCAACTGTGAAAGTCTTCCCGCATTTTGAAAAAGACGTCGAAGAAAGGGGCCGATTTCACATTGAAATTCAGATGCCAGGCATCCTGGCCATTGAACTGCAGGGAATCCAGCGTGATGGCGGCCTGGGCCACTTCCGTGTTCACCGCTCCCCATTTGTAAAAGAGCCCCAGATCGATTCTCTCACCGGCCTTGAACGGCGGGTCCGGCACGGTGGGGATGCATCCCTTTCCTTGTCCGTTCAGGGCAACGGATACAAACAGGCTCAGTATGAGGAGCTTCCAACGCATGGATTAGAAGGGTTGCTGGTCTTCAAAGTTGTACGGTGTTCCCGCCGGGGGTTCATTGGCCGCACTGGCCACCGGACCCCTCCGGGCATACACGTCCAGGCTCTGGTCGGGCTCCACAAACTTCACCTGGCCGGCCTTGTATTTCATCTCTATATCACAAACCTCGCCATTGCGGTGTTTCGCAATAACAATATACGCTTTTTCCTTGTCTTCCGGGTTGTCGCTCATGCCCACAAAGTCCGGCCGATGGATGAAGATGACCATATCGGCATCCTGCTCGATGGAGCCGGATTCGCGGAGGTCGCTGAGCTGGGGCTTGCCGGTGCCGCCGGTGCGCTGCACGGCGTTTCGGGACAGCTGGGACAGGGCGATGATGGGGATGTTCAGCTCCTTGGCGGTGGCCTTGAGCGTACGGGAAATGGCCGCCACTTCCTGCTCACGCAGGCCGCGCAGTTCCACCGGGCCCTGCATCAGCTGGAGGTAGTCCACCACGATCAGGCGTACGCCTTTCTGCTTCACCAGGCGCTTGGCCTTGGTGCGGAACTCCATGATGGGAATGCCGGGCGTATCGTCTATGTACAGGGGGGCCTTGGCCAGGCGCTTGAGGGTGTCTTCCAGTTGCACCCACTCGTACTGCTCCAGCTTCACGCCGCCCTTGATCTTTTCGCCGGACAGGCCGCTTTCCGTGGTGATCAGGCGCTTGCCCAGTTGGTCGGCGCTCATTTCCAGGGAGAACACGGCAACGGGCATATTGGCATCCACCGCCGCGTTGCGGGCGATGTTCAGGGCAAAAGCCGTTTTACCCACGGATGGACGGGCAGCCAGGATGATAAGGTCGCTCTTCTGCCAGCCCTGGGTGACGCGGTCTATGCTGGGATAGCCGGAAGGGACGCCCGAAGGACCGGTGATGCCCTGCAACTCCTGCAGGTTGTCCAGCACGGAGTTGATGATGGAGCCGATGTCCTGCACATCCCGCTTCACATTGTTCTGGATGGCGGCGAACACCTTGGTCTGGGCGTTGTCGATGAGGTCGTCCACGTTGGTGGACTCGTCGAACGACTGTTTCAGAATCTCATACGAAGCGGTGATCAGGTCCCGCTGGATGGTCTTCTGCTTGAGGATTTTGATGTAATACTCGATGTGCGCGGCCGCGCCGATGTTCTGGGACAGGCTGGCCAGCACAACAGGACCTCCCACTACCTCCAGGTTGCCCTTGGAGCGAAGTTTTTCGCTCACGGTTACCAGGTCTATGCTCACGTGCTCGTTCACCAACTCGCTCATGGCCTCGAAGATCATGCGGTGCTTGGGGTCGTAGAAGCAGGCGGCGGAGAGCTCCTCCATCGATTCGTCGATGGTGGCGGGTTCTACCAGCATAGCGCCCAGCACAGCCTCTTCCACATCCAGGGCCTGCGGGGGTTTGTTCCCCATCAGGGCCTCCAGGTTCAGGGGCTCTGCCGAACGGTTCTTTTTGCGGGAGGTATCGGCCATAAAGGTCTACTGCTCGAAATCCGGATTGATGATGATGCGGCCGCAGTGCTCGCAGATGATGAGCTTGCGGTTGGAGGCGATTTCCACGCGGCGCTGGGGCGTGATGGTGTTGAAGCAACCGCCGCAGGAATCTCCGTTATAGATACCTACCACGGCCAGGTGGTTGTTCACGCTGGCACGGATGCGCTCATAGGCGCTCATGGTACGGTTGTCGATCTTGGCGGCGCAGGCGTCGCGGCGCTCACGCAGCACGGCTTCCTCCTTGGCGGTCTCTTCCACGATGGTCTCCAGTTCGGCCTTCTTGGCCTTCAGGTCCTCGTTGCGGATGGTCAGGCGGTCCTTGATTTCGTCCAGTTCGGCCTTCTTGGCACCAATCTCATAGCGGGAGTCGTTGATGGTCTTCTCATCAATCTGACGCAGGAGCTCCTGGTTTTCGATCTCCTTGTTCAGGGAGTCGTACTCGCGGGAGTTCTGGATGGTGTCCAGCTGGCGCTGGTATTTCTCAATCACGCTTTCGTGCTCTGCGATGGAGAGCTTGGCATCGGCGATGTTGCGGTTGAACTGGTCGATGACGGCCGAGATGGCGGCGCTGCGCTCTTTGAGCGTGGCGATTTCGGCCTCCAGGGCGCTCACCTCTGCGGGGAGTTCACCGCGCAGCTGGATGATCTTGTCAATCTCCGAATCCGCGGCCTGCAGTTCATAGAGGGTTTTCAGTTTTTCCTCTACGGGCATATCGGAATCCGCGAAGTTCTTTTGCAGGGAAACGAAAGTCTCCCTGTTGTCGATGGGAGCCTCCACTTTGCTGGCGGCGGGGGTTTTCTTGGTACTTGCCATAAATAGTATAAATCGATTTATTATTTACAACCCAAAGTAGTGGACAGGGTTGCTCCTGTCCAGTACGGCACTTTTGTAGCTTGCAAAGGTAGGAAAATTTTTCCGTATCTGTGCCAACAAGATGTCCACAATCTCCACTTCGCTCTCGAAATGGCCGATATCCATAATCATAAAGCCATCCGGCGTAAAGAACTGATGGTAGGACACATCGGCCGTGATGTACAACTGGGCGCCCTTGGCGCGGGCTACTTCGGCCTCCGAACCGCCGCTGCCACCCAGCAGGGCCACCTTCCGGATGGGCGTTTCCAGCGGCTTGGAACTGCGGATCACGCGCAGGCCGAACTGCTCTTTCACATAGCGAAGGGCTTCCTGGCCGTCCATAGGCTTGGGAAAATCGCCGATACAGCCGAGGCCCACGCATTCATCGGCCTCCGGAACCAGGATCTGTACGTTTTTCAGGGCCAGCCGGCGGGCCATGGCACCGCTGACGCCGGCAATCACTTTATCCGCCGTGGTATGCGCCGCATACACGGCCACACCGTGCCGAACCGCCTGCATAACGGCGGCCCCCACGGGATCCTGGGCATTGATGCGCTTGAGCCCCTTGAAGATGAGCGGATGATGGGTAACCACCATATCGCAGCCTTCCTCCACCGCCTCTGCAATGAGTTCGGGCGTACAGTCGAAGCCCACCAGGACGGCCGTGACGGGGTCTGACGGACTGCCGATCAGCAGCCCGCTGTTGTCCCACTGCTCCTGGATGCCCAGCGGAGCGAATTGCTCCAGCACGGCGGTAATGTCCCCTACCGTCATAAGGCCTTGCGTACTTGCACCAGCTGCGCCCGGATTTCCTTGAGCGCACCGATGGCCTTCACCCGCTTGTCCACACTGCGGCGGTCTTCCGTCAGGCGCTGTCTGGCACCCTCCAGCGTGAGCCCCTGGTTCTTCAGGAGATACTGGATCTGCTTGAGGGTTTCTACATCGTCCGGGTGGTACAGCCGGTTGCCCTTGGCGTTGCGCTGGGGTCTGATGAATTTCTCGAAACAGTTGCTCCAATAGCGGATGGCCGAGGCATTTTCGCCCAGCTCTGCCGCTACTTCGCCCATCGTGTAAATCAATTTTGCCATAATGTACAAAGATAGAAAAAAAAACGGGGATTATCCCCGTTTGGCAGGCTGATGCGAAAAACTTCTTCGCGGCCCCTCGGCCTCCAGCCAATGCTCGTGGTCGAAAGCCTCCCCCGGAAAGACGAATGGCCCCTCGTGGTCTATGCAGAACGCCATATACGTAATGGGCAACCCCATCTCCAGGAACATCTTCTCATAGAACGTCTGCACCTGCGTAACCACCTCCGGACAAGCAGTATCGTGATACACGTCTGTACTTTGGAAAAGGATGGGCAGGTGGTTCACTTGGCAGACGGCCTGGGTGTATTCGTACAGATAGCGGGAGTCGGTTTTCAGGTGGATGATGCCGCCGGGCCGGAGGAATTGGCGGTAGCGCTCCAGGAAGAGCGGAGAGGAAAGGCGGCTGTTCTCACTGCCGCGGAGCTGCGGATCGGAAAAAGTGAGCCAGATTTCGGATACTTCCTCCGGGCCGAAAAACGCCTCGATGAACTCGATGCGCGTGCGCAGAAAAGCCACATTGGGCAAAGTATTCTCCGTGGCATACTTGGCGCCCTTCCACAACCGGGCCCCCTTGATATCCACGCCGATATAGTTGATCTCCGGATGGCGCAGGGCCAGGGCAATGGTGTAATCCCCCTTGCCGCAGCCCAATTCCAGCACGATGGGATGATCGTTGCCGAACATTTCGGCCCCCCAGCGGCCTTTGATGGGATGGTCGCACAGGCGGAGCGCCTTGCTGCCGGGCTCCTTGGCCGCCAGTACCTGCAACGCGTCCGGCTGCAGCAGGCAGCGGAACGTCTCGTTCTCGGCAAATTTCTTCAGCTTTCCGTGACCCATAACAATTTACTGTGCGTTGGCTTCGTGTTGGCCGAAAGAAAATTTGGTTTTCCGGGCTACCGCACGGAAAATAAATTTTTTTCGGCCGTGGGGAGTTACTCAACCTTCTGGTTTTTCTTCTTGGACCTGTTCTTCTTGCGCCGTTTTTTCTTCTCCTGGTCGAAGCGGTTGATGGCATCGTCACCCACGGCGTCGATGAACTCCGGCGTAGCCACCACCTCCTGCTTGAGCGTCTGCGGCTTCTCCCCGCGGCGGTTCATCGACTGGATGTCCCGCACTTCATCGGCCGACAGGGCAAACGTCTGGGTCAGAGAGCCTTTCTCATAGGAGAAGTAGAGTTTTTCGGCCAGGATATCCGTCTTCACCAGCCAGGCCTGTCCGTCCTGGAACTCCAGCGGTTCACTCACCCGCGGAATGCGCGAATGGGCGTCCAGATAAGCGGCCACTTCGTAATTGAGGCAGCATTTGAGCTTGCCGCACTGGCCCGCCAGTTTCTGCGGATTCAGCGACAGGTCCTGCGTGCGGGCGGCCGATGTGGTGATGGACTTGAACTCCGTGATGTAATTGGCGCAGCACAGTTCCCGGCCGCAAACGCCCAGGCCGCCGATGAGGCCGGCTTCCTGTCGGGCGCCGATCTGCTTCATCTCCACCCGGATATGGAACTCCTCGGCGAAATCCTTGATGAGCTGGCGGAAGTCCACGCGGCCATCGGCGATGTAATAGAAGATGGCCTTGGTGCCGTCGCCCTGGAATTCCACGTCGCCGATTTTCATTTCCAAGCCCAAGTTAGCGGCCAGCACGCGGGCGCGGATCATGGTTTCCTGCTCCCGGGCAATGGCGTCCTGCCAGCGCTGGATGTCGAAGGGGCGGGCCTTGCGGTAGATTTTCCGCAGTTCCTGCGTGGCGGGATCCACCCCCTTGCACTTCATCTGCCGACCCACGGCTGCGCCTTCCAGGGTCACGATGCCCAGGTCGTGCCCGTTGGCGGCTTCCACCACCACCAGGTCGCCGGTCTTGATGCTTTGCCCGGAGGCGTTCACGTAAATGGCCTTCCGGGTGTTTTTGAAGCGAACCTCGAAATAATTGTCAAACTGTTCCTGGGCAATTCCCTTGAGGGTATCATAAACCTCCAGCTTGCAGCAGCCCTGGCGGTAGCGGATGTCCCGCTCGCCGGTGGCTTCGTCTGTGACCACGGTGCATCCGCGGAAACAGTCAAACTGGATGGATTCATTTGAATATTCCATATTCAATTGAATATTAAATAATCGACGTTACCCCCTCCCGAAACCCCTCCCCTCGGGGGAGGGACTTATTAGGGGGTTATCATAACATATAAAGCCTGTTCACCATATCGGTGAAAAGGATTTTCTGGTTCACATTGCGCTCCAGCAGGAGCAGGGCGCGGTCCAGGACGGCCATCCCCCGACGCGGGAACGAAGGCTTCAGCGCCGCGGCCATCTTTCGGTAAAAGTCTTCTTCCTCTTCCGGAACCCGGGCCAGGGTGGGCATTTTCTGCAGCAGGAAGATGCGCCGAAGGTCTTCCGAAGCCAGCCGGCAGAAGCTTTTCTGCTGCTCCCGCACTTTCAAATCGGCCACGGCCTCCCCCGTTTCCAGGGCCTTGAGCAGGTCGCGCGCCAGGAGGGCTTCCAGCAAGTCGTGGAAGAGGTCCGTGAGCACGCTCTGGCCGGCGGCCTCCTTGGCGTGTACTTCGCGTTCCGCTTCCGGCGACAAAGGCTGCACACGCAGGTGCAGGCAGCGGGAAGCGATGGTCACCAGCACCTTTTCCGGGGCGTGGGTAATCAGGATGAACAGCGTCTTCTGCGGCGGTTCTTCCACCATTTTCAGCAGCGCATTGGCCGCCTGGGCGTTCATCTTTTCCGGCAAATACAGGACCACCGTCCGGTAACCGCCCTCCACGGCGCTCAGCGACAGGCGCTCCAGGATGCTTCGCGCTTCATTCACGGAGATATTGCTCTGTTTCCCCTCTATGCCGATGGACGTATACAGCTCATTCTCAAAGAAATACGGGTTCTCTAGCAACAACTGCCGAAACGGGCCCATATACTGCAGCGAGACGGGTTTGTCGGATCCCGCTACCGGGAAAACGAAGTGGATATCCGGGTGGATGAGCTTCCCCACGCGCGGATTCCCGCCGTAGAGTTCCTCCAGAAATTGCAGCACCAGCGGAAAAGCGCCGCCGCCGTCGTCCTCGTGCAGGAGCAGGGCGTGCGGCACACGCCCGCTTTCCACCATCTGATGGAGGGCATTCACCACTTCCGTATTCCCATACACCATCATATCGTCCGGTCTCCCACATAGCGGGCCAGCGCCGCCAGGTATTCTTTTTCGGCCGATGCCGGGAAAGCTTCCAGACAGGCCAGGGCTTCGTTGATATACTGGTCCATCACCCGGGCGGCACGCGCCATTCCGTCCTTGGCCCGGACGAAAGCACGGATCTCCGCCTCCCCTTCGGGATGCTCGGCCAGACGGGCCACCTGGGCGCGGACGGCTTCGGCCTCCTGAGGCGGAACCGTTTCCAGCGCACAGAGCAGCGGCTGGGTTATTTTTTGTTCCTTCAAGTCAATGCCCACAGGCTTTCCCAGGGTGGCCGAAGGTTCGCTATAGTCGAAAATATCGTCCTTAATCTGGAAGGCAATTCCCACCCGGCGGGCGAAATCCCCCGCCGCCCGGCACAGTGTCTCCGTAGCATCCACTGAGATAGCGGCCGACAGGGCCGCAGTCTCGAACAACGACGCCGTTTTTCCGTAGACAATCCGCAGATAATCGGCCTGCGTAGTATCGGCCCGGGTGGTCTTTTCCAATTGCAGCAATTCCCCTTCCGTCAGGTGCCCCAGCGTATTGGAGAACAGTTCCAGCACCTGCAGGATATGTTTTTCTGCGCCCAGGATCAATTTCAGGCAGGCCACCAGCCAGTAGTCGCCCATAAGCACGGCAGGGCTGGCGCCCAGCTGGGAAAAAACGGTGGGAAGTCCCCGGCGGCAAGCCGCGCCATCCACTACATCGTCGTGCAACAGGGTGGCATTGTGCAACAACTCCACCGACGCCGCAAAGCGATACGTGTCCGGCGTCTTCTTCCCCAACGCACCGCTCACCAGCAACGCCAGCATAGGCCGAAGCATTTTGCCAGGGTGTTCCCGCAGCCCGCGATTGGTCGCGTCCAGCAGCGGGATATCCGAGCGCAGCGACGCATCGATCTGCGCCTCCACGCGGGCCAGCCCGTCCTGCAGGAAGGTATGGATTTCTTTGATTTCCACTTACTTGAAGTATGCCAAAAGGTCTTCTACTGTTTCCGGAAAACGAATGAGGTCGATATCCTGCTGCGCCGTCATGTTGGTCTTGGCAAAATGAGCCAGCAAGTCCTTGAGCGGATTATAGAAACCGTCCAGGTTCAGGGCATAGATATCTCCTTCGTACTTGTGCAATTTGCGCAACACGTGGGTTTCCATAAGTTCATCCAGGGTGCCGATGCCGCCGGGCAGGGCGATGGCTGCCACGGTGTCTTTCCGCATAGCTTCCTTGCGGGACGACATCGTGTCCGTCCACACGTGCTCCTTCACTTCCGGATGCTCCAGTCCCGCCATAAAACGCGGCAGTACGGCAATATGCCGGCCGCCCACGCGAACGGATTCGCCGGTGATGGCACCCATGGTGCCACGCGCGCCGCCGCCGGAAACCACATCGTATCCCAACGTATGCAGGCCGCTCACCAACTGGCGGGCAGCCTGATTGTACTTCGGGTCAATGGTATTGCTCGAAGCGCAGAATATCACCACCTTCTTTCCCATTAGAAGAAGATGCCGACAGTCACCTTGAGACCCTGATAGTTCTTAATGTCCTTGTAGTTGGAAGCGACGGTCTTCAAAATGGTATCGGCCGCCAGCTTGTCCTCATTGAACAGTTTGCCTGCGTTCATAAACCACTGCACGGAAACCTGGACGTGGCGCATCACTTCGATACCGCCACCCACGCCGAAACCTACCTCGAATTTGTTCTTGGCATCTCTCAGGTATTTGTTAATTTCATCGCTGGTCGCGCCTGTAATGCCTCCGTTGAGGCGCTCACCGGGAGTAACATCATAGCCGATAAAAGGCTCCAGCATAATAAAGGGACGAACAGCGAGCAGGTCCAGACCCAGCTGGGCGCTCAGCTCCAATTCCACGAAACCGGCCTGCGACTTGAGGTCCCTGAGGCCATCGTTCACCTGGGAGCCCTTGGTCTGATAGACCAGCTGCGGCTGCAGGGTGAAGAACGGGCCCATCCCGATCTTATAAGCCACGCCGGCGTGCCAGAGGGCAGCGTTCTTAACCTCGGCCGACCAGTTGGTCCCGTTGGGAAGCTTGGTGGAAGAAGAGGTGAAACCACCGATGATGCCAAACTGTGCGTGCGCCGCAGTAAAGGTGAGCAGCGCCAGGGTAAGGGTCAGGAAAAGTTTTTTCATTGGTTTACAGGTTTGCTTTGATTTTTTCTACCAGAACAGCCTTGGGCATGGCACCCACGGTCTTGTCCACCAGCTGGCCGTTCTTGAAGAAGAGCAGCGTAGGGATGCTCATGATGCGGTACTTGGCGGCAATCTCATCAGCGTCGTCCACATTTACTTTCACCACGCTGATCTGGCCGGCCATTTCCTCCTCTACCTCGTCCAGGATGGGAGACAGCATGCGGCAGGGGCCGCACCAGGTGGCCCAGAAGTCCACAATGATGAGCTTGTTGCCCAGCAACAGCTCCGGGAAATTGGTATTGGTAGCTACTTTTGCCATAATATTTAGTCTTTAATCTTACAAATATAAGAATTTTTTTAGAGCTGATCTTCTACCGGCAGGACATAGGCACGGAGGCCTAAGGCCTTGTTGGCGGTATCGGTCTTCCTGAGCTCCTGCATGATCTTAGGGGCCAGGGCATCTTCCACTACGCTCAAGAGGGCGTGATTCTGCGTGGGCCAGGCGTGGTTCCCCAGATGGGGTTCTCCATCCACGGATCCACGGCCACCTATTTCCTGCCACACGGTGTAACCCCGCTGGCCCATCCCTTCCAGCATCTCTACAATCTCCTGATTGTATGCCTGATGCTTTCATTTTATCTTTTCTTAGCTTTACGTCTTTCTCGGTGTTCGGACAAGCCGCAGTAGAGGACGGGGATGAGCACCAGGGTGATGAGCGTGGAGACGGAAAGACCCCAGGCCACGGTGGTACCCAGACCATTCCACATTTCCGAACCTTCTCCCCGGCCCAACGCCATGGGCAGCATACCCAGCACGGTGGTAAGGGTGGTCATCAGGATGGGGCGCATACGGGCCTTGGCCGCCGTAATGGAAGCCTCCCGCACGCTGTATCCCCGTTCCTGCAAGAGGATGGTGTAGTCGATGAGCACGATACCGTTTTTCACCACGATACCCAGCAGGATGATGATACCCACGGCCGACATCATGCCGATGGCCAGGTTAGCGGCCATATTGCCCAAAGCCACGCCCACGAAGGCGAAGGGGATGGAGAACATAATCACGAACGGGCCCAGGAAGGACTCGAACTGGGACGCCATCACCATATACACCAGGATAATGATGAGGAGGGCCAGCAGAATCATACTGCTGAACATTTTCTGCTGCTCCTCATAATCGCCGCCGATCTGCCAGGTAAGACCCTGGGGCAGCGGGTTGGCATTGAGGAAGCCCTGCACATATTCCACACCGTCACTGAGGGCATATCCCTTGGCCATAATGCCGTTCACGGAAATATAGCGGTCACGGTTTTTACGCTGGATGGTGGGCGGGACCTTGGACTCCACAATCCGGCCCAAATCCTTCACCTTAATGGTGTTACCGGCCGCATTGGTGATGATGATATTCTCCAGGTCTTCGATACTGGTACGGAATTCCGGCGCATAGCGCACCCGGATATTGTATTCCTCACCGTCTTCACGGTAATAGGAAGCTACGGAACCGCTCATAGCGGCCGATACCGCCATAGCCGCCGTCACGGAATTGAGTCCGTTCAGGGCCAGTTTTTCGCGGTCGAAGTCCACCTCATATTCCGGCGTGTACTGGTCGCGGGACAGGATGGCCTGCGTAAAGAGTCCGCTCTCCATCATCTGGGCCCGCATATCACGGGCGGCAGCTTCCGTCTCCGCGAAATCGTAACCATAGATTTCCAGCTGCACGGAGGCGCGGCCGCCCATACCCATACCGCCTTCGGTCACGTTGAAGCGGTTGAGTTCGGGGAACATCTTCAGGTCGGCCCGGATGACGTCCGCAATCTCGGACACCGAGCGGTCACGGTCTTCCATGGAACCCACGTTGATGTTCATGGAGATCAGGTACGTACCGTTCTGCTGCATGGAAGCGAAGGCGTTCTCCGAATCGGCCTGGCCGAAGCTGTAGCTCATAATCTCGATTTCGGGGATATCGGCCCTGAGCTTGTCGTAGATGCGGGCGGCCACTTCGCGCGTCACGTCCTGCGCCGTGCCGATGGGCAGTTCGATGGTGGCGCGGATACGGCCGGAGTCGGAGTTGGGGAAGAACTCCGTCTTCATACGGGGTACATAGATGCCCATCACCACGCCGAAGATCACGACGGCCAACACCGCAATGAGCTTCTTCTTGGTCATACACCAGCCGATCATACGGGAATAACCGGCCGAAAGGCCGTCCAGCGCCTTATTCACGGGAACGAAGATGGCCTTGAAAATCTTGTTGTTGTTGGGCTTGTTGTCCATCAGGAGGGCGCAGAGCATCGGTACCAGCGTGAGGGCGGCCGTGGTGGACACGATCATAATGATGGACACGATGTAACCCAGCTGCCGGAACATAATGCCGGCCATACCGTTGATCATGGTGAGCGGCATAAACACGCACAGCATGGTGAGCGTGGAAGCAATAACGGAGATACCCACTTCCGCCGTACCGTGCACGGCGGCCTCCGTGGGCTTTTCGCCCCGTTCCAGGTGTGATGTCACGTTCTCCAACACCACGATGGCATCGTCCACCACCATACCTATGGCAATGGACAAGGCGCTCATGGAGATGATGTTGAGCGTATTACCCGTGGCGTACAGGTACATCAGGGAGGCCAGCAGGGCGATGGGGATGGACAGCACCACGATGAGGGTACCTTTCAATCGGCCCAGGAAGAGGAACACCACCAGCATCACCACCAGGAAGGTGATGAAGATGGTCTCTTTCAGGGAATTGATGGTGCGGAGGATATTACGGGAGTTATCCACTACCGTAGTAATCTTCACATCGGAGGGCAGGTTGCGCTCCAGATTGGCCAGGGTGGCCTTCACCTGGCGGATTACCTCCACGGTGTTGTAGCCCGACTGCTTCTGGATAATAATTTGGGCGCCGCGGGTGCCGTTGGTGTAGGACTCCTGGGACTTTTCTTCCACCGTATCTGTAATGCGGGCCACGTCACGCAGGTAAATGGTGCCGCCGTTATAGGAACCCAACACCACATCCAGCAATTCCGAGGGATCCTGGAATTCCTTCTTGATGCGCAGAGTATAGGTATCCGAGCCGATATCAATGCTTCCGGAAGGAGTATTCCGGTTTTCGGACGCAATGATGGAGGAAATAGCGCTGATGCTCAGGTTGTAGGCCTCCAGACGGGAAGGATCCACATACACCTGGATTTCACGCTTGGGGGCACCGGAAACGGAAACCGTACCCACACCGGTCACGCGGGCCAGGGGCGTGGCCACCCTTTCGTCCAGGATCTTGTCCAGGGCGCTCACGCTCTGGTTGGCCGTGGCGCTCAGGATCATAATGGGCATATCATCGGCGCTGAACTTGAACAGATAAGGGGCCGATGCTCCGTCCGGGAGTCTCTGGCTCACCATATCCAGTTTGTCGCGAACGTCGTTGGTGGCGTCGTCGATATCAATGCCATATTCGAATTCCAGCGTAAGGACGGCGATGTTCTCGCGGGAGTTGGAGGTGATGTCCTTCAGGTTGGGGACACCGTTCAGGGCGTTCTCCAACACCTTGGTGAGGTTGGTCTCCACGTCCTCGGCCGATGCGCCGGGATAGGAGCTCATCACCATAATGGTGTTGGACTCGAAATCCGGGAAGTTGTCCACCGGCAGCTGCACCAGGGAGAAAACGCCCAGGATGGCAAACGCCAGGAAGACCAGCGCGGTGGTTACCGGATGCTCTACGGATGTTCTGTAGATACTCATAGTACGTTCACCTTAACGCCGTCTCTGAGGAGGGATTGGCCTTTCACCACAATCTGACTGCCTGCTTCCAGGCCTTCAAGGATTTCATATTCCCGGCCGATGTGGCGGCCGATGGTCACCGGCACATAGCTCACGGTGTTATCGGCCTGCAGCACATAGATGAAGCGCGTACCGGTGCCTTCCTGCTTCACCAGGGCCTGGTCCGGCACAATCACGCTGCGGCGCGTGCCGAAGTTCACCGTCACGCGGGCATACATACCGGGACGCAGCACGCGGTCCGAGTTGGGAACGTTCACCTCCACCTTGAAAGTGTGGGTGGTAGCATCCATAGTGGGATACAGGCGCTCCACCTTGCCGGTGAATTCGCGTCCCGGGATGGCATCCACGGTGATGTGAACCACATCGCCCTTCTTCACTTTGGTATATTCGCTCTCCGAAATGCCCACCAGGAGCTTCACGGGAGTAACCTGCTGCACCACGAAGAGCGGGGCGCTCAGGGAGAACATATCCCCGGCGTCAAAGTTGCGGGCGCTCACATAACCGCTGATGGGGCTGCGCAGGATGGTATTTTCCCGGGTATTCTCCAGATTGGTCTTGCGCAGTTGATAGTTCAATTCGGCAGTTTCGAAGTCACTCTGGGTTACGCCGCCTTCGGCCAGCAGGCCCTTCAGACGGGCATATTCGATATCATCGTTCTTTACCTGCAGTTCCAGCTGGTCCAGCTGGAGGCGGTCCATTTCGGCCAGGATCTGACCCTTGTTCACATAGTCGCCCACCTCCACGTTGATCTTGCGGATGCGGCCGCCGGTCTGCGGCATAATGTTGTTCACGGCCCAGGCCTGCACGTTGGCGGCATAGGTGTTGTCCTGAGGGACGTCGCGGAGCACGGCGGTGGTTACTTCCACGTTGGGCAACGCAGCTTCGGCAGCCGGTCCGGCGGTGCCGGCGCCATTGTTTCCGCAGGCCACCGCGGCAACCAGGGCGGAGAGGATTGCTACATACTTGTTCATATATCTCTTCTTCTTTTATTTTTCGGTGAAATCGTAACCCAGGGTCTGCTCCAGGCTGGCCTTGGCCACTACAAAATTATACACGGCCTGTGCAGCCTGCAGCCGGGTCTGGGTGAGCGTGAGCTCCGTGTTGCTCAGGTCTGTGAGCGTGCTCTTGCCCAGCTGGTAGCTGGCGGCGGTAATGTTGTACGCCTTCTGCGCTGTCCCCACGGCGTCCTTGGCGGCGTCGTAGGTGCGCATAGCCGTCTCCATCGACTGGAGGTTCTGGTGGATGCCGATCCGGAGCTGCCGCTCGGTGTTCTCCCGCTGGAGGACCAGTTCATCGGCCTGGACGCGTGTTTGCTTGATGGTGTAAAGACGCTGGCCGCCGGAGAAAATGGGGATGCTCAGGCTCAGGCCCACGAAGGAGTAAGGCGTCCAATGGTATTCACTGAACTTGAAGTTGTCCGTCATGGCGTTGAAGCTGTAGGTGAAGCTCAGGCTCAGCGTGGGGATGTAGGCATACTGCTGCATCCGCACGGTCTTGGCCAGCTGCCGGGCCTGCATATCCAGTTGCCGGAGGGTGGTGTTGCGGTCCAGGTCTGCGTATTCGCCTTCGTTCATATCCCGGAACATGGTCTGGGCGTAGTCTTCCAGGCTGCCCTTCACGTCAATCTCACGCTCCAGGTCCAGGCCCATAACGGCCTTCAGCTGCCACAGGGCCAGCAGGATGCTGCTTTCCGCATTGTATACGTTGGGGACGGCGGCGGCCACGTTGCTCTTGGCCCGGGTGAGGTCCAGTTCGGAGGCCTTCTGCACATTGTATTTCTTTTCCGTCTGCCGGAAATTCTCCACGGCGTTCTCGTACACCTGCTTATACACCTCGAAAGCTTCTTTGGCCAGCAGCACGGCATAATAGGCCTGCTTCACGGAGGTGACGGTGCTCAGGCGGCTTTCGCGGGCCTTTTCCACCGCCAGTTCCACCTGGTCGGCCGATATGGAGATGCTCTTCCAGAGCTGGGCGTTCACCAGGGGCATGGACGCGCTGATGCCGGCGCTCCAGGTGTTGAGCCTACCCACGGCGATTCCGCCGGAGTTGTCCTGTTCCGGCGTGGGTTCGGGGACATAGGGCAGGATAGGGCCGGGAGCCTGCGCGATGAGTTGGTTCAGGTACCACTCAATGGGCGCCAGGATGCTGTCGAACATGCCGCCGGAGCTGCCGGAACCGGAGCCGCTGTCGTCTCCGCCGCCCATATACATCACCTGCTTTTTGATGGTGCGCTGATAAGATCCCGAACCGTTAACCTGCGGGAACAGGGCGGCGTAGGTGCCCTTGTGGGCGTATTTCTGACGCCGGATTTCCATATCGGCCACTTTCACGGATGTGTTCTCCGACAGGGCAATGCGGATGGCGTCCTCCAGACTCAGAACCAGCGTGCTGTCTCCCGCGGGACGTTCTGTCCCCTGAAACTGTGCCCATGCCAGGCCGGGAATCAGCAACGCGAGCACAAGAAATATCTTTTTCAAATACATACAACTAACTTAAGAGTTGCAAATTTACTACAAAAATCACGCCTGTGCAAAAGAAACATATCTGTAAAATTTTACTATCTTTGTCCTTGCTATGATAGATTTTTTGGTAGTTCACTGGAATGTTGATCCCGTCATTTTGCATATCGGCGGGTTCGAACTCAGGTGGTATTCGCTGCTGTTCGTGAGCGGCTTCATCCTGGGCTGGTACATCATGAAGAGTTTCTTCGTACGGGAAAAGATAGACACCGCCCTGCTGGACCCCCTGCTGTATATGCTCCTGATCTGCACCATCGTGGGCGCCCGGCTGGGACACTGCATCTTCTATCAGCCGGATTACTACTTCGGCAGCTGGACCGGATTCTGGGAAATCTTCATGCCCTGGAAGGGCGGCCTGGCCAGCCACGGCGGCACCATCGCCATTATCCTGGGTATCTGGTGGTATGCCCGCAAGTACGGCCCCGCCAACGGCTTCGACATGATGTGGGTGCTGGATCATCTTGTGATTCCCATCTCCTTTGCCGCCTGTTTCATCCGGCTGGGGAACCTCTTCAACTCAGAAATTTACGGCGGCCCCACTTCCCTGCCCTGGGGCTTTGTCTTCGAGCGCAACGGGGAAACGGTCCCCTGCCATCCCACCCAGCTGTACGAGGCCCTCACCTACCTCCTGCTGGGCATCGGCCTCATGTGGCTGTACTGGAAAAAACTGGACAGCACCTGGCGCGGCACCTACGTGGGGATTTTCTTTACGGTGTGCTTCGGTTCCCGCTTCCTCATCGAGTTCATCAAGAACGACCAGGTGGCGTTCGAGGCCGATATGGTCCTGAACATGGGCCAGATTCTGAGCATTCCCTTCATCCTGCTGGGCATCGGCTTCCTGGTGTACGCCTACGTGAAAAAGATTCCCGCCCGGGCCACTTCCCCGGAAAAACCGTCCGGCCCCAAAGCCAAGCCCGAAACCCATTACGCCCGTCCGCTGAACAAATAATCCTTAATCAATATGAAAAGAGCCCTTATTTCACTGCTTGCCTGCGCGCTGTGCGTAAGCATGCTGGCCCAGGAGCGTCCGCCGCGTCCGGGCGCCGGTCCCAAAGACAAACCCGAAGAAAAGAAAGAAACTCCGGTGAACCTGACTTTCAGCCAGGGTCTCTTTTCCGTAGCCCAGAACGAGAAAGACTGGTATCTGGAGATTCCGGACGCCTTGCTGGGACGCCGCCTGCTGGCCGTCACCCGCTACGCAGCCAATACGATGGGCGCCGGCGTGTACGGCGGTGAAGAGGTGAACGACGTTATGCTGTACTGGGAGAAAGCCCCCACCGGCAACCTCCTGCTGCGCGTGGATGTGGTAAACGTGGAGGCGCCGCAGGCCGATGCCATCGCCCAGGCCGTGCGCGTGAGCTCCGAAAACCCCATCGTGGCTTCTTTCAAGCCGGAAAAGAATGCATCGGCCGGTACCACCCGCATCAAGGCCAACAGCCTTTTTGAAGGAGACCTGCAGATCTTCTCGCTGGACAGCCGCACCAAGAAGCAGTACAACCTGGCCGGCATTAAAAACGACGCCAGCTTCATCCAGAGCATCCGCACCTATCCTATTAATACGGAAGTGACCGTAACCAAGACCTATGGTTACAACCAGCCTATGCCCAGCGGCGCTCCCGGCGCTGCTCCCGGAGGCCCGTCCCGCAGCACCAGCCTGCCCGCCGGCCGCGAAACCGGAGTGGTTACCATCGTGCTGAACACCTCCATCATCTTGCTGCCGGAAGTCCCTATGCAGCAGCGCTGGTTCGATCCCCGCGTGGGATATTTCGCCGGCGGCTACACCCATTTCTCCGACGAGCAACAAGGCGTGGAGCAGATCCGTTATATCACCCGCTGGCGCCTGGAAGCCCGTCCCGAGGACGTGGAGAAGCAGAAGCGCGGCGAACTGGTGGAGCCCGTCAAGCCCATCGTCTATTACATCGACCCCGCTACGCCCAAGCAGTGGCGTCCGTACCTGATCGCAGGTGTGAACGACTGGCAGAAGGCCTTCGAACAGGCCGGTTGGAAAAACGCCATCCGGGCCGAAGAATGGCCGGAGAACGCCGAAGAACTGGGAATGAGCATGGAAGACGCCCGTTTCTCCGTAATCCGCTACCTGGCCTCTCCCGTCGCCAACGCCTATGGTCCCAACGTGCACGACCCCCGCAGCGGAGAAATCCTGGAAAGCCATATCGGCTGGTATCACAATGTAATGACCCTGGTGCACGACTGGTACCAGGTACAGGTGGCCGCCGTGGATCCCCGCGCCCGAAGTTTCAAATACAGCGACGAACTCATGGGCGATCTCATCCGCTTCGTCTCCTCCCACGAGGTGGGCCATACCCTGGGCCTGCGCCACAACA
This sequence comes from uncultured Bacteroidia bacterium, assembly GCA_902774155.1. Lineage (GTDB taxonomy): Bacteria > Bacteroidota > Bacteroidia > Bacteroidales > UBA932 > Cryptobacteroides. The sequence continues at coordinate 38,735 of CACYHF010000008.1, read as the reverse complement.
AGGGTTCCTCCAGCTTCACGCCCGTTAAGAAACTGCGCGACAAAGCCTGGGTGGAAGCCAACGGCCACACCGTTTCCATTATGGACTACGCCCGCTTCAACTACGTGGCCCAGCCGGAAGACAAGATTGGCAAGGACGGTCTCTATCCCCGCATCAATACCTACGACAAGTGGGCCATCGAGTTCGGCTACAAACCCACCTATATCGAAGATCCCAAGGAAGACCATCTGTGGTGGAACAAGGAAATCATCGCCCGCCTGAAGGCCGATCCCAAGCTGTGGTTCGGCGGTGAAGGCTATGACCAGGATCCCCGCGCCCAGAGCGAAGACCTGGGCGACGACGCCGTGGCCGCCAGCGAATACGGTATTGCCAACCTGAAGCGCATCATTGGAGAACTCCCGGCCTGGAATGCCGAGGAAGCCAATATGTACACCAACCTGAACCGGATGTACAACGCCGTGGTGCAGCAGTACGGCCGCTATATGGGCCACGTGGCCATGAATATCGGCGGACGGTACATCACCAACGTATCCATCGAGCAGAAAGGCACCAAGTATGCCCCCGTGCCCAAAAAGCACCAGAAGAAGTGCCTGGATTTCCTGAACGAACGCCTGTTCAACAAGCCGGAATGGCTGGTGGAACCTTCCTATATCTATCAGCTTACGGATACGCCGGAAACCAAGCTGTATCCGCTCATCAACAACGTGGTCAGCACCAGCTTTCTCCTGAGCCTGGAACGCATGGACCGTATGGCCCAGCTGGGCGACTACACGCCGGAAGACTATCTGTCAGACCTGCACAATATGATTTTCACAGAGCTTGAGAAAGGCTCCAAGGTGTCCAGCTACAGACGCTACCTGCAAACCCGCTTTGTGAACACCGCCCTGGAAGTGGTGAAGGCCGATCGTTCCAAATCCTCTCCCAGCCGTGCGCTGCTCGTGGGTGAACTCCTGAACATCATGGACAAAGCCTCCAAAGTGGAGGGAACCGATGCCACCGCCGCCCACTGGCGGGTGATGGCCCTCCAGATCGAAGAGGCCTTCAAATAGTCCGTGACAGCCAATCAGCTCACTCACAGACACTTACAAGAAAGTCCTCGTTCAAAATTTGAACGAGGACTTTTATATAACTTAGTGGCAATCAGCCACTTGGCTGTCACGGAGATTAGTCCTGGATGGCAGCGATGCCGGGGAGGATCTTGCCTTCGATGGCTTCCAGCATAGCGCCGCCGCCGGTGGAGACGTAGCTCACCTTATCGGCATAGCCCATCTGGGTAACGGCTGCTACGGAGTCACCGCCGCCTACCAGGGTGTAGGCGCCGTTCTTGGTGGCTTCGGCCAGGTCTTCGGCGATCTGGAGGGTACCTTTGGCGAAGTTCGGGAGCTCGAACACACCCACGGGACCGTTCCAGAGGACGGTCTTGGAGGCCAGGATGATCTTCTTCCAGTTCTCCAGGCTGGCGGGAGCGGCGTCCATGCCTTCCCACTCGTCGGGAATCTGGTTGATGGGGAAGATCTGGCGGGGCGTGTCATTGTCAAAGGCCTGTCCGCAGACGGTTGCAACACTCAGGGAAAGGTTCACGCCCTTCTCCTTGGCTTCCTTCATGATTTCGAGGGCATCGGGAATGAGTTCGTCCTCGTGCAGGGAGTTGCCGATGTGGCCACCCTGGGCCTTGATGAAGGTATAACCCATACCACCGCCGATGATGAGGTTGTCCACCTTGCCCACGAGGTTCTTGAGCACAGCCAGCTTGGAGCTCACCTTGGAGCCGCCGATGATGGCGGTCAGGGGACGCTGGGCATTCTTGAGCACGTTGTCGATGGCCTTGATTTCGCCTTCCATCAGGTAGCCGAACATCTTGTCGTTGGGGAAGTATTCGGCGATGAGGGCGGTGGAGGCGTGGGCGCGGTGGGCCGTGCCGAAAGCGTCGTTGATGTAGCAGTCTGCGTAGGAGGCAAGGGTCTTGACGAATTCCTTCTGGGACTCCTTCACCACCTTCTTGGCGGCTTTCTTTTCCTCATCGGTGGCATCTTCGGCCAGTCCACGGGGCTTGCCTTCTTCCTCTGCGTAGTAGCGGAGGTTTTCCAGCAGGAGGGCCTCGCCGGGCTTCAGGGCATCGGCCTGGGCCTTGGCCTTCATGCAGTCATCGGCAAACTGGACGGGAACGCCCAGGCATTCGCTCACGCGGCCCACGATGTGCTTGAGGCTGAATTTGGGATCCACTTTCTTGGGACGGCCCAGGTGGGACATAATGATGAGGGAACCACCTTCTGCCAGCACCTTCTTGAGGGTGGGCATGGCACGGCGGATGCGGGTGTCGTCGGTAATTTCAAAATTTTCGTTCAGGGGAACGTTGAAATCTACTCTCACGATGGCTTTTTTGCCGGTGAAGTCGTACTTGTCGATGAATTGTTGCATGGATATATAAGGTTTTAATATTGTTCCAGTTTACAAAGATAACTATCTTTGCAGAAAATTCAAATGTATATGGCGGTAGAATTCCCTGCACCCTATTGGAAAGATTACGAGCTTCTGGACAGCGGCAACGGTGAGAAACTGGAGCGTTTCGGCAAGTACGTACTGCGCCGGCCGGAACCCAAGGCCCTGTGGACGCCTTCCCTCCCGGAGGCCGATTGGAAACGCCTGAGCCACGTGACCTTCCAGCCCGGCGCGGGCTTCGGCAAGGCCGGCAAGGAAGACAGCGGTATCTGGAACAAGACCAAGAAGATGGAAGACCAGTGGAGCATCGTGTACAACGGGGAGCCGGACGCGGAGACGCACGCCGCCAGTGACCTGCATCTGAACCTGCGCCTGGGCCTCACCGCCTTCAAGCACGTGGGCGTGTTCCCCGAGCAGGCCCCCAACTGGGAGTTCATCTTCAAGGAAGCCAGCCGCTTGAGCCGCATCCATAAAGCCAACGGCCTGCCTGCTCCCAAGGTGCTGAACCTCTTCGCCTACACCGGCGCCGCCTCCCTGGCCGCCAAATGCGCCGGGGCCGATGTCACCCACCTGGACTCCGTCCGGCAGGTGGTCACCTGGGCCCGCGAAAATATGGAACGCAGCGGCCTGGACGGCATCCGCTGGGTGGTGGAGGACGCGCTGAAGTTTGCGCGCCGGGAAGCCAAGCGCGGCAATAAGTACGACGGCATCATCCTGGATCCGCCCGCCTACGGCCACGGCCCCGACGGCGAAAAGTGGAAACTGGACGAGCTCCTCTTCGGCCTGCTGCAGAATGTGGCCGATATCCTTTCACCCCGCGACGCCTTTATGGTTCTGAACCTCTATTCCAACGGTTACAGCGCTGCCCTGGGCGAAACCGTGGTGCGCGAGGCATTCAAAAACCAGTTCCGCGAAATGACTTCCGGGGAACTGGCTTTCAACGATTCTTTCGGCAAAATCCTGCCGCTCAGTATTTACGTACGGCTTAAACGGTAGGCCTTCTGCTGGGCGTCCAGCTCTTCGCGCATCTGCTGCAGGTACTCGTCGCCTTTCTGCTGCAGGGCAGCCATTTGCTCATCCAACGCGGCCTGTATCTTGGCCGATTGCTTGGCATAAGTATGCAGCAAGTTGCTCTCCGGATGGTTGTTCAGCAGATAGTTGCGAAGATTGTTGTAGTTGAGCCCGTGCTTCTGCGCAATGGACAGCAGCGAGGCCGATGGTCTTGTAGCCCTTCCCCTGGAGGTGAAGGGCAATGGCCTGCTGCCGCAGGGCGTCGGGGTATCGGATGGTGTTGGGCATTATCTTTTTAAAAACTTTTTTGAAATACTTGTACCCCTCTCTTTTTTACACAAAAAAGCCACTCCGTCCGGAGTGACTTCCTTATAACCTATATTAATATATATTCTCGCGACTACAACACCGCGCCTACAAACTTACTTATTCACAATCTTGAGCGCTGTTGCAATCATTTCCTCTGAAGCACCAGCAGCCTTGAATGCCGCAAGCATAGACTCCCTTTCCTCTGCTTTTCCCTCTGCCTTTCCGGCCTCGTGGCCTTCATACCAGCCTTCTTCGCGGTACGCTTCGGCTATCCCCTGTTTTTCCTCTTCGCTGATCATGGCTTTAAAGTATTGAATTCGTTCCGTCGGGTCCAGGACATTCTGCCGACACGCATCGAAGATGGAATTGAAACGCTGGTTGATGTCCTTGGGCTTCTGCGCAAAAGTACGCATATTTCTCAAAATATCAAACCATTCTTCTATCGGGGAAAGGTCTTTTCTGGGCTTGGGGACAAAACGCGGAAGCTCGCAGAAGAATACCGACAGCTGGTTCCCGTAGCATTCTCCGGACTCCTGTTCCTGCAACTGGTACCGGTACACCAGCTGATTGGTCCTATGCCGTGTCCTGAAATTCATGAAGCAAATCACATACACGGGCTTCAGTTTCCGGTAGCTGTCCCCTTTCTTCAACTGCCGGGACACCATGGACGCCCCGTAATAGAACATCCGGTTCCGGAATTCCCGGTTGTTGGACTTCTGCATCTCCACAATGATGCTCCGGCTGTCCTCCAGCCGGCACATCACGTCCATGAGCACATGCTTGTCATCGCCCTTGAAAGGATCGGCCGCATTGGGTGTAAAGTGAACCTCCTCCACTTTCATAATCCTCTCCGGAAGGAAATCGTTCAGCAGCATCATCAGGTTTTCCTCGTTGTACCCGAAGACGTGCTTAAACGCCCAATCGCACAACAGGTCGATGTAACTGGACGTGGCAATCTGCTCGATGAGTTCATACTTTTCGTCGTCGGACAGCGGACGAAGCTTTTCATATTCATCAACTATGGACAGATACAGGTCGTACTGGTCCTGGGTTAAGGTGTTGTCATTCATATACTTTGTACTTTAACCTGACGGCCCGTGCCATCAGGGCAGTACAAAGGAAAGAAAACATATCGGTGTACCGAAAAAAGAAATGTTTACTTTCAAAAACGGGTCCGGATGGCTGTGGAAGGCCGATTTTTCTCCGAAACCAAACGGATAAATTTAAAAATCGGCCCGTTTTGCTTTCTTTTCTGCGCCTACAGATCCTTCGTCGCCTCCGGCTCCTCAGGATGACAGTGGTGAAATGGCTCCTCAGGATGACAAAAATGCCACCAACGACTTGGATTGACAAACAGGCACGGGCACCGGACATTTCGCAAATATCTGATTTACAGGCTGTTATGAAAACAAAGAATCCCGACACCCCTTGGATAATAAGGGCCGGGAACTTGTCATTTGGTTAAGTATCTATTATTCAAGCAGTTAACGCTTGTGCCAAAGCCTGACGCAAGCGGTGGCCTCACATGTCAGGCGGAAACCGCAGTCAAGAACCGTAGTCAAGAACTACCATCAAGACCCCACTTCCAGGGAATCTTTGCGTTCCACCTCATAAGCACTGCCGGCGGCGGCGTGGAGCAGGGCTTCCAGGCTGTTCACCATAGCATCGCCCAGTTCTTTGTCACCGTACTGCTTGCATACATCGCCCAGGTACAGGAGCACGCGGCTGGCGGTTTCAAATTCGGCCGATCCCAGCGTCCCCCACTCCAGGTAGAAGGTGATGGTGTCCAGCAGCTGGTCTCCGAAACGGGCGGCCAGGTCCCGGGCCTTGTTCACGGAGCCCAGGTAATAGTAGTTCTCAATGAGCTGGGCCACCATATAGTCGTTGGAGCTGAAGCCCAGCGAGATGCTCTCCAGCGGGAAGTTCTCTTCCGGGCAGTTCTCCTGGCACATATCCATAATTTCCAGGGCCTTTTCGTCTTCGCCGATGTCGATGAGCGCATTGGCTACCGTAAGGAACAGCTGCCGCTGACCCAGTACGCCCAGGAAGGTGTACATATTCTGGTAGTCCACATAATAGTCCGTGCGCTTGAGGGCATCCCACTTATACTTGGTCTTGAAGTCCTTGTACAGCTGCAGGGCATCCACCTTGCCGGCGTCCGTGGAACCGGGTTTGTTCCGGATGGGTGTGAAGCGGTAGGAGAAGCCATCGAACATAAGGTAGTCCTTGATGCCCACATTCAGGTCTCCGCCCATATTCAGCACGTGAAGCGGACGGTCCCACTGATAATTGGACAGCAGGTCCAGCATAAAAATCTCCGGCTTGGACAGATAGTTCTTGTCCTTGGACATAGACAGGGTGATGGTCTCCGGAATCTGGTCCGCGAACATTTCCGGCACGATGCCGTACTTGAGACAGTTCTCCTTGTTCACCGGGATCACCAGGTTGCGGGCGCAGATGAAATCCAGCTTCTGACCGCCATCCAGGGCAATTTTCATAGCCGGATCCTTGAACACCTTCATCACGTCCGAGAGGTACATGGGCGAACCGTCATCGTATGCGATATAGACGAATTCGTTGGTTCCGTACAGGTACTGGCTCTGAGGAACGGTGAGGGGCAGGGGTTTGCTCTCGTTGCAGGCCCATTTCATCTGGTCGATGTACCAGTCGGTGCCCAGCAGGGAGGTGTTCACCACGCGCACGTCCGTGCGGACGCCGTCCACCTCCTGCGCATACCAGAGCGGGAAAGTATCGTTGTCTCCGTGCGTGACCAGCAGGCCGTTCGGTCCTACCGATTCCAGGTAATTATAGGCCATTTCAGGCGCCGTGTACCGGTTGGAACGGTCGTGGTCGTCCCAGTTTTGGGCGGCCATAAGGGCAGGGACGCCCAGGCACAGCACGCTTACCCCGCCCGCCAGCGCAGTGGTCGGCACTTTCTTCACGCCATCGGCCAGCCACTGATACAGCGCCAGGACACCCAGGCCGATCCAGATGGCAAACATATAGAAGGAGCCGGCATAGGCGTAATCCCGTTCACGCACCTGGTAGGGCGGCTGATTCAGGTAAATCACGATGGCGATGCCCGTCATAAAGAACATCAGGAACACCAGCCAGCTGCCGCGTTTGTCTTTGTCGAACTGGAAGACCAGGCCCAGCAGACCCAGCAGCAGCGGCAGGAAATAATAATGGTTCTTGCCCTTGTTGTCCCGCAGCGGTGCCGGCGCATCCTGCTGGTCTCCCAGCCGCAGGGCATCCAGGAAGCCCACGCCGCTTTCCCAGTTCCCGTAGAACACATTGCCGGGCAGCGGGCTGTGAACGTCGTTCTGGCGGCCGACGAAATTCCACATGAAGTAGCGCCAGTACATCCAGTTCACCTGATAGTCGAAGAAATAGGCCAGGTTGGCGCCGAAGGTGGGTTTGCGGTGCTTGGCACCCTTCACGCGGATGCCTTTCCCCTGCGTATAGAGCTCATAGAATTCAATGTAGCGCTGGTCCCCGCCCTGCCACATACGCGGGAACAGCATCTTGCCGTCCGGCTGGTATCGGGCATCGGCCGGGGCATCGGCCTTGATGTACTTCCCGTTCATCGGGGCCCAGTACTTGCCCTGCGTGAGTTCGTAGGGGGCATCGTAATACTGGCCGTAAAGCAGGGGCGTGGAACCGTACTGCTCGCGGCTCAGGTAGCGCACCAGGGTGTAGGGATTATCGGGCTGATACTCGTTGGTGGGCGTTTTTACGCTGGAACGGATGATCACGATGGCAAAGAGCGAGAAGCCCATCACCAGGGTGGTGACGCATAGCAGCACCGTGTTCCAGAACACCTTGCCTTTGCGCAGCGTGACGAAGAGCGCCCAGAAGCACAGCACCAACAGGCCCACCAGGAAGAACACCGCCCCGCTGTTGTACGGAAGACCCAGGCCGTTCACGAAGATACGGTCGAAGAAAGCCGCCAGCTTGGGCAGGTACGGGATGAACAGATACACCAGCAGGAACTCGATGACCACGCCAATGGCAAAGATCCCAACCAGCTTCTTGAAAGGCAGTTGCTTGCCCTCGTTCATCCGGTAATAATACATAAATACGAAGGCCGGAATGGTGAGGAGGTTCAGCAGGTGTACGCCGATGCTGAGGCCCATCAGGAAGGCGATGAGCACGATCCAGCGGCTGGCGTACGGCTCCTCGGCTTGGTCGTACCACTTGCACATGGCCCAGAACACCAGTGCCGTAAACAGCGACGACATTGCATACACCTCTCCCTCCACCGCACTGAACCAGAACGTGTCGGAGAAGCAATACGCCAGCGCCCCAACAGCCCCTGCCCCCATAATCGCTATAGGATTCTTGGCGATGCGCTTCGCAAAGAAAACGATGGTGAAGTACAGCAGGAAAACGGTGAGGGCGCTCAGGAGGGCGTTCATAGCATTCACGGCCACGGCCGCATGCTCCGGCTTCACCGGCAGGGTGAAAAAGCGCGCCAGTAGCTGGAAAACAGGGTTTCCCGGGGGGTGGCCCACCTCCAGTTTATAGGAAGAGGCGATGAATTCGCCGCAGTCCCAGAAAGACGCCGTGGGCTCTATGGTGGAAAGGTAAGTGGCGGCCGATACCACCAGCACGGCCAGTCCTACTATCCAATTCCACTTGTTGAAGGTCTTCTTGTCCATAAAGTCGTTCAAAGAATACAGAGTGACAAAGTTAAGAAAAAAATGCATATCTTTGCAGACAAACCTAACCTGATGAATACGAAACCTAACCTGGAAATCGTCCCGGTAAGCGGGCGAAAGATGCTCAAACAGTTTATCCGTTTCCCGCTGGACCTTTACAAAGGCTGTGAGAACTGGGTACCTGCCTTCGAAGACGACGAATTCAAAGCCCTGGGCCCCGACAATCCCGCCCTCGCTTTCTGTGAACGGGAATTGTATCTTGCCCTGCAAGGTGGCAAGATTGTGGGTCGCGTAGCCGCCATCATCAATAAGAAAGCCAACGAAAAGTGGAAGGAGAACACCGTCCGCTTCGGCTGGATTGACTTCATCGAAGACTTCGAGGTGGCCAAGGCCCTCATCGACACCGTAGCAGAATGGGGCCGCGCCCGTGGCGCCGTGAAAATCAAGGGTCCCCTGGGTTTCACCGATATGGACCGCGAAGGCCTGCTGGTGGACGGTTTCGAAAAGGAAAGCCCTTTCACCGTTATCTATAACTATCCGTATTATCCGGAATACCTGGAGCGGATGGGCTTCACCAAGGACGTGGACTGGACCCAGCGCGTGATCGACCTGCCGGACCAGCTGCCGGCTATGATGCAATATGCCGATCTGGTGGAGAAGCGTTACGGCGTGCATATTTATCGGCCGCCCCATTTCAAGCAGATGGTGCGCCGGGGCCGCGAAATGTTCGACGTGCTCAACACCGCATTCGCAGGCCTGTACGAGTACTCCAAACTCACCGACGAACAAATTGACGGCTATGTGAAGCAGTACGCCCCCGTCCTGAACAAAGACCTGGTAGCCTTCGTGGTGAACGACGAAGACCAGCTGGTGGGCTTCACGGTTACGGCGCCGCATCTATCGGCCGCCGTTCGCAAGGCCAAGGGCCGGATCCTCCCTTTCGGCTGGATCCATCTGCTGCCAGCCATCTTCTCCAAGAAGACCGAAACGGTGGAAGCCCTGCTCATCGGCGTTCTTCCGGAATACCAGGCCAAGGGCGCTGCCCTGCTTATGTTCAAGTACCTGCACGAGAACTATCTCCGCCTGGGCATCAAGCATATGCTCCTGAACCCCCAGCTGGAAGACAACCACAAGGTCCAGACCCTCTTCGGCGAATACGATCCCAAACCCTACCAGCGCCGCCGCAGCTTCGTCAAAGAAATCTAGTGGCAGCCAATTCGTTGACTGTGAGGTAATTATAAGAAAGTCCTCGTTCGATTTTTGAACGAGGACTTTCTTATAATATGCTGACTATCAGCAGCTTACTTGCCACGGGCGGCGAGGACGGCGTCGCAGACATCGCCCACGGTGAAGGGGGCGGCGGCGCCATCGGGGAAGTGCATCTGGAACTTCTCCTCTACGGCCAGGGCCAGCACCAGCATGGACAGGGAATCGATGCCCAGTTCGCGCACCAGTTCCGTCTGGAAATTGGTCTGGCTCAGGTCCGTATGGGGACGAATCACGGAAAGGACTTCCTTCAGTCCTTCGAAAACTTCTTCCCGGGTCATACGCGCGCCACTTTCATACTGCCGGTGCGCTTGAAGTCTTCCGTGCGCACGGTCACTTTGATAATCCGGTGCGTGGTGGGCAGCGTGTCGTTAATCTTCTTAACCAGCGCGTTCATGTAGGCCTGGACTTCCTCGAAAGGTTTGCCCTCGAAGGCAGGCATGAAGGGCAGAATCTCCACGGCAATTACCTGCTGGCCGTTGAGTTCATCTTCCTTCACCATGGCGTCGCGGACGCAAGGATCTGCGTAGAAGGGCTCTTCCAGGGACTCCGGGCTCACATTTTCGCCGTTGGACAGGATGATGAGGTTCTTGATGCGGCCGGTGATGTACAGGAAGCCGTCTTCGTCGAAGCGGCAGAGGTCGCCGGTGCGGAGCCAGCCGTCGGGGGTGAGGACTTCGGCCGTCTTTTCGGGATCCTTATAGTAACCGGAGAAGACGTTGTCGCCCTTTACCCACAGTTCGCCGTCCACGATCTTGGTCTCCTGGCCGGGATAAATCTTGCCGATGGAAGTAGGGTGCGTAACGGCATCGGCATTGGCCGATGTGAGGTTGGCGGTTTCCGTGAGGCCGTAGCCGAAGCAGAAGGTCACGCCCATCTTGGTGAAGATCTCCGTGAGACGCGGCGGCACGTTGGCGGCGCCGGAGATGATCATCTTGAGGCTGCCCAGGAACTGCGGACCGTACATCTTGCACAGGCCGGCCAGAATATCGCAGATACCGGGCACGATGACCAGGAGGGTGGGCCGGATCACAGGCAGTTTGCCGATGGTGGCCTTCATATCCTCGCAGGTGAACATAAGGTTGCCGGAGTAGAAGCAGCCGCACAGGCCGGCGATGGCGCCGAACACGTGGCTGAGCGGCAGCAGGGCGATATAACGGTGCACGCCGATGATGGGGCCGGGTTTGAAGATGGTATTGTAGTTGCCGCGCATGAGGGCACGGTGGCTCAGGACTGCGCCCTTGGGCTGACCCGTGGTACCGCCGGTGAAGAAGATGGCCGCCGTGCTGTCCGGATCGATCTCGGCCGAAGGGACACCCTTTTCCGCGATGGAAGCGGCGGGAAGCACCTTCACGCCCTGCAGCTTGGTGGTCATGGGCATGAATTCCTCGCGCACGAAAATGGCGGCGATGTCAAACTTCATGCAGGAGCCGACCACGGCCATCTCCGGCAGCATAGACGGAAGATTCATCACCACATAACCGGCCGATGTGACGGCCAGGTAAAGCTCGATGGCATCCTGGCTGTTGCGGTCCCAGATGGCAATATGGGCGCCCTTGGGCAGACCCAGACCTTCGATGAAAGCGCGGCGACGAGCCACACGCTCTCCCAGTTCCTTGTAAGTAATGGTGTCGACCTGGTTGCTCAGCGCCGGTTTATCGGCGTATTCCTTGGTGAACCAGTCAACGAATTGACCCATAGTGGGAAGGTACGGTAAGCGCTCGTACTCTTCCTTCGGGAGTAAGTCTACGAAATAATTGGACATATCTAGAGATTTAGGTACTTGTCAAAGTTTACAAAGATAATCATTTTTCCCCAACAAACATACGGCACAGGCCCAGGCTCAGTGAACGGTGCCGCACCCGCGTGAAACCGGCCGCCCACATCATGGTGCAAAAGCGCTCCGGCGACGGGAACGCCTGGACGGAAGCCGGCAGGTAGCGATAGGCGTCCTTGTTCCCGGACACCCGCCCGCCTATCCAGGGAAGAATATGTTGGAAATAGACGTTGTAGAGCCCGCGTAAAGGACGGTTCTCCGGCAGAGAAAGTTCCAGAATCACCACCTTTCCGCCCGGCTTCAATACCCGGTAAAACTCTTTCAAGCCCAGTTCCTTATGTTCGAAATTCCGGATGCCGAAAGCGCAGAAGACCCGGTGGAAACTGCCTTCGGCAAACGGCAGGTTTTCTCCATCGGCCACCTGAAGGCGGATGCGGTCGTGCACGCCCTCGTGGGCGGCCTTGCGCATCACCAGGGCCATCATACCCTCCGAAATGTCCACCCCCGTGACCCGCGAACCGGAACCGGCCGCCTGGGCGATGGCGATGGTACTGTCCCCCGTCCCGCAGGCCACATCCAGGATTTGCTGCGGCGTGCCGTCCACTATTTCCTTCAGCGCACGCCGGCGCCACCATTTGTCCACATCCAGGGACATCAGGTGGTTCAGTCGGTCGTACGACGGCGCAATGTCGTCGAACATCTGCTGTATTTTTTCTTTCCTAGGCATCAGGGAACGGGATCATAACCGGAACCGCCCCAGGGATGGCAGCGGAGCAGGCGGCGGACGGTGAGGTACAGCCCTTTGAACGGACCGTGCTTCCGGAAGGCCTCCAGGGCATATTGCGAACAGGTAGGGGTAAACCGGCAACTGGGCGGCGTGAACGGGCTGATGCACACCTGATAGAACTTGATCAGCAGCACCGCCGGAGCGATGAGTATCTTTTTCAGCGTCGGATTCATTGCAAGCCCTCCAGCGCAGCCGTCATATCGGCATAGATGGTTTCGTATGGCAAGACCTCGCGGGAGGTGTACACGAACAGCAAGTCCACGCCACCGGAAAGGAGGGATTTTTGCCGACGATAACTTTCCCGGATACGGCGCTTGAGGAGATTCCGCTTCACGGCGCGCTTGAAATGGCGCTTGGGAACCGACACCACGATCCGGACCGGTTCTGCGTCTTCGCGCCGGAGATAGCGGCAACGCAGGCAGCCGGCCTGAAAACTCTTCCCGTGTTCGAACAAGGCCGCCACGGCAGTTTTGCCGCAGAGGCGTTCGGACTTGGGAAGCGTATTGTCCATTATTGTAAACCCTTCAGATACAATTCAATGGCCGACGCCACGGAAGGAGCTTCAGGAGACGGAGCCTTTACATCGATCCGCAGGCCGGCCTCCTCCATGGCCCGCACGATGGAGCGGCCATAGGAGACCATCTTGATATCTCCCTGCTGGAAAGCCGGAAAATTTTCCTGGAGGGACTTCACATCGGCCGGATTGTAGAAGACAATCATGTCGTAGGAGGCCAGATCCAGCGCCTTGAGGTCCTGGCTCACGGACTTCACGAAAACACCGGTGGTATACTGCAGGTGATTGGCCTGGAACAGGGAGGTGAGTGCCTCGGACGAAGCGGAATCCGACATGGCGATGAGAAAATTCTCCCCCTTGTGCTTGGGGCCGATGAGGGCCACCACGCTTTCCGGCGTACCGGTGCCGAAGAAAATTTTCCGCTTGCGGTACACGATGTGTTTCTGCAGATACATGGCCACGGCTTCCGTGGTGCAGAAGTACTTCATGGTCTCGGGAATCTTGGCCCGCAATTCTTCGGCCAGGGAGAAGAAGGCGTCGATGGTGTGGCGGGAAGAGAAAACAATGGCCGTATAATCCAGGACATTGATGCGCTGGGCGCGGAATTCTCTGGAGCTGAGGGGTTCTATCTTGAAAAAGGGACGGAAGTCAAAGGTCACGCCAAACTTCTCGCTTACAGCCTCATACTGCGTGAGAACGCGGGGAGCGTTCTGGGAAACCAGGATCTTCTTAATGTTCATTTTATTCGCTTCTCTACACTACTAAAGGACAGCCGACAGCACCAACAGCGATGTGGGCAAAAATTCCAGGCCGCAAAGGTACAAAAAAGTTCTCAAAGGATTGCAAATCATGGAAAGAATTTGTGCCTTCCGAAGCAAAAAAACCGCATAGACAGCTATGGTTTCGATATAAATGAAACGCTTGACTGTTAAATCGTTGCATGAAAAGAGCGAGAGAATGCCCACGGTAAACAGCAAGAGCAGCATGAGCAAGACGAAGTAGGTATAATCCGCCTTGTGCGCAAGCCGATAAATGTCATTTCTGCGACGGGGTTTCATGAGCAGGTACAGCGCAAGCCGCAGCAGTACGAAGGCCAGCAGGACGCCCAGCAGGGACAGCATGTACATATTGGGCGACAAGCCCTGCAGGAAAGCCGGGTCATAGAGCCGGTAACGGTACATGAGCAGATCGGCCGGAAGGAGCAGGGCCACGCCCAGGATATCGCGGTCCGTACTGGTACGGACGCTTTTTTCCAGGGCAAGACTGCCCCGGGCCCGCAGGACACAATCGGCCATATAAGGGAAGAACTGAATGAAGCACTTCAACAGCACGATCCCCAGCAGAACACTTACTATGACCAGGATATTGAACAGCATCTCAATTGCCGCGTTTCGCGTTATACCCTAAAGACTTGAGCAGGTCTACCACTTTGTCACGGAAATCTCCCTGGATGGTGATTTCCCCGTCCTTGGCACTGCCGCCAACTCCCAGTTTGGTCTTGAGCTGACGGCCCAGTTCCTTGAGGTCATCGGCCTTGCCCACAAAGCCGCTCACAAGAGTTACCTGCTTGCCACCCCGGTTGCGGCGGTCAATACCTACCACCAGCCGCTGCTTCCCGGGCGGGAGCGTTTCGGGCTCCTCTTCCCGGGAAGTGGTGTACTGGAAGTCGGGGTTGGTGGAGAACACCACGCCCAGCCGGTCTTTCCAATCGTTCATGGGCTTACTGGCCACGGCCGGCGGCATTTACCAGCGTCCGGAGATGGGCGTTGAGGGTGTCGTTGGCCTCCAGGCTCTCCAGGGTGCAGTGCATGCGGTAGCGCCAGTAATAGCGGGGAATGGCAGGAACGTTGATGCGCTCGTCCACCGGATGGCCGCCATAGCGTACCTCACCGTCGGTGGCCAGCCAGTCCTGCAGGGGCAGGATGGCCAGCATGGCCGGCGATTTCATATGCTGGGCCACGATGAGATCGGCCACCCAAGGTTCGCAGAAGTACGGGGCATCGCCTTCGCAGCCCAGGATCTCGTTGTAGTATCGCTGGGTGAGGGCACGGTCTTCCTCCCACCAGGCGCGCAGCGGCGAAGTGTCGTGCGTACCGGTGGCACAGACGCTCCAGTAAGGATAGCGTTCCGGATGGCCGAAAGTATCCTTCGGATCCTTGGGCATGCGCTGGATTTCCAAGGACAGGATGTTCAGCTCATCCATCACGGAGGCCACGCAATTGGGAATCATGCCCAGGTCTTCGCCGCAAGACAACATGCCCGTGGAACGCAGCAGGGCCGGGAGTTTTTGCATGGCGCTGTTGCGCCAGAAGTCATCGTGCCGACGCCAGAAGAATTCCTCCGAAAGCTGATTATAGCGATATTGCAGTTCCGGGGAAAGGGCGGCGTAATGGGCCGTCAGGTTGCCGGAAATACGCGGGTGCCACCAGCCGGGACGACGCGGATCCTCCACAAAGAGCACATCCGTGCCAACGCCCGCGTGAGGGTCGAATCCCTGCCTGCGCAGTTCATCTTCCGGATACGGCAATGCGGGGCTGAAATGGCCCATGAGGCCGCTTTTGTACGGGATGGGTATTTCCCAGATGCGGAAGAAACCCAGTATATGGTCGATGCGGAAGGCGTCGAAGTACTGGGACATCTTGCCCATGCGGGCCTTCCACCAGGCATAACCGTCTTTGGCCATCTCTTCCCAGTTGTAGGTGGGAAAGCCCCAGTTCTGGCCGTCTGCGGCAAAAGCATCCGGCGGTGCACCGGCCTGGCTGTCCATGTGGAAGAGTTCCGGGTGCTGCCAGGCATCCACACTCATACGGCTCACGCCGATGGGAAGGTCTCCCTTCAGGGCCACTCCGTGCAGGTGGGCATAGTCCACGGCTTCCCGGAGCTGGCTGTCCAGCAGGAACTGCAGGTAGCAGTAAAAGCCGGTTTCTTCCGGATGTTCATCGGCAAACGCCTGCACTTTCTTGGCGTTGTAGCTGCTCAGCTGCTTCCAGGTGCCGAATTCCGCCGTTTGGTGAATGTCGCGCAGTACGCTGAAAACGGCATACGGGAGCAACCATTCCCGGTTTTCGGCATAGAAGGCTTTGTAGGCTTCCGACTCCATCGCGGCCTTGCCTTTGGCGCCCTTGTACAGTTTCCGAAGGAGGGTGATCTTGGCGCTGTTCACGGCTTCGTAGTCTACGGTAGGGAGAGATTCCAATTGGGCCTTCATGGCCTTGTAGGATGCATCCTGACGCACACCGGCGGAAGGCAGATGGATGAACTGCGGATGCAGGGCGAAGGAACTCACCGCATTGTACGGGTAGGAATCCTGCCAGCTGCGGGTCATGGTGGTATCGTTGATGGGCAGCAGCTGGATCACGTTCTGTCCGGCCTTTACAGCCCAGTCCACCAGGTGTTTGATGTCGTTGAATTCGCCCACGCCGAAGCTGTCCTTTGTCCGGAGGGAGAACACGGGAACGGCAATGCCGGCGCCGCGCCAGGGTTTCGTGGGGAATTTGGGCTCCAGATCGGCGATGATGATCTGGGTATCTTTCGGGGGCAGTTCACCGAAGAAATGGTTGGGGCCTTCTTCCCAGTGGCGGATTTCCTTGGTTTTGCTGTCCACGATCACGAACTTGTATTCCATGGGTTCCTTCACGTCCAGGGTGATGAACCACCAGGGGAAGGCTTCGTCGCCCATGAGCGTGACTTTCTTCCAGTCGCCCAGCAGTTTACCGGAGCCCACGATGCCCACGGATTCGTTGCTGCGCACTTCCGGGACGGCCACGCGGATACACACGTTGCCCAGGTCCGGATTCAGGCTCTGGGGGTGACGGAACGACATACCGGAAGGACGACGGAAGATGACGTCGCTGAAGGCCGATGCATAGAAGGCCGAATTGGACGGCCGGGAGCTCCAGCGGGAACGCACGATGATGTTCTTCTGGGCTGCCGGGGCCTTGAAATGGTGGGTGCGCCATTCGCGCTTGACCACTTTCCCGTCACGGATGACCTCGAAGGTGAATTCGTCACCGTGGTGGAGATCCTTTCCGGTGAGCATGATCTGCCACAGGCCGCCAAAAGAATAATTCATGAGGATGCAGCGCTTGCCGATGCGCAACTGTACGCTTTCTCCCCAGGAAGTATGATACTGAAGTTGGATGTTGATGGTCATAGTTTTGGTGTCGCTTTTCGATGGTTTGCAAAAGTAGTCTTTTCCGTGCGCGCGGGCAAGGCAAAACGCCAGGTTTTGCTCCGAACTGCACAGATATTGCGACGAATGAACAAATTGTGTATTTTTGCAGGGAAAATTTCATTCAAAATGAAAACGGGAGAAGCCACAGTGGTCAAGAACGCCGGCAGCCATTACCTGCTGGCGGAGTTGCCCGTATGGGAGCTGTTCCCGGCCGTGCTGCGGGGCAAGCTGCGCCTGAAAGCCAGCGACATCACCAACCCCATCGCCGTAGGAGACAAGGTAAGGTATGAGGCCGATGACGACGGCGCTGTCATTACCGAGGTCCTCCCCCGCCGGAACTACGTCATCCGCCGCTCCACCAACCTGTCGCGGCAGGCGCATATCATCGCCGCCAATGTGGACAGGGCCTATATCGTGGTTTCCCTCTATTTTCCCCAGGTCAAGCTGCCGTTCCTGGACCGGATCCTGGTCACCTGCGAACTGTATGGCATCCCGGCCACCATCGTGCTGGCCAAAACCGACCTCTACCGTTCGCTGGCTCCGGAGGAACTGGCGCACTTCCGCGCCATCTACGAAGGCGCCGGTTATCCCGTGCTGGAAACCTCCGTGGTGGAAGGAGTGGGGATTGATACGCTCCGGGAGGCTTGCCGGGGGCGCGTAAACCTGTTTTCCGGCGAATCGGGCGTGGGGAAATCTTCCCTCATCAAGGCGTTGGACCCTTCGCTGGACCCCAAGATCGGCGAAATCTCCCTAGCTCATCTGCAGGGCAAGCACACCACTTCGCTTTACCAGATGTATCCGTTGGCCTCCGGAGGCTACGTAATTGACTCTCCCGGCATCCGGGGATTCGGCCTGGTGGATGTTCAGAAGGAAGAGATTGCGCGATACTTCCCCGAGATGCTTAAATTATCGGCCCACTGCCGCTTTACCCCCTGCACCCATACCCATGAGCCCGGCTGCGCCGTGAAGGACGCCGTAGACGAAGGTCTCCTGGCCCCCGAGCGGTACAACTCCTATCTGGGTATGCTGGAAGAGGATAAGAAATTCCGTTGAAACTGAATCGGGAAATACTCAGGCTGGCCATTCCCAGTATCCTGGCCAATATCACCGTCCCGCTGGTGGGCATGGTGGACATTGCCGTGGTGGGTCATCTGGGCAGCACCGAGGGTTTTTCCGGAGCGGCGTTCATCGGCGGCATTTCCGTGGGCGCCATGCTCTTCGACCTCCTGTACTGGAACTTCGCCTTTCTCCGCGCTGGAACGGGCGGATTAACCGCCCAGGCCTATGGGCGTTTGGGAGCAAAAAACGGCAGTTTTGCTCCCGAAAGCGGGAAAAAAGGTGTGACGGGAGCAGAATCGGCCCTTTTTGCGCCCGAAATCTGCGACATTCTGGGACGGGCGCTGCGGATTGCACTGCTGTCGGGCCTGGCGCTCATCGCGCTGCAGTGGGTAGTAGTGCAGGCGGCCTTCCTGGTAGTGGACTGCACCCCCGAAGTACGCATGCTGGCCACCCGCTACTTCTACATCCGCATCTGGGCCGCCCCGGCTACCCTGTCGCTCTTTGCGCTGAAGGGCTGGTTCATCGGCCTGCAGGATACTTTTCGACCTATGCTGGTGGACCTGTGGATCAACCTGTGCAACATCCTGCTCTCCCTGGGGCTGGGGTTCGGCCTTTCGTCCGGCTCGCTGGTGCTGCTGCCGGAGATGGGCTTTGCCGGCGTGGCCTGGGGCACCGCCATCGCCCAGTGGACCGGCCTTCTCCTGGCGTTGTGCGTGGCACGTAAGTACTTACCACTGAGTCACTTGCTGAAAGTCCTCGTTCAATTTTCGAACGAGGAAAGTCAGGAAATCGCTGACACAGAGAGAGTTAGCGATCACGGCGAAAAGGGAGCAAGGGTGTTTTTCGCACTGAACCGGGATTTGTTCCTGCGGTCGGTGGGGATGATTGCCGTTTATATTGGCTTTACGGTGCTGAGCGCCCGGCTGGGGGACCAGTTGCTGGCCGTAAGCGCCATCCTGATGAAGTTGCTGATGCTGTTCAGCTACTTTACGGACGGTTTTGCCTATGCCGGCGAAGCTTTGACGGGCCGATTCATCGGGGAACGTTCCCTGGACGGGGTGCGGTCTACGGTGCGGGGCACTTTTGTCTGGAGCTTCGCTCTGGCGGGCGCATTCATGCTGCTTTACGGACTGGGCGGGACTCCCCTGCTGAAACTGATGACCTCCGATGCCAGCGTAGTAGAGGCGGGCCGGACCTACCTCCCCTGGCTGCTGCTGATGCCTCTCATCGGCTGCCCGGCCTTTGCCTGGGACGGCATCTTTATCGGCGCCACGGCCTCCAAGGACCTTCGCAACAGCACCTTGCTCTGTGCCGCAGGCTTTTTCGCCGTCTGGTTTGCGGGAAGCTGGCTGGCCGATGGATCCCTGCACCTGCTCATGGCCGCATACTTCGTACACCTGGCCATCCGCGCCTTCTATCTCACGGTGCGATACAAGCCTTCCGTGCTGAGTTTACTTTCGTAAATATTTCCAGCCGATAACGGGGAGGACGAAGGCCAGGAGGCAGGCAATAATCCAGAAAAGGGAAACGGGGCCGAAGTCGAAAACGCCCTCAGCGGAGTAATCCTGGATCAGGTAACCGCTGACGACGGACTGCAATCCAGCCGCAGCATAACTGGAAATGCCCACGATGCCCAGGGCGGCGCCGGTGGCCTTGCGCGGGACGAAGTCCAGCGCCATAAGGCCGGCCACAATGCAGAAAACTACGGAGAACGCGAAACTGAACAGGGCCACAAATGCCATGTTCTGGCCAAAACCGCCGCCCAGGAACAGGAAACCGGCAAGAGAAAGTACAGCCAGAATACCGGAAAGGACCACCGGCCGGGCCCGGTTCCCGCGGAACACTACGTCCGACAGCCACCCGGCGGCCAGGTTGCCGGCTACGCCAAAGACTTCGGCCAGACCGATGACCTGCGTGGCCCGCTCCAGGGAAAAGTCTTTCTGCTTCTGCAGGAACAGCACGCCCCAGTCGCTCACGGCGTGCTGGGTAATGTACAGGAACGCCGTGGAGATGGCGATGACCCAGATGCCCGGATGCCGGAACACCCACTTCTGCAACTGTTTGGTGGGCTGTTTGTCCATCTCGCGCACGGGTTCCCCGGACAGTTCCTGAACGGAAGGAAGTCCCTCGCTTTCAGGCGTATCGGAAATAAAGACCAGCGAAAGAAGCAGGCCGATGAAACCGGCTACGGCTGCTGCCAGAAAACCCCACTGCCAGCCGGCCACCGTCACGATGACCCCCGTCATAATCATGGAAACCGCCTTGCCCAGCTGCGGCGTGGAACTGAAAACACTATACATGGTACCGCGCCGGGAAAGCGGGAACCAGCGCGAAAGGCTGATGGTGCCGGGCGGCGAACCCATACTGGATGCCCAGCCGTTCACGCCCCAAAGGACAGCGAAAAACAGCATCATCACCACCGAGCCGAAGCCCAGCGGACCTTGCAACAAGCCCAGCGCGCCCAGCAGCAAGTTCACCACCGCAGAGATGGCGATACCGGCCGCCATAAAGCGGCGGATATTGCAGTAATCGGCAATGAAGCCGTTGACGAACTTGCCCACCGCGTACACGAAATAGAAGGCCGACCCGATGATACCCAGCTGCCCGGCCGTGAGCACACCGCCGTCGATGAGCGGCTGCTTCACCACGCCCAGCGTCATCCGGCAAACGTAATACAGCGTATAGACCACTGTCACGCCCCAGAACGTACGTGTACGCAGCCGCTTATAGGTGGCTTCCACCGCCTCCGCGGGAACCATTTGGGCCCGCGGCTTGCTGATGCGGAAAGGGGTGTACAGGGACATTATAAATCGGCCAGTAAAAGCGACAAGTCTGAACCGGGAGCATAATAGCGCGCCTGCATACCCGACACGCGCGCAGCCTCCACGTTGGTCCCGTTGTCATCGATGAAAAGAATTTCCTCCGCAGGCAGGCCGATCCGGCGGACCACCTCCCGATAACATTCCTGGGAGGGTTTCATCAGTTGCATATCGCAGGAGATGAACTGCGCCTTGAACGTGCGCTGGGGATCCACACCGGCTTCCCGGAACAGATCATAGGTGCGCGCCATAGAGATGGGATTGTTGTTGGAAAGGAGGTAAAGGGGGTAACGGGTGCTCAGTTCGTTGACCAAGCGGGCCGTAACCGGCGGCATCCCCACCAGGAGCGCGCCCATAGCGCGGTCTACGTCGGCCTTGGTACTGCCGGGACGGGATTCGGCCAGGATGAGCTCCCGGAAATGATCCGCACTCAGACGGCCGGCTTCCATTTCCCCGTAGATGCCTTTCTGGTGGCTGGGGTCTAAGAGCTCCGTAATGCGTTCAAAACCTAAATCTTCCCGAAAGGCCCGCAGGCAGGCCTGGACATCCAGGTCTACCAGCACGCCGCCAATGTCAAAAACAATTGCACTAACCATCTTGATTGCAAAGGTACAAATAAAAGAAATCCCCGCAAGCGAATTTCACAATTGGCCGCGGGGTATGGTAAGGTATCAATATTTATGTCTGACACCTCCTATTTCGAATACCGTGCCAAAACATCCATTCAGAAGAAAATTTTAGATTTTTTTCTTTTTCTTCTTCTGATTCCAGTCTCCGTAGATTTCGTTCACGTTGCCGGCGGTGATAAAGCCGTGGATATCGTTGACCCGCATATAGTCCATCAGGTTGGCGAACTCGTCCTGGGTGAGCAGGGCCTGGATTTCGACATTCTGGTGTCCGTGGTAGCCGCCCGTTACATTGTACAGGGAGCAGCCGCGCTGCAGCTCTTCGATGATGTATTTGCGAAGGCGCTCATGCTGCGAGGAGATGATGCACACGCGTTTGCGGCGGTTCAGACTGGCGGTGAAATAGTCCAGCGCAAGGCCGTTGATCCAGGTGCCAATGAGGCCGATGACCACCATCCGGAACGGGTTCACCGCAAAGGCCGAGCAGCAGATGAGGGCGCCGGCTACCGTTACGGAGGTGCCGATGTCGAAGTGCAGATACTTGTTGATGATCTTGGCCAGGATGTCCAGGC
Organism: uncultured Bacteroidia bacterium; assembly: GCA_902774155.1. Taxonomy (GTDB): domain Bacteria; phylum Bacteroidota; class Bacteroidia; order Bacteroidales; family UBA932; genus Cryptobacteroides. Next base: position 16,721 of record CACYHF010000008.1, on the reverse strand, counting down.
CGCCGGTGGAGGCGTTGATGTGGAAGAGGATGGTCTGCGAGATGCTGAGGATGAGGACAAAGCACAACAGATCGAACCAGATGTCTCCCATAAGCGAAGGCTGGCCGGGCTCCATAAGGCGGCTCACCGGCAGGATCTTTTCCCAAATCTCGATGAAAGGACCCAGGATGAGTGCCGTGTACACGGTCTTGGCACCGAACTCCTTGCCAATCAGGAACCACGCCATAATGAGCAGGGCGGCGTTGATGATGGTGACCACCAGGGACACCTTCACCGTTATGCCCGCCAGGCCGAAGAGGCTGGAAATCACCATAGACAGACCGGTGATGGAACCGATGACCAGGTTGCTGGGCATAAGGAAATAGTACACGGCCGCCGCCGCAATGAACATGGCCACGGTCATGATGACCAGCTCTTTCCAGAACTTAAAGGTGGCCAGCGGTTGCAGGATTTCACCAACTTTCATTTGGATTAATTAGTTTTAGTCTTGTAAAGGTAACACTTTTTAAGAACAAGTACTAATAATACTGATAAAACAAAGCGATGGACTCCAGACCGGCGAAAAACTGGCGCAGGAGGTAGCTTTCATTGGGCGAATGGATGGTGTCGCGCTCCAGGCCGAACCCCATCAGGAGCGGGTCAATGCCCAGGATGCGCTGCATGGCGGCCAGGATGGCGATGGAGCCGCCGCCCCGGGCCGGGACCGGCTCGATGCCGTAGACCTCGGCCATGGCGCGGGACGCCGCCTGGTACGCGTGCGAGCTGATGGGAATGAGGAAGCCGTCACCGCCCTCGCAAGGCGTCACCTCCACCTTGATATACGGTGGTGCAATGCGCTGGAGGTGCTCCTGGAAAAGCTTGGTTATCTTGGCCGATGTCTGCCAGGGCACCAGCCGCATGGACACCTTCGCGTGCGCGACGGAAGGGAGCACGGTCTTGGCACCGGCACCCGTGTAGCCGCCCCAGATACCACACACGTCCAGGCAAGGCCGGATGGCGGTACGCTCCAGGGTAGTGTAGCCCTTCTCCCCTTTCACCTCCCTGATATCCAGGAAATCCTTGTATTCCTGCAGGTCGAAGGGTGCCTTGTTCAGCAGCGCCCGGTCATCGGCCGATAATTCCACCACATCGTCGTAGAAGCCGGGGATGGTGACGCGGCCATCGGCGTCGTGCAGGGAGGCGATGAGCGCACAGAGCTCGTTGATGGGATTGGCCACCGCACCACCGTAATGACCGGAGTGCAGATCCTTGTTGGGACCGGTCACCTTCACTTCCAGATAGGCCAGGCCGCGCATGCCGCAGTTGATGGACGGCACCTTTTCGGAAATCATGGTGGTGTCCGAGACCAGGATCACGTCGGCCTTGAGGAGGTCTTTGTGGGCCTCCACCCAGGCGGGCAAGGAGCCGCTGCCAATCTCTTCCTCTCCTTCGAAGAGGAACTTCACGTTGTGCTTGAGTTTACCTGTCTTGAGCAGGAATTCGAAGGCTTTCAGGTGCATGAAGAGCTGGCCCTTGTCATCGTTGGCGCCGCGGGCGTAAATGGCTTCTTCCCCGGTGGCGGGGTCCTTGGCGAAGACCGGCTCGAAGGGGTCCGTACGCCATTTCTCCAGCGGTTCCGGCGGCTGCACATCGTAGTGGCCATAGACCAGCACGGTCTTCTCCGCGCCCATATCCTTGTAGCCGTAAACAACAGGATGACCGGCGGTTTCGTACACCTGGGCGTCATCGGCGCCGGCCTCTTTCAGTAACTCCACCAGCCTGACTGCGCATTGGTACATATCGGCCTTGTGTTCCGGCTTGGCGCTGACGGACGGAATCCGCAGCAGGGAGAACAGTTCCTCGAAGAACCGCTCTTTGTTTTCTTGGATGTAGGTTTTCATAGGCTATTGCTCGGCCTGGCCTCCGGCGAGGTCCAGGATTTCAGAGGTTATCTTTTGCTGACGGCCCTTGTTGTACTGGAGGGTAAGTTCGGAGAGCAGATTCTCGGCGTTGTCCGTGGCGGTTTGCATGGCCACCGTGCGGGCCGCGTGCTCTGCCGCAGCACTGTCCAGCAGGGCGGCATACAGCTTTAGTTTCAGTGTTTTGGGCAGGAGCTCCGCCAGGAGTTCCTCCCGGTTGGGTTCAATGATGGCATCTACGTGCGTTGGCGTCGTGATAGCCGAAGAAAACTGGTTTTTCGCAAAGCCTTGCGAAAAATAATTTTGCAAGTGCTCCACAACCGGCACCTGCTTGGCGGTAGATACAAAGTGGGTATACACCAGCAGCACCTGACCGATGCGGCCTTTTTCCGCATCCTTCGTCAAATCCTCCACCAACTCCGCCGCCGGACCGTATGCCGGATGTTCGGCCAGGTCGTTCAGTTCCTTTGGACTGGGGAAGCCGTCGCGGCGCATCGCATCGGCCATCTTCCGGCCCACGGAGTACACCACATCCCCGGGACGCCGTACGCTGCGCACTTTGGCAATCACATTGGCGTTGAAGCCTCCGCAGAGCGAAGAATTGGACGCGATGGCCACAATGGCCCGCGGCCGGGGAGCAAAAACGGCCTCCGCCGCTCCCGCAACCGCTTCTTTCACCTTTTCGGGAGCAAAAAGGGCCTCCTGTGCTCCCGGAACGGAAACAGCGGCCAGAATATCCTGCAGGGCTTGCTCGTACGGGCGCATGGCCTCGATGGCCTTTTGGGCCTTCCGCAGTTTGGCCGACGCCACCAACTTCATCGCCGAAGTAATCTTCAGCGTACTCTTCACCGACCCGATGCGGACCTTTATTTCCTTTAATGTAGGCATTACTTCAGGGTCAGGATCACCGATTCGGCGGTTTCGGTGAGGATCTTTTCGATTTCCGGGGTGAGTTTGCCGGCGGCCAGGGGTTCCAGGACATCGGCCTTATGGGCGGCACGGAGGCGGCTCAGGAAGGCTTCCTGGAAGGGGCGCACCTGCGCGATGGCAATGTCCCGCATGAGGGCGTGCGTACCGCAGTAGAGGATGGCCACCTGTTCTCCCACGGGCATGGGGCTGTACTGCGGCTGGATGAGCAGCTGGTTATTCTTTCGGCCTTTGTCCAGCGCCAGTTCCGTGACCTTGTCCACATCCGACGAGAACTTGGAGAAGGCCTCCAGCTCCGTCCACTGTGCCTGGTCGATCTTAAGGGTACCGGCCACTTTCTTCATAGACTTCACCTGGGCGCTGCCGCCCACGCGGGACACCGAAATACCTACATTGATGGCGGGCCGGACGCCCTGGTTGAACAGGCTCTGTTCCAGATAAATCTGACCGTCCGTGATGGAAATCACGTTGGTGGGGATATAGGCCGAAACGTCGCCGGCCTGCGTTTCGATGATGGGCAGGGCCGTGAGCGAGCCGCCGCCTTTCACCTTGTCTTTGAGCACCTCCGGAAGGTCGTTCATGGCTGCGGCCACCTCCTGCTGGTCGATAATGCGGGCGGCCCGCTCCAGCAATCGGCTGTGGAGGTAGAAGATGTCGCCGGGATAGGCTTCACGGCCGGAAGGACGGCGCAGGATAAGGGATACTTCACGGTACGCCACCGCTTGCTTGGAGAGGTCGTCGTACACTACCAGGGCATGCCGGCCCGTGTCGCGGAAATATTCGCCGATGGCCGCGCCGGAGAAAGGCGCGTAATACTGCAGTGCCGCCGGGTCCGAAGCCGTAGCCGCCACCACCACGGTATAGTCCATGGCCCCGTGTTCCCGCAGCGTCTTCACGATGGATGCCACGGTAGAACCCTTCTGGCCGATGGCCACGTAGATGCAATACACCGGTTCACCGGCCTCATACGCGGCCCGCTGATTGATGATGGTATCGATGGCGATGGCCGTCTTGCCGGTCTGGCGGTCGCCGATGATGAGCTCGCGCTGGCCCCGGCCGATGGGAATCATGGCATCGATGGCCTTCAGGCCCGTCTGCAGCGGTTCGCTCACCGGCTGGCGGAAAATGACACCCGGCGCCTTGCGCTCCAGCGGCATATCCAGCTTCTCCCCTTCGATGGTTCCCAGACCGTCCAGCGGGTTGCCCAGCGGGTCTATCACACGGCCCAGGATGTTGTCATTCACACCCACAGAAGCGATTCGTCCTGTACGCCGCACCACCATACCTTCTTTCAGCAGGTCCGTGGGTCCCATGAGCACGGCGCCCACGTTGTCCACCTCCAGGTTCATCACCACGGCCATCACGCCGGAGCCGCAGTCCAGCAGTTCGCCTGCCTCGGCATGGTCCAGGCCATAAACGCGCACTACGCCGTCACTCACTTGCAGGGCCTTGCCAATCTCTTCGAACTGGAGATTGTTTTTCATGTCCCGGAGCTGTCCAAGGAGGATCTCGCTCACTTCGCTGGGTTTCAGGGAAATTGCCATTAGATGATTCTTCTGTTTCTTTCTATAAATTCTTCACGGATAAGGTCCAGCTGATGTTTTACGCTGGCATCCATCAGGTATTCGTCCAGGTCGAAGACAAAGCCGCCCACGATGGACGGGTCTACCGACACCTCAATGATTACATCATCCCCGGTCTTCTGTTTCACCAGGGCCCGGAGGCGCTGCAACAGACGCTCCGAAGGTTCGTTCACCGTTACAAGGTGCGCCTTGCGGATACCGATGCTGCGGCGGTAGATGGTGATGAAATCCCGCAGGATGTCTTCCACCAGCGCCATTCGGCCCCGCTGGTTCAAGAGGGTAAAAAAGCGGCTGAGCTCCGGGGAAATCTGGTTGCCCAGGGCCGTCTGCAGGAGTTTTTTCTTCTCGAAGGGGCCCACCACGTCATCGGCCGCCGTCACCATCCGGCGCAAGTCCGGCACCTTGTACAGGGCATTGACCAGGGTTTCGGCTTCGGAGCACACGATGTCTCCCTGTCCGGTTTCCCGGACATACCTCACCAGGGCCAGGGCGTAGCGGGTTATGACGATGCTGCGGTTCATGAGCGGATGGGGGTCTCGTTGGCTTCATCTACCAGCTGGTCCAGGAAAGCGCGCTGGCTGCCTTCGTCGGAAAGCTCGTGCCGGAGCACCTTTTCGGCCACCTGGACACCCAGGAGGGCCACTTCCCGGCGCACGTCGCGCAGGGCGCTTTCCTTTTCGGCCGCTATCTGGAGCTTGGCCTCGGCCAGGATCTTGTCGGCTTCGGCGCGGGCCTGGGTCCTGGCATCGGCCACGATGCGGGCCTTGGTTTCCGTGGCCTCTTTTAAGATGGCGCTCTGCTCCCGACGGGTTTTTTCCAGCAGCTGGGCCTGTTCCACCTTCCACGCCTCCATGCGGGCTGCAATCTCATCGGCATCCTTCAGGGACTGCGCAATCTTGGCGCTGCGTTTGTCCACGCTGTCCGTGATGATGGGAAATCCGAACTTGGCGAGGAGGAAAAACACGAGGCCGAAAATCACGACCATCCAGAACAGAAGGCCGAATTCAGGCGTAACCAGGCTCATAGCTTACAAGAGGATGGCCAGGAGAGCGACGATGATGGCGAAGAGGGCGGCGCCTTCCACCATACCGGCGGCGATGATCATGGACGTACGCAGGTTACCGGCGCTTTCCGGCTGACGGGCGATGGATTCCATAGTGGCTTTGCCGATTTTGCCGATGCCGATTGCACCCGCGAGGGCAGCGATGGCGGCGCCGATGGCGGCACCTGCCTTGCCGAGGGCAGCGCCCGCGGCAGCCTGGAGAATCATTGTTGCTAAAATCATAATATCAAGAATTTAAAAGATTATTCTTCGTGGGCTCGGGCCAGTCCGATGTAGATGGAACTGAGCATAGTGAAAACATAGGCCTGGATGAAAGCTACCAGGCACTCCAGCGCATCCAGGAAAACGCCGAAGAGCACACTGACCACCGTCATAGACGATCCCAGCAGCGGACCATACTTGGCCACGATGAAGATGATGCACACCATGGAAAGGATCATGATGTGGCCCGCCAGCATATTGGCGAACAGACGGATGGTGAGGGAAACCGGCTTCATAAAGGCGCTGAACACCTCGATCACCGGCATGATGGGTTTGAGGAAGCCCGGAACCTCCGGGGCGAAAATCTCTTTATAATAGTGTTTGGTGCCGTTCAGGTTCACCGTGAAGAAGGTGAACAGGGCCAGCACCAGGGTAATGGCAATATTACCGGTAAGGTTGGCCCCGCCCGGGAAGAAGGGCATGATGCCCAGGAAATTGTTGAACAGGATCCAGAGGAAGGCCATACACAGGTACGGAGAGAACTTCCGGTAGTCCGGGCCGATATTCTCCCGCGCCATTTCGTGCACCATGGCGATGAGCGGTTCCATAGCCGATGCCAAACCCGTGGGAGCCTCTTCCAGGGAGTCGTGCTGCTTGTACCAGCGGGCCGTAATGAGCACCACAATCAAAAGCAGCAGGGAACTCATGATCAGCGCCAGCACGTTCTTGGTGATGGACAGGTCTATGGGCCGCTTTCCGGTATTGGCATTGACCAGCTTTCCGTTCTCATTGAAAGTGTAGCCGTGTTCTTCCGCATGGTGGGCCGTGAAGATCTTCACGCCGTTTTCCACCACGATGCAGGGCAGCGGAATGGCGATGGGCTTCCCCTTCCACTCCGTAATATGCCACTCATACTCGTCTCCGATATGCTCAAAAATAATTTCGGAGATATTAATATCCTCTTCCGCATGCACGGCAGTGCAAAGGAAGAGAGAGAGCAGTATGAGCAGCCAGCGCCTCATACTTCCACGCAGACTTTGACCTTGTTGTCCCGCACTTCCACAAAGCCCTCGCGGATGGGGAGGCGTTTTTCATTGCCGTCTTCCACGTAGCGGATGTCACCTTTTACCAGGGCGGTGACCAGGGCGGCGTGACCGGGAAGCACGGTGAAGGGGCTCACGATGCCGGGCAGCGACACCAGGAAGACATCGGCCTGCACCAATGTCCCTTCAGGGCTTAAGATATGAAGTTGAATACTCATTATTTTGCCGCAGCCAAAATGGCTTCACCCTTGGCGATGGCATCTTCGATGGTGCCCACGTTCAGGAAGGCCTGTTCCGGGAGGTAGTCCACCTCTCCGTCCATAATCATATTGAAGCCCTTGATGGTGTCTTCGATGCTCACCATTACACCGGGAACGCCCGTGAACTGTTCGGCCACAAAGAAGGGCTGGGACAGGAAGCGCTGCACGCGGCGGGCGCGGTTCACGGTGGTCTTGTCTTCGTCCGAGAGTTCGTCCATACCCAGGATGGCGATGATGTCCTGCAGTTCCTGGTTACGCTGAAGAATCTGCTTTACACGCTGGGCAGTATCGTAATGGGCCTGGCCCACGATGTTCGGATCCAGGATGCGGGAGGTACTTTCCAGCGGGTCCACGGCCGGGTAAATACCCAGGGACGTGATCTTACGGCTGAGCACCGTGGTGGCATCCAGGTGGGAGAAAGTGGTGGCAGGGGCCGGGTCCGTGAGGTCATCGGCCGGGACATAAACGGCCTGCACGGAGGTGATGGAGCCGTTTTTGGTGGAGGTGATGCGTTCCTGCATCTTGCCCATTTCCGTGGCCAGGGTGGGCTGGTAACCCACGGCCGAAGGCATACGGCCCAGCAGGGCGCTAACCTCAGAACCGGCCTGGGTGAAACGAAAGATGTTGTCGATGAACAGGAGGATGTCCCGCGGGCCGGCGCCGCTGTCGCTGTCGCGGAAGCTTTCGGCCAGGGTAAGGCCGCTCAGGGCCACACTGGCACGGGCGCCCGGGGGTTCGTTCATCTGGCCGAAGACCATGGACACCTGGCTCTTTTCCAGCTCTTCCTTATCTACCAGGGACAGGTCCCATCGGCCTTCCTCCATAGCCTTGTTGAAGGCTTCGCCGTAACGGATTACGTTGGATTCGATCATTTCCCGCAGGAGGTCGTTGCCTTCGCGTGTGCGCTCACCTACGCCCGCGAACACAGAAAAGCCGTTGTGCGCCTTGGCGATGTTGTTGATGAGTTCCTTGATGAGCACGGTCTTGCCCACGCCGGCGCCACCGAACAGGCCAATCTTACCGCCCTTCAGATAGGGCTCCAGCAGGTCGATGACCTTGATGCCCGTGAAGAGGATGTCCTGCGAGGTGGTGAGATCCTCGAACTTGGGAGGGTCCCGGTGAATGGGCAGGGAGTTCTGGCGGTCCAGTTCGGCCATGCCGTCGATGGCGTCCCCCGTCACGTTCATCACGCGGCCGCGAATCTGCGCCCCCACGGGCATGGCGATGGGCCGGAAGGTGTTTTCCACCTCCAGACCGCGGCTGAGGCCATCCGTAGAGTCCATGGCAATGCAGCGAACGGTATCTTCGCCGATGTGCTGCTGCACCTCCAGGATGAGGGTTTTCCCATCCGGCCGCTTCACGGCCAGGGCGTCGTCTATTCGGGGAAGTTCAATCTCGGCGCTACGGGCCGATATGTTGAAATGCACATCCACCACCGGTCCTACGACCTGCGCGATGTGCCCGACAGCATGGGGCATAGGTTCAGTAATATTATTAATTCTTACAAATATAATGATTTTCTACCGAGAATCCCTTATCTTTATTACTGAAAATGATGGCTATTGCAAACGACCGGATTTTGTGCTATCTTTGACGGGTAAGCCCTTCCTTGTTCGGCAATGCCCAAAACGCGATTCATACCCAAGAACTTATCTGCCAGAATCGTTCTGCAGGCAATCTTCGCCTTTGCCCTGCTCCTGATTCCGGCCACCCACGCGATCATCAAGGGAACGCGGGACATTGCAAAGGAAGAAGTCGGGCAGCAGGTGGGCCAGGCACTGGATGGCATTGCTTACAGGATTGACAACACTTTGCTCACGGTGGAACAGACTGCCACAATGATCCTAGGGGATATTCCAAACCATTTGGACAATCCGCAAGAACTTTATAAGCTGTGCCGGAACGTGCTTGAGGCCAATCCTTCCATCCAAGGATGCGCCATCGCCCTGAATCCCGATCATTACACGTCGCGCGAAAAGCCTTTCATGGCCTATATGTACAGGGCGCACGAAGAAATCGTTTCCTCCGAATCCTTTACCTCCCTGCCGTTTACGGAGCAAGAATGGTATAGGAAACCGCTTCGGGAAGGAGTCGCTTCGTGGGTGGGACCGCTAAAAAACGAGGAAACAGAAACGGAGCCTATCCTTTCATACGATGTCCCCATCGTTACGGACAATTCTACTGTAGCTGTTCTGGGGATAGACCTGTCCCTCAGTGTCCTCACACAGATTGTCCAAAATTACAAGACCTCTACACACTCTTACATCACCTTACTTGACAGGAACGGCTCTTATATCGTCCATCCCGACAGTACCCGGCTCCTGCACCAGAACAGTCTGGCCCAACTGAAGGATGCTGAGGAGCCGTCTGTCATGGAGGCCCTTCAGGAAATGGTTGAGGGCAAATCCGGAAGACGGACATTCAAGCAGGATTCCACACAATACCTTATGGCATATATGCCATTCCGACAATCTGTCTATCCCTGGCGGCAAGTGAGTAACTTTGGGTGGAGCATTGCCGTCATCTACCCGGAATATGACTTATATGAAGTATTTGTCCCCGACTTCCGTCTGGCCTTTATTATGACCTTTGTCGGCCTGTTAATTCTTTTTATCTGCACCATAATAGTCCAACGCATCAGCTTAAAGCCCCTGAGGGGACTGGTGCATATGACGCAGATTATCTCAAAGGGAAATTACCGGCTGCCCAGTCTTCAGACATCCCGTACAGACGAGGTGGGACGGCTTCAAAGCCAGTATGTCAAAATGCAGCACTCCGTTGCAGAACATATGGAGCAGCTGCAGGATCTGTCGCGGAAAGAAGCCGCGAACCAGGAAGCACTGGCCCAGACATACGAAAAAACGAAAGAAATCCAGAAGCACAAAGCCAAGTTTTTCGACAATATGACCCATCAGATGGCCGATGTAACGGCAGAAATCCGGTACAACGTGGACAAACTCTGTGAATCGGGCACGGACATGGAAGAGGAGGAGACGAAGACGGTTCTCAAAAACATTGAAAAGAACGGGCAAACGGTAACTGAGATTCTGAACGACTTGTTGAACGCAAAGAGCTGAGACGGTGATGGGTAAACTGAAAAGACATCTCCAACAATCGCTTCCAGCGAAGATCAGCCTCACCATGTTCTTCGTTGCGGTCTTGGTTTTCGTCCTGATTAATGGATTTTTCGTGGTGATGTCCCGGCATCATTTACACACCCTCGCCATGAACAATGCCTCGGAGGCGCTGAACACAGCCGTCGCCCAGGCCGAGCGTTACCTCAGGTCTGTGGAAACGGTCACCGATTTAACGGCCCGGTTGGTGGAAGATAATTTCCGTCCGGACTTCCTGATGGCCTATTCCAGGAGAATTGTCCAGAAGAACGCTTTTGCATCGGGCTGCTCCATTTCGGCCCAGCCCGATATGTTCCCGGAATACGGACGCTACTATTCCGTCTATACGGTCCAAAAAAGAGACACTGTCATTACCGTCCTTGAAGACGAATACGAATACTTCGACTATGAGTGGTACCACAAAGCGGCCGTCTCCGGACAAGCCGGATGGGTGGATCCTTTTGTCGATGACAATGAGGGCTCGCTTTCTGCCGATCATATGATCGCTTCCTACAGCCGTCCTTTGTATGACAAGGAGAACCGGCTTATCGGCGTTCTCTCTACGGACATATCCCTGCCGGAGTTTTCAAGAGTCATTTCTTCCATAAAGCCTTATCCCAATTCATACCTCATACTCCTGGGGCACGACGGCAGATACTATGTACACCGTGACTCCACAAAGATCGTTAATAAGACCATCTTCGATCCCACAAATGGCCGTTACTCCCCTGATAAACTGGCCCTGGGATATGAAATGACTGCGGGTCACAGCGGAAGGATGCATGCCGACGTAAATGACGTCCACTGTTTGATTTGCTACCAACCCGTTCCCGGAACAGACTGGAGTGCTGCGCTCATAAGCCCCGAACATGATGTCATGCACAAATACCACCGGCTGATTATCATCATTCTGATTATCATCTTCATCGGTCTGCTCATAATTTATGTCATTTGCCGAAGCTCCATAGCACGAGCCTTCGCCCCTGTGAAACTTCTGGAAGAACAGGCACAGCGTCTTGCCGATGGTGACTACTCTGCCGTCATTACCCGCGGTAACGAACATAGCGTTGTGGGTAATCTGCAGAACAGCTTTGCAGACATGCAGGAAACACTCAGCCATTACATCCGGGATCTTCATACGGCCATCGAAAAATCGGCCAGGCGCAATGAGGAACTCCAAGAAGCCAATTCCGCCATGGAGGAGGCCATCCGTCGCAAAGGGGAATTCGTCGCAAATATGACCCATCAGATCCGGACACCCCTGAATCTGATAATGGGCTTTTCCCAGCTTATCCGGGATGCCGGCGAGAGTATGTCCGCTGAAGAAAAGCAGACGCTCATCCAAGTGATAGACTACCATACAATGACGCTATCCCGGATGTCCCTCATGCTGTACGACAGCTCAGACCGCGGATACCATGACGAGATGGCAAGTCTCTGTTATGAACACGTTTCCTGCAATGAGGTGGCCAGAGAGAGTATCGGATATGTCAACCGTTATTTTCCGGACGTATCCGTAAAGTTCGAGACCACACTTGAGGATTCTTTTACCATCATTTCCGATCATCTATACCTCATGCGGAGCCTCCGCGAGATTCTGTATAATTCGGCCAAGTACTCCGACGGAAAGAATATTTCCCTTCGCGTGATGGCAAACAAAGAATCCGTCCAGTTCATCTTTGAAGATACCGGACCCGGAATTTCGCCGGATTATCAAAAGAACATTTTCACTCCGTTTTATAAGTTTAACGCCCTTTCAGAAGGGCTCGGTGTGGGACTTCCACTTACAAAACGACACGTTATCATGCTTGGTGGCAGTCTTGAACTAGATTCCGATTATCACCAGGGATGCCGGTTTATCATGGTCTTTCCCCTTGAACCCCCCATGCATCATTAGGAACAAAAGGGTGGGAAACCCTATCTTTGTGATTGAAAATCGTTGGCAAATCACGCAAAACACTTATGGATATGAAAAAATTCAAACTTCTTTTCATCGCAATCCTGGGCCTTCTGGGCACCAGTGCCATGGCCCAAAACAGCCTCTCAGAGGCCGTTGCTGCCGGCAACAAAGTCTATTTCAAGCTCATCAACGACGATCAGCACCCCATTCCGGCCGACGAAATCGAGGATGTGACGCGGGAGCTTATCGCCGCAGGAGAATGGACCGCTGTGGCTTCTCCCGAAGAGGCCGATTTCATTCTCCAGGTTGAAGCCAAGAAGAAAATGGTTTTCAACAGCCCCCGCACCTGGTTAACGCCTACCGTGTTGGACAAATCCGGCGAAGTGCTCTGGAAATCGAAAACCCAGCAGGCCGACGCCACCATGTTCAACGGTTTCCGGGCAACTGACACATGCATCAAAAAGGTAATAGAGAAAAGTTTCCAGGCCGATCTCTTCAAGAAAGCCGGAAGGAAATAAAAACAAAAACGCCAACCACGAGGGCTGGCGTTTTGTTTTGATTTGAGCGGAAAACGAGACTCGAACTCGCGACCCCGACCTTGGCAAGGTCGTGCTCTACCAACTGAGCTATTTCCGCAGTGTTCTAAAGAACGATTCCCGTTTGGGACTACAAAGGTACGCCTTTTTTCTGAACTTGCAAATATTTTACAAACTTTTTTTCGTGTGCGATCTTAAAATCAGCAGACGACGTACGTTTTCGTCGATGCGTTCTTCGCTCAGGCGGCCATCGGCCACGGCGGCCAGCACGGCTTCGAAGCACTTGGGATAGTCCTTTACGCACAGCAGGAGGTCCACGCCGGCCTGGAGGGCCAGGACGCAGGCTTCATCGGCTGCAAACTGACGGGTGATGGCGCCCATCTCCATGGCATCGGTGACGATGACCCCTTTGAAACCCAGTTCTCCGCGCAGTTTATCCTGCAGGATTACGGGAGAGAGCGTGGAGGGAATTTCCGTTCCGGTAACGGCAGGAGCCGATATGTGCGCCGACATCACCAGGTCTGCGCCGGCGGCGATGCCTGCCTTGAAGGGAAGCATCTCGCAGGAAGCCATTTCCGCCCAATTCTTATGGGTTACGGCATAGCCGAAGTGGGTATCGGCCTGGGTGTCACCGTGACCGGGGAAATGCTTCAGGCAGCTTTGGACGCCTGCTTTGTGCAGCCCTTTTACATAGGCCCGCACCATTTTGGCAGCTACTTTGGGCTTGTCGGAAAAGGCACGCGTGCCGATGACGATGTTCTCGGGGTTGGTGTTCACATCGGCCACCGGGGCAAAGTCTACGTCGAAGCCGTAACGGGAGAGGTAGGAGCCGATGGTAAAGGCGGCCTCGCGCACCTCCCGTGGGCTATGGAACACGGTCATGTTCTCGTACTTGGGCAGGCCGAAGGCCGGGTTGTTGGCCAGTCGGGCCACACGGCCGCCTTCCTCGTCCACATACAGCAGCGGCTTACCAGCAAGCGTACGTAAATCGGCCTGAAAACGGGTTAGCTGTTCCGGATCTTTGATATTGTGGGCGAAAAGGATGATGCCCCCTACCGGGTAACGGGCGGCCATTTCCCGCATGCGGTCGTTTACTTCCTGCAGCGCAAATGCCGGAAGATCGGCCGCACTCTGGTAATGGATGGTGCTGTCCAGGGCCTCCGGCCGAATGCAGAACAGCTGTCCCACCTTTTCTTCCAGCGTCATCTGCTTCAGCTGCTCCTCTATACGGGCTTCGTCCTGCCGGCAGGACAGAAAGAGAGCGCCAGCCACAGCCAGCGCTCCCATCAGTAATGCACGTCTCATAGACATTTTACAGTTCCCAAGCCAGGGCCGAAGCACCCAGGATAGCGGCATCGGACTCCTTGAGCGAGGAGAAGACCAGCTCCACCTTGCCGCGCCAGAGCGGAATCACATTCTCATTCATAGCCTTGAGGATGGGTTCCTCCAGGAATTCACGGGCACGGGCCAGACCGCCGAAGAGCACGATGGCTTCCGGAGCGGAGAACTCGATGAAATCGGCGAATTTCTCACCCAGGATGCGGCCGGTGAAGTCGAACACGCGGAGGGCCAGTTTGTCCCCTTCCTTGGCGGCTTCGTACACATCTTTGGACTTGATGTTATCCAGGCTGCGCAGCAGGGAAGGTTCGTCGGTCATATCCAGCCATTCGCGGGCCGTACGGGCTACGCCGGTGGCGCTGGCATAGGTTTCCAGGCAGCCGAACTTGCCGCAATTGCAGTGGCGGCCGTTGTGACGGACGGCGCAGGTGTGGCCCAGTTCGCCGGCAAAGCCGTCGTGACCGTACACCACCTCTCCGTTGATCACGATACCGGAGCCCACGCCGGTGCCCAGGGTAATCATGATGAAATTCTTCATACCGCGGGCGGCGCCGTAGGTCATTTCACCCATGGCGGCGGCATTGGCGTCGTTGGTAAGGGACACCGGGATGCCGTTCATCTGCTCCTGCAGCATTTTGGCGAAAGGAATGTTGCCGCTCCGGGCCCAGGTGAGGTTCACGGCATTCTCCACCATGCCGGTGTAGAAGTTACCGTTGGGGATACCTACGCCGATACCGCGGATGCGGCCTTCGGCCTTGGCTTCCGCGATGATGCGGTTCAGGGCTTCGGCCAGGGTGGCCACGAATTCCTCTGAGCTGGTGGTGTTTTCCGAGCTGATGACGGTTTGGGCGATGATGTTACCGCGGGCGTCTACCACGCCGCATTTGGCGGTCTGTCCGCCTACGTCAATACCGATTACTAAGTCTTGTGCCATAATTCATTAAGCTTTTTTCACTTTGGAGCCGATGGCGGCGAAGTACAGGATGAAAGCCACGCAGGCAGCCAGCAGCCAGTAGCTGGGCATGTAGCCGATGGCATCGGCGATGGCATTCTGGACCAGCGGAACGATACCGCCACCCACTACCATAGCCATGAAGATACCGGAAGCCTGGTTGGTGGAGGCGCCCAGACCTTCGCAGGCGAGGTCGAAGATGGTACCCCACATCACGGAAGTGCAGAGACCGCAAAGTACCAGCAGCAGGGCCGCGATGGGAACCTGTACCATACCGAAGCCCTGTCCCTTGAACACGGGCATGGAAACCATGGAGGAATTGCCCAGGATGATGGCCAGGACGATGAGGATCAGGGCCACGGCGCTCACGGTGGTGAGCTGGGCACGGGCGCTGACCTTACCGGAAATCACGGAAGAGGTAAGACGGCCGATGAGCATGAGGAACCAATAGGTACCAGCCACGAAACCGGCGATGGCAACGGCGGTGGAAGGATCCATACCGGCGCCGTTCACAGGGTCTGACAGATAGAAGTTGAGGGTTCCGGGGATACCTACCTCAACACCCACATACACGAAGATGGCAATGACACCCAGCACGAAGTGCTTGAATTTCATGGGGCTTACAGCGTGGGAAGAATCCTTCACGGCTTCCGGATCCTTGATGTCCACGAACAGGAGCACGATGAAAGCGAAGGCGAACACACCCATGGCCAGGAAGAGCACCGGGTTCACATCCGTGATGAGGGTGTCCTTGGTGAGGGTGCCGATGAGGGCGCCCACCAGCATGGGAGTGAGGGTACCCATGAGGGAGTTGAAGGAGCCGCCGATCTGGATGTACTGGTTGGAACGGGCACCGCCCAGGAGTTTGAGCATGGGGTTCACCACGGTGTTGAGCATGCACATGGAGAAGCCGGCCACGAAGGCGCCCAGCAGGTACACGAAGAAGTTGGCAGGAAGGCCGGCGAGCTTGCCGCCCACGCCTACGATACCGGAAAGGAACTGGATGAAAACGCCCAGGAAGCCCACTGCGATGGCGATGAGGGCCGTTTTCTTGTAGCCGTACTTGGTGAGCATCTTACCGGCCGGGATACCCATGATGGCATAGGCCAGGAAGTTCATCATGTTACCCATCATGCCCCAGAAGTTGGAGCCCTCGATACCGGGCTGCATCTTCCAGATATTGCCAATGGGAGCGGCCAGATTGGTCACGAACGAGATCATACCGAACAGGAAGATCATCGCTACAATAGCAATAATGCTGCTGTTACCTTTTTTTGACATGGTTTTGTGTTTTATGAATTAGTTAGTCTTTTCCGTGGTTACAGTTCTCAAATATAAGAAAAAAAATCGAATCCCGTACCCGAGGGCACAAAAAACGCCCGGCCTTGGGAAAAGGTCGGGCGTCAAAAGTTTAGGTTCCAGCTTACTCTGCTGCGGGAGCCTCGGCGGCGGGAGCTTCCTCGGCGGGAGCTTCCTCGGCGGGAGCTTCGGCCTTCTTGGCGCGGCTGCGGCGGGTGCTCTTCTTGGCTTCCTTCTTGCCGGCGGCAAGGGCGGCCTCGTTGAAGTCCACCAGTTCTACCAGCACCATTTCGGCAGCGTCACCGCTGCGGAAGCCGGTGTGCAGGATACGGAGGTATCCGCCGGGACGATCGGCCACCTTGGGGGCCACGGTGCGGAAGAGTTCGGCCGTTGCTTCTTTGTCCTTCAGATAGCTGAAGACAATGCGGCGAGAGTGGGTGGTGTCTTCCTTGGACTTGGTGATAAGGGGCTCTACGTAAGGCTTCAGGGCCTTGGCCTTGGCCTCGGTGGTGGTGATCCTCTTCTTCAGGATGAGGGAGGATGCCATGTTGGCGAGCATCGCCTTGCGGTGACCGCTCTTACGACCAAGATGATTGACTGCTCTATTG